>CAJUDW010000004.1:50016-112391 GCA_910584995.1 uncultured Oscillibacter sp. | reverse complement strand
CCATGATGAAATCCATCACAGCAATCAGTTTTTCCCCATCATAAAATCCCAGATAATACTTATCGCACATTTCCTTGTTGGGTGGGAGCGCATTCATATCATTCATAATGCTCTGTTCTGATACAAACGGTGGACAGTATTGATAGTATAAACTGTTTTTATAGCATAATGTGTATACTTCCGCTACATCATTGGCACACATCTTTCGAACAAGATATTGGTTGGAGAATAACGAAACATTCATTCTCCTTCTTTTTCCTTTCCAAACATTCAAATTTCCGATTTGTTGAGCCGATTATAACACAAGGCCCCTTTCATATCAATGTGCCTCTATAGGAATCGCCGGAGTTATACTCCGGCAACACTTATTTTAAAAGGGACGGCGCTTTCCTTGACTTTTCTTTCCTCCACATGTAAAATAATACTGCGGTATTTTACCTTTTTTGAAAGACCGGAGCCGGAGGAAGCAGGCTGTCTTCTGATGGAAATATACGGGCTGTGCCCTTTTGCGTGGGCCCGGATGAAGGAGCCGGTGCGCGGGGCCCGTGCCTGCCGGCGGATAGGGCCCGGCTGCTTTTTCCAGGCTGCCGCCGGCAATAAGGAGTGGGATTCCAATGAAGAAAAAGGCGCGTTTCATTTCCCTTTTGGCAGGCGTGATCTGGCTGTTCCTGATGTCCGGCTGCGGCGGGAGTGCGGACGGCGGAGGGGACGGCCATGGGCCGGCGGGGAGAGAGACCGTCACCGTGGCGTTCTGGAGCGACCAGCTGACGGAAAATTACGGCGCCTATCTCCAGGAGACCTTCCCGGAGGTGGATTTTGTCTTTTATGTGGCAACCAATTCCACCGATTTTTACCGTTTCAAGGAGGAAAACGGCGATCTGCCGGACATCCTGACGGTCCGCCGCTTTTCCCTCAGCGATGTGGCCGCCTGGAGGGACGCCCTGCTGGATCTCAGCGATTCCTGGCTGGCCAACCAGTTCCCCCAGGCCTATCTCCGCAACTATACCTACAGCGACGGCACAGTCAACTGGCTCCCGGCCTGCGCGGAAGTTGACAGCATTATCATCAACCGCCCCATGCTGGAGGAGTATGGGCTGGCTGTGCCGGAGGATTACGGGGAATTTGTAGAGACCTGTGCCGCCCTGCGGGAGGCGGGCGTCCGCCCCTTCCTCTCCAATTTCGGTGCGGACTATACCTGTATGGAGATTTTGCAGGGGCTTTCCATCCCCCAGATGATCTCCCAGGAGGGCCGGGAGTGGCGCCAGCGCTACGAGAGCGGCCAGACAGTCCAACTCAGCGAAGAAGTATGGCTCCCCGCTTTTGAGCGGCTGGAGGAGTTCCTTGCGTATACCGGCATTACCGCCGCCGATCTGGATATCCAGCACAGCGAGGTAATTGAGGCCTACGAGGACGGGCAGGTGGCCATGATCCGTGGGACCGGCAGCGAGGGGGCCATCCGGAACAGCAAAAACGGGGAATCCCTGCTGATGCCCTATTTCGGTGAGACCGAGGAGGAGAACTGGTATCTCACCTATCCCGCCTTCCAGGCTGCCGCCAGCGTCCGGGCAGAGGAGAGCCCGGAGCGGAAGCAGCTGATTCTGGATATTCTGGAAGCCATGCTGAATGGCGAGGGCCAGAAGCGGATTGCCAGCGGGAAAAATATGATCCCTTACAGCAAAGGCGCGGAACTGGGGCTTTCGGAAGAACTGAAGCATATGCGGAAGTATATTGACGATAACAAATTGTATATCCGCCTAGCCTCCTCGGATATGTTCTCCATTTCCCGGGAGGTTGTCCAGGGGATGATTACCGGGAAGTACACGGATGCCCGCTCTGCCTTTAACGCCTTCAACAGGACGATGCGGCGGGGCAGTGCGGAGCCGCCCCAGGCTGCCTATGTGGATACTGCCTATTCCTATGACTTCCGCCCCCAGGGAGGCAGCCAGGCGGCCTCCGCCGTGATGAACTCCCTGCGGGAGGAGTTGGGGGCAGAACTGCTGATTGGCCAGTCGGTGAATACGGCGGGGAATATTGCCGCCGGCAGCTATACTGCGGAGGAACTGCGGTTCCTGACCATGGGGGAGAGCGTAGCGCTTCAGCAGTGCCGGCTGACGGGCGATCAGCTGTACAGCTATCTGGAGGCCCTCCTCAACACCCCGGGACAGCGGGGATCCGTGATGAACGACTCCTCCCTCTATGTGTCCAGCGGGTTTGAGATGGAAATCGCAAAGACAGATAGAGGCTATCGGCTGGAAAGACTTACCGCCTCCGGGGAAGAACTGGATCGGGCCAGAAGCTATTCCCTGACGGTGCTGGGCGACGACGCCTTCCACGGGAAGCTACTGGATGCCTGCGGCGCCTCGGGCTGCACAAAGCTGCGGGACGCCTATGAAGAGATTATTGTGAACCGCCTGAAGGCGGGGGATCAGCTGGCCGAGCCCACGGATTATATCACCTTGACGTGAGGGGAAAGCGGGAGAAACTATGGATGATTTGAAACCCCGGAAGAAAAAATACGCTTTCTTGTTTCCCGTTATATCGGCGGCCTGCCTGCTTCTGTTTCTGGCGGCAGGAGGGTCCTATTTCACAAAATATCTGGATCAGCAGATCTTTCAGGAGCGATCTACTCAGCTTACGGAACTGACCTCCCAGGTGCGGGCCAATCTGTACAACGCCCTGGATGCCCATTGGAACTATCTCACCGCCGCTGTCAACATCCTGGAGGGCCGGGAACTGGACGTGGAGGAGGATGTGCCGGCCGCTGCCGGCCGTTTGGAGCGCCTGCTGGAGACGGACCGCTACAGTTCCAGCCTGATGCTGTTGGACAGCCAGGGGAACTGCTGGGACGCCGCCGGAAAACACGGCGTCTGGTCCGATATCGGCCGGATTTCTGATGGCCGGAGCCGGTATGTCTTTATTTTTGACAGCGAGGACCATGAAAACGGCTGCTGGGCATTTGTCCAGAAATTTAATGCGCCGCTTCATGGAGGGGATACCGTTTTCACCCACATTGTCCTGCTGAAGGACGTACATACCCTGACGGAATACTATGACAGCAGCGCCTATGGGAACCGGAGCGAGACGTATATCCTCCGGAGCGACGGCACGCGGATGTATGACGACACTGAAGAGGAGAAAACCATCCAGGCTTATAACGTGCTGAAGGTCCTGGAGGATGTGGACGGCCGCGATAACTGGGATCTCAGGGAGATTCTGGAGCAGAGGGATCTTGTTACAGCGGATTTCCAGTATAGAGACGAGGATTATTTATACTGCCTGGCCTCCCTGGGGGGGTATGACACCCTGCTGCTGTTCCTGATCCCGGCGGAATACGTGGCCTCCGGGACGGTGAATATGGTGGAGGCCATCCTGCGGATGCTGCTGGTTTTGTCGGTGTTCCTGCTGATCCTGCTGATGCTGGTGGCGGTATCCATAGTCCGGCAGCGGAACAGCAAGGCCCTGTTCCGCAGGGAACAGGAGAACCTGCGCCGCCAGGAGGAAATGAACGCCCGGCTGGAGGAGAGCAACGCCATGCTGGCCCGGTCAAAGGAGACTGCGGAGCAAGCCTTCCAGATTGCTGAGGAGGCGAACCGGGCCAAGAGTTCATTCCTCTCCAATATGAGCCACGATATCCGCACGCCGATGAATGCCATTGTGGGTTTTGCCACCCTTTTGGCCCGGGACGCGGAAAATCCCGACAAGGTGCGGGAGTATACCAGGAAGATTACCGCCTCCAGCCACCATCTGCTGGGGCTGATTAACGACATCCTGGATATCAGCAAGATCGAGGCGGGCAAGACCACCCTGAACCTGTCCGACGAAAATATGGTGGATTTGATTGAAAATATCGACGCCATCATCCGCCCCCAGATGAAGGAAAAGTCCCATATCTTCGAGGTGTACAACAAGGGCCTCAAGCATGAGCAGGTGATCATGGATAAGATCCGCCTGAACCAGATCCTGCTGAACCTGCTGTCCAACGCGCTGAAGTACACGCCCAAGGGCGGCCATGTCACCTTGTCGGTGGAGGAACTGCCGCAGCTGAACAAGCAGCTGGCCCGGTTCCGGTTCGTGGTGTCGGACGACGGCTACGGCATGAGCGAGGAGTATCTCCGAAAACTTTTCCACGCCTTTACCCGGGAGGAGGACAGCGTTACCAACAAAATCCAGGGCACAGGCCTGGGCATGGCTATTACGAAGAACCTGCTGGATCTGATGGGCGGTACCATCTCCGTGGAGAGTGAGAAGGGGAAGGGCACCACCTTCACGGTCAACCTGGAACTGCATGTCAGCGAACAGGAAATCGATCAGAATTTCTGGAAGAATCATGGGATTACCCGGATCCTGGCAGTGGATGACGAGGAGGTAATCTGCCAGAATATCCAGATTACCATGGAGAGCACCGGCGTCCAGGTGGAGTATGCCCTAAACGGCCATACGGCGCTGGAAATGATCAAGCGGTCAGAGAAGGAGGATCGGCTGTATCACGTGATCCTGCTGGACTGGAAGATGCCGGGGATGGACGGCCTGGAGACAGCCAGGCGCATCCGCCGGGAGATTCCCAGGGATATCCCCATCCTGGTCCTCACCAGCTATGACTGGCCAGGGATTGAGGATGAGGCCGTGGAGGCCGGGGTGGATGCCTTCCTGCCTAAGCCTTTCTTCCTGACCAGCTTCCGCCAGAGGATAGACGCCATGATCAACCGGAATCAGGAGCCGGAGCAGCCGGCGGAGCGGAAGGAGGAGCAGAGCATCCTGAAGGGGATGCACATCCTTGTGGCGGAGGACAACGAGATCAATGCCGAGATCCTGGGGGAACTGCTGGATATGGCAGGCGCTTCCTGCGATATCTATGAAAACGGCCAGCTTGCCGTGGAGGCCTTTGAGCGCTCTGTGCCTGGGCAGTACCAGCTGGTACTGATGGACGTGCAGATGCCGGTCATGAACGGCTACAAGGCCACCAGGGCCATCCGGGATTCCGGCCACCCGCTGGCCATGAAGATCCTCGTCATCGCCATGACGGCCAACGCCTTTGCCGAGGATATCCGGGATGCCCTGGAGGCCGGGATGAACGCCCACGTGGCCAAGCCCATTGACATGGCGGTTCTGGAGCAAACGGTCAAGGCCCTGCTGGAGACCCACGGGGACGGGCCGGTTCAGCCGTGAATTGCGGTTGCAATCCGCCGGGGAATATGGTAAAATAACCGTAATACCGGAAAAAAGGCGGAACCCAAGGCAGAAGCGTTAGGTTCAAGCGTTAATTGCAGAAGGAGGATGTTTGATGAACGCGTATATCGCAAGAGTCATCGAGAATGTGAAGGCCCGGCACGCCAATGAGCCGGAGTTCGTCCAGACGGTGGAGGAGGTCTATACCTCTCTGGAGCCGGTAGTGGAAAAGCATCCGGAATTTGAAAAGGCCTGCCTGCTGGAGCGGATGGTGGAGCCGGAGCGGACCATCACCTTCCGGGTGACCTGGATGGCAGATGACGGGACCTGGCATACCAATACCGGCTACCGCTGCCAGTTTAACGGCGCTATCGGCCCCTACAAGGGCGGACTGCGGTTCCAGAAGGACGTGAATCTCAGTATTATCAAGTTCCTGGCCTTTGAGCAGACCTTCAAAAACGCCCTCACCGGCCTGCCTATCGGCAGCGGCAAGGGCGGCAGCGACTTCGATCCTACCGGCAAGTCCGATGGGGAGATTATGCGCTTTTGCCAATCTTTCATGACGGGGCTCCACCGCTTTATCGGCCCGGATGTGGACGTTCCTGCCGGGGATATGGGCTGCGGCACCCGGGAGATCAGCTATCTCTTCGGCCAGTACCGCCGCCTGCGGGGCGCATGGGAAAACGGCGTCCTCACCGGTAAGGATTTTGCCTCCGGCGGCTCCCTGGTGCGGCCTGAGGCCACGGGTTTCGGCTCCGTGTACTATCTGGAAAACGTGCTGAAGCACGAGGGGGAGGCCCTGGCCGGAAAGACCATCGCCTGCGCCGGTTTCGGCAATGTCACCTGGGGCATCTGCAAAAAGGCTACGGAACTGGGCGCCAAGGTAGTCACCCTCTCCGGCCCCGACGGTTATGTCTATGATCCCGACGGCGTGAATACCCCGGAGAAGATCGCCTACCTGGTGGAGATGCGGGGCTCCGGCCGCAACCGGGTGCAGGACTACGCGGAAAAGTTCGGCGTGGAGTTCCACGCTGGGGAGAAGCCCTGGGGGGTGAAGGTGGATATTGCCATGCCCTCTGCCATGCAGAATGACGTGCATCTGGAGCATGCCAAGCAGATTGCCGCCAACGGCGTGAAGTATTATATCGAAGTGGCCAATATGCCCACCACCAACAATGCGCTGAAATTCCTGATGGAGCAGCCCGGTGTCATCGTGGCCCCCAGCAAGGCGGTGAACGCCGGCGGCGTGGCCACTTCCGCCCTTGAGATGGCCCAGAACAGCGAACGCCTGATCTGGACCGAGGAAGAGGTAGACAAGCAGCTTCACCGGATTATGGATACCATCTACACCATGAGCGTGGAGGCTGCGGAGGAGTACGGCCTGGGCTACAACCTGGTGGCAGGCGCCAACATCGCCGGCTTCCTGCGGGTGGCCGACGCCATGATGGCCCAGGGTATTTTCTAAAAAAGTAACCGGACGCGGAGTGTCCGGCAGAGAGTTGATAAACGCCCCGGCCGCCTGGTAAAGGCGGCCGGGGTGCTTATTTTTTGATATCACAGCCTGTCAGGGCTGCTTCCGTTCCGCCCGCAGGCGCTCCAGGATAGTCTTGGTGTGGCTGCGGGAGGCCTCTTCCGCCCGATCCGGATCCCCGGAGCGGATAGCCGCCACAATGGCGGCGTGCTGCTGGTGGGACTGGACGCGGATGTCTACATCGGAGACGTTGCGGAAAAACACTAACTCGTCCTGGGACAGCATCCGATCATAGATCTGGTAAAGGAAACGGTTCCCGCTGCATTTGGCGCAGAGCCGGTGGAAGTCGATGTCCGCCTCAATGGCCCGCACCAGATTGCCGGAGTCGATAGCCAGCTTTGCTACCGCTAAACAGTGTTCCAGGGACAGGAGATCCTCCGGCCCGGCGGCTTCGGCGCAGAGCCGCACGGATAGGGCCTCCACGGCCCCCCGGACCTGCATGTAGGCGTAGCGATCCGACAGATCCAGGTTGGCCACCCGGGTCCCTACGCCGGTGGTGGACTCAAGCCAGCCATCCAGGGCCAGGTGCTTCATGGCGTCGGTAATGGGGGTACGGCCCAGGCCGAATTTTGCCGCCAGATCCCGGATGGTGACGGCCTGTCCCGGCTGTAGTTCTCCCTGGATGATAGCGCCCCGGATGGCCTGATAGGCGGCCTCTTCTTTTGTGATCGGAGTGTCCATGGCAGTTCCTTCCTTCTTTTCCTGCTGTATACCAGCATACGGATTGTAGGGAAAAATGTCAAGAGCGGGGACGGTTTCGGAAGGAAAAATTTTTATTGGAAGTACACAATTTTTGTACCTCTGTCTTTGCAATTCCGCCGAATTTAAGGGGTTATTGTGGAAATAAGGAAAATTGATCTTGCTTTCCCTTCAGTCTTTGGTATAATACTGACAAACGGATAAACGATTATTGATTACAGAACAATCGAGGATCAAATCGCCCGTCCGTAAAACAGAACGACATATGGAGGAAAGAACATGAAAAAGGTAGTTGCTCTCTTACTCAGCGCGATGATGCTCTTGACTCTGGCCACCGGGTGCGGCGGCGGCAAGGACGCCGGTTCCAAAACCCCAGATGCCGGGCAGACAGAGCAGAAGACGCCCGATGCCGGGAATACCGGCACCGAAACTCCTACCGGAACCAGCGACCTGGTAGTCGGCTTCTCTACCGGCGCCGCAGGCACTACCTTCCGCCAGGAGGGTATCGACGATTTCACCAAGGTCGCTGAGGAGTACAAGGCCGAAGGCCGCATCAAGGATTATAAGATCGTCAACAACACCACCAACTGGGACGCCAACGAGCAGGCCAACATCATCCGCGATTTCATCAATGATGATGCCATCAACGTGATCGTGGTGAACCCCAACTCTCCCACTGACCTCAACGGCGTTCTGGCCGAGGCCGTGGCCGCCGGCAAGACCGTTGTGGCCGCCGACTGCGAAGTGGACGTGGAGGGCGTGTACTGTGTCTCCATCGATCACTACACCTGGGGCCATAAGGTGGCTTCCTACATCTGCGAGGCGCTGGGCGGCGAAGGTAACGTTATCCAGGTCTACGGCGGCGAGGGCCATCCCGCCAATAACGAGCGTATCCGCGCTACCGACGACGTGCTGAAGAATTATCCCAACATCAAGATGATTTCCAGCACCTCCGGCGGCTGGGACAACCAGACCTCCAAGGACATCACCTCCCAGCTGCTGGGCTCCGGCCAGCAGATCGACGGCGTCATCACCCAGGACTCCATGGGCTATGGCTGCCTGAGCGCCTTCACCGACCTGGGCAAGGAGCCCAAGGCCGCTTTTGTGGAGTGCGGCACTGCCAACGCCAAACTCTATCAGGAACTGCTGGACAATGGTTCCACCATGAAGATGTGCTCCCAGCCCAATCCCCCCTCCATCGTGGCCTCCGGCCTGCGGGTGGCGGTGAACCTGGCTGAGGGCAAGCAGCCCGCCGACGGCGCCCTGGGCGGCCTCTACGGCAGAGCGTTCATCTATGACATCAAGTCCTGGTTCACCGACGAAACCTTCCAGGACATGAAGGCCCTGGTGGAAAACGAAGGCGACGACTATCTCCTGACGGAATACTGGTCCGAGGATGAAGTCAAGGCTTTCTTCAAGTAAGCGTACCGATCTTTGCCGGTGCGGACGGCGGCGCGGTGAGATCCTCATCGCGCCGCCCATGCCCGCCGGGGAGGTGAACACGACCACCGGAGGAAAGGAGAGACTGCCTATGCCCCTGTTGGAGGCCAAATCTGTCAAAAAGCTCTTCGGCGGCGTTGTCGCGCTGAGCAGCGGGAACCTGACCTGCGAAGCGGGGAGGATCACCGGGCTGCTTGGCACAAACGGCTCCGGAAAGAGCACCATTTCCAAAATCATCACCGGCGTTTACGCCAAGGACGGCGGCACCATCCTGTACGAGGGACGGGAGATCGCCTACAAAAACCCCAACGAGGCCAGGATGGACGGCATCTCTATGGTGTTCCAGAACCTGAGCCTGATTCCCGATCTCACTGTCTGGCAGAATATCGCCCTGGGGATCGAGGAGAAAAAAGGGATTTTCCTGCATAACGCCTCCGCCGTCAAGCGGGCGGAGGAAATCATCACCGAATTGATGCCGGGCCTGGACGTGAACCGCAAGGTCTGCGATCTGAACCCCGGCGAGCAGCAAATCACGGAGATTGCCAAGGCCATTTCCGTGAAGCCGAAGCTGCTGATTTTTGACGAGCCCACCGCAGCCCTGGAGCAGGAGGAAGTGCGGAGCCTCTTCGCCTATATGCGGAAGCTGGCGAAAGAGGGCGTCGCCATGATTTTTACCTCCCACCGTCTGTGGGAGGTTCTGGAGATTTGCGATGACATCGTGGTGTTCCGCAACGGCGAGAACGTGGGTGCCATGGACTTTGCCAAGGACGGCAGGGATCCGGAGGCCATTGTGCGGATGATCACCGGCGAAACCGAAGGGATCCGCACCACCAAGGAGTATTACGACATCCCGGACGATCCGGTTTTGACGGTGCAGGGCCTGACCTACGGGAAATACCTGCGGGACATTTCCTTCCGGCTGCGGAAGGGAGAGGTGCTGGGCATCGGCGGCCTGGCGGGCCAGGGACAGAATGAGTTGATGCTGGCCCTGGCAGGCAACTACCCGGAGGTTTCCGGCAGCGTGGAGATCGGCGGAGAGCAGATCCGGCTGAACCGGCCCTCCAACGCGGTGCGTAGCGGCGTCCTCCTGGTGCCGGGGGATCGGCAGAAGGAGGGGCTGTTTACCCGCAATTCCATTTACTACAACATGATTTATCCCAAGCTGGGCCTGAAAAAGCAGCCCTTCTTCACTCCGGAAAAGCAATACCGGGCCGAGGCGGAGGAGATCTGCCGGGCTCTATCTGTCCGGGCCAGGGATATTGACGTGGATATTTACACCCTCTCCGGCGGCAACCAGCAAAAAATTGTCGTGGGCAAATGGCTGCCCTTCGATATCAAGGTACTGCTGCTGGCGGACCTGGCCAAGGGCGTGGACGTAGGCGCAAAGCGGGATCTCTACGAGTTCATCATGAACCTGGTGCGGGAGAAGGACATGAGCGTCATCCTCTACGCCAGCGACAGGGACGAACTGATCAGCTACTGCGACCGCCTGCTTATCATGTACGAGGGAGAGGTGGTCTCTCAGCTGACGGGGCCGGAGATCACGGAGGACAACATTGTGTCCCACTCCATGCGGGTCCAGTAAAGGAGGAGACGTTTTGAAAGAAAACAAACTGATCAAAAAACTGACCTCCCGCGCAGAGACCTCCACGGTGCTGATTCTGGTGGTGATGGTTGCGATTATCGCCTGCCTCCAGAGTAATTTCTTCACCGTCCGTACCATGCTCAGCTATATCAATTCCTTTACCCCCCTGATTCTGCTGGCCATGGGCCAGGCGGTGGTGGTCATCGCCGGAGGGCTGGACATGTCCTGCGGCACGGCCATGGCTTTGCAGCTTTGCATCATGACCCGGATCATGGATCCGGCGCGGCCTGTCACCGGCCTGTACGCCCTGCTGGCGGGTCTTGCCGCCGCGGCGGCCATCGGCGCCGTCAACGGCTTTGCCGTGGGATACCTGCGGTTGCCGGCAGTCATCGCCACTTACGCCACGTCTTACGTTTGGCTGGGCATCGCCCTTTTTGTAACGCCCACCCCCGGCGGCAAGGTGGTGGATTGGTTCCGGGGCTTTTATGACCTGAAAAATATCCCCGGTCTTGCAGGAATCGGCCAGTTTGTGCCCTCCGCACTGCTGTGGATTCTGTTGGCCTGCGCCATCTGGTGGGTTATCCGGAAGACCAGGACCGGCCGGTACATCTACGCCGTGGGCAGCCATAACGACAACGCCTACGACAGCGGCATCAACACCGCGAAAATCCAGACCATTGCCTATCTGATAAACGCCCTCTTCTGCTTCTTTGTGGCCGTGTACTACGCCGGGCAGAACGGCGCGGGCAACGCCAACCTGGGGGATTCCCTGACACTCCAGGCCGTGGCCTCGGCGGTGGTGGGCGGCGTGGCCATGTCCGGCGGCAAGGGCAGCGTGTTCATGGCCATTGCCGGCGCGCTGATCATGAGCCTGGTGGGCCGCATCATCTACTTTGCCAATATCCCCAATGCCTACCAGACCTTTGTCAGCGGAATCATTATCATCGCCGCTATCGCGACTTCTTCCATTTACGCGTTCCAGCAGCGGCGGGCCCAGCTGAAGGGAGGTGCCGGAAATGGATAACCGTCCCGTTCAGTTGGAGAAGCATCCCGTGCGGGAGTTCTACCAGCAAAACAGCAAGACCATGAACGCCTTTTTGATGTGCGTCCTGGTGTTTATCCTGGGAGAGATCGTCATCGGCGCGGTGATGGGGACCCACGGGACCTTCCTCTCTGTGTCCCAGGTGTTTTTGACCATCCGGCTGGCGGCCTTTGTGGCCCTGTTTGGCCTCTGCCAGCAGCTGGTCATCTGCGTAGGCGGCGGCGGGCTTGACCTCTCCGTGGGGTACATCGCTACCCTTACCGGCATCTGCGCCGGACACATCATGAACGGCCAGAACGGCGGCATCCTGCTCTCCATTCTGGCGGCACTGGCCATCGGCGGCTTCTTCGGCCTGTGCAACGGCCTGCTGACGGCCTATCTGAAGCTTCCCTCCCTGGTGGTGACCATGGCTATGGCCAATATTGTCCAGGGCATTGTCAACGCCTACGTGTCCAAGGTGGCCATAGAGGGCAACGCCGCCCCGGCCCTCCAGTGGCTGGCAGCGAAATTTACCGGCGTGTTCCCCAACATCCTGATTGTGGTGGTCCTGGTGACTGCCATTATGATGGTGCTCTTCCGGCGGACCAGCCTGGGCGTCCGGATTTTGGGCGTGGGGGCCAATGAGAACACCGCCTATCTCAGCGGTGTCAACGTGAAGCGGGTCCGGTGCGCGGCCTTTGTGGCCAGCGGCATCCTGGCGGCCCTCATCGGCCTGCTGCTGCTGGGCTACCTGGGTCACGCCTCCAAGGACATGGCCTCCAACTACGTGATGCCTTCCATTGTGGCGGTAGTGGTTGGCGGTGTCTCCATCAACGGCGGCGAGGGGAACTACCTCAGCGTGGTGCTGGGCGCCGTGGTGCTGCAAAGCCTGACGAACCTTTTTGTGGCCCTGGGCTGGGGCGACGCGGGAAAGTGGCTGGGCTACGGCCTGATCCTGCTGGTGATGCTGGCCGCCTACATCCGCAATAAGCGGAAGAGATGATATAGTCAACGCAGCTGGAACGGAGCGGATACGCCATTTCAGACGGCGGGCCTGCGGCCCGCCGGGGCGCCTATCCGTTACCTGTTGGAGGCAGGCGCAGAAGGCCGCGTATGCGGCCCGCAGCACCGCCGCACAGTGCCATGTTGAACAGGATCTGCCAGAACCTTTTCAACTGTGCCGGCTATACAATTTTAAAACAGGAGGAAATAAGATGGAAACCTTAATCGGGAAAGGCGAAAAGAGGATTGACGCCTACGACAAGGTCACAGGCAAGGGACTGTATGCCAGCGATTTTGACAACCAGTTCCCCAACATGGCCCATATCAAGGCGAAGCGCAGTCCCTACGCCCACGCCAAGATCCTGAAAATCGACACCTCCGAGGCCCAGGCCCTGGAGGGGGTCCTGTACATCCTCACCGGTACGGAGCCGGGCATAGACTGGGATCAGTACCCCAAGGCGGCGGTGCTGGCCACGGACCGGGCCCTGTGGGCCGGACAGGCGGTTGCCCTGGTGGCGGCGGAGACTGAGGAACTGGCGGAAAAGGCCGTGGAACTGATCCATGTGGAGTACGAAGTCCTGCCCCATGTACTGGACTACTACGAGGCCATCAAGCCGGATCCCGCCGCAGTCATCGACCCCGACTACGAGACCCGTGACCAGGGGTTCCAGGACCGGCCCGCAGACCGGGCCACCAACCGGGTTTCCCCCAACATCGTTGGCGCGTTCTACATGAACTCCGGCGATGTGGAGGAGGCTATGGGCAAGGCGGACGTCACCGTGGAAGGGGAGTTCTGGGTCGGCAAGAAGACCGCCAGCCCTCTGGAGTGCGCCAACGCCATCTGCCGCTATGACAGCGACGGCGGCATCACCATGTGGTCCAACGGCGCAGGTGTCCACGGCGTTATCAAGCAGGGCATCTGCCGTATCCTGGGGATGAAGGAAGCCTATGTCCGGGTGATACAGCCCTATATGGGCGGATCCTTCGGCTCCCGCCTGAACCCCTATATCGAGATCCTGACCGCCCTGATGTGCCTCAAGACCAAGCGGACCGTCCGGTTTACCTTTACCCGGAAAGAGGTGTTCTGCTCCGCGCCCTCCAACTGGCCCTGCATTACCAAGGTTAAGCTGGGAGCCAAGAAGGACGGCACCGTTATCGCCAACGATTACTATCTCTGCGAGGAGATCGGCGCGGCGCTGAACAACACCTTTTTCTCCGGCCGCCTCTCCTCCTCCGGCGCCGCCCCCTGCTACCGCTGGGCGGAGAAGGGCCGCACCGCTAATATGCGGATGGACACCTACGCCGTGTCCACCAACACCGTCCCTGCCGCCGAGTACCGGGGCCTGGGCTGCCCGGAGGCCGAGTTCGGCATCGAGTGCTTGATGAACCGGCTGGCGGACGAACTCCACATGAGCCCGGTGGAAATCCGGCTGAAGAACATCATCGACAGCGGTGAACGCAACTGCTATGGTGAACTCATTACCTCCACCGGCCTGAAGAAGTGCCTCCAGGCCGTAGCCGACGAGATCGGCGTGGAGGAGGAGCCTGTCCAGGATATGGGCGTTTGGAAGAAGGGCCGGGGCTGCGCCGTAGGCGGCAAGCAGAACACTCCCTTGGGCCGCTCCGAGGCGGAGGTCTGGTATAACTCCGATGGAACCATCCAGCTCTTCATCTCCTGCGACGAGAACGGCATGGGCGCCACCACTGCCATGACCCAGATTGTGGCGGATCAGTTCCATGTGCCCATCACCGCCGTCCGCACCACTAAGGGTGATACCGCCATCACCCCCTATGACAACTACTCCGCTTCCTCCCGCACCACCTATAACCTGGGCAACGCGGTGCTGGCGGCTTGCAGTGAGTGTATTGCCAAGCTGAAAGAGGAGGTTGCCCGCCACTTCGGCCTCCATCCCTCCAAGGTGGAGATTGAGGGCACCACCGCCTATCTGAAAGGCACCTATATCCAGGAGGTGAACATCCCCTCCCTGTTCGTGCCGGTGGGTATGTTCACCCAGGGCAACTGGGGCCTCCAGCAGGGCACCCCTGTGAAGGGCCACGGCATCTACTGCCCCGCCCCCATCCACCAATGGGACAAGAACGGCCTCTCCGACCGGGTTTGGAACTGGTTCCAGTATTCCGCCGCTGCCGTGGAGGTAGCCGTCAACGAGGAGACCGGCGAGATCAAGGTTTTGCGGGTAGCTTCCTCCGCTGACACCGGAAACCCCATCAACCCCAAGCTGGTGGAGGGCCAGATTGTGGGCGGCGTCCACATGGCTATCGGTTTCTCCACCATGGAGGAGCACCTCTACAATGAAAACGGCGAGATCGCTAACTGCAATTTCAGCGATTACCGCCTGCCCGGCATCCTGCAAATGCCCAAGAACGAGGATGTCCACGCCTTTATCAATCCTGACGCCCTACCTGACGGCCCCTTCGGCGCGAAGGGCATGGCCGAGTCCATCACCATCCCCGTAGGGCCCGCCATTGCGGAGGCGGTCTACAAGGCGGTGGGCGTCCGGGTTACCGGGTATCCCATGACCGCCGAGCGGATTCTGGCGCTGATTAAGGAGAAGAAAGCGAAGGAGGCTGCGCAAGCATGAACGAGGAAAAAATGAGATTTGAACTGACCGTCAACGGCAGGCGGCGGACTGTGTATGTACATCCCTCCAAGACGCTGCTGGAGGTGCTGCGGGAGGAACTGAACCTCACCGGCACCAAGCGGGGCTGTGACGACAGCAACTGCGGCGTCTGCACCGTCCTGGTGGACGGCAAGGCCGTGAAGAGCTGCACCATGCTGATTGTCCAGGCCGCCGGGCACAAGATTACCACCATTGAGGGCCTGGAGACAGAGAAGGGCCTCCATCCCCTCCAGCAGGCCTTTATCGACCATTTCGCCGTCCAGTGCGGCTATTGCACCCCCGGCATGATTCTGACTGCCAAGTCCATTCTGGACGAAAATCCCTACGCCACTGAGGACGAGATCCGGGAGGGCCTGCATGGCAACCTCTGCCGCTGCACCGGCTACAAGAGCATTGTGGAGGCCATTGAGGCCGTGCGGGACGGCGACTATGGTGACTTTGTGATCAACTGGCAGGAGGTCTGACAGATGAGATTTGAAAAGTATTTTCAGCCCGGCAGCGTGGAAGAGTGCTGCGCGCTTCTGAAGGAGTACGCAGGCAGCGCCCGGGTGCTGGCCGGCGGCACAGACCTGGTGCCCCGCCTGAAGCTTGGGCTGCTGAAGCCCACCGCCGTCATCGGCATGATGGATATCCCCGGCATTGACGAAATCACCCTCTCCGGCGAGGGGCTGACCCTGGGTACGCTGGCCAACCTGCGGAAGATCTCCCTGGACAGCCGCCTGGATCAGGACTATCTGGTGGTGAAAGAGGCCTGCGGCCACGTGTCCTCCCTCCAGGTACGGAATATTGCCACCATCGGCGGCAACGCCTGCAATGCAAACCCCAGCGCCGACGCCATCCACGGCCTTATCTTGAACGACGCTGCGGCAGTCATCGCTTCCGAGAAGGGGGCCCGGGAGATTCCCATCCTGGACCTCTTCGCCGGCCCCGGCAAGAACACCCTGGAGCAGGGGGAACTGCTGGTGAAGTTTGTGCTGCCCAAGGTGAAGCCCCATACCGGCGCCTCCTATAAAAAGTTTGCCATCCGGGGGGACTCCGATATCTCCATCGTGGGCGCAGGCGCCCGCCTGACCCTGGCGGAGGACAGGACCGTGGCGGAGGCCCGGATCTCCCTGAGCGCCGTGGCCCCCACCCCCATGCGGGCGGTAAAGGCCGAGGCGCTGCTGGCGGGGAAGGCCCCCGGTGAGGAACTGTTCCGCCAGGCCGCCGAAGCCGCGGCGGAGGAGTGCTCCCCCATCAGCGACCAGCGGGCCAGCCGGGAATACCGTCTGGAGATGGTCCGCGTCTGGGTGCGCCACGCCCTGGAAGAAGCCCTGGAGCGCGCCGCCGCAAAATAACCGGAAGAGAAAGCGAGGTAGATTCCCATGGAAATGCTGACCCCTAACGTCTATACGGAGACCAAGATCCGAGGCTGCAACCCCAGCATCGTGTTCACCTCGGAGGGATCCGTGTTCATTGATACCGCCCAGTGGCTCTCCACCCTGCTGGAAATGCGGGAGTTCGCCAAAAAGCGGGGCCCCATCAAGTATCTCATCAATACGGAGGGCCATATTGACCACATCTTCGGCAACCACTGGTTTGCCGGGGAATCCCTGGTCATCGGCCACGAGAAGCTGAAGGACATTTTCTGGACCGTTGCGGATGAAAAGCCCTGCTATGAGTACAGCGTGGACGTGCTGGAACGGCAGGATCCCGGTGCGCTGCACCTGATGCCCTCCAAGGAGGACTACATTGTCAACTACCCCCAGATTACCTTCAGCGACCATTTGACCCTGAAACTGGGCGATACGGAGTTCTTCCTCCATCATACTCCCGGCCATTCCGACGCGCAGATCTGCGTCCATGTGCCCAAGGAGCGGGTGGTTTTCGTGGGAGATACCCTGTTTTCCAGCTGCCAGACCTGGCTCCATTCCGCCAACATCGGCGATCTCCTGAAAACCCTCACCTTCCTGGAGGGCCTGGAGGATGTGGATTACTTCGTCCCCGGCCACGGCCCTGTGGTGACGAAGGACTACATCCCCAAGCAGCGGGCCTTCATCTACGAATGGATCGCCGCCGTAGGCAAGGGCGTGGAGAAGGGCTGGAGCGTAGACGAGTGCGTGGCGAATATCAGCTTTGCCGACCGGTTCCCTATGGACATCGGCCAGGAGGAGACCATGGAGTACGTCCAGCGCACCAACGTTATCAAGTGCTACCGGTATCTGACGGAGAAGTAAGAACCCGGATGCAGTGCAAGATTTTTTAGCGCGGCAGGGCGGCAAAAGGCCCGGCCTGGCGGCGTTCACCGTCTTGTGAGTACAGGAAAACTGAGGGGGTATCCGCTGCCCAAGCGGCGGCGGATACCTCCGTTTTCGGAAAGGAGGCCCTATGCTGGAGGATTTGCCCTTCACCGGGACCATGCGGGTGGTCAACAAAGGGGTGGACGCCGCCCTGGTGGTGCGTCCAGCCTATACGGAGGCGGCCCTCCGGGCCGCGAAGCGGTGCGGCGTCCGGGGTGTCAGCACGGCGGTACTGGAGGCGGCGGATCCGCCGGATCTCCGCACGCTGGAATACTTCTGCACGCTGACCGGAAAGCTGGCCTTTTCCGACAGGGCGCTGCTGGAGGCCCACGCCGTTCCGGCCGGCACCAGTATTTTGGTGGCAGAGGGAGAGACTGAGGCGGATTTCTCCAACGCCGTCATGTCCCTCCAGCGCCTTCCGGAGGGACAGCCCTTCCTCTCCGGAAAGGAAAAGGGATAACCGTGCCAGAGGGTTCCGGAGGGGGGAAGAAGGCAAAAATGTAAGTTCTGGAACGGAATCCCTTGGAGAACATTGCAATTCGCCCAAGTCTGTGTTAGGATAACGTAGAATTATTGTCATATGGTAAGTGCTGTAATTTTAGCGGCGGGCCTGTCCAGCCGCATGACGGATTTCAAACCCCTGCTGCCTTTCGGCGGGACTGCGGTGATCCGGCACACGGTTTCCAGGCTGCTGGAGGGCGGCGCGGAGGAAGTTGTGCTGGTGACGGGATTCCTGGCCCCCGAGGTGGAGAGGCTTTTTTCTGATCCGCGGGTCCGATTTGTCCATAACCGGGATTACGCCCGCTCCCAGATGTTTGACTCCGCGCGGATGGGTCTCGCTGCTGCCAGGGGGGAGGAGATTTTCCTCTGCCCGGCGGATCTGCCCCAGTTTGCCCCGGAGTTGCTGAAGGCGCTGTCCGCGGTGCCGGGAGAGGCTGTCTATCCCGTCTGCCGGGGAAAAAATGGCCACCCGCTGCTGCTGCGGCGGGGAGGCCTGGAGGCCGTTTTCCGCCACGACGGTGCCCGGGGCCTGAAAGGGGCCCTGGACAAGCTGGAGACCCGTACCCTGGAGACAGGGGACGAGGGCTGCCTGCTGGATATCGACACGCCGGAGGACTACTGCCGCCTCCTAGCCTTCCGCCGGGATGCCGTGCCGACGGCGGGGGAGAGGGAAGCGCTGTTCCGCCTCTACGGGACGCCGGAGCCTGTACGGGCCCATTGCGGCGCGGTGCGCCGGACGGCCCTGGATCTGGCGGCAGGCGTGCCGGGCATTGATCTGCGTCTGCTGGAGGCTGCCGCCGGGCTCCATGACGCCGCCCGGGACAGGCGGGATCACCCGGCGGTGCTGGCAAAGGAACTGGAGCGGATGGGATATAGCCGTCTGGCTGCTGTGATACGTGTGCACATGGATCTTCCGGAGAGTATGAGCGAGACCCTGGATGAGCGGTCCCTGCTGTATCTGGCGGATAAGCTGGTACAGGGGGAGCGGTACGTGGGCCTGGATGAGCGGTTCCGGGCGTCAGAGTTCCGGTTTCAGGACCGGCCCGAAGCCCTGGCGGCTGTCCGGCGCAGAAAGGCGATTGCGCAGAAAATTCTGGAAAGGGTTCAGGAACTGCATAGATGATTGAAAAGAGAAGGGCGAGAGACGTGAAACAAGAGAAGAAGTTGATGAGACGGCCGCTGCTGCACGAGGAAATCAGCCAGTACATCAAGGAAGCGATTTTGACCGGGGAACTGAAGCCGGGGGATCGGATTGTGGAGACCCGGCTGGCCCAGGAACTGGGCGTGTCCCAGGCCCCCGTGCGGGAGGCCATCCGGGAGTTGGAGTTCAGCGGCCTGGTGGAACAGAAGCCGTTTTCCGGCACCTATGTCAAGCAGATTGCCGTACAGGAGATGCGGCAGTTCTATGAGGTCCGGGGGGCGCTGGAGAAGCTGGGCGCAGAGTGTGCCGTCCGCCGGATGACCTCCGCCCAGTACGAAGAACTGGAGACGGTGATCTTCGCCATGGAGAAGGCCGCCCGGGAGCACGACGTGCCGGAATATATCAAGAGCGACGCCCGGTTCCACGATCTGATCGTGGCGGCCTCCCAGAATGAACTGCTGGGCAGGCTGTGGGAACTCTGCAACATCCGGTCCTGGCTCCATGTGGGCACCGCCCTGACGGGCCGGGATCTGCCGGAACTGGCTAGCCGGCACAGGGACATTTTTGACGCCCTCCAGTCGGGGGATTTGGAACAGCTGCGGGATTCCGTTGACGCCCACCTGGGCGATCTGCTGGAGATGATCCGGGAGCGTGTGGAGGAACCTGCGCTGTAACCGGCCGCCGGCCGCGTATGCGGCCGGCAGGCGTATGAAAGGAGCGCTATTCCTATGAAAAAGGAGAAAATTGCCATTATCGGCACCGGTATGATGGGCATGAGCCTGGCGGCGCTGTTTACGGGAAACGGATATGACACCACAGTCCTGGCCACAAAGGAGCCCTCTGTCCGGCGGGGGCAGGACAGCTATGAGGAGATTTACCGGATTCTGGGGAAACGGAACCTGGTGACGGAGGAGCAGGCGGATGTCTGCCGGAGTTACCTCCATTTCACCCTGGACTACGCGGATTTGGCCGCCTGCACGGTGTTTTTCGAGTGCGCGGTGGAGGACGGGGAGGTCAAGCGGGGTATTTACCGGCAGATTGAGGCCAACTGCCCCGGCTGCCGGGCCATCGCCTCCACCAGTTCCGCCATGGCCCCGGAGGATCTTTGCCGGGGGCTCTCCCATCCGGAGAAAGTGGTGGTGGCCCATCCTTTTAACCCGCCCCACCTGGTGCCTTTTGTGGAACTGGTGAAGAGCCCCTGTTCCGATGAGGAGGCTGCCCGGACGGTCTATGATGTGCTGGAGGACTGCGGCCGGAAGGTCTGCGTCATGAAAAAAAGCGCCCCCGGCTTCATTGCCAACCGCTTGCAGCATGCCCTTCTGCGGGAGGCCATTTATATGGTGGAGGAAGGCCTGGCGGATCCCCGGGACATTGACAAGGCGCTGATGTACAGCTTCATGCCCCGTTACACCGCCGTGGGCCTATTCGAGCACCAGGACGCCGCGGGGCTGGACATGGTGCAGAGCATTGAAAACTACCTCTTCCCTTCCCTCAGCGACCGGAAGGCGGCCTTTGCCTTTGTGGACAGCCGGGTTTCCGGCGGCAGGCGGGGCCAAAAGGACGGAGAAGGGACATACCGGTGGGACGAGGCGTCTATTGCGGATTTCAAGGTCCGGGCATCGGAGCCCTACTGGCAGTATTTCAATTGGAGCCTGCCGGAGGCATGAGGGCAGCGGGCCCCTTCTGCGGGGACGCCGTATTTCGAGCCCGATTCCTCCTTGGTATCTGCACAGGTTTTCCGGCGGCGGTATGCCGGAAGGCAGCATAAGCAGGAGGGGGATGCGGGGGGAAATCCCCGGCGATCCGGATGCCGTTTATATCCCAGGCGCGGCGCCCTGTTTTTACCGGCGGGTGCCAGCTGCCGGGTGGCGTTATGCTGTTCATCTGTGGGATATTGGGCATCAAGCAAGCGCGCAATCAGAAAAATGCCGTACAGCGGATCGCTGTACGGCGTCGGGCTGTGGAAAAGGGGCCGTTCGGCCCCTTTTTTGCGTAAGTTTTTGCTTCATGCTGCACCTTTGAATTGTGCGCCTGTGGCGCACAATTCAAAGGCCGATTCACGGAAAACGTTTTTCCCACGTACACGCCGCGGGAGAAAGGATTGGACTGTATTCCGCGCCTGCGGGCGGACTACTGCGGCGGGCTTTTCCCACAGCCTGAAACTATCCCCATGTTCAGATCGTCCGGGGTTTGGCCATGTCCAACGCTTTCCGGGAAGCTGCCGGAAGGGACGGGCCCCGGCGGCTGCCCCGCTCAGGGATTCTCCGCCTCCCGGGGGAAGAGCAGGATATCCTCCGGGTTCACTGCCGCTGTAATATGGGACGGCCCGCCCATGGCCGTCCAAAGGGCCTTGTCCAGTTCCATCCGAAGAAGGGGCGCGTCTGTCCCCTCCCGCTTCAGAAGGACGGTGACAGAGGACACATCCTCCACGGCCCGTATAACCACGCAGGGGAAAGCGTTTTCCGCCCCGGCTTTTGTTGGACGGACGTGGCGGGCCCGAATGCCTGCAAGGCCCGTATCCTCCGGGACAGGGCTGCCGCAGCGGAAGGCGGCCCCCCACTCCGGGAGGAACACGGCGTTTTCCGCCGGAACTGCCTGGAAGAAATTCTCGCAGCCGGAGAGCCGTGCGGCCGCCGCTGTGGCAGGACGGGCCAGCAGGGCCTCCATGGAGGACACCGGCTGGGAGACGCCCCGATCCAGCACGCACACCCGGCGGCAGTTCCGGAAGGCCTCCCCCCGGTCGTGGGTGACCCATACCGCGGGGCCGGAAAACCCCTCCAGGACCTCCGTCAGTTCCGTTTCCAACTGCTGGCGGAGAAAGCTGTCCAGCGCGGAAAGGGGCTCGTCCAGCAGGATTGCCCGGGGCTCCGCCGCCAGCATCCGGGCCAGGGCCGCCCGCTGCCGCTGGCCGCCGGAGATCTGCCGGGGCAGCAGTTCCGCCGCGTCCTCCAGCCGGAACCGGCGCAGCTGCCCTTCCACAGCAGTGTGCCGCAGGGAACGATCCCGCACTGCCGCGGCGATATTCTGCCGGACGGTCATGTGGGGGAAGAGGGCGTACTCCTGGAAAAGGTATCCCACCCGCCGCTTTTGGGGCGGCAGGTTGATGCGGGCCACGCTGTCAAAAAGGGCCGTGCCGTCCAGGAGGATTTTCCCCCTGTCCGGGGTCAGAATTCCCGCAATGCACCGGAGGGTGACGGATTTCCCGCAGCCGGAGGCCCCCAGCAGGGCCAGGGCCCCGGCCTCTGCCTCAAACTGTACACGCAGGTTAAAATCCCCAAGCCGCTTTTCCATATCTACCAGAAGGGACATCACGCACCCCCTTTCCGCCGGGTTTCCAGCAGGTTCAGCGCCAGCAGGAACGCGGCGGAGATGGCCAGGTTCACCAGTACCCACTGGAACGCACCGGCGGTGTCGCCGGTGCGCCAGAGTTGGTAGACAGTGGTGGAAACGGTGGCTGTCCGGCCCGGTGTGTAGCCTGCCACCATGGAGGTAGCGCCGTATTCTCCTAGGGCCCTGGCGAAGGCCAGCACCGCACCCGCCAGAATCCCGTGGCGGCAGCAGGGCATCCGCACCCGCCAGAAAATCCAGGCGTCGGATCGGCCCAGGGTCCGTCCCGCCTCCGCCAGGGTCTCGTCAAAGGACTCGAAGGCTCCCCGGGCGGCCCGGTACATCAGGGGAAAGGCTACTGCCGCGGCGGCAAAGATAGCGGACTGCCAGGTCATCACCAGCCGGAGGCCGAGGGCCTCCCGGGCCCAGGCCCCCAGGGGGCGCTTTGGCCCCAGCAGCAGCAATAGCAGCCAGCCCGTCACCGTAGGCGGCAGTACCAGGGGAAGGGTGAGCACCGCGTCCAGCAGCCCCTTGGCCAGACGGGGGAGTTTTGCGATGTAATAGGCCGCCGCCAGCCCCAGGAAGAAGACGGCGGCGGTGGAAATGGCCGCAATGCGGAGGGAATTCAAAAGGGGATACCAGTCCAAGCTTGATCGCCTCCCGGGCAGTTGTTCTTCAGGGATTCAGGGTGGTGAACCCCGCGTTTTTAAAGATGAGCCCTGCCTCGCCGGAGGAGAGGAATGTCAGGAAATCCCCGGCCTCCTCCGGATAGTGGCTCCTCGCCAGCACGGCAGCGGGATAGACCACTTGTCCGCACATCTCCGGCAGGGCCTCATCCATGACGGTGAGCCCGGTGTCGAAGGCGTCCGTGGCGTAGATGATCCCGCAGTCCACGGAGGCCTCAGAGACCTGGGTTGTGACCTCCTTCACGTTGGAGCCGTAGGTCAGCAGGCCGGAAGCGGCCAGGGAATCCTCGTCCAGGCCGAGATAGGCGAAGATTTTTTGGGTGTACTGGCCTACAGGCACGTCGCTGTTGCCTACGGCCAGCAGCACATCCCCGCTCTCCAGCAGGGAGGCCAGCTGGCGGAAGCTTCCCACGCCCCTGGGATTCCCCTCCGGGACGGCCAGCACCACCTTGTTTTCCAGGAGATCCCTGCGGGAGCCCTCCAGCAGGGCGGCATCCACCTCCAGGGCGTCCATCTGCTTGGGGGCGGCGGAAATAAAGAGGTCGCAGTCCGCCCCCTCCTGAATCTGGGCCAGCAGGGTGCCGGAGGAGTCGTAGGTGGGCACCACGGCAATGTCCTGATGCTCCGCCTGATACAGTTCGATGATTTGATCCAGGGTCCCCGCCAGGGAGGAGGCGGCAAAGATGTAGAGGCTCACAGGCTCCCCGGAGGCTGCCTCTTCCTGCGGGGCGGCGCAGGCGGACAGAAGGAGGAGCAGGGCGAGAGCCAGGGCGGCCGGTTTTTTCATAAGAAGGGGTTCCTTTCCGTCAAAAACTGTTTCACGGTGTACTTTCATCATAATCTGTTTTATGCGGGTTGGCAAGTGGGAAGATCCATCGTGATATCTAAATGAGGATAACGATAGGGGGGAAAGGCCGGAAGGCCCTTGGAAGGGGCGGCGGGACGCCACCCCTTTTTAGCACCTGTATCCACAGGCATTGAACGGCGTCCGGCCGGAGCCGGGGCCTTTCCGCGTGAAAAAATCCTGCCATACAGAAAGTATTCCTGGGGATTTCCGCCTTGTCCGGCGAAGGAATCCCTCGCTGTTTGGCATGCTGCCAATTTTCAGACAAGGCCCGGTATTCCTGTGAATTTTTCCCTTACGGGACGGAAAACCCTCTTCTCCATCCCGAATCCCCGCCGGTAAGCACAGGTTCTTATTTCCCGAAGGGGCAAACCGGCCAGCGGCAGGGCTTGCACCCCAGGCACAGGCCGCCCTCGCCCATGGCGGCAATTTCGGCCCGGGTGATCTCTACCCCCGCCGCGATCCGGGGCAGCAGCAGATCGAACACGGTGGCCCCGGCGTACATCACGCACCCCGGAAGGCCCAGGACAGGCACGCCGTCCTCAAAATATCCCAGCAGCAGCATGGCCCCCGGCAGGACCGGCGCGCCGTAGGAGACGATCCGGGCCCCGGCGGCCCGGATGCCGCCGGGCGTGTTGTCGTCCGGATCCACGCTCATACCGCCGGTGCAGACGATGATCTCCGCCCCGGTTTTCCGCATCTCGCCAATGGCGGCGGCCACGTTTTCCACGCCGTCGCCGGGATAGACGGCTGCCAGGGTCTTGATGCCGAAGGCCGCCAGCTTGTCCCGTACCACCGGGGTGAAGGTATCCTGGATCAGCCCCTTTTTCACCTCGCTGCCGGTGGCCACAATGGCGGCGGTTTTCAGCTTCCAGGGCAGAAGTTCCAGCAGGGGGGCGTCCCCGGCGGCGGTTTCCGCCGCCCGCAGGGTTTCCTCGGGGATCACCAGGGGGATAACCCGGGTGCCTGCCAGCTTGTCCCCCTTCTGGACGGCGGTGTTGCCGTGCCGGGAGGCGATCATGATATTTTCAATGGAGTTGACGGCGATCAGTCTCTCGGAGTCCACCCGGAACAGGCCGCCGCAGGCGGCGGTCAGTTCGATCTTTCCCTCCTTCACCTCGCTCCGCTCCATGTGCTCGTTTTGGCACAGGGCACAGAGCCGCTGGGCGCCGTCGTTCTCGTGGACCATGCCAGGATCCATTTCCCATACGTAAAGATGCTCCTTGCCCATGGACAGCAGGACGGGGATGTCCTCCTCCGTCACCACATGGCCCTTCCGGAACCGGGCACCTTTAAATTCATCTTTGATGATCTGGGTCAAGTCGTGGCACAGCACATGTCCCACGGCGTCCACTGTATTGATGAGTTTCATGTTCTATCCTCCGATTTGATTCATATTCCTGGGCGTGTCGCTGGCCCCCAGGGCCAGCCGGTGCCGCTCCGGCTTCTGGGCGATGCCCTGCCGGATGGCCGCCTCCAGTTCCGCCCCGTGGAGGCCCCGGAGGGGGATTTCCTCCCGGCTGTGGAGGCAGCCTTTGAGGTGGCCGTCCGCCGTCACCCGGATCCGGCGGCAGCTGCCGCAGAAATCGTGGCTGACAGGGGAGATAAGGCCTACCGATCCCTTAGCCCCCGGCAGGCGGTAGCGCCGGGCCACCCCCTGGGATTCCAGGGGCTCCAGGGCCGGATACCGCTCCAGGACCGTTTCCCCAGAGAGGAAACAGCCCTTGTCCCAGGCGGCGCAGGGGCCCATGGGCATCAACTCGATAAACCGGACCTCCCAGGGGTGATCCAGGGTCAGCTGCAAAAAATCCCCGATCTCATCATCGTTGAATCTGCCGATAAGGACGGTATCCAGCTTCAAGCGGGAAAACCCCGCCTCCTCCGCCGCCCGGATGCCGGACAGGGCATCCTCCAGCCGTCCCAGCCGGGTCAGGCGGGAGAACCGGTCCGGACGGAGGGTGTCCAGGCTGATGTTGAGCCGGTCCACCCCCGCATCCCGGAGGGGCCCCGCCAGCTGCGGCAGAAGGCTCCCGTTGGTGGTGAGGCACAGTTCCTCCAGGCCGGGCAGGGCCCGCAGGCGGCGGCAGATATCCAGGATCCCCCGCCGGACCAGGGGCTCCCCGCCGGTAAGGCGGATTTTCCCTACACCGCACCGGACGGCGGCCCCGGCGATTTCTGCGCACTCCTCCACAGAGAGGATTGCCCGGTGCTGCTGTTTCTTCACGCCCTCCGGGGGCATACAGTATTGGCAGCGGAAGTTGCAGAGATCCGTTACCGACAGACGCAGGTAATCAATTTGCCGTCCGTAGGCGTCTTGCATAAGCGTTCTCCTTCAATGGGGCTATGCCATGGGGCAGGAGGCTTTCGCCGCCTGTTCCCGGCGCTGGGCCCGGACCAGGATCAGTTCCCCCGCGATGCTGACGGCAATTTCTGCCGGGGTGGAGGACATGATCCGCATCCCGATAGGGGCGTGGAGCCGCTCCAGATCCGCTGGGGTGAACCCGCAGTCCAGCAGGCGGCGGTTCAGGGTTTCCGTCTTGGTTTTGGAACCGATGGCCCCGATGTAAGCCAGGGGGCGGGCCAAAGCCTGCCGTTCCACCGCGAGATCGTGGCGATGGCCCTCGGTAATGATCACCACATAGTCCTCCGGCCGGAGGGGGAGGGAGGCGGTGATGTCCCCGTAGTCCCCGCAGACGGTCTCCTCCGCCATGGGGAACCGGGCCGGGCTGCTGAACTCCGGCCGGTCGTCAAAGACGGCCACCCGGAACCCTACCTGCCGCAGCAGGGGGGCCAGTTCCAATGCGATATGCCCGCCGCCAAAGAGGACGGCCCGGGGCTCTACCGGCAGGGGGACGGCGCAGCCCTGGGGATCCCTGTCCGCAAGGGCCGGGCCCTCCGGGCGCAGGACCAGAAAGCCGGGGCGGCCTGCCTCCAGCCGGGCCAGGACTTCCCGTGCCAGGGTTTCGGAGGCCTCCCCGGCGGGGAAAAACTGAAAGAAGACGGTGATATTGCCGCCGCAGGCCATGCCCGCCGCATCCGGGCCGCTCTCCTGGAGGCGGTAGGCGCGGCTGGCGGAAACGCCCTCCGCCAGGAGGGCCATGGCCGTTTCCGTGGCGCTCTTTTCCACCGCGCCGCCGCCGATGGTCCCGGCAATCCGGCCGGAGGCGCCCACCAGCATCATGCTGCCGGCCTCCCGGGGGGAAGAGCCCTCGTCTGTGGCGATAACCGCCAGCATGGCGGGTCGTCCCGCCTCCAATTCCCGCAGCAGGGCGGGAAATACCGTTGTCATTACGATCACCACCGTAGAAAATGTTGAAATCCGGCGATTTGCAGGCAGAATCAGCAGGCGCAGGGAACTGGGAGGGTGCTGGGCCTGCCCTGTATGCGCAAAATGCCGGCCCTGCCAAGAACTGGGGCTAATAAACGATAATCAATCATTAGAACCCTGTTTACTTTAGCGTACCATTTTTTGCGGAAAAGTCAAGTGTTAAAATTTAATTCGGCTGTTTGCACACTTTTTGGTTATCCTTATTGGAGGATAATGCTAGAGCCTGCGTTCCGGATGTCCCTCCGCCGTCTTCCGGCAGGGCTCTCGGCAGGCGGCAGGGGCTTTGGGGATTTCGGCGGAAATACCGGGAAAACCTTGTGGGATCTCACAAGTTGCAAAGGTGCGGGAACTATGGTATATTTCTGTCATGACAAACATGACAGAAAGGGAGGCGCTTTCACAATGAGATCATGGCAAGACATCCCCCGGCGGGGATATGTGACGCGGCCCACGCCCCTGGAGGAACTGGCCCGGTTTTCGGAAAAGGCCGGGGTACGCGTCCGGGTGAAGCGGGACGATCTGCTGCCCCTGGGGGGGAATAAAATCCGCAAGCTGGACTATTTAATAGAGGAGGCGGTGCAGGCCGGGGCGGATACCCTCATTACCGCCAGCACCAACCAGTGCTGCCACAACAGCATGACCGCCCTTCTGGCGGCCAGGGAGGGCATGGCCTGCCGGGTGATCATGGAATCCTGGGGGGATACCCGTTACCGCTACGAGACCGCCGCCAACCACGCCATGATGGAACTCTGCGGGCCGGAGGAGACCGCCGTTGTGACGGATCTGCCCTCCGGGCCAGTGGAGGATATGCCGGAGGCCCGCCGGATGGCGGAGGCGGCCCGGACCGCCGGGAAAAAGCCCTGGTTCCTTTCCCGGGGCGGTTCCGGACCCCTTGGGGCCCTGGGTTATGTCCGCTGTGCCGCGGAACTGATAGGGCAGTGGGGGGACGATCCGCCGGAGGCAGTGATCTGCCCCTGCGGCATCGGCGGTACCCAGGCGGGGTTGACGGTGGGCCTGCGGCTGTTGGGCTGCAGGATCCCTGTGGTGGGCGTCGGTGTGACGGGAAAGGGCCGGGAGGATATGGAGCGTTCCGTCCGGAGCCAGTGCCGGGAACTGACGGACTTCCTGGAAACGGAGCCGGTGCCGGAGGGCGCTGTCCGCTGCGTGGAGGGCTTCTCCGGCGGCGGCTACGGGAAGCCCTCTCGGGAGCAGGTTTTGTGGATGAAGGCCCTGGCTGCCTCCGAGGGGATCCTGACGGATCCCTCTTACTCCGGCAAGGCCCTGTACGGCCTCTGCGGCCTGGCGGCTAGGGGGGAGTACCGAGGCCCCGGCGGGCTGGTGTTCCTCCATACGGGGGGCTTACAGCTGTTTTACGATTTTTCCTCTCTGGCGGATGTGGAGGCGTGAGATGGATCAAAAAGGTTTTACCCGGGCGGACGTCCGGGACAAATTGACAGGCAGGGCCCGCTACGCGGACGATTTGCAGTTCCCCGGGATGCTGTATGCCCGGGCGGTTCACTGCCCGCATCCCCGGGCGCGGATCCTGGGCATTGACGCCGGTGAGGCCCTGGCGGTCCCCGGCGTGGTGGGGGTCTATACCGCCCGGGATGTGCCGGGTGTGAACCAGGGCCCTCAGGATAAACCCATGCTGGCGGCGGACATCGCCAATTCCGCCGGGGACGGCATAGCGGTGGTGGCGGCGGAGAGCCAGGCGGCGGCGGATCAGGGCGCGGCGCTGGTGAAGGCGGCCTATGAGCCCCTGCCCTGCGTGTTCGATCCGGAGGAGGCCCTAGGCGCCCAGCCGCCGGTGATCCTCTATCAGGCGGATGGCCTGACGGACAACGTGGCCTGCCGGCACCGGGTGGTGAAGGGGGATGTGGAGCAGGGCTTCCGGGAGGCGGACGTGGTGATCGAGCGCACCTACCGGACCCAGCGGATTCAGCACTCCGCCATTGAGGCGGATACTGCCGTGGTGGTGCCGGAGGGGGACGGCATTACCGTGTACTGCCCCTGCAAATTTCCCTACCACATCAAAGCCCGGGTCGCGGCGGGCTGCGGCCTGCCCCAGAACCGGGTACGGATCATCCAGCCCGCCATCGGCGGTTCCTTCGGCGGGAAGGATATTGACATCGTGGTGATCGCGGTCCGGGCCGCCGTTGTGGCCCTCCGGACGGGACGGCCCTGCAAAATGACCTGGAGCCGGGAGGAATGTCTTCTGGAGGGATCCAAGCGCCATCCCTTCCGCCTCACCTACCGGGTGGGGGCCAAACGGGATGGGCGCATCACCGCCATGAAAATCGACGGGACCGCCGACGCCGGAGCCTACCGCTCCCGGAGCCTTGCCACCATCTGGCGGGCGGCGGTGGAGGCGGCGGGGCCCTATGAGATCCCCCATGTGGATATCCATATCCGGGCGGCGTTCACCAACAATGTCTACTCCGACGCGGTGCGGGGCTTTGGCTCCCCTCAGGTGGACTTCGCCTCCGAATCCCTGCTGGACGAACTGGCTCAGGAACTGGGCATGGATCCCCTGGCCCTCCGGCGGAAGAATATCCTCCGCGAGGGGGGCACCAACGCCACCGGCCAGACCATGGCCCGGGTCAGCATCGGCAAATGCCTGGATCGGCTGGAGGAACTGTTCCCCCTGGGGGCGCCTGTGGTGACACCGGAGGGGAAGCTGCGGGCCAGAGGCATTGCCTGCCTCCATCGGGGGGAGTCCTACGGGGCCGCCGCCCGGGACGCCGACACGGCAGGCACCGACGTGCGGGCCTTTGCTGACGGCAGCGTCGGCGTATACACCAGCATCAGCGAGGTGGGCCAGGGCACCCACGCCGCCATGGCGAAGATCTGTGCGGACATATTGGGCCTGCCCCTGGAGCAGGTGCGGATCTGCCCGGTGGATACCGCCTTCGTGCCGGACAGCGGCGCGACGGCCGGTTCCCGGGGCACCATTTCCGGCGGCAACGCGGTTCGGATCGCGGCCGGGAAGCTGCGGGATATCCTGCAAAGCGCGGCGGACGGGGAGGACGTGGCCTTCCGGGACGGCGGCCTCTTCCGGCAGAACGGGGAACGGCTGATGACCTTCCGGGAGGCGGTGGGGATTTGCCATAGCCGGGGCATCCGCACGGACGCCGCCGGGCAGTGGGAGGCCCCCCGCACCGGCTGGGACTTTGAGAAGCACCAGGGAAACACATACTATTCCTTCAGCTACGGCGCCGCCGGGGCGGAGGTGGAGATTGACCCGGTTACCGGGAAGGTGGAGGTGCTGGATCTCCTGTGCCTCCACGATATCGGGAAGATCGTCAACTACCCGGAGGCCTGCGGCCAGATCGCAGGCGGCGTGGCCATGGCCATGGGCTACACCCTGACGGAGGAACTGGAGAGCCGGGAAGGGATTCTCAAAAACAAGAATTTTGACACCTACCTGCTGCCCACTGCCATGGACTTCCACCGCGTCCGGGCGGTGCCCCTGGAGGAAGAGGCGGCGGAAAACCCGCTAGGCGTCCACGGCGTGGGGGAGGCCTCCACGGCCCTGGTGGCCCCGGCAGTGGCCAACGCCATTGCCCGGGCCTCCGGCCTGCGGCTGCGGACGCTGCCCTTCACCCTGGAGCGGGTGCGGGCCGCCCTGGAAAAGGAGGAGGCATAATGGAATTTTTACGGCCTGAAGGCTTGGAAGAGGCCCTGTCCCTTCTGGCGGAGCACCCGTCGTATACCATTTTGGCAGGGGGCACGGATGTAGTGGTGCAGCGCCGGGCAGGAAAGCTGTCGCCCTGCGGATACCTGGATATCACCCGGGTGGCGGAGTTGCGGGAAATCCGCGGCGGCGGGACGGTGTTCGCCGGTGCGGCGGTAACATGCGGGGAACTGGAGGGCAGTCCTGTCCTCCGGGAGGCCTGCCCGCTGCTGGCCGCGGCGGCTGCCTCCGTGGGATCCCCCCAGATCCGGAGCCGCGCCACCGCAGGCGGCAACGCCGCTAACGCCAGCCCCGCGGCGGATCTGGTGCCCGCTCTGACGGCGGCGGGGGCCAAGGCGGTGATCGGCAGGCGGTGTGGCCGGAGAAGGGCGGACATCCCGGATCTGGTGCAGGGCCCCGGCCGGTGCGCCCTGGAGGAGGGAGAATTGATTATCGGCTTTGAGATTCCCGCTTTTTCTCCCAATACTCGCTGGAATTTTGACAAAATCGGCCGGAGAAACGCCCTGGCCATCTCCCGGATGAACGGCGCGGTTTGCTGGGAGGAGGACGGCGGCCGGATGAAACATGTCCGGCTGTGCATCGGCGCGGCCACCCGCCGCCCCATGCGGTTTCCCGGCGCGGAAGCTTTGCTGGAGGGGCAGGCGCCGGATGGGGCCCTGTTTCTCCAGGCAGGACAGGCCGTCTCGGAAGAGATTCTGGCCCAGACCGGCCTTCGGGAATCCAGCCGCTACAAGCTGCCGGTGTCGGCGGGGTTTACGGCCCGGCTTTTGGAAAACGCCATGGGGAGGATGCAGGGATGAAACTGGACTTCACATTAAATGACAGGGCTGTCTCCCTGGAGGCGGAGCCGGATATGACCCTTTTGGATCTCCTGCGGGAGCGGCTGGGGCTGACCGGCACCAAGAAAAGCTGCGGCGTAGGGGAGTGCGGCGCATGTACCGTGATTGTAGACGGCGATCCGGTGAATTCCTGCCTGTTCCTGGCGGGGCAGCTGCCGGGGCGGACGGTCTACACGGTGGAGGGCCTCTCCCATGACGGGGAACTGTCTGCCCTCCAGCAGGCTTTCCTGGATCACCACGCGGTGCAGTGCGGGTTCTGCACGCCGGGGATGCTGATGAGCGCCAAGGCGCTGCTGCTGAAAAATCCCCACCCCACGGAGGAAGAGATCCGCCGGGCCATGTCCGGGAACCTCTGCCGCTGCACGGGATACGAGGCCATTGTGGAGGCGGTGGGCGCTGCCGGGGAAGCGTAAGGGGGCAGGAGACGCAAAAAAAGAAGACGCCCCCTTGCAGATGGAAATCAATGTGGTATAATGCCCATAAGCAGAGTTCCCTCCGGCGGACCCGCCGGAGGGTTTCCTTATATAGCCGGCTTGCCGGCTGTGGTATCGGATGTAAGAAGGAGGGGCATTATGGAATTGGGACGGCGGGCGGCCCCCGCGAAGCTGAACCTGGCCCTGGATATTTTAGGCCCCAGGCCGGATGGCTACCACGAGATGCGCATGGTGATGCATACGGTGTCCCTCTGCGATTGGGTGTCCCTCCAGGAAGAGGGGGAGGGTTTTTCCCTGGAAACGGAGGGAGGCTTTTGCCTGCCGCCGGGGAAAAAGACCATGGAGCAGCAGGCGGCGGAGTCCTTTTTCCAGGCTGTTGGCCGTCCCATGCCGGGACTGGCAGTGCGCCTGGAGAAGCGGATCCCCGCCTACGCGGGCCTGGGCGGCGGCAGCGCCGACGTGGCGGCCCTGCTGCGGCTGATGCGGGAGGCCTACGCCCCGGGAATGCCCCTGCCGGAACTGGAGCGGATTGGCGGGCTGACCGGCAGCGACGTGCCCTTCTGCGTCCGGGGAGGCGCGTGCCTGGCAGAGGGCCGGGGGGAGGTTTTGACGGATCTCCCGCCCCTGCCTCCCTGCTGGATTGTGGTGTGCAAGCCGGATTTCGGCGTGCCAACCCCGGAACTCTTCGCCCGGGTGGACGGGATTGGCTTCCGGGACCGGCCGGACACCGGCGGCATGATCCGGGCCCTGGAGGCAGGGGATCTGGCAGCCGTGGCGTCCAGGCTCCGCAACGTCTTTGAGGAGGTGCTCCCGCCCTCCTGCGGGGAGGTGTTCCGGATCAAGGAACGGCTCCTGGTCCTGGGGGCCATGAACGCCGCCATGAGCGGCTCTGGCCCGGCGGTGTTCGGCATCTTCCAAAGCCGGGATACCGCGGCGGAGGCGGCGGAGGCCCTGAAAGCGCGGTATGCCCAGACCTTCCTGGCGGAGCCGGCGGGAAGGCTGTAGCACACTTATACACTATAGTTCAAGAGGGGAGCGCGGCATATGTGGTTCATACTTGCCCTGCTGTCCGCGGTATTTGCGGCGGCAACGTCTATTTTGGCGAAAATCGGGATCAACGGCGTGAATTCCAATCTGGCGACGGCCCTGCGGACAATCGTTGTGCTGGCCATGGCCTGGGGAATGGTGTTCATCACCGGCGCGCAGGGGGGAATTGGGGATATCAGCCGGAAGAACTGGCTGTTTCTGATCCTCTCGGGACTGGCTACCGGGGCCTCCTGGCTGTGTTATTTCCGGGCCCTGCAGTTGGGCGGAGCCTCCAAGGTGGTGCCGGTGGATAAACTCAGCGTAGTGATTACCCTGCTGCTGGCGGTGGTGTTCCTCCATGAGGAGTTTTCGGCGAAGTCCGTGGCAGGGGCGGTGATGATTACCGCCGGGGCTATTTTAATGGCGCTGTAAAAACCTGTATGCATAGGCTGGGTGCCGGATGGGTGAGGGGTTTGCCTTGCAGGGCGGCGAAAAACCCGGCCAGATAGCGTTCAACGCCTGTGAATACAGCTTCTGAAGAAAGGTTTTCTCGAAAAGGGGTATAAAAATCCGGATTTCTGTCTATTATTCCGGAAACGGCCGAAACAGGCCGGAGAAGGGACGGAAATCCGATGAAAACAGCGGAAAAGCCATCTGTAAAGCTGAAAGTGTTTGAAATCGCCCTGCTGGCAGGGCTGGCGGTATTTTTCTTGACGGGGTCCCTGGCCCTTCGGGCCCAGGACCGGCTGGCGGACAAGGTGGTCCGCCTCCATGTGCTGGCGAACTCCGATTCGGAGGAGGACCAGGCCCTGAAGCTTTTGGTGCGGGATCAGGTTCTGGAACGGGCAGCGTCGCTTTTGGAGCAGGCCGGGGACCGGCGGCAGGCGGAGATGCTCCTCCGGCAGGCTCTGCCGGAACTGGAGGAGGCCGCCGCCAGGGAGATTGCTGTAAACGGCTACGATTACCCGGTAACTGCGGAACTGGTGGACGCGGCTTTCCCCACCAAGGAATACGAAGGCTTCACTCTTCCAGCCGGGGAATACCTGGCCCTGCGGGTGGTCATCGGCCAGGGCGGAGGGCAGAACTGGTGGTGCGTGGTGTTCCCGCCTCTGTGCGCCGCCGCCTCTGGCGACGTGCCTGCCGCGGCCCTGGCGGCGGGGTTTACAGAGGAGGAGATAGGCCTCATCACCGAGGAGGATCAGGGCTACGCCCTGCGGTTCAAGGCCGTGGAGTGGTGGGAGGCCTTGCAGGAAAAGTTTTCATAATAGATGAAAGCCCAGCAGGGTTCGCGCCCGCAGGCGCGAAAAAGGTGGAATCTGTTTTTCTCGGGGCTTTGCCTCGGGAAAAACACTTCTCGGCCCGCAAGTGTGGGTCTTATCCGCCAGAGGCGGGTAAGACCTGCGCACAGCCGGGCCGCAGCCCTCTCAAAAAAGCGGCAGAGCCGCTTTTTTGACAATAAAGAGCCGTCGGGAAATGGGTTTCCCGGCGGCTCTTTCCGTTGCCCGCGGGAGTGGGATGTGGTACAATGCTGTGGACAAGAAAGGGGGCACCGCCATGCTGACCATTCTCATCGGACGGGCCAAAACAGGAAAATCCGCCGCTGTCCTCCATCGGATCAAAGAACTGGGGGACAGCGGGAAACAGATCCTCCTGGTGCCGGAGCACGCCTCCCACCAGGCGGAAATCGACCTCTGCCGGGACTGCGGCCCTACCGCCAGCCGCCACGCGGAGGTGCTGAGTTTCCGCCGCCTCTGCGACCGGGTACTGGCCGTCACCGGCGGGGCGGCGGAGGCGGAACTGGACGCCGGCGGCAGGATTCTGACGCTGCAAAAGGCCCTCTCCGAGGTGGCCCCGTCCCTTACGGTCTACCGCAGGCCCTCCCAGAAGTCTGCCTTCCTGCAGCAGCTGTTGGATCTCTTTGACGAACTGCGGTGCTACGAGGTATCCCCGGAGACCCTGTACCGGCAGGCCCAGGACATCACCGGCGCGACCCGGGACAAGCTGACGGATTTAAGCATCCTTTACGGGGCCTACGAGGCCCGCCTGCACCGGGAGGGCCAGGATCTCCGGGATCGGATGACAAAACTCTGCGATCACCTGGAGGACTCCCGCTACGGGGCCGGAAAGGACATTTTCATCGACGGCTTCACCTATTTCAACGCCCAGGAGCGGCGGGTGCTGGGCGTTTTGCTGCGGCAGGCTGCCTCCGTCACCGTCACCCTCCTGGGGGAGCCGGACAGCCGGGAGGAGATCTTCGAGGCCTCCTTAAAGACCCTGGGCCAGCTGCGCCGCCTGGCGGAGGAGGAGCGCCGCCCCCTCCGCATTGAGACGTTGGCCCCCCATGGCAGTTCGGCCCTGGATCATCTGGAGCGCCATTTCTTCGGGGAGGCCGCCGTCTTTGACGGGGACAGTTCCGCCATCCGCCTCCGGGAAGCGGACAATGTGTTTTCCGAAGTGGAGTGGACGGCGGCGGAGATCCGCCGTCTGGTGTCTGCGAAGGCGTGCCGCTACCGAGAAATCACCGTGGCCGCCCGGAACATGGGGGACTACGAGGGGGTGGTGGAGACCGTGTTCCGGCGGTACGGCATCCCGGCTTATTTGAGCCGCCGGACAGATATCCTGGAAAAGCCGGTAATGAGCCTTCTCTCCGGGGTGCTGGCCTCCATCGGCGGGGGATATGAGTACGACGATATGTTCCGCTGGCTGAAAACCGGCCTTGCGGGCTTGACCCCGGCAGAGTGCGATCTGTTGGAGAATTACGCGCTGAAATGGGAGATCCACGGCAGCATGTGGCTGCGGGAGGTGGATTGGACAGAAAACCCCGACGGCTACGGCGCCCCCTGGACGGATGGGCGGCAGGAGCAGCTGGATGCCGTAAACCGTCTGCGGCGGAAAGTGCGGGGGCCCCTCTCCCGCCTGGCGGAAGGGCTGCGGGGCGGCGGGACGGCCCTGGAGAAGGTGAACGCCCTCTACGGCTTTATGGAGGAACTGGGCCTGCAGGATGCCCTGGAAGCACAGATGCACCTCCAGGCGGAGGCGGGGCGGCTCCAGGAGGCGGAGGAGACCGCCCAGTTGTGGGACATCCTCTGTAGCGTACTGGATCAGTTTGTGGAGATCCTGGGGGACGAGCCGATGGATCTGGATGAGTTCACCCGCCTGTTCCGGCAGGTGGCCGCCCAGTACAGCGTGGGCACCATCCCGGTTTCCCTGGATCAGGTGGGCGTGACGGAGATTACACGGAATGACCGCCACACAGGAAAGTACCTCTTCCTCCTGGGGGCCAACGATCATGTGCTTCCCGGCACGGGGCAGAGCGGCGGTATCCTGAATGAGGACGACCGGGAGGAACTGGCCCAGCGGGGGGTGGCCTTGGCCCCCACCGGCATGGATCAGATGGGCATAGAATTGCAGAACCTTTACGCCGCCCTGGCCCGGCCTACCTGCGGCCTGACGGTCAGCTACCCTATTTCCGACGTCTCCGGCGGCACCATGCGGCCTGCCTTTGTGATCGATCGGATGCAGGCCCTCTTTCCGGATCTCCGGGTGGAGAAGGAGGGGAACGGCAGGCCCTACCGACTGGCGGCCCCTGTTCCCGCCCTGGAGGCGGCGGGGGAATCCCCCGGCGGGGCCCTCTGGACGTATTTTGCCGCCCGCCCGGATTTCTCCCGGCAGATTGCCGCCATGGAGCGGGCGGCGGCCCTCCGGCGGGGCGCCCTCTCCCGGGCGGCGGTCCGGGCCCTGTACGGGGACCGGGCAGCCATGTCCGCCTCCCGTCTGGAGCGGATGCGCTCCTGCCACTTCGCCTACTTTATGGAGTACGGCCTCCGGGCAAAGCCCCGGGATGCAGCCGCCTTTGACGCGCCCCAGATCGGCACCTTCCTCCACTACCTGCTGGAGCACGTCACCAGGGATGTGCTGGCGGGGGGCGGCTTTGCCCGGGTGGATCAGGAGGAACTTCATGCCCTGGTGCGGAAATACATTGAACAGTATATGGAACGGGAACTGCGGAATTTCCAGGATCGGAACGCCCGGTTCCGCTATCTCTTCGCCCGCCTGCGGAACACCGCCTATGCGGTGGTGGATCAAGCGGCGGAGGAACTGCGGTGCTCCGATTTTGTGCCCCTGGCCTTTGAACTGAGTTTCGGGGACCGGGGGGATCTCCCTGCGGTGGTGATCGCCGAGCCGGACGCGGAACTGCGGGTAGGCGGCAAGGTGGACCGTGTGGACGGATGGATTGACCGGGACAGCGGAAAGCTGTATCTCCGGGTGGTGGATTACAAATCCGGGAAGAAAGCCTTCGATCTTTCGGCTGTCCGGATGGGCCTGGACATCCAGATGCTGCTGTACCTCTTCGCCCTGGAGAGAGAGGGGAAGGCCCGGTTCGGCCATGAGGTGGAGCCTGCAGGGGTGCTGTATCTCCCCGCCAGGGACGATATCCTCTCCGCAGAGCGGAATATCTCCCCGGAAGAACTGCAGCGGGAGCGGGAGAAGAACCTCCGCCGCTCCGGGCTGCTGCTGGCGGAGCCGGCGGTTTTGCAGGCTATGGAGCACGACGCCCTCCGGGAGCCCCGGTATCTTCCCCTGCGGGTGGGGCGGGACGGCAGCGTTTCTGGCAGCGTGGCCTCGGCGGCCCGGCTGGGGAAGCTGGGGCAGTACGTGGACAAACTCCTCCGCCAGATCGCCCGGGAGGTGCGGGACGGCAACATCGACGCCGACCCTTGCTGCCGGGGGGAGGACGACAGCTTCTGCCAGTACTGCGACTGGGCGGACGCCTGCCACTTCCAGGACGGCAGGGACGGGGATCATCTCCGTTACATCCTGCCGGTGAGGCCGGATGAATTCTGGGAGGAAATCGAACGGGAAACCAGGGAAAGGGAGGACTGATATGGCCAATTTACAGCTTACCCCACAGCAGCAGGCGGTGGTGGAAAACCGGGGAGGCAGTTTGCTGGTTTCCGCCGCCGCCGGATCCGGCAAGACCCGGGTCCTGGTTGACCGGCTCTTCCGCTATGTGGAGGAGGGCCGCAACCTGGACGATTTCCTCATCATTACATACACCAAAGCCGCGGCGGCGGAACTACGGGGGAAAATCGCCGGGGAACTGAACCGCCGCATGGCGGGGAATCCCGGGGACGGGCACCTGAAGCGGCAGCTTCTGCGGGTCTATCAGGCGGATGTTAAGACGGTGGACGCCTTCTGCACCGCCCTCCTCCGGGAGAATGCCCACCTCCTGGCCCGGGAGGGTGACCGTCACGCCCTGACCCCGGATTTCCGCGTCCTGGATGAGAACGATGCCGCCCTCATCCGCCGCCGGTGCCTGAACCGGACGCTGGAATCCTTCTATCAGAATCTGGACAGGGGCCGGGAGCAGCTGGCGGACACCCTGGGAGCCGGGCGGGACGACAGCGCGCTGGTGGAACTGGTGCTGGAACTGTATGAAAAACTCCAGAGCCATGCCTATCCGGACCGCTGGCTGGCGGAAAACCAGGCTCTGTGGGAGGCCCCGGCGGGGGATTTCGATGAAACCGCCTATGCCCGGGAACTGCTGGCCGCCGTCCGGCGGAGGAGCGGCCATTGGGCATCGTCCCTCCGATCCGCTGCCGACCGGACGGAAGGGGACGGGGCCCTGTACCGGGGCTACGGGGAGCGGTTCCTTGCCGCCGCCCGGGGCTTTGACCGGATGGGGGGGGCCGGCGGCTGGGAGGATGCCCGGCAGTCCCTGGCGGCCCTGGAGTTCCCCCGTCTCTCCACCCCCAAGGGCCGGAAGGACGACCCGGAGATTGCCGCCCTGAAGGAGATCTGGGAGGCCTGCAAAAAGGACGCCGGGAAGCTGCGGGATCTGCTGGATGTCAGCGGGGAGGAGGCCATGGAGGATCTCCGGGCGGCCGCCCCCGCCATGGGGGCTTTGCTGGGACTGACGGCGGACTTCGCTGCCGCCTACCGGGCGGAAAAGCTGCGGCTGAACGCCGCCGACTTCTCCGACCAGGAGCATTTGGCCCTTTTCCTGTTGGTGGAACCGGAGGGCGGCCCCACGGAACTGGGGCGGCAGATCGCCTCCCGGTACACGGAGATCCTGGTGGACGAGTACCAGGACACCAACGAGGTGCAGAACGCCATTTTCCAGGCGGTCTCCCGGGAAGGGCAGAACCTCTTTATGGTGGGGGATGTGAAACAGAGCATCTACCGCTTCCGTCTGGCGGATCCTACCATTTTCCTGGATAAATACCGGCGTTTCGCCTCCTATGAAACGGCGGCGGAGGGGGAGGAACGAAAAATCCTCCTTTCCCGGAATTTCCGCTCCCGCCGGGAGGTGTTGGATGCCGCCAACTTTGTGTTCCGCAATATCCTCTCCCCGGAGATGGGGGAGATGGTTTATGGGGAGGAAGAGGCCCTGTACTTCGGCGCGTCCTCCTACCCTGAGCGGCAGGACTGCCAGACGGAATTCCATTTGATTGCCGTTCAGCAGAAATCCCAGGATAACCAGCATCCGGTTAAGCGGCTGGCGGCGGAGGCCCGGTTTACCGCGGACCGCATCCGCCGCCTGCTGGACGGGGGGTTTCCCGTTACCGGGGAGGACGGCCGCCTCCGGCCCTGCCGTCCCGAGGATATCGTGATCCTCATGCGCTCCCCCGGCTCCCGGGCGGCGGTGTTCGCCGGGGCCCTGGCAGAGCGGAATGTGCCCTGCTCTTTTGAGGAGAGCGGCGACTTCTTCCACACCATGGAGATCTCCGTGATGGTGGCCCTTCTGGCCCTGGTGGACAACCCCCGGCAGGATGTGCCCCTGATCTCCGTCCTCCGTTCCCCCCTCTTCGGGTTTTCGCCGGACAGGCTGGCCCTGATCCGGGGCGGCTGCCCCCAGGGGGACTACTACGACGCCGTGTCGGCGGACGGCGGGGAGGACTGCGCCGCTTTCCTCCAGATCCTGGAGGGGTTCCGGCTGGCAGCCCGGGATATGAACGTCCACCACCTCCTCTGGCACATCTACGACACCCTGAACGTCCTTGGTGTTTTCGGGGCCATGGACAGCGGCGGGGCCAGGCGGGAGAACCTCATCGCCCTGAGCCGTCACGCGGAAAATTTTGAGAGCGGCGGCTACAAGGGCCTCTTTGCCTTTGTCACCCAGCTGCGCCGCCTGCTGGAGGAAGGGCAGGCCCCCGCCACCCGGGCCCCGGCGGCGGTGAACGGCGTCCGGCTTATGAGCGTTCATAAGTCCAAGGGGCTGGAGTTCCCTATTGTGATACTGGCGGATTTGGATCACGTGTTCTCCCGGCAGGATTTCAGCAGCGCCGTGCTGGTCCATCCCTCCATGGGCCTGGGGCCCCGGCTGGTGGATACGGAGCGGAGGATCAAATATCCCACCCTGGCCCGTCTGGCCGTGGAGGAAAAACTCCGCCGGGAGAACCTGGCGGAGGAACAGCGGATCCTGTATGTTGCCATGACCCGGCCCAAGGAGAAGCTGATTCTGGTGGATTCCTTGTACTTTGCTCCCGGGCGGATCCAGAAGCTGGCCGCCGGGGCGGGATGTCCCACGGCGCCGGAGACAGTGGCGGCGGGGCGGAGTTTCGGGGACTGGCTGCTGCTGCCGCTGCTGTGCCGTCCGGAAGCGGCTCCGCTCCGGGCCTTCGCAGGCGCTGCGGCGGGGCCCCTGTACAGCGGGAAGGACGCCCCCTGGCAGGTGTTTTTGCACCAGGGGGAGGACTACCGGGAGGCTTCCGCCGCCCCTGCCGTTCAGGAGGAGGGCCATGGGGCGGCGGATTTCGACCCGGCCCTTTTGGAATTCCGGTATCCCTACCAGCGGGAAACGGCCCTGCCTGCAAAAATTACCGCCACCCAGCTGAAGGGCCGGATCCTAGATCAGCAGATTGCGGAAAACGCCGCCCACACCCCTTACCTCCGGCCCCTGACCCAGCCCCGGTTCCGGCGGGAGCGCCAGGGGCTGACCCCCGCGGAGCGGGGCACCGCTACCCATCTGGCCCTTCAGTATCTGGACTTCAACGACATGGATGTAGTGGGACAAATCCGGCACATGCGGGAGAAGGCCATGCTGGCGGCCGGACAGGCAGAAGCCTTGGAAATCAAGGAATTAGAGCGGTTTCTGGCCTCTCCGCTGGCGGAGGAGATCCGCCGGGGACGGAATGTCCGGCGGGAGTATCCCTTCACCCTCCTGGTGGATGCGGAGGCCTATAACCGACAGCCTGTAGGGGAAGGGTCTGCGTTACTACAAGGCGTAGTTGATTGCTGCTTTGAAACTGAGGACGGCCTGACAGTGGTGGATTTCAAAACGGACGCCGTCAGGGGCAAGGAAGAGGTGCGGGAACGGGCGGAACGCTACCGCCCTCAGCTGGAGGCCTACAGCTGGGCCCTGGAACAGGTGCTGGAGAGGCCGGTGACCCGGCGTGTGCTGTACTTCCTCCGCTGCGGCGAAGCAGTGGAACTGTAGCAGGGCATGAAATATATGTAAGAGGTGAATCCTATGGAAAACGCCACCGCCCAGGCTGTGGGCTTTCTGGCCGTGGCCGCCTTTCTTATCTCCTATCAGATCAAATCCAACCGGGCGCTGTTCCTCTGCCAGATGATCGGTTCCGGGCTGTTCTGCCTGCAATTTTTCCTGCTGGGGGCCGCCAGCGGCTGCGTGAGCCTGGGGGTCAACATCCTCCGGGCAGCCCTGCTGCTGCAATACGACAGATGGGGCTGGGTCCGCCGGAAGGTCACGGCGTCCCTTTTCTGCGGGGCCTACGGGGCTGTCCTGATCCTTACCTGGGCGGGGCCGGCCAGCCTGCTGGCCTTTGCTGCCTCCGTGGCCAGCACCCTGGGCTACTGGCGGCACAACGCCAGGACCATCCGCCTTTCCAACCTGCTCTGCGCGTCCCCCTGCTGGCTGCTGTACGATATTTTTGTCCATTCCTGGGGCGGCGTGGTCAATGAGTCCCTGACCATCGCCTCCATCCTCATCTCCGTCAGGCGGTTCGGGTGGAAGGCCCTGGGGGACCCGGATTCGGAATTTCAGAAGTGACGGCTTCTGCCCCCTTGGGTTCTCAAAAAATTTCCCCTGCCCGATGAAACATTTTCCCCCCTCCTGGCGTTTTACAAGTGAAAAGGTCCTTTTCAGAACGACGAAAGGAGGCATTGCATGAGAGATCAGGAAGACTTTCTCCGCAATGCCATGGGGCGCTGGGGCCCTGCTGTGTACCGTTTGGCCCTGTGCCGCACCCAGAACCCGGCGGACGCGGAGGATGTGTACCAGGACGTGTTCCTGCGGCTGCTGGCAGAGCCGGAGCGGGAGTGGGAAGGGGAATATCTGAAGGCCTGGCTGCTGCGTACCGCCGTGAACCGCTGCGGCGACCTCCGCCGGTTCCGCCTGCGCCGTCCCGTGCTGTCCCTGGAGGACGTGCCGGAACTGGCCTGCCCGCCGGACAGCGGGGCGGCGGAACTTTGGGAAGCGGTGGCCCGCCTGCCGGAAAAACTCCGGACCGTGGTCCACCTTCACTACGGCGAGGGCTACCGGACGGAGGAAATCGCCGCTATGCTGGGGATTCCCGCCGCCACGGTCCGTACCCGCCTCCTCAGGGCCAGGAAAAAACTGAAGAGTTTGCTGGGAGGAATTGACGATGAAGAACCCATATCAGAACCTGACGGAGACCATCCCTGTGCCGGAGGGGCTTGAGGGCCGGGTGCTGGCTGCCGCCCGCCGGAAGGCGGAGAGGAGGCAGCCCCGTCCCGTCCGGCGGATTTTCCGGGGGGCTGTCTGCGGGGCCCTGGCGCTGGTTTTCGTGCTGGGTACGCTGACCCTGCGGGAGCCCGGGCCGGATGGCAAATCCGGAGAAAGCCAGGTTTCCGGCGGGGCCGGATCCCCGCCACTGGCGCTTTCCTTCGGCCTGACGGCCTATGCCGCCGAGACCGGGGAGACCACCCTTCCCAACGCCAACAGCGGCCTTGCCTTCAGCATGGGGGAGTCCATGCGCTGGACGGAACGGGAGGGCTTTTTCACCGGATGCCTGCTCCAGGTTACCGGCGAGGGCATCCGGCACCTGACCCTCGCCTTGGATCGGGGGGAATTTTACCGCTGGGACTCCTCCCTTGATCCGGCAGCGGGGGGGACGGAGGCCTTGTGGCTGTCCTGGCAGGACGGCGCGGAGGCTTCCTTCTCCGGAGGGGCGGAAAAAGGGCAGGGCATGGCCCGCCTGGGCGGGGAGGTATCCGAGGCCTATGACCCGGAGGCCCGCTATGGCTTCTGGACCTCCGGCGTGTCTTCCGAAGCCTGGAGGGAGGACACCCGGGAGGCCGCCTATGCCAGCGTGGATCAGCTGGACGGGGCCACCCTTACCGTTACAGCGGAGTTTGAGGACGGTTCCAGCCAGACGAAGATTTACACCCTCTCCACCGGTTTCCTCAAAATCTCCGCCTCCGGCGGCGCACTCCTGCCCCAGCTGGAAGGGGACGGTGAAGCGTCCCTGTACGGCATTTACACCGTAGATCAGGCCGGGAGCCGCTGGTTCCGGTGGCCGGTGCCGGGAAACAACACCATCCGCCTCAGCGCGCCCTACGGGCCCAGGACGGCTCCCGGCGGGAAAGCCGCCAGCTTCCATGACGGCATTGACATTCCCGCCCCCTCCGGGACGGGGATCACGGCAGCCGCCTCCGGGACGGTGAAGGAGGCCGCTTTCGATGCGAAGCTGGGCCATTATCTGGTACTTGACCACGGGGACGGCCTGGAGACCCTGTACGCCCACTGCCTTAGCCTGGGCGTGAAGGCCGGGGACAGGGTGGAGGCAGGGGAGCGGATCGCCGCCGTAGGTTCCACCGGCATGTCCACCGGGCCCCATCTCCACTTCGGTGTCCGGCAGGAGGGCGCGCCCCAGGATCCTACCGCCTACTTTGACAGCGGTGTCCGGGCCACGCTTTCCGTGAAATAGGTCCGGGCAGCAGAAAATTCCTCCCCCTTCTTTTCTGAAGGGGGAGGAATTTATCATATCAGCCGGTATTAACAGGATCCGGTTTGCCGTGTGTCAGCCTTCCCGGCCATATCCGGCGGGCCAGAGGATATCCATGGCTACAGGCGTATAGAACAGCTGCTCCACCCGGCCCCGCTTCCGGGTCTGGCCCAGGATCCACATGAGTTTTGCCACCACCGCTTCGGTGGTCATGTCGTAGGCCTCCAGCACCCGGAGATCGTGTTTCAGGGCGTGGCCCACATGGTAGATCCCCACGTCGCTGCCCTCGTTTTCTACCTGGGTGGTCAGGACGATGATCTTCCCTGCCGCCATGGCGTCCCGGAGGCAGCCGTAGAACCCGCCCTGCTCCGGCAGGCCCCCCACGCCGAAACTCTCGATAATCAGCGCGTCGTTCCGCTCCAGCAGGAAATCCGCCACCTCCCGGCCCATGCCGGGCACCAGTTTCAAAAGGGCTACCCTTGTATCCAGGGCGTCGTAAAACACCGGGGCGGGGCCGTGCTCCTGGCGGATATACCGCAGCAGCACGCCATCCCGCAGGACGCCCAGATCCGGATAGTTGATGCTGGAAAAGGCCTGGAAGCTTTTGGAACGGGTCTTTTTTGCCCGGGTGCCTAAAATGACCCGGTTGTTGAACACAATGGAGACCCCCGGCAGATCCTCCGACGCGCAGCGGAAGGCGTCGGCAAGGTTGATTTTGGAGTCCGTGGAGTCAAAGCCGATGGGCTTCTGGGCCCCGGTGAGCACGATGGGCTTGGGCCCGCCCTGTATCAGATAGCTGAGGGCCGCCGCCGTGTAGGCCATGGTGTCCGTGCCGTGGGTGACGACAAAGCCGTCGTAACCGTCGTAGCGGTCCCGGATGCACCGGGCCAGCAGGAGCCAGTGCCCTGGGGTCATGTTGGTGCTGTCCAGGTTCAGCAGCTGGATGCACTCCACGCGGCAGATTTGGGAGATGGCGGGGATATGGGCCAGCAGCTGCTCCGTGGTCAGTTCCGGGGCGAGGCCCCCGTCCGTTACCTCGGAGGCGATGGTGCCGCCGGTGCCGATCAGCAGGATTTTCTTCATACCGGTCACCCCAAATCCCGGTGATCCAGGGCCGCCAGGCCGAACCGGGCTGCCTGGGAAACGATCTCCCGGGCCTGGTTGTCCCCCTCCAGCCGCTTTTGCAGTTCCTGGAGGAACAGGCCACGCAGGGAATCCTCCCCGGCCCGGGCCCAGACGTCCTCCGCCATGCGGGTCATGTCCCGGATCTCCAGGGCGTAAAAGCGGTCCGCCAGGGCCGCTTCCAGGGATGCCGTATCTACGCCGCCTTCCCCTGTCTCCCCAGCCAGCAGGATCCGGTAGAGATCCCCGGCGGTGTCCGGCGGCAGGGTAGCTTCCAGGGCCGCCCGGGGATCCCGGCCTGTTACGTCCACCTCCAGGATTTCATACCGCCTCCCGGCAAAGGGGACAAAGGCCAGGGAGACAGCCCCGTCTTCGGAGAGGGTCCCCTCGTAAAAGCCCTTTTCCCCCAGTTCGTCAAAGCCCCGTCCCTCAGGACAGCCGGGCCAGGCGCAGAGGGTGTTTCCGTACCGGGCCGGTTCCGCCCGTTTGTGGATGTGTCCCAGGGCCAGATAGTCCAGGCCGCTGGCGGCGATATCCTCCCGCCGGATGGGGTTATACCGGGGCTCCGGAGGATCAATCTCCCCGTGGAGAAGGCCGAAGTGGCGTTTGCCGTCCCGGGGGGCGGAGAAGCCTGCCAGCAGGCCGGAGGCCTGCTCAGGGGCGGTGAAGGCACCGCCGTGGATCACCAGGCCCCACTCCGGCAGTTCCACCGCCGTCAGGGCGTTTTCCCGGAAGAGGTACACGTTGCCTGGCCAGTCCACCGTCAGCCAGGGGCTGCCGGGGCCGTACCAGTCGTGGTTACCGGGGGCGATGAAGACCTTGGCTTCCATACTGCCCAGGGCCTCCGCCAGCTGTTCCCCGGTCTCCCGGAAGACGTTGGCGCTGTCAAAGAGATCCCCGGCCAGGAGGACCAGATCCACGCCGTGCCCGTTTACGTAGTCTGCCAGATGGCGGGGCAGTTCCCGGCTCTCCCGCCGGCGTTCCGCCGCCTGCCGGGCAGGCAGGGCGCCGAAGGGGCTGTCCAGATGGAAATCCGCCCCATGGAGGAATTTCACTGCCCCACCTCCCCGGGCCGCCAGCCCTTGCACACGTCCACCCAGGCACGGAAGCCGGAGGCGTACTGCTCCAACTCCCCGCAGGACAGGGGGATGGCGCTGTTGGCGCTGCCTGCGGCGGGATAGACGGTTTCAAACCGCTGTACGGATACATCCAGGTAGACCTCCACGTTGTCCGGCAGGGCAAAGGGGCAGACACCCCCCACGTCGTGGCCGATCCACTCGTGGGCCTCCTGATGGGTGAGCATTTTGGCTTTGGTGTGGAACTGGGCCTTGTAGCGGCTGTTATCCACCTTGGCGTCCCCGGCGGCCACCACGATGATGGGCCGATCGTCAATTTTGAAGCTGAGGCTCTTGGCAATCCGGGCCCCCTCCACCCCCAGGGCCGCCGCGGCCAGTTCCACCGTGGCGGAGGAGACGTCAAATTCCTGAATCCTGTCCTCCAGGCCCAGGGGCCGGAGGTACGCTCTTACCTTTTCAATAGACATGTCTGTTTCCATTCCTCTCTTCCCGGACCCGGGGCCCGGATATGTTTACCGCACGTCAATCCGCTCCACAGCGGTGCAGAGGCCTGTGCCGCTGTCCAGGGTGAAGATGGCCCCCTGCATTTTGCAGGGCCCCTCCGGCTGCTTGTACCGCCCCGGCAGGCCCCCCAGGAAATTTTCCACCGACTGCCAGGGCTCCACCCCCAGCACGGATTCCACCGGTCCGGTCATACCCAGGTCTGTGATATAGCCGGTGCCCTGGGGGTAGATCCGCTCGTCGGCGGTGGGGACGTGGGTGTGGGTGCCCCAGAGGGCGCTGGCGCGGCCGTCCAGATAATAGCCCATGGCCAGCTTTTCGCTGGTGGCCTCGGCGTGGAGATCCACCAGGGTGAAGTCCGCTTCCCCCTGGGCCAGGAGGCGGTCGGCGGTGGTGAAGGGGTTGTCCGCCCCCCAGGCCAGGTTGCACCGGCCGATGAGGTTCATCACCCGGATCCGCACCGGGCCCAAATCGAAGATCTCGCACCCGTGGCCAGGGGCCCTGCCGGTATAATTGGCGGGCCGCAGCAGCCATGGGGTGTCCTCCAGGAAGGATTTGATCTGGATTTTCCCGAAGGAGTGGTTCCCCAGGGTCACTGCGTCGGCTCCGGCGTCGTAAATCCGCTGGGCCTGGTCCGGCGTCAGCCCCACGCCGGAGGCATTTTCGCCGTTGACGACGGTGAAGTGGATCTCCTTGAATCTCTGCAGGGGCCGCAGGTTCCGCTCCAGGTGCCGGAGCCCCGGCTCCCCCACTACGTCCCCTACCGCCAGAATGTGATACAGCATAGTTTTCCTCCGATCGTGCGTTGTTCCGCGCTGATTACAGAGTATACCAAAAAGAAGCGGGATTGAAAAGCCTCGCCGTGGGGAAAAAGCCGATTTGAGGCAGGAAATTTTCAAATTTACCGGGAGGCTGTTTTCCCGTTGACAACCCTGTCCAAATACGGTAATATAGAAACGTTGGTTTGAGACTGCCGTATCAGAAGGAGGAGAGTGTATGCGTTTGCTGCTGACCGGCGGCGCCGTTTTCCGCAATGGCGCTTTTCAGCCGCTGGATGTGGCCATTGACGAGGGCCGCATTGTTGCCGTTTCTCCCGCGCTTCCCTGGGAGGGCTTTTCCGTCATTAAAGTTCCAGACAAACTGATCGTTCCAGGTTTCGTAGATGTCCACACGCATCTCCGAGAGCCTGGATTTTGTTATAAGGAGACCATTTTTTCCGGCACCGCGGCGGCGGCGGCAGGGGGTTATACGGCGATCTGCGCCATGCCGAACCTGGACCCGGTGCCGGACAGCCTGGAAAACCTGGAGGTGCAGCTGGAGGCCATCCGCCGGGACGCCAAGATCAACGTCTACCCCTACGGCGCCATCACCAAAGGGGAGAAGGGGGAGACCCTGGCAGACATGGAGGCCCTGGCCCCCTATGTGGCCGGCTTCTCCGACGACGGCCGGGGCGTCCAGTCCCGGCACATGATGCAGTGGGCCATGAAAATCGCCAAGTCCCTGAACCGGCCTATTGTGGCCCACTGTGAGGACGAGAGCTATCTCACCGGCGGCTGGAGCGTCCATGACGGGGACTTCGCCCGGGAGCAGGGACTTCCCGGAAACCCCTCCATCAGCGAGTGGAGGCAGGTGGAGCGGGATATCCAGTTGGTGGTGGAGACCGGCTGCCGCTACCATGTCTGCCACGTTTCCACCCGGGAATCCGTGGCGCTGATCCGGGCCGCAAAGGCCCGGGGCCTGCCGGTTACCTGCGAGACGGCGCCCCACTACCTGGTGATGTGCGACCGGGATCTGCAGGATCACGGCCGCTTCAAAATGAATCCGCCTATCCGCTCCGCCGCCGACCGGGACGCCCTGGTGGCCGGGCTGCTGGACGGCACCATCGACTGCATCGCTACCGACCACGCCCCCCATTCGGCGGAGGAGAAGGGAAAGGGCCTCCGGGGGAGCCTCAACGGCGTGGTGGGCCTGGAGTGCGCCTTCCCGGTGCTGTATACCAATCTGGTGGAGACGGGGATCGTCCCTCTGGAGACTATCCTGAACGCCCTGTGCGTGAATCCCCGGCGGATTTTCGGGCTGCCTGGCGGTTCCGTCGCCGAGCATATGCCGGCGGATCTGACGGTGCTGGATTTGAACCGGCCCCATGTTATCGACAGCGGATCCTTCCGCTCTCTGGGCCGGGCCACCCCCTTTGACGGCTGGGGCGTTGGGGCCGCGGTGGCCATGACCATCTGCGGAGACATTGTATACAGCAATCTGGAAGAGGATTCGGAAACGGAGGGCCGGCAATGAGACAAGCGCTTTTCACCCTGGAGCATGTCCGGCGGCTGACGGCGGACACCTGTGAACTGTCCCTCTCCGGGGACACGTCCGCCTTCACCGCCCCGGGACAGTTCGTCAACATCCAGCTGCCGGGGAAATTCCTCCGCCGCCCCGTTTCCGTCTGCGACTGGACGGACAGCAGCCTCCTGCTGCTGGTAAAGGAGGCGGGGGAGGGCACCCGGGAACTGGTGCGGATGGAGCCGGGGACGGGGCTTGACCTTTTGACAGGTCTTGGCAATGGCTTTGACATGGATCTGGCGGGGGATGCCCCCATCCTGGCGGGAGGCGGCATCGGCGCCGCTCCCCTGTACGGCCTGGCCCGGCGGCTGCTGGCCCGGGGCGCCACGCCCGTCGCCGTTCTGGGCTTCCGTGCGAAGGAGGACGCCTTTTACCTGGAGGAATTCGCCGCCCTGGGATGCCCCGTATACACGGCCACGGAGGACGGGAGCCTGGGGGAGAAGGGGTTTGTGACGGGGCTTCTGGAGAAACGCCCGGAGCGGCGGTACGTCTGCGCCTGCGGCCCCCTGCCTATGCTGCGGGCCGTCCACAGCCTGCCCCACCTCACCGGCGGGCAGTTCAGCTTCGAGGCCCGGATGGGATGCGGATTCGGGGCCTGCGTAGGCTGCACGGTACCTGTCAGGGACGGCCTCAAGCGCATCTGCAAGGACGGCCCTATCCTGTATAAGGAGGAGATCCTATGGTAGACTTATCGGTAAAGCTGGCAGGGGTGGAACTGAAAAACCCCATCATCCCCGCCTCCGGCACCTTCGGCTTCGGCCGGGAATATGCGGAACTGTATGATCTGAACATCCTGGGGTCCTTCTCCTGGAAAGGCACTACTGCCGAAAGCCGCACCGGGAACCCGCAGCCCCGGATTGCCGAGACGGAGTCCGGGATGTTGAACGCTGTGGGCCTGCAAAATCCCGGCATCGACGCGGTTATCGCGGAGGAACTGCCCCATATCCGGGAAATTTTCCAGGGGCCGGTGATTGCCAATATCGGCGGCTTCTCCCTGGAGGAGTACGCGGAAAACTGCCGGAAGCTGGCGGACGCGGAACAGGTGAAGCTGATCGAGGTGAACATCTCCTGCCCCAACGTCCACCAGGGGGGGCAGAATTTCGGCTCCGGCCCCAGGAGCGCGGCGGAGGTCACACGGGCGGTGAAGGCCGCCGCCCGGCAGCCGGTCTTTATGAAGCTGAGCCCCAACGTCACGGATATCGCGGAGATTGCCCGGGCCTGCGCCGGGGAGGGGGCCGACGGCATCTGCCTCATCAATACCATGCTGGGTATGCGGATTGATCTCAGGACGAAGCGGCCCCTGCTGGCCAACCGCACGGGGGGGCTGTCCGGCCCAGCCGTGTTCCCGGTGGCCCTGAGGATGGTCTGGGACGTATACGAGGCGGTGGACATCCCCATCATCGGCTGCGGCGGGGTTTCCAGCGCGGAAACGGCGGCGGAAATGATGCTGGCGGGAGCCTCCGCCGTGGAGGTGGGGGCCGCCAACCTGCGGGATCCCTTCGCCTGCAAAAAAATTATTGAGGATTTGCCCGGCGTCTGTGAACGGCTGGGCGCTATGAAACTTTCGGAATTGACAGGAGGCGCGCATTGATGAATCGAGACATTATCATTGCCCTGGATTTCCCGGGCCGTCAGGAGACCCTGAACTTTTTGGACCGCTTTCCCGCAGGGGAGAAGCCCTTTGTGAAAATCGGCATGGAACTCTTCTACGCGGAGGGGCCGGATATCGTCCGGGAGATCAAGGCCCGGGGCCACAAAATTTTCCTGGATCTGAAACTCCACGACATTCCTAACACCGTGAAGCGGGCCATGAGCGTCCTTTCCCGGCTGGATGTGGACATGGTGAACCTCCACGCCGCCGGGGCGTCGGAGATGATGAAGGCCGCCCTGGAGGGCCTGACCCGGCCCGACGGCACCCGGCCGCTGCTGATTGCCGTAACCCAGCTGACCAGCACCGATGCCGCGGCCCTGAAAAACGAACTGCTGATTGATACACCCATGGCGGAAACGGTGCTGTCTTACGCCAAAAACGCCGCCGGAAGCGGCCTGGACGGCGTGGTCTGTTCCCCCCTGGAGGCGGCTCTTGTGAAGGGGCGCTGCGGGAAGGGCTTCCTCACCGTCACTCCCGGCATCCGGTTTGCCGGCGGGGATGTGGGGGATCAGAAACGGGTGATGACCCCGGAGAACGCCGGGGAAAACGGCTGCGACTTCCTGGTGATGGGCCGTCCCATCACCAAGGATCCGGATCCTGTGGCGGCCTACCGCCGTGCGGTGAAGGAATTTTTGGGATAAGCCGTGAAACCGGAGGATATTCTGCAGTACTGCCTGGACAGCCTGCCCGGGACCGTCCGGGCGGACAGCTGGGGGGAGGCGGGGATCTTTTATAACCCCGGCCGTGTACTGAAGCGGGGCGTGTACGTCCTGACGGTGAAGGAGAAGGACGGGGAGAACGACCAGGCCTCCCGGCTGGACCGCCCCGGGGTGTACCGGGTGAACCTGGGCCTCCGGAAGGAGACCTTTGCCCGCCTGTTCGGCCCACCTCCGGCCCGTCCGGCCAAGGGATGCGCTGTGGGCATGGATTGGGATTTCTCTGCCTTGGGCTGCCTGCTGCCCCATCCGGTCTACGCCTGGATGGGCTGGATCTGCGCCCTGAACCCCTCCCCGGAACTGTTTGCTTCCATGGAACCCCTGCTGGCAGAAAGTTACATCTTTGCCAAGGAAAAATTTGCAAAAAGGAGATAATAGATTATGACGCTGCAACAGACCATCGCCCACGACCTGCTCTCCATCGGCGCAGTATTCCTCCGCCCGGATGAGCCCTTTACCTGGGCCAGCGGCATCAAGAGCCCTATCTACTGCGACAACCGCCTTACCCTGACGGCCCCCGCCGTCCGCACCCACGTGGAAGAGGGGCTGGCGGAACTGATCCGCGCCCATTATCCCCAGGCGGAGGTTTTGATGGGTACCTCCACCGCCGGCATCGCCCACGCCGCTATCGTGGGGCACCTGATGGACCTGCCTATGGGCTATGTCCGCTCCGGCAGCAAGGATCACGGGCGGCAGAACCGCATTGAAGGCAGGCTGGAGCCGGGCCAGAAGGTGGTGGTGGTGGAGGATCTGATCTCCACCGCAGGCAGCTGCATTGAGGTGGTAGAGGCCCTGCGGGAGGCCGGCGCGGAGGTTTTGGGCATTGTGTCCATCTTCACCTACGGCCTGCAGAAGGGCCTGGACCGCCTGGACGCCGCTCAGGTGGAAAACCACAGCCTCTCCAATTTCGACGCCGTATGCGAGATTGCCGCCCAGGAGGGGAAGATCCGTCCGGAGGACATTGAGCGGCTGAAAAAATTCCGGGCCAATCCCTCCGACGAGAGTTGGATCCGGTAACGAAGACGGCAGAGCCGCCCTCGTGCCCGTTCCTTGATACAGCGTTTACCGACAGAAAGGAGTCTCTATGCCTAGAAATGTCATTGATGTCACGGATCTCACCGTGGAAGAAATCGGCCAGCTGATTGAAACGGCAGAGGATATCATCGCCCATCCCGCCAAATACCAGGATGCCTGTGCCCACCGTCAGCTGGCCACCCTCTTCTTTGAGCCCTCCACCCGTACCCGGCTGTCCTTTGAGTCCGCCATGCTGGCCCTGGGCGGCGGCGTGCTGGGCTTCTCCGAGGCCTCTTCCAGTTCCACCACCAAAGGGGAAACGGTGGGGGACACTATCCACACCGTCAGCTGCTACGCGGACATCATCGCCATGCGCCACCCCAAGGAGGGCGCGCCCTATGCCGCCGCCCAGGTCTCCGAGGTGCCCATCATCAACGCCGGCGACGGCGGCCACAACCACCCCACCCAGACCCTCACCGACCTTCTGACCATCCACCGGGAGAAGGGGCGGCTGGACAACTTTACCGTCGGCTTCTGCGGCGACCTGAAATTCGGCCGTACCGTCCACTCCCTGGTGAACGCCCTGAGCCGGTATGAAAATATCAACTACGTCCTCATCTCCCCCCTGGAACTGAAGCTGCCCCGCTACGTGAAGGAGCAGTCCCTGAAATCCCGGGGCATCCCCTACACCCAGACCACCAGCTTGGAGGCCGTCATGCCTCAGCTGGACATCCTTTATATGACCCGGGTTCAGCGGGAGCGGTTCTTCAACGAGGAGGATTACCTCCGCCTGAAGGACAGCTATATCCTCACCCCGGAGAAGCTGGCAGGCGCCAAGAAGGATCTCTCCATCCTGCACCCCCTGCCCCGGGTCAACGAAATCGCCGTGGCTGTGGACAAGGACCCCAGGGCCGCCTACTGGAAACAGGTGAAAAACGGGAAGTATATCCGCATGGCCCTGATTATGAAGCTGCTGGGCATTGAGGTTTGAGGAGGGACGCATATGAATATTGACAGCATCCACAACGGCGTAGTCCTGGATCACATTCAGGCGGGCAAGAGCATGGACATCTACCGCTATCTCCACCTGGATGAACTGGACTGCCAGGTGGCCATCATCAAAAACGCCCGCAGCGAGCACATGGAGAAGAAGGATATCATCAAAATCGACTCCCCTATGGATCTGGATCTGGACGTGCTGGGCTATATTGACTCCAACATCACCGTCAACATCATCCGGGACGGCAGGCGTGTGGAGAAAAAGCACCTGGAACTGCCCCAGAAGCTGGTGAACGTCATCCGCTGCAAGAACCCCCGGTGCATCACCGTGGCGGAGCCCCAGCTGGACGCGGTGTTCCTGCTGAGCAACCCTAAGCGCCACACCTACCGCTGCGCCTACTGTGAGACAGAGGAGAGCAAGAAGTTCTGAGCCTGTCTGTGCGTATACAACAGGGCCGCCCTGTCCTGCGGGACAGGATCCGGCCCTGTTTCAGAATATGTTAAGGAGTATCCCATGAAACTGGAAACCATCAAGGCGGGCCGCATTGTGGGGACCCACGGCGTCCGGGGGGAGGTCCGTGTCCAGCCTCGGGACGGCGATCCCGCCTTTCTCACCCGGTTCAAGACCTTCCTCCTGGAGGGCAGGCCGGTGGCCCCCACAGCCTGCCGCGTCCACAAGAACGTGGTTTTGATGAAGTTCCCCGGGGCGGAGGATCTGGACGCCGCCCAGGCCCTGCGGGATAAGGATCTCTACATCCGCCGGGCAGACGCCGGGCTTCCGGCGGGGGAGTTCTTTGACGACGAACTGCTGGGGCTGGACGTGTTCGACGGGGAGACCGGCGCGTGCCTGGGGGAACTGGTGCGGGTGGATCCCTATCCCGCCCACAAGGTATATACCGTCCGCGGCAGCCGGGAGTACCTGATCCCCGCTGTCAGAGATGTGTTTATCAAATCCGTGGATCTGGAGGAAAACCGCATGGAGGTCCATGTGTGGGAGGGGATGGGCAGCTGATATGCGGATTGATATTATGACGCTGTTCCCCGAGTCTGTGGACGCCATGCTGAATGTCAGCATCCTGGGTCGGGCCCAGGAGCGGGGGCATATTGCCATCCAGACCCACCAGATCCGGGCCTACACCACCAACAAGCAGATGCAGGTGGACGACTATCCCTACGGCGGCGGCCGGGGAGCCGTTATGCAGGCGGATCCGCTGTACCGCTGCTGGGCCCATATTGTGGAGGCCCACGGCCCCGGGCGGACCATTTTCCTTTCCCCCTGCGGCAGGACCTTCACCCAGGAGGCTGCCAAGGAACTTTACGCCCGGTACAGCCATCTGATACTGGTCTGCGGCCACTACGAGGGGGTGGATCAGCGGTTCATCGACGAGTGCGTGGACGAGGAGATCAGCCTGGGGGACTTTGTCCTCACCGGCGGGGAGATCCCGGCCATGGCGCTGGCGGACGCCGTATGCCGTATGGTGCCCGGCGTACTGCCGGATCCGGAGTGTTTTGAGGAGGAGTCCCACTGGAACGGCCTCCTGGAGTATCCCCAGTATTCCCGGCCTGCGGTGTGGCACGGCCGCCCGGTGCCGGAGATCCTCCTCTCCGGCGACCATGGCAAGGTGGCGGACTGGCGGCGGAAGGAGAGTTACAAGCGCACCATGCGCCGCCGCCCGGATCTCTTCGCCGGGTTTGACGAGAGTTGTTTGACCACAAAAGCGGAGAAGAAGGTTCTCCAGCAGGCCAGGGAGGAACTGGCTGCGGAGGAAGGGCCCTGTTAAAAACACCGGGAAAGGCGCGTAAAGCGCCTTTCCCGGTGTCTCACCCTTTTCGGAGGATTTTGTCCAATGGCTTTCCCTTGGCCAATTCGTCAATCAGCTTGTCCAGAAGGCGGATTTCCCGCATCAGCGGATCGGAAACCTCCTCCACACGCACACCGCAGACGGTACCCTTGATCAGCGCCCGGTTTGGATTTGGCTGCGGCGCGTGCAGGAAGAAGCTGCCGTAGGTCATGGAGGGGGGCAGGCTGTCCAGTTCTGCCTGGCTGTATCCGGTCAGCCAGCAGATGACGGCATCTACCTCCTCCTGCGTCCGGCCTTTTTTGACAGCCTTGTTCAGCAGCAGAGGATAAACTTTGGCAAAACTCATGCGGAACACGCGTTCGCTGTCCATCATATTCACCTCAAAATCATTTGTCAGGGTGCAGGAGGGGGCGTCCGCACCCGGGATTAGGCAGCCCCTCAGCAGTTCCCTGTATAGACATAGGCCAAATATTTCCGGGCCTCCTCCGCCAGCCGGTAAACCTGATCCACCGGTGTGGGCGGCCGGTCCGTCATCTGGTACCGGGGGAAGAACCGGGACAGGTGCAGCGGGATCCCGGGATCGACCGCAGCCAGCCACTGCGCCAGCGCCCGGATCTCCTCCGGGCTGTCGTTTTCCCCGGGGATCAGAAGGGTTGTGACTTCTACATGGATTTGCTCTGCCGCCAGGACAATGGACCGCTTGACGGACGCAAAATCCCCGCCCAGCCGCTGATACCACGCTTGGGTGAAGCCTTTCAGGTCAATATTGGCCGCGTCGATCAGGGGCAGGAGCTGCCGCCAGGGGGCCTCCGCAATGGTCCCGTTTGTCACAAGCACGTTGGCCATGCCCCGCTCATGAACCAGGGCGGCACAGTCCCGGACAAATTCGAAGCCCACCAGCGGCTCATTGTAGGTGTAGGCTATCCCGATGTTTCCCGGCAGTTCCGCCGCCTTGGCGGCCAGCTGCTCCGGGGAGGCCGCCGCTGTCTGGATGCCGTCCTCCCCGGCCATGGAGATTTGGGAATTCTGGCAGAAGGGGCAGCGGAGGTTGCAGCCGAAACTGCCTGCGGAGAGAATCAGGCTACCGGGACGGAAACGCCGCAAGGGCTTTTTTTCAATGGGATCCAGGGCAAGGCTGGTCAGCTTTCCGTAGTTCAGCGGGACGATGGCCCCGCCCCGGCAGATTCTGGCCCGGCAGAAGCCGGTTTGGCCCTCTTCCAGGCTGCATTGGCGGAAACACAGCGTACAGACTGCTTTCATATGTGCCGTACCACCTGGAACCGCTCCAGGGTATAGGGTTCCCGGGCGCTGATGCCGCCCTTCCGGCGGGCGATCTCAATCTGCTGCTCCACAGTATCCACGCCCTCCAGATCCGGCAGCAGCAGCCCCCGGCGGCGGCCGCAGGAGACAATCACGCCGTACTGTTTCACGTCCAGCTGGCTGGGGGAACCAACTGCCTCCGGTTCCCCCAGAACATCCACGCTGTACTCCAGGCTGTCCAGTTCGTCCGCCTGTACCGGAGGGAAACGGGGGTCCCTGGAACAGGCGGAGACGGCATTCTGCACAATCTCCCAGGCAACGCTGGCGGCAGTGGGCCCGGTGGTGCCGATACAGCCCCGGAGTTGGCCGCTGGCGTGGAGAGAGACAAAGGTTCCGGCAGCCTGCCCGGTCATGATGTCAGGCAGGCCCTCAGGCAGATGTTCCGGCCTTTTCCCTGTCCTGACATAGGTTTCAACAGTCAAGCGGGCCAGCCGGACCCAAGGGTCCTCGGCAGCCTTCCGCTCCGCCAGCCGCGCTTGTTCCAGCTGGCGGCACTGCTCCGCAAACCGGCGGTTTTCATCCGTGCCGGTGACAGTGAAGACGGCTACGCCATAGCCTACGCCGAAAGTCCCCTCATAGCTGAGGAGTTCCGGCTTGACCGCCAGGCCGTCCAAGGCCCCGGCCATGATCTGGAAGGAGCGCAGGCCGCACTCCGCCGCCTGGCCGCACAGGGCGGGATCCATGGTGAGGAACCGCAGGAAATCCCCGGACTCCATAGCCCGGGTCACCTGCCGGTCAAAGGCAGGGCCCTCCGGGGCATAGCCGTAGGGGCCGTTGTCCTTCAGCTTGTGGGAGAGGTCACCGCTGGATACGAATACGGCGCGGCGGCCCAGGGCCTCTACTGCCCGGGCAATGCATTGCCCAAACCGGTAGTGCTCCAGCGGGGAGAACCCGGACAGGCCGATGCGGAGGATGGGGCAGTCCGCCCCTGCCTCCCGGAGGAAGTACAGAGGGAGGAAGGTGCCGTGATCCAGATGGGGGTTTCGTTCCCCCAGCGTCCCTGCCAGGATACCGGAGGATTCCGCCTGACGGATCAATTCCTGCCGCAGTCCTGCGTCATACCGGGTTTCCAGCCGGGTTTGAGGTGCGCCGAAGGAGGCCATGTCTCCGGATGCCCCCTCGCCGGGGGAGATGTGGAAGTAGTCACTGTAGAGGATGGTATGGGGGGAGGTGATGATCAGGACCTCCGGCGCCCAGGCCGCGGCCTGTTTCGCGGCGGCGCGGTAGGCGTCAATGGTGGACTGAGCCTCACGCTCCCGCCCGTGTCCCACAGACGGGATGAGGATAGGCGGATGGGGAACGATGACTGCGCCGGAAATAGGCATGCGTTTGACCTCCCTTAATAGATATCTGGACGGAACAGGGAAATGCTTCTAAATTTATAGAGGCAGGAAATATTGAACGCATCGTGGATGTTATGCAACGGCCGGGATGACGCATAGCCGTGGGCCGGGCGCTCCAATACAAGGGGTGGGATTGCCGGAAGCAGGGGGCGGTATCCCGGTAGAAATGCCGCCCGCCGCCAGGGGATTGCATCCGCGGCCCGCGGGAGCCGGCATCTTTCCATATACGGCAGACTCCGGCTGGGGACGGCGGGGTTCAGCTTTTTGGATATTATAACAGAATTTGTTCCTGTCAACAAGGAAAATCCCTGTTTTCTGACGCCAATATGTAACTGCGGTTTGGAGGCCGGCCGCCAGGAGGACGCTTGGGGCAGGGCTGCGGGGCATATGCCCGGAGGAAGCAGGGATATGCAAATACCTGCGTGGCAGGTGTTTTCACCGGGAAAAAGCGGATGTTTCAAAATGCGCAGGATTTGAAAATTGGTTTTGTCCTGCCGGGAAGGCCGGATCAGACTTTTTACCCTGTTTGCAGTATGTGAAACGCAAAAACGGCGGATTTTTTGCACTATACAGGGTTAAAAAATTTTCGAAACAAGCAAAGCTTTCCTGCAAATTTTCGCCTTGTCCGGCAAAACAATTTCCCGCCGCCGGCCATCCCGCCATGCTACAAACGAGGCCTGACAGGCTGGGGAGCCGGGGCCGCTTTTGCAGCCCCGGCTCCCGTATATTCCAGCGGGAAGTTACAGAGACTTCTCGTAGGACTCGATCATCTTCTTGACCATCTGGCCGCCCACAGAACCGGCCTCGCGGCTGGTGAGGTCGCCGTTGTAGCCTTCCTTCAGATTGACGCCGACTTCGGAAGCGGCCTCCATCTTGAACTTATCCATAGCGGCACGGGCCTCGGGGACATTGATCTTGTTGTTGTTCTTGCTGGACATAACAGTTTCTCCTTTTCATCATACATGATCGTGGGTCAACTGGGTATCGCAGGCCTAGTTTGGCCTGCGGCAGGCGGAATATGCTGAAATTTTGTCGGAAATATTTTCATTCGGTCTTTTTCCCCTGCCGCCAGCGGAGCCGGAAAGCGCAGATACATTTTGAACCGGCAGGTCGGAGGCCTTTAACACACGGCGCACATTCCCTGCCCAGCCGGACACAATCAGCCGCAGGGGCCCGGTTTGGCCGTAAAGCGTTCCGGAGGCCCGGACGGGGCCAATGGCCCGCGGCGCAGACCTGCCGGAAAGGATTCACAGGTCTCCGGGCAGGGAGAGCCGGAGGGAATTCCCGGCGCGGACAACTGAATTTTTCCCGGCGGGCAGGAAACCGGGCGGGAACCCTGCCCTGCGGTTTCCCACCTTTAGGAGGTAAAAAATCCCTGAACCGCCCTGTTTGCAAGGGTTTCAGGTTTTACCTTTGGTCGTTGTTGCCTAAATGAAAAAGAGAATCACAAAGAATTTTTGGGTATATTGACATTTTCCGCTAATCGTATTACAATAGGGACATCCTGAACGGAGGGTAGAGACGGCAGTCCAGTTCCCCGCCCGGGAAAATCAGATTTGGAGGATCAATGAGCATGAATAAGAAGAAGTTTTTGTCCTTGCTGCTGGCGCTGGCCATGGTTCTGGCCCTGGCCGCCTGCGGCGGCGGAAACGACGCGAAGCAGGATACGCCTCCCGCCGAAAACACCGGGGATACCGGCAATGCGGATGGCGCAGGCAATACCCCTGCCGACCCCATGGACGCCCTGGTGGAAGCCGCCAAGGCTGAAGGCGAACTGATTGTCTATGGCTCCTGCGAAGAGGAGTATCTGGCTGCCGCCTGCCACCATTTTGAAGAACTTTACGGCATCCATGTTACCTACCAGCGCCTCTCCACCGGCGAGGTCCAGGCGAAGATCGAGGAGGAGAACGGCAATCCCTCCGGCGACGTCTGGTTCGGCGGCACCACCGATCCCTACAACGTGGCCGCAGCCGAGGGCCTGCTGGAGGCCTATGAAGCCCAGAACGCCTCCCACCTGCTGGGGGATCAGTACCGTCACGCCGACGGCTATTGGTACGGCATTTACAAGGGCATCCTGGGCTTCATGGTCAATAAGGATGAACTGGCCCGCATGAACATCGAGGCTCCCAAGGACTGGGCCGATCTGCTGGACGCCAAGTATAAGGACCTCATCTGGCTCTCCAACTACAATACCGCTGGCACGGCCAAGCTGGTCATCAACACCATGATCCAGAAGTACGGCCACGATGAGGGCATCCAGTACCTGGTGGATCTGGACAAGAACATCGAAGTCTACACCAAGTCCGGTTCCGGCCCCTCCAAGAACGTGGGCACCGGTGAGTGCGTGGTGGGTATCGGCTTCCTCCATGACGGCATTACCCAGATCGTGGACAACGGCTACGAGAACATTGAACTGGTGATCCCCTCCAGCGGCACCTCTTTCGAGATCGGCGCTACCGCCATCTTCAAGGGCTGCCAGCATCCCAATGCCGCCAAGCTGTGGATTGAGTATGCCCTGTCTCCCGAGTGCGTGGAGTTGGCTGTGGAGAACGGTTCCTACCAGTTCCTGGTGATTGACAATGCCCAGCAGCCCCAGCAGGCCGCTGACTTCGGCCTGGATCCCGAGAACGTCATGGATTACGATTTCGAGGATGCTACCAACAACATTACCACCTATATTGAGGAAGTGATGAACGCCTTGGGCGGCGGCGACGACCGTTTCCAGACGGAGTAACTGATTACCCGGCGGGGGATGGCGCATACCGCCATCCCCTTTCGCCGTTTTCCGGCGGAGGGGTTCGGAGTACGCCATTTTTTGGAATTCCCTCCCTGGCCGCCAGCTGACAGGCGGACGGAGAAAAGTGAACTGTGTGAAAGGAGGTCCTCCTATGGCAAGAAGCCAAAGCGCTGCCTTGGACCGGAAGAAACTGATGGCAGACCCTGTCATGGTGGGCACAATTGTGGTCCTTATCGCGTTTTTAACGCTGTTTATCCTCTACCCCCTGGCCATCCTGCTGGTGGATAGCTTCTACGGTGGAGAGGGATTTACCCTGGCCACCTTCCGGAAGATCATGGCTATGCCTACCTTCCGCAGGGCCATCAGCAATACGCTGAAAGTGGGCTTTCTGGTGGGGCTGCTGTCCACGGTTGTAGGGCTGCTGTTCGCCTATGTGGAAGTATATGTAAAAGTCGGCCGCGTGGTGGGAGGGCTTTTCAAGGTCGTCTCCATGCTGCCGGTAGTTTCCCCGCCCTTTGTGCTGTCCCTCTCCATGATTATGCTGTTCGGCAAAGCGGGCCTTATCACCCGGTTTTTGCTGGGGATTTATGACAACAGTGTCTACGGCTTTTGGGGCATCGTCATTGTCCAGACCCTGACCTTCTTCCCGGTCTGCTACATGATGCTCAAAGGCCTTTTGAAGAACATAGACCCCTCCTTGGAGGAGGCGGCCCGGGATATGGGCGCCAGCCGCTCCACGGTTTTTAGCAGTGTGACGCTGCCGTTGCTGCTGCCGGGCCTGGGTAACGCCTTTTTGGTGACGTTCATTGAGTCCATTGCCGACTTCGCCAACCCCATGATCATCGGCGGCTCCTACGACACCCTGGCCACCACCATCTATCTCCAGATCACCGGCGCCTACGACAAGGAGGGCGCGGCGGCCATGGCCGTGGTGCTGCTGGCCATTACCCTCTGCATGTTCGCGGTGCAAAAATACTATCTGGAAGCCAAAACGGCGGCGACCCTTACCGGCAAGGCCTCCCGGGGCCGGATGCTTATTGAGGACAAGAGCGTGACCGTGCCCCTGACAGCCCTGTGCGGCCTGGCGGCCTTCTTTGTCATTCTGATGTACCTCTGCGTCCCCATTGGGGCGCTGTTCCCCACCTGGGGATATAAGTTCACGCCTTTGACCTTCAAATGGTTCGGGCAGGTGTTCACCCGCTACAAGGGCCTCCAGGCCTTCCGGGACTCCTTTGTGCTGTCCCTGATTGCCGCCCCCATCACGGCGCTGCTCTCCATGATCATCTCTTATCTGGTGGTCAAGCGGAAATTCAAAGCCAAGGGCTTTATCGAGGCCGTGTCCATGCTGGCCATGGCCGTTCCCGGCACGGTGTTGGGCGTTGGCTATATCCGGGGTTTCTCCGGCGGCCTGTTCCACAGCAGCAGCTGGCCGGTCTTTGCCTCCCCGGTTGTGGAGGGGGGAAAGGTGGTTCAGGAGGCGGGCGCACTGAACGGGATACTCCCTAACGGCCTGCTGGGCGGTATTTACGGCAGTGCAGCCATTTTGATTATCGTTTTTGTGGTCCGCTCCCTGCCCACCGGTACCCGCAGCGGCATTTCCGCCCTGCGGCAGATTGACAAATCCATTGAGGAGTCCGCCTA
>CAJUDW010000004.1:0-50006 GCA_910584995.1 uncultured Oscillibacter sp. | reverse complement strand
ACTGGAGTTCAGACGTGTGCTCTTCCGATCTTGGGCGCGGACAGCTTCAAGGTCTTTATGACGGTCACCCTGCCTCTCATCAAGGACTCCTTCCTCAGCGGCCTTGTCACCGCCTTTGTCCGGTCCATCACCGCCATTTCCGCCATCATCCTGCTGGTGACGCCGCAGTTCCTGCTGATTACCGTGCAGATCAACGAGTTTGCGGAGAAGGGCGCATACAGCATTGCCTGCGCTTTCGCCACCATTTTGATCATGATTACCTATGGTGCGGTGCTGTTGATGAATCTCTTTATCAAGTTCTTCGGCACAAGCCGGAAAATCAAGGAGGATTGAGTTATGTCCAAGATGAAAAAGGGCGTGCGCCTGGAGAGGATTTCAAAGATTTACCAGGATCCCAAGAGCGGCAAGGATTTCTATGCGGTAAAGGACACCTCCCTGACTATTGAGCCGGGCTCCTTTGTAACGCTGCTGGGGCCCTCCGGCTGCGGCAAGACCACAACTCTCCGGATGATTGCGGGCTTCGAGAGCCCGGACGAGGGGGAGATTTACCTTGGGGAAGAGGCCATCAATGCCCTCACTCCCAACAAGCGGGACACCGCCATGGTGTTCCAGAGTTATGCGCTGCTGCCCCATTACAATGTGTTTGACAACGTGGCCTACGGCCTGAAACTGCGGAAGGTGCCCAAGGAGGAGATTCACAGCCGTGTCATGCGGATTCTGGATCTGGTGGAACTGACCGGCATGGAGGGCCGCATGACCAACCAGCTCTCCGGCGGACAGCAGCAGCGGGTGGCCCTGGCCCGGGCACTGGTCATCGAGCCCAGCGTACTGCTGTTTGACGAGCCCCTCTCCAACCTGGACGCCAAACTCCGTGTCTCCATGCGGACGGAGATCCGCCGCATCCAGCAGGAGGTGGGCATCACCGCTATCTATGTCACCCACGACCAGAGCGAGGCCATGGCCCTCTCCGACAACATCATCATTATGAACCACGGTGTTGTGGCCCAGATGGGTACGCCCCAGGAGATCTACTACCACCCGGTCAACGAGTTTGTGGCAGACTTCATCGGCGAGGCCAACTTCCTCAAGGGCATGATGACCGGCACCGACGGCGACCACGCCCTGCTGGACGTGGGGAACAGCAAGGCCCGGGTCCCCTCTAAGGAGGGGATGCGCATTGGGGAGGAGTACACGGTGGTGCTGCGTCCGGAATCCGCCTATCTGGCGGAGCAGGGCGGGCTGCCCTGCAAGGTGATACTGTCCTGTTTTATGGGCTCCTATCAGAATTACCATGTAATGGTGGGCAACACCCTGGTAAAGCTGACGGACTACAACCCGAAGAACAAACGGATTTACCAGGTAGGGGAGGAGTGCTCCCTGGTGTTCGATCCGGAGTCGGTACATATACTGTAAATACAAAAAAGCGGCAAAGCCGCTTTTTTGTGGGAGAGGTTTCCTGTATCCCGGGGCAGTGCGGCGCATACACGCGGCCTGCCGGGATTGTCCGGCTTCGCCGCCGGCGGCGAAGCCCCTGGGGATCGTTTTCAGAAAGACAGAACCGGTGGCCGGCATAGCCGGCTACCGTTTCCTTTTCCGTTTAAAGGGTTTTCAGGAAAGCCTCCATCCGATCCAGGCCCTCCCGCAGATCCTCATCCGAGTAACAGTAGGAGAGCCGGACGTAGCCTTCTGTGCCGAAATAGATGCCGGGGAGAAGGCCCACCAGGCCCTCCCGCAGCATTTTTTCACAGAAGGCCTCCGAGCCAAGGCCGAATTTCCCGATGTTGAGGAAGAAGTAGAAGGCCCCGTCGGGGAGCTCCGTTTCCAGGCCCATGGCAGTCAGGCGGAGGTATACGTCATCCCGCCGTTTTCGGAAGAGGGCGGCTGTAGTGGCGGTATCGGTCTCCAGGGCTGCGGCGCAGGCCCGCTGCACAAAGGCCGGGACAGACACCACCGCGTACTGGTGGAATACCTGCATCCGCTCCTTGACGGGCCGGTCCGCCATACACCAGCCCACCCGCCAGCCGGTCATGGCATAGGGCTTGGAGAAACTGTTGACCACGATGATCCGATCCCGCATGTCCCCGAATTCCGCAAAGCTGTGATAGCTGTCTGTATAAATCAGGGCTCTGTATACATCATCGCAGAGGACAAAGATAGGCTTGTCCCGCAGGACGGCGTGGACGGCCTCCAGTGTCTCCCGGGTATAGACGCAGCCGGTGGGGTTATTGGGGGAGGTCAGCACCAGGGCCTTGGTCCGGGGGGTGACGGCGGCCTTCAGGGCGGCGGGGTCAATCTGGAAACGGGTTTTCTCCGTAGGCAGGAAGACCGGCGTCCCCCGGCAGAGCCGGGTGATGGAGCCGTACAGGCTGAAAGCCGGGGTGGGGATGATCACCTCGTCCCCGGGGTTCAGAATCGTGGACAGGGCGATGAAAATCCCCTCCGTGGCCCCTACGGTGACGATAATTTCCTCCGGGGCGTAGGCCAGGCTGTGGGCGTCTTTTTCAAAGCGGGAGAGGGACTCCAGTAGATAGGGATAGCCGTTGTTGGGGGGATAGTGGGTATCGCCCCCATCCAGGGAAGCTTTCGCCGCCTCCCGGAGAGGCAGGGGGGTGTCCAGATCCGGTTCGCCGATGGTGAGGGTCCGGGCGCCGGGGATAGACCGAGCCAAAGCGGTGAACCGCCGGATACCGGAGGTCTCCACTCCCATGACGGCGCTGTTGAGGGTCAGTTCCATATGTCTCACGCTCCTTTTTTTGCTGTCCAGTATATCCGGCGACTGCATAGATGTCAACAACAAGAAGAGGGCCCCGGCGAAAGCCGGGGCCCAAATTTTAGCGTTATGCCGCGGGTTCTCTGACTCCGGTAATCGCTTCAGCCGGGGCTGAATCCCCCGGGGCGCTCTGGACGGGGGAGGTGCGGAAAGGGGTTCCGGCCTGATCCAGTTTTACGTCAAAGGCGGGCAGGGATACGCCGCCTGCGGCGGGATAGAAGGAGATTTCCACGGAGTCGCCCACGTTCAGCAGCACCGCCAGAGGCAGATCTCCGGCGCTCAGCTGGAAATAGTCCTCACCGCCCTCCAGCAGGAGGAAGTATTGGGTGGTGCCGCTGATGACGGCGGAGCGGATATCCGCAATGACGCCGGAAACGGTGTCCGTGAGCACGTCCGCCTTGTTGGGGGCGTTCAGATCCGTGTCATCGTCGTCGATGATGCCCCGGCTGGCCAGGGTCTGGCGGTAGTTGCTTTCGCACTCGGCAACCGTCGCGCCGGTGGAGACAATGTCGTACTGGTGGACGTTGACCATGGCGAACATCTTCACAAGGCCGTCCGCGCCTTTCAGGGCCATGAAGTAGGTGGGTTGGTCGGCGATATTCAGCAGCAGGGGGAAGGTGGCCTGATAGCGCATCTGCTGCACCTGGCTCTGGGCGGACTCCTTGGCGGAATTTTCCGTGGCGCCGGCACAGGGATAGAACTTGGTCTCCTTGGTCCGCTGGTTGGAGAGGATGAAGCCGATGTTGGACTGGTCGGAAGTGACGGAGGTGACGCCGGTGTACATATACACGTCGTCGCCGATAGCGATATAGTTCCAGCCCTCGGTGGTAACGGTCACGTCCTTCTGGCCGAAGATGGAGTTCAGGAAGCCGTTGTGGTACATGCCGTAGTAATTGTACTGCTGCATGATGATGTCATAGGAATACACCCGGTCCACCCAGCTGGGGACCTGTTCATAATAGGTGCTCTCGCCGGTAACGGCGTTGACCAGCACCGCGCCGGACACGTCTATGCCGCCGAAGAGGCCGATGGTCTTGACAAGCCGGGAGCAGACCCAGTAGGGCGTGCCCTCCTCGTCAATCTCAAAGACCGGGTCGTCGAACATCATGGTGGGGTAGTTGAAGCGGAGGTGGCGGTAGAGGTTCCGGCCGAAGTGCTCGGCAACGGTGTACTTCATGCCCTCCTCCAGGCGGACCACTTCCGCTTCCTGGCTCACCATGTCGATGATGAGATAGGCAGGCAGGCCCTGGCCCCGGTTGGTGAACCACTTGATCAGATCCCCGTAGCGCAGGGAGGTGACCCGGACGGGGCGGCCCTTGTAGTTGATCTGGGTATAGGTGGGGAGGATTTCAAACTGGGACACCATGTCCGCCAGTTCGCCCAGCTTCCGGGTGCCCAGCTGGGCGGCAGAGTCCGCGTCCAGCATGGGGATCTGGTCATAGCGGATCTCCTCCACCTCGGCGGCGAAGTCGCCGGTCTCCAGAGGCAGGAGTTTACTGTAGCTGCCGGCACGCAGCACCACCCAGGAGGCCAGGGAGCCGATGGCCACGACGATGATCAGGGCGGTGACGGTCAGGAAGGGGATGGTACACTGCTTTTTCACAAAGTGGAAGTACCCCTTGGGGCCGTCCCCCTGGAAACCGGAGGTGAACACGGCACAGAGGCAGTAGACGGCGCAGATGAGGAAGAGGAAGAGGTAGAATTCCTCCGCGTGGAAGTTCAGGGCAGGCAGTTCCAGATAGAAATAGACCAGGGCAAAGGCCAGCGTTACCGCCAGATTGAGGATTACCCGGCTGAAAGCGTTGCCAATGGGCTTCCTGGGTTTGCGGGCCTTGGGGGGCGGGGGCGTGAAGCCGCCCTCCCCGTTTTGAAAGTTGCCGGGGTTGAACGCCCCGCCAAAGCCGCCGGGGTTGAAATTAAAGAAAAACGCCATAATGGCCGCTCCTTTCTGATGGTAGACACAGGGCCGTCCGTAGGGGATCGGGGGAAAAAGACGGTATTCTACTTTATGATGACTCATAGCATACAGGAAAAATATGAATAAATCAAGTCGAAGGGTGTCTCCTTCTGGGGCGCCGCTGTCTTGGGCCGGAAAAAAGCGGAGACCGCTGGGGCCGCAAAGAGGCCGCCCTTGTATGCCACACGGCCCGGCAGCCCCGGGCTATGCTGGCTATAGTATGTACTTTTTTTCGGGAAAAGAGGGTTTTCAGGAGAAAATCTTGCGGAGAAGGGCAGGGAGCCCGTAGCCGGCGGCTGTCCCGATACGCAAACCGCCCGTGATTTGCTCACGGGCGGTTTTGGGAAGTGATTTTATTTTGTGACCTTGAGGGTTTCGTCCTCCACAGTCAGCTTTGCGGTGTCGCCGGCCTGCAGGGTGCCGTCCAGCATCCGTTCCGCTACGGCGTCCTCCACCTTGCTCTGGATGGCCCGCCGCAGGGGGCGTGCGCCGTACTTGGGATCAAAGCCCTTTTTGGCCAGTTCCGTTACGGCTTCCTCGCTGGCGTCCAGATGGATGCCCATGGCCTCCATCCGCTGGGAGACGGTTTGCAGCATCCGACGGGCCACCTCCCGGATGTCCGCCTCTGTCAGGGCGCGGAAGACGATGATGTCGTCAATCCGGTTCAAAAACTCCGGACGGAAGGTCTGCCGCAGTTCCGCCAGGACGGTTTCCCGGGCCTGCCGGAAGGCCTGCTCCGCGCCGGGATCGGCATCCCGATCCTCGGAGGTGAAGCCCAGCTTGCCGGAGGAGGCGGTGAGGGCTTTTGCGCCGATGTTGCTGGTCATGACGATGACCGCGTTCTTGAAGTCCACCGTCCGGCCCTGGGAGTCGGTGATGCGGCCGTCGTCCAGGATTTGCAGGAGGATATTCCACACGTCCTCATGGGCCTTTTCAATCTCGTCAAAGAGGATCACGGAGTAGGGCTTGCGGCGGACCTTTTCCGTCAGCTGGCCGCCCTCCTCGTGGCCGACGTAGCCGGGAGGGGAGCCGATGAGGCGGGAGACCGTATGCCGCTCCATATACTCGGACATGTCGATGCGGATCATGGCGGCCTCGTCGCCAAACATGGCCTCCGCCAAGGATTTGCAGAGTTCCGTCTTCCCGACGCCGGTGGGGCCCAGGAAGAGGAAGGAGCCGATGGGCCGCTTAGGATCCTTCAGGCCTACCCGGCCCCGGCGGATAGCCCGGGCCACCGCCGCCACGGCTTCATCCTGGCCCACCACCCGCTGGTGGAGGGTTTCCTCCATGTTCAGGAGCCGCTGGCCCTCGTCCTCCGTCAGGCGGGTGACGGGGATGCCTGTCCAGCCGGACACCACGGCGGCGATGTCCTCCTCCGTCACGGGCCGGTGCTGTGCGCCGCTTTTGCGGCGCTTGTCCCGCTCCTGGTCAATCTGCTCCTGATAGTTGCGCTCAATGTCCCGCAGCTGGGCGGCGGTCTCATAGTCCTGTTTTTCAATGGCTGCCTCCTTGTCCTTGGACAGGGCGGCGATTTTTTCCTCCAGGCTCTTCAATTCCTCGGAGGGTTCCTCCGTCTCCATGCGCACCCGGCTGGCGGCCTCGTCCATCAGGTCGATGGCCTTATCCGGCAGGAAACGGTCGTTGATATACCGGGTGGAGAGGGATACGGCAGCCTCCAAGGCCTCGTCGGTGATTTGCAGCTTGTGGTGCTGCTCGTATTTTTCCCGGAGGCCCCGGAGGATCTCCAGGGAGGCCTCCCGGGAGGGCTCGCCCACCTGCACCGGCTGGAACCGGCGCTCCAGGGCGGCGTCCTTTTCGATATATTTCCGGTACTCGTTCAGGGTGGTCGCGCCGATAACCCGGATTTCGCCCCGGCCCAGGGCCGGTTTGATGATGTTGGCAGCGTCAACGGCCCCCTCCGCGCTGCCTGCGCCTACGATGGTATGGAGTTCGTCGATGAAGAGGATGACGTCCCCGGCCCGGCGGACCTCTTCTAGGGTCTTTTTGATACGCTCCTCAAACTCGCCCCGGTACTTCGTCCCGGCCACCATGCCGGAAAGATCCAGGGAGAGGAGTTTCTTGTCCAGCAGATCTTCCGGCACGTCCCCCAGGACGATCTTCCGGGCCAGCCCCTCGGCGATGGCGGTTTTGCCGACGCCGGGCTCGCCGATGAGGCAGGGGTTGTTTTTGGTCCGGCGGGAGAGGATCTGGATTACCCGCTGGATTTCATCGTCCCGGCCGATAACCGGATCCAGCCGTCCGGCCCGGGCGTCGGCGGTCAGGTCCCGGGTGAACTCCCGGAGGTTTTTGGCCTTGCCGCCATCCTCCTTGGGAGTGGCCTTGCTGTCGGTAGGCTTGGCGCCCCGGGGGGATTCGTTAAGTTTTTGCATCAGGGCACTATAGAGGCGGCGGGCGTCCACGCCGGCGGTCTTGAGAATCCGGACGGCCATGTTGTTGCCCTCCCGCAGGAGGCCTGCCAACAGGTGCTCTGTGCCGATATAGGCGCAGCCGCCCCGGACGGAGTCCTCCATGGCGATCTCCACCACCCGGCGGGCCCGGGGGGTGAGGCCCTGGGCAGGGTTGCTGCCGGGGAGCCCCATGCCCACGCTTTTTTTCATGATTTCCACAATCATATCGTCCGTCAGGCCCGCCTCTGTGAGGACCGTATGGGCGATGCCGTCCTCCTCCCGGATCAGGCCCAGGAGCAGGTGCTCCGTGCCCACGTAGCCGTGGCCCAGTTCTCCTGCGGCTTCCTGGCTCAGCCGCAGGGACTCCTCGGCCCGGGGGGTAAATTTCCGTTCATTCATATGCTTTCGTCCGCCTTTCCTTTGGCCGGGATTACCGGCTTTCCTTTTGTTCCTTGTGTTGGGCCTCCAGGCTGCGGATTTCATCCCGCAGTTCTGCCGCCCGTTCGAAATTCTCCTGGTGGACAGCTTTTTTCATCTCCAGTTTCAGGGCGTTTAGCTGCCGCAGATAGGAGAACCGCCCCTGCTCCTCCGGCTCCACCAGATTGCCGGGCTTGGCGGCCTCCGCCTCCTTCTGCCGGGCGGGTGCCGCCGTGAGGGCGGGCATTTCCGTGAAGAAGTCGTCAAAGGGATCCTCCAGGAAACGGTTCATCCGGCCCAGAAGGGAGGGGAAATCGTCAAAGATGCTGTCGTGGAAAAAGCTGTCGTGGAAGAGGCCCTGCATGAGCCGCTGGCTCTGGGCGGCCACCCGCTGGGAGTACCCCAGTTTTTCGGCGCACTGGGCGCAGAGATGTTTTTCCTCCACATGGCCGTTGATGTTGCTTTGGTAAAGGAAGGATACCTCATTCTTTCCGCAATGTTCGCATTTCATAATCGAATACCTCCTATTAAGATCAATATATTTTGAGTTGACAGGGAAAAATCCATTCCGGGTTAGCCGGATTTTCAAGAAATGTGCCTAAACCTGTAAAATCAGGACATTTTTCATGATATCTGCCCGCACGGTGTCCCGATCTTCCCGGGCGACAGCCCACAGAGCCTTGTCGCCGACCGCCGCCAGAAGGGCCTGGCAGACGGCCTCGTCCACCGCGCCCGACTGGGCCAGGTTGCTGAGAATCGCCCGGGCCGAGGGCAGGTCAACATGCCTGCCCAGGGAATTGATCACGTGCATCAGCAGGGTTTCCCGGTCTACCCGCACCCGGGTGATGCGGATATACCCGTTGCCGCCCCGGCGGCTCTCCACAATGTAGCCCCGCTCCGGGGAGAACCGGGTGCTCATCACGTAGTTGATCTGGCTGGGCACGCAGTTGAACCGCTGGGCCAGATCGCTGCGCTGGATTTCCAGTACGCCGTCCTCCGCCTCGTTCAGGCTCTCCTGAAGGAAGCTGGCGATCAAATCGGAAATACCCATATGGAACCATCCCTTTCCAAAAGTCAATTCATATTTGACTTTGACTTTCTTTAACCTTTTGACAATGTCAGTATACCACGGCCTGGGGAAATGTCAAGGGATTATTTTTGACTTTCTTTGACTAATTTGAAAACAAACGATGAACAGCGGCGGCGCCTCTCCCGCCCCGGGAAGGCCGGTGTGTGGGTTTCGAAAAATTTTGCGTGATATCTTTCACAAAGCCCTTGCATTTTTGGAATTGTATGCTACAATAAGAGTACAATTCTAATGGAGGTGCGACCATGGCCTATAAGATTACTTCTGCCTGTGTCAGCTGCGGCGCTTGCTCTGACGCCTGCCCCGCCGGCGCTATCAGCCAGGGCGATGACCAGTACGTCATTGACGCCGGTGCCTGCCTGGACTGCGGTTCCTGCAGCGATACCTGCCCCAACGGCGCGATTGTCCCCGAGGAATAAGAGGGATACATAAACGCCCTGCGGATGCGTCCGCAGGGCGTTTTGCCGTTTTTGCGGCCCCTGTTGGAAAAACCGGCCGGCCCTCTGCAAAAGGCTGCCGCCCGCAGGCGGCAGAGCAGTTCAATCGGTTTTTCCCTGGCACTCTCCGAAGGGGCGTCTCCTGCCCCCGCAGGGCAACTTATCTTCCATGCACGGGAAACACTTTGCGCAAAGCGTGCGCTGCCTTTATCCGCCAACGGCGGGCGGCCGCTGCGCAGAGTGCAGGGAAACGATGTCCCCTCCGGCCCGGCCGGAGGGGACGCGCTGCCTTATGGATCCTTGGTCATAATCTGGAGAATGGTACGGTCGGTTTCCTGCATCCCCTGCTTCGCCAGAACACCGATGTTGGCAATGGTACTGTCGGCGTCTTTGGCCAGGATGCCGTCGCCGCCGTGGAAAGCCTGTCCGTTCCGGTACATCTGGTAGCCCAGAATCCCGGCGTCCACACCGGCGGCGATTTTGGCGGCGCAGGAGGGCTTCGCGCCGTCGCAGATGGTGCCGGAGATTATGGCGGCGGCGTTTATGATGGTCTGGGAGATCCCTTCAAAATCCGCCCCGTGTAGATAGGCGATGCCCGCGCCTGCGCCAACGCCGGCGCTGACGGCGCCGCAGTAGGCGGAGAGGCGGCCGATGCCTGCCTTCTGGTAGATGGTCACAAGGTCACTGACCAGCAGCGCCCGGTAAAGCTGTTCCTGGGTGGCCCCCAGCTTCTTGGCGTAGCGGATTACCGGCAGGGAGGCGGTCATGCCCTGGTTCCCAGAGCCGGAGATAATCACCACCGGCATTTCGCAGCCGCTCATGCGGGCGTCGCTTCCGGCGGCGGCCCAGGCCCGGGCCTCTACCTTGATATCGTCCCCGTACTCTTTTAAAAGGGTGGAGCCGATGTTGGCGCCCCAGCTGTTTTGCAGGCCCTCCGCCGCAATGGCGCTGTTGCACTGGATCTGGCGGTCCAGGACCTGGGAGACCAGGCTCAGATCCACTTCATTGGCAAAGGTGAGGATGTCCCGCAGATTCAAAAAGCTTTTGTCGGTCAGCCCATCCTCCGGGGAATCGCTGACGGGCTTTTCTGCAAGGACCTGCCCGTCTTTTTCAATCCGAACGATGTTGCTGTGGTTGTTGGCGATATGGACCAGGGCCTGGTGATCCTCCAGCCATCCGGTGAGGCGGATGTCCAGCAGGCGGGGGGTATCGGAGCAGGCCACCCGGATGGCGCCGCTTCCCGCATAGGCCGCGATAGCCGGGTATTGCTCCTTGGGGATGCTGGAGATGACCTGCAGGCCCTGATCGGCTTTGCCCGCCATTGCGCCGGCGGCAATGGCAGCCTGGATGCCTTTCAGCCCGCCGGTGTTGGGGACTACCACGCTTTTTACGTTTTTCACAATGTTGCCGGAGACCTCCGCCAGAATCCGCTGGGGGATGCCGCCCAGGGTCTCCCGCAGGGACGCGGCGGCATAGGCCAGGGAGATGGGCTCAGTGCATCCGGTGGCGGGAACCAGTTCCTCCCGCAGGATCGCCGTGTAGGCCTTCTGAATATCAGGTGTCAGCATATTAAAACTCCTTCTGTTCCGGCGCGCCAGCGCCCGGCTGTGTTTGCGATGGAGGGGTTAAATGCCCAGCTTGTCCTTCAAAGCGGTGATCATCTCCTGATATTCACCGTCGCTGAGGAAGGTGGGTTCCGGATAGCTGATCTGGAAGCTGCCGCCGAATTCCGCGCCGCCCTCGTATTTGGGGACAATATGGAAATGCAGGTGGGGATTGGTGTCGCCGTAGGAGCCAATGTTGATTTTGTCGCAGCCCCACAGATCCTTCACAGCCTGGGTGGCCCGGGCCAGATCGGTGGTGAAATTGGCCAACTCCTGGGGATCGCACTCAAAAATCTCCTTCCGGTGGTTCTTCAGCGCCAGCACGCAGCGGCCCTTGTGGGTCTGATCCTTGAACAGGTACAGGACGCCGCCTGTCATTTCGCCCACAGGGAACATCAGGGATTCCCGGCCCTCGTGGTGTTCATCGCAGTAAAAACAGCCCATAATGAAAAATCTCCTCCTCTTGATATTGGGGACAGGAGCAGGCTGGAAAGCCGCTCCATTTCTCCCCTTCCTTACCATACGACGATTCTGCCCTGCCGTCAAGGCATTTTTCACAAAAAAAGCCCTCTTTTTGCGGAATTCCTTGCCGTTTCTTTGAAACAGGATTGATAACCGCTTGTAATTGCCTGCTGTCTTTGCTATAATCTGTCTCAGTTTCAAAAGACAGGAGGCCGTCTATGGGAACCGTGGTGCTGACAGACGCGAAATACCGTTCCTCCATTGCCGCCGCCAGGACCCTGGGCCGTGCCGGGTATCAGGTGGCGGCGGTGCAGGCAGGGAGGTGGGATTTCCCGGATCCGCCGGTATTCTCCTCCCGCTATGTGGCCCGGGGCCATCGGATTGCCGCCGCCCCGGAGGAGCCGGAGTACGGGGACCGCTTACTGGAACTGCTGGGGGAGTACGGCCATCCGGTGCTGTTCTGCGTCGGGGCCGCCACGCTGCAGATGGTGTCCCGGCGGCGGGAGGAATTCTCCAAAATCTGCGACTTTCTGGTCGCTCCGCCGGAGGTGCTGGATCAGCTCAATGACAAGGAGGCAGTCCACAGCCGCTGCCGGGAGTTGGGTATCCCCGTTCCCAGGCAGTATGAGGGGAAGCCGGAGGCTTACCCGGTGGTGATTAAGCCCCACTGCGGGGAGAAATTCGGGCTGAAGGCCCGGAACCGCTATGTTGTGGCGGGCAGCCTGGCGGAATACCGGAGCGGCCTTGCCGCCATGGAGCGGTACGACCCCAATCCTATTGTCCAGGAGCAGGTGTCCGGGGACGGCGCCGGGGTCAGCCTCCTGTTGGATCGGGAGGGCCGCCTGGTCTGCGCCCTCTGTCACCGCCGGATCCGGGAGTTCCCTGCGGCGGGAGGGCCTTCCACCTGCTGCGAGAGTTTTTACGACGCAGGCATGATCGATCAGGCCTACCGCCTGCTGTCCTCCTTCGGCTTTGTGGGCATGGCCATGGTGGAATTCAAGGGCCCTTATGTGCTGGAGGTCAATCCCAGGGTCTGGGGCAGTTTTCCCATGACCGCCTGCGCGGAAAGCCCCTTTGCCTGGCGCTATGCCCAGGCGGCGGCAGGAGAAACCCTGGCATATGATCCTCACGACTACCGCACCGGCGTGCGGATGCGGTTCCTGCTGAATGACGGCGCGGCCATGCTGGATTATCTCCGCCGGGGCCGGCCGGGGAAGTTCTTCCAGGGGATGGCGGATCTGTTCCGGGCAAAGGAGGCGCTGTCCTTCCGGGATGATCCGGCCCCTATGCGGAAATACCTGCGCAATACGCTTTTTAGGAGGTAGCCATGGAACTGCGTCTGGATCTGCACGTCCACTCCTGCCGGTCGCCGGACGGATGCATGAGCCTTGCGGAGATTGTGGAGCGGGCCAGGGCCGCCGGGCTCAGCGGCGCTGCCGTCTGCGACCACGATCTGGCCCTGACGGATCCGCCGGTGTTCCCGGATTTCCTGCTGATCCCTGGGGTGGAGGTGTCCACGGAGTACGGCCATCTGCTGGGGCTGTTTGTCACCGGACCGGTGAAAGCCTGGTCTCTCCGGCAGGCTGTAGACATCATCCACGGCCAGGGGGGCCTGGCGGTGCTGGCCCATCCCTTTGAGCGCTCCCGGGATGCGGCGCGGCTGGAGCCCATCGTCCCCCTGCTGGATGGGGCAGAGGTCTGGAACGGCCGGGCGGATCGGAAAATCCGTCAGGCCAACGCCCTGGCGGAGGCCTTTGCCCGCGCCCATGGCCTCCGGCCCTTCGCCGGAAGCGACGCCCATCTGCCCCAGGAGATTGGGAACGGCGTCACCGCTGTGGAGGCGGAGGCACTGACCCTGGCGGCGGCGAAGACGGCGCTGCTGGCGGGAGAGGCCCGGATTTCCGGGCGGCGGAGCAGAGCGTGGTACACCGCCCGGAGCCAGCTGAACAAGCGCCGGAAAACCGGCGCGGGCCCTGGGGCCTATGTGAAATGGGGGGCCTTTGCCCTGAAATGCCTGGCCCAGGATTTGGTTATCAAGCCCAGATAAAACAGATAAAATTACAAGATGTCATCACGGAAGAGAAGGAGACCAAATTATGTCGCTGATTGTGAAAATCGGAAAAAGGGGCAAACGGATTGTCAAAAAGATCATTGCCCCGGCGGAAAAGCACAGCCTCAGCTATACCCGCCGGATAGAGCGGGTGAAAACGGGCCGGCGCATCTGCGCCATGACCTTTGACGACGGGCCTATGGACATCCCCGCCGCCCCCGACCGCTTTGGCGGGAAATCCCTCACCGACGTGCTGTTGGACACCCTGGCGGAGTTTGGGGCCAAGGGCACCTTTGACGTGGTGGGCGACACCAGCGAGAATTATCCCGACAAGGCGGGGAAGGTAGGCAGCGCCGCCTGGGGAGGCGTCAAATATGATCACTATCCCGATATCAACCAGGACAGCAAAGGCGGCGCAGTCCACAATGACCGCCTGATCCGCCGGATGCTGGATGAGGGGCACCAAATTACCAGCCACGGCTACCGTCACATCATCTTTGGCAAGAAGCCCTTTGTCTATGGGGCCCGGGTGTACCTTGGCAGCATGGACAAGGCGGTGGAGGATCTCCAGAAGCTGGACAGCCTCATGAAGGACCGCTACGGCTGCGCCCTGGCTATGCACCGCCCGCCCCACTACGTGGATCGGATGCAGGACGGCTTTACCAGCTATGATGTCTGCGACCGGATGGGCTACCAGTACCTGGCCGCCTCCTTTGACGGGGCTGGCTGGCTGCCCTCCACCCTGAACGACCCGGAGGCGGCCCTCCAGGCGGAGGTGGACGCTATGGTGGAGCCCATGCGGAAGGCCCTGGAGAAGGATCCGGCGTTTTTCTGCGGGCAGATTATCTTCCAGAAGGACGGCTACAACATGGGCAAGAGGACGCCAGTGGCCTTCGGCTTGCAGAAGCAGCTGGAGTTGCTCCGATCCTACGGCTATCAGGTGGTCACGGTGGACACCCTGATGGCGGAAAGCCCCTTTGCGGATCTGGGCAGGGAGGATCCCCTCTTTGAGAAGCTGGAGCGGCTCCAGCGGGAGCGGGCCATTGTCTATTCCGACAACTGCCTCCGCCTGGAGGATCCCATGACCCAGGGGGAGTTGGCGATGCTGCTGGCCCCGAAGGAAGAGGCCCTGGGCCGCCGGTGGAAGGAGATCCGCAGGACTGGAAAGCGGCAGGATCCCTATTGGGGGGCTATGGACTGGTGCTTCGGGAAGGGCCTGCTGCCTAAGGGCGCCAAGCCCGGGGATCCGGTGGCGGCCCTGCCGGAGGAGTTCTTTGCCCCGGTAAAGGGCTATACCCGCCGTGAGGTATACAGGGCGTATAAAATGTGACAGATATTACCGAAAGAATGATAAACAGCGGGCGCAGCCAAAAGGCTGCGCCCGCTGTCAGGTTTATCCGGGATCCCTGCGCCTGTTTTTTCCGCCAATCAGCTTACAAAAGCATCGTTGCCCTTTTTGAATAGGGGCAAACCGCCGCTGCCGGAAAACAGCCGGTTTGCATAGCGCCATCCTCCGGCGAATATGCCGCGCATAACGGGAGACCCTGCCTGGCCATTGAGAAAATCAGTCCGATGTTTTTCAACCTTATGATCCGGCAGACGCCAGAGGCGCCACGTCAATGGTAAAGGAGACTTCAAAGGTGCGGTTCCAGGGGAAATAGGGATCCCGGATAGAGACATCCCCGATTTCCTTTTCCGCATAAGGGGCCAGGGAGGTGATGAGGCGGGTGCCCCGCAGATTATCCAGCACCTTTTCACACCGGGGCAGGAAGGCCCGTTCCAGTTTGCCCTGCACCAGCCTGTCCCGGATTGGATTGGGCAGGAGGTTGTTGTAATTGCCCCGCAGCAGTTCGATAAACTGGTTTAGTTCCTGCCGGGTGTGGAGGATATAGGGGTAGGTCAGGGCCATAGAGTTGGCCATCTGCCGGATCTGGGCGATGTCGCAGGCATCGTCCTTCTCCTCCCGGCAGGCCAGATACAAATATCGGGAGAAGCCCATGGCAAAGGCCGCGCCGGTGACGTTGGCCTGGTCGTATTTCCCGGCGAAGGCCAGCAGGTTGGCGAAATCCACCCGTTCCAGGAGCATGTCCTCCAGCATATCGCCGTAGGTGTTGTTGCTGGCCTCCAGCAGGATGGTGGGAATCCGGTTTTGGGCGTTGTACTCCAGCTGGGAGACCATCTCCTCGCAGTAGTCCAATGCCTTTGCCGGATCCTCCGGCGCGGTCATCACCAAAAGCTGTAATTCCGCCTCATCCTCTGGGACCCGCTGGGCCTGGAAGAGATCCATGTGGAGATCCACTGTCTTTTCCAGGGTGTAAAGGTCGTATTCGGAGGAGGGGACGCTCTGGCTGCCGCCGATATACCGGAGATAAGTCTTGACCTGATGGTCATAGCGGTCCCGGGCAATCTGGCCCACCAGCAGGCGGGCCAGGCTGTCCAGCCCCGTCAGAAGGGTGCTGCCCCGGCCTGCCTGTTTGGCAATGTAGTGGAGTTCATTGTATTGGATATTGGTGGTGTTGGAGGAGTCGTCAATACCGATGAGCAGATGGATATTATTGTGGGGCGCGGTTTTCAGGGCGGAGATCACGTAGTCCGTCAGCCGCAGCTTCCGCATCCGGACGCCCAGGTAGTCATCAATCATCCCGTCCGTCAGATTGGCCCGGTAGGCCTCTTCCATGCCCTCCTGGGCAGGGGTAACGCCGTCCGCGCCGTAGGGATAGGCGGCAAAGACGTTCTCCAGGGTCAGATCCTCTCCCTCTAGGGTGGGCCGGGGCTCCATGCCATAGAGCCGCAGGGCGTAGTATTCCGTAAGGCCGAAGCCCTGGTAGCCTACGGTAGAGGCAAGACGCACTACGCTGTCAAAGAGATAGATACGGTTTTCGGGGTTCTCCGACAGGGAAAAGATAAACTGGTCAAAGGCCTCTGTCTCGCTCATGACGGAGCCGTCCGGGAAAACCAGATCCGCCGGTTCGCTGACGGAACGGGAGTTTACCAGTCCCCCGGAAAACATCTGATCAAGGGACAGCAGGTACAAGTTGCAGCCCCGGGCCTCCATGTCCTGCACCCATTGGAACAGGGTCTCCCGGTCGCCGTACTGGCTGCCGCTGCTGTTGGGCTCCTGTCCGTCCAGCTTGGTGCAGTAGCTGTCCCCGGGGGGGAGCACCACCTGGTAACCGGAAGCCTCCGCCAGATAGACCACGTCCTCCAGGTTGTCGGTGCGGTCGTCCAGCGGCACATAGGCGATGACATTGTCCCAGGCACCCACATCTTCCGGGTTCGTAGATAGGCTCTCCAGCACGGAGGGTATCTGCCGCTGGGGGATCAGTAGCCAAATCAGCGCAGTTACCGCAATCAGCGCCAGCAGGGCTGCCGCTCCGGCACATAGCTTCTTCCACATGTTTGAAACGCTCCTTTGTCGATGTCAGAATCTGCTTTTTAGTATACTATATGGCTTCCGGAATGGCAAGAGCCGGAAATAGCGGCGGCATCCCGTTCGGGATGCCGCCGGTCTTTTGGATTGTGGGGTGTCTGCCGCTTCCTTGGGCAGGGGGCGGGGAGGGGGACGCTGTTTCAGGCCGCCTTTTTCCGGGCGGAGGTCCGGCCCTCAGGATTGATCTCGCCGGCGGCCAGAAGGGCCCGCTTGGTCAAGGCCGGGCCCACCAACTCATAGACCAGGACGGAGAACAGGACGACGCTGCGCACCACCGTGCCGTCGGAGAGGCTTTGGGCAGTAATCGCCATGCCCAGGGCCACGCCGGCCTGGGGCAGCAGCGTAATCCCCAGGTATTTCTTGATGGATTCGGAGCAGCCGGTCACAGCACAGCTGCCATAGGCCCCTAAGTACTTGCCCAGAGAGCGGACGAGGGTGTAAATCACGCCAATCAGCAGGACAGAGGGGTTCCGCAGCACAGACAGATCCAGTTCCGCGCCAGAGAGGACGAAGAACAGCACAAACAGCGGTGCCGTCCAGCTGTCCACGCGGGCCATCAGTTCCTCGGAAAAGTCGCAGATGTTGCAGAACAGGGTGCCTGTCATCATGCATACCAGCAACAGGGAGAACCCGCAGTGGATGCCGCCGATCTCGAACTCCTCCATGGACAGCCCTGCCGTCAGCAGGACAAAGCCGATGGAGATGGAAAGACGTTTGCTGCGGGAGTGGAAAAACTGCTCCACCCAGTACAGGGCCAGCCCCGCCGCCGCCCCCAGCAGCAAGGAGAGGATGATTTCCACAACCGGTTCCACCAGCACGGTGACAACGCTGATGGTGCCGCTCTCCAGGGCCATGGCGACGCCGAAGGAGGCGGAAAACAGCACCAGCCCCACCGCATCGTCAATGGCAACCACCATCAGCAGCAGCCGGGTCATGGGCCCGTCCGCCTTGTATTGGCGGACTACCATCAGCGTAGCGGCAGGGGCGGTCGCGGCGGCAATGGCGCCCAGGGTGATGGCGGAAGAGACCGGGATGACGTCCGGGCAGATCATATGCAGCAGGATCAGTGCCGCGTCCACCAGCGCAGTGGCGGTCACCGCCTGCAAAATGCCCACGGTAATGGCCTGGCGGCCCATGGCCTTTAGCTGGCTGACCCGGAATTCGTTGCCGATGGTGAAGGCGATGAAGCCCAGGGCTACCTGGGAGATCATGTTCAAATGCTCCACCGCTTCCATGGAGGTGAAGCCCAGGCCTTCAATCTGGAGGGCGCCGATACAGAAGGGGCCCAGCAGCAGTCCCGACACTAGGTAAGCCGTGACGGCGGGCAGCTTCAGGCGCTTGGCCAGACGGGACATGAGCAGCCCCCCAATGAGGGCAGCCGACAGACTGATTAAGATTTTCATGGTGATCAACCTCGATTTGTTTGGAAGGTGGTATCCGGAGCACCGCCGGATCCGGAAAAATCCAAATGATAGAGTGCGCCGGCAGGACAGCCAGCACAGTTGAAAAGGCGCAGCTGCACCTTTTCAACTGTGCCGACTATAACACCGCCGCAGGAAATCGTCAAGCGGAAGAGAGACCAAAAATCGGCGGCGGAATACCTGCTTTTTGGATAGTTTTCCGGAGTGCCGCAGGGGAAGCGGCTTCCGCCGGCCAACGGGGCCGGGCCGGCGGCCCCTCTCCGCGGTGCAGGTCGTTATCAAAGGCAGCAGACTTTTTCAGCAGCAGGGAGGGGATGCCGTTCCGGCATCCCCTCCTCTGTGGTACGTTTATTCCCCTGCCGCTGCCTTTCGTTAAACCGTATGCTTCAGCAGGGCCCGGCACACTGCGCGGCCCATTTCCTGGGTACTGGCAGTGCCGCCCAGATCCGGGGTGACGGATGTTTTCTCCGCCAGAATCCGGCATAGAGCGTTTTCTACATCTGTCGCAGCCCGTATGCCGTTCGCATCCCCCTTCAGATTGGCAAGCCAGGAGAGAAGCATCTGCCCGGACATGATCATCGCATAGGGATTGGCGATATTTTTCCCTGCGATATCCGGGGCAGAGCCGTGGGTGGCCTGGGCCATGCAGTACTCCGGCCCCACGCAGAGGCCGGGGGCCATGCCGAGGCCGCCCACCAGGCCCGCCGCCTCATCGGAAAGGATGTCGCCAAACATATTGGTGGTGACGACGACATCATAATCGGCCGGGTTCATCAGCATTTTCATGGCGAAGGTATCCACCACGCAGGCCTCAAAGGCGATATCGGGATACTCCTTCGCCACCTCCCGGCACGCCTCCAGAAACAGGGAACAGCCCAGCTTGAATACGGTGTTTTGTGGATGGCTGTCACCTTTTTCTTCCCGTCCCGCTGGCGGGCCAGTTCAAAGCCGGTCCTGGCTGCCATGGCGGAATTGCGCCGGGTGATAACCCGCAGGGAAACCGCCAAGTCCGGCGACGGCATACAGTCGCTGGTGCCGCGGGATCTGTTGCGATCCGGCTGGAAACCCTCGTTGTTCTCCCGGATAATCACCAGATCCGTCTGGCTGTTGAGGCAGTTTACCCCTTCCCGGGCCTTGGCCGGACGGATATTGCTCACTAGGTCAAACTGGCGGCGGAGGATGGGGTGGGGATTGATGCAGTTGGGGTCCTTGGGATAGGCCATGTGGCCGATGGGGCCCAAAATCCAGCCGTCCATCTTGTACAGGGCGGAGAGGGGTGGATTCCGGCAGGGAATGTCCGTTTTCCAGGGAGGAGGGAATTTCATGGATGTATTCCTGCAAGGCTTTGCAACTGTGCTTCAGCCCCAGTACCTGCTTTTCATGTTTGGCGGCGTAGCGCTGGGTTTATTCATCGGTTTCCTTCCGGGCCTGAGCGGCGGCATGGGCATCGGGTTGATGCTCCCCTTTACTTCCACATGGAGCCCTTGACGGCCCTGGTCTTTCTCTGCTCCATCTACACCGGCGGCATTTTCGGCGGCGCGGTGACAGCCATCCTGCTGAACACCCCCGGCGCGCCTGCCAACCTGTCCACAGTCCTGGACGGCTTCCCCATGGCCAGGGACGGCCAGCCGGAGCGGGCCATGGGCATCTCCCTGATGAGTTCCTTCGCCGGCGGCGTGGTGGGCACCGTGTTTCTCCTGGCCATGGCCGGGCCCTTGGCTGATTTTTCCCTGAAGTTCGGCCCCGGCGAGATGTTCTTCGTGGCAATTTTCGGACTGACGGTTGTGGGCAGCCTTTCGGACAACGTGATTAAGGGCGTTTTCTCCGGCCTGTTCGGCATCCTGCTGGGCATCGTCGGCCTCAGCGCCAATGGGGTTTCCCGGGATACCATGGGGATCCTCTACCTGATGGACGGTATCCCCACCATCCCCGCCTTGCTGGGCCTGCTGGCCCTGCCTGCGATCTATGAACTGTCCGGCCGCAAGAGCGCCGTTTTGAAGGTGAATACGGTGTCCTCCGGCTTCGCCTCCCTGCGGGGGCTGCTGCAAGGGTTCCAGGATACGCTGCGGCGGGGCGTGCAGGCGCTGCTGTGCGCGGTGCTGGGCACGGTTGTGGGCATCATCCCCGCCGCCGGCAGCGCCATTGCCGGTGATCCTTGCCTTTGCTGTTACCGGCGCTTACGCCGGGAATTACCTCCGGTTCGACTGCTTCCTGCTGGTGGGATTCAGTGTGCTGGGCTATCTGATGAAGCGGAACGATTTCCCCGCCATGCCCCTGATCCTAGGCCTCCTGCTGGGAGGGACGGCGGATGTGGAACTGCTGCGCATCAACCAGCTGTTCGACAGCTTCTGGGGGATTTTCAAGAGCCCTATTGTGCTGGTGCTGGCGGCCGCCAGCCTGGCCTCTGTCCTGCTCCCCTTCTTTATGAAGGAGGCGAAGCGCAGAAAACCTGTGAAATAACCTGTCCGGCGCTGTTTTCAAAAGGCGCCGGGGAACCATCATCAGAAAAGGAGATCATGTTATGAGCGTACCTGTTGTCTTGACCCCCTTCAAGATTCGGAATCTTGAACTGAAAAACCGCATTATTTTCCCCTCTGTCTGCACTTTTTTCGCCGGCGAGGACGGCAGCATCAATGATCAGATGTTTGCCTTTATCCGGGCCCGGGCTGCCGGTGGCGCGGCGGCGGTGACAGTAGGCGGCAGCCTCCACGGCAAGCCCGGCTGCAGCCGTCCCGCCATTTCCGACGAGAAGTTTATGGCCCGCTGGCAGGAAACGGCGGACATGGTACATAGCTGCGGCGCGAAGCTATTCTGTCAGCTTCACCCCGCCAAAATCCAGGCGGGCCGCGGCACAGAGGTCAAGCCCATTTCGGAATATGACCACGATCTTATCCACCAGCTGGTGGAAAGTTACGCCGCCGGCGCGCAGCGGTGTATGGATCACGGTGTGGACGCGGTGGAAATCCACGGCGGGCACGCCCACGAGGTAGCCCAGTTTATGTCCCCCTATTACAACACCCGCACCGACGGGTACGGCGGGGACTGGAAGCGCTGGGTCCGCTTCTCGGTGGAGATTGTCCGGAGGATCAAAGAGGTCAGCGGGCAGGACTTCCCCCTGATTTTCTGTATCAGCGGTTCCGAGATGACCGGAGACGGGCGGGACATCTATGAGACCGCCCTGATGGCCCAGGAACTGGTGAAGGCCGGGGCGGACGTGATCCATGTCTCCTGTGGGATGCCCATGTCCGACCACTACCGCTGCGCCCCTATGGATGTTCCCGACTGCTTCAACGTGGAAAACGCCCATATTGTCCGGGAGGCGGTGGATGTCCCCATTGTGGCTGTGGATAAAATCGCCACGATGGAAGAGGCCAATGAGGTTATGGAGAGCGGCAGCGCCGACCTGGTGGCCATGGCCCGGCCCCTGCTGGCAGATCCGGAACTGGTGAACAAGTACGCCGGGGCCAACCCCGAGCCCCCCCTGCTACTGCCTGGCTGCCGGGACGGCCGGCGGTACAAGGCCATCCGATGCACCCAGAATCCCATGCTGGGCCGGGAGGCGTCTTTGCACTATCCTCCTGCCCCGGCGGAACTGAAGAAGAAAAAGATCCTGATTGCCGGCGCGGGCCCCGCCGGTCTGGAGGCCGCCTGCGTCCTGGCCCGCCGGGGGCTGAAGCCGGTTGTGATGGACGAGAAGCCCCAACCCGGCGGCCTTATCGGCATCGCTCCCGTTCCGCCCTTGAAGGGCAATATGAACCGCATTACTGAGTACCGTACCGCGCTTTTGCAGCAGATGGGCATTGAGATCCGGCTGAATGTCCATGTGGACGAGGAGATCCTCCGGGCGGAGAAGCCGGACATCGTTTTCGCGGCCACGGGAAGCCGGTCCGCTGTGCCGTCTGTGAAGGGGGCCGGGGGCAGCAATGTGTTCCTGGCGGACGATGTGCTGGGCGGCCGGGAGGTGCCGGGACAGCACGTGGCTTTGCTGGGCGCTGGCCTGGTAGGCGCGGAGACCGCCGAGTATCTGGCGGGGCAGGGGAAGGACGTGGAGATTTTCGATTCCATCCATGAACTGGTTCCCGATCTGAACAAGGCCCGCCGGTGGTTCCAGATCAAGCGGATTCAGGAGTGCGGCATCCGGCAGCACATGGACAGCAAAATTGTGGAAATTGCCCTGCCTGATATCTCCTATGAGACCGGCGGGAAGGTAGAGACCCTGGGCGGCTTTGACGCCGTGGTCCTGGCGGCGGGCCGCCGATCCAACAACGAGTTTGCCGCCATGGTCCGGCAGTCCTTCCCGGAGGTGGAACTTCATGAGATTGGCGGCGCGGAAACCGCCGATACCTCGTTGGAAGCGATAGCCGGGGCCGCGATGGCCGCGGCGGCACTGGACTGAGAGCCTCCGGAAGGAAATTCCGGCTGTGGCCGCACCGGCAGGCGCCAACCTGCCGGTGCGGCGTTTTCGCAGGCGGAAGATGCCCAAAAGGACAGTTTAACCCTTTAGCCTTACCGGCTGTAACGGCAGTATCCACGCTGCCGGTTAGGAGGATGCGGAATGTGTGACAACCATTTCCTGGAGACCATATGCGCCCTTTCCCAAAACGGCATGGAGGCGGAATACCTGGAGACCGGGGCGGCGCGGCTGGCGCGGCTGGAGGAACTGATCCCGCCGGGAAGCACCACTGCCTCCGGCAGTTCGGAAACGCTGACGGAACTGGGCGTCCGCCGGATGCTGCAAGAGAGGGGCGATCCCTATTTTGACGCCGGGGACCCTTCCCTCTCTCCGGAAGAGCGGGATCGGGTTATCCGCATGGCCTTTCAGGCGGACGTATATCTGACCAGCGCTGCCGCCGTCACAAAGACAGGGGAATTGCTGGTAGTGGACGGCACAGGCAACCGCACGGCGGCCCTGGCCTACGGGCCGAAGCGCGTGCTGATCATTATGGGAAAGCAGAAAATCGTGGAGGATATGGAGGCAGCCGTCCGGCGGCTCCGGACCGCCGCCTTACCCCGAAACGCCCTGGGCCGGGGTAAGGCCGGGCTGCCCTGTGCCAGGACAGGGGCCTGCGCGGACTGCAAACATCCCCTCCGTATGTGCTGCTATTTTCTGAAAATCGGCTTTACCCGATCCCGCGGGCGCATCCGCGTCCTGCTTGTCGGGGAGGAGGCTGGATTCTGAGAAGGTGTTCTGGAAGGAGGCGATCCCTTTGGAGACTCAAGCGGTACAGGCGTGCATCACGCTGCTGGCCGCATTTGCGGCTGGTTATCTGCTCCGGCGGGCGGGGGTTCCCGGTGGGATGATGCTGGGCGGTATCCTGGGCACCGCCGGGTACAACCTGCTGACAGGCTGCGCCTTCATGTCCTCCGCCGCACGGCTTTGCCTCCAGTCTGTTGCGGGAGGCTTTTTGGGAGCCTCCCTGGATCGGAAGGACTGGCGGAAGCTTCCCCGCCTTGCGTTCCCGCTGCTGGTCATTTTCCTGGGCCTGCTCTGCTCCGATCTGGCCATCGGGTTCCTTATCACAAAAGTCAGCCCTCTGGACGGCATAACGGCCCTGACGGCGGGCATCGCCGGGGGGATCAACGACATCCCCCTGATAGCGGAGGAACTGAGGGCGGACGCCGGGAAGGTGGCGGTATTGCAGTTTGTGCGCTTGCTGGTAGGTATCGGGCTTTTTCCCGTGCTGATCCGCCTGCTGGCAGGGAGCCCCGGCAGCACGGGCAGGGGCCGCCCCAAAGCCCCTGCTAGGAAAGATATGCCCGGAAGCGCGCCGGGAATGGCAGGAGCGCTGCTGGCGTCGCTCCTGGGCGGGATCGCCGGAAAACTGCTGGGCATCCCCGCAGGCAGACTGATTGGCTCCATGTTGTCTGCGGCGGCCTTCCGTTTTGTGGCTGGGGCGGGTTTTATCCCGCCTTGAGCCAAACAGGCGGCGCAGCTGCTGGCCGGGGCCTATATCGGCTGCATGCTGGACAGGCAGGACGTCCTGGAACGGAAATACCTGCTGCTGCCTGCACTGGTGCTGGTGGCGGTATTTGCCGTCAACGGCCTGATTTCCGGCGCGGTTATCTGCAAGGGAGGTTTTTTTGGCCGCAAGGAAGCGCTGCTGGCCGCTTCGCCTGCCGGGGCAGGCGAAATTGCGCTGATTTCCTCAGATTTGGAAATTGCCCAGGATATGGCGGCGGATATTATGGGGCTGCATATCCTGCGGGTGATTCTGGCGGTATCCGTTTTGCCGCAGTTGGCGCCGGTATTGGCCGGATGGCTTTGAGGAGGCGGGAGATATGGAAAACAGGGGAACGGGCCAAAAGGCCCGCTCCCCTCACTGTGTTTTTTCTCAGGACCCGTCCCCCAGGACGCAGTCTATCACCTGTTCCAGCTTCCAAACTTTTTTCCGCAGCTGCTGCATGCTGCCGTCCGTACTGCCGTTTGCCTTGATCACCGACAGCAGAAACGACCTGTAGCCGCAGAGATAGTCCAGGAACTGCGATTTGCGCCGGAAATATGCCGTACCGCCCCGCCCCTGCTCCAGCCCCAGGCGGTTGATCTGCTCCAGCCAGTCCGGCTCACGGAAAAACGCCTTCCTGACCCGGTACTTTTTGCTTTCGTATTTCTCTGTTTTTCCCAAAAAATGGAGAAGTTCGTTGAGGGAATGGAGTTTCCGCCTGGAAAGGTGGATATTTTCGGATACCACAAACCCCGAAAGGGAGATTTCCCCCCGGCCGGATTTCACCTTGTCCCGGTTGAGCCGGAACCCGGCGTCCTGGAGGATCCTGCTGATCATGCCGGTAAAATAGGAGGCCTTGGAGAAATCAAGGTTCCTGCTGGAAAAGAGCATGTCATCGGCGTAGCGGGTATAGCAGATTTCCTCGGGAAGCCGCTTCCCGTCCCGGTACAGGAAGTCAAAACTTTGACAGTATTTCAAAATCCGCTGGTCTGTCCGGCGGAAGACCACATTGGATACCGCCGGAGAGGTGACGGCCCCCTGGGGCAGACGGTCATCATAGGTGCAGAGGGAGATGAAATCCGTCAGGTTTTCCGGGGCGCTGTCCGAGAAAAATTCGCTGAAGCCAGCCTTCAGCATGTCCGTTGTGACGGAGTCAAAAAAGTTTTGGATATCCAGCCGCAGATAATATGTTTTCCCGGTATGGGGCTTGAGGAAGGTGAGGTAACTTTCCTCCCGGACGAAACCTGCTGCCGGGGCAGGCAGGGGGATTTTGTCCAGGAAGTTTTTGCAGAGCGCCTTTTGCAGTCCATACAGGGCGGAGTCGTTTTGGATGCCCTGGATAGTGCGCCATCCGCTGTTTTTGGGGATCTGGAAGGTGTGGTAAGACTGGCTTTTGTTGATGAGAGCCAGTTCCAGCCGTATGGGGTTGGTGTGCAGAATATTTTCCAGAAAAAATTCCCGGTTTCCAATATACATCCTGGACACCCTCCCTTTTCAACAATCTGAGCGGTGAGCACTCCCTGGAGCATTCGCTTGCGCTTATCTGACGCGCAGAAACATGATGTCTGCATTTTTGACCGCGTTTCATATTGCATCATTCTTTCCTCGGATTGTCCGGAGTATCACTTCCTCACGAGGCCTATCCCCATACCAATATGTACGGCTGATAGAATTCCTGCTCACCGCCCAGATATGTTTACCGATATGATGCCCGGACATCCGCAGGTGCCCAGGCGCGTTCGCCGGATCTGCCGCTCATCTGCTGGCGGATGATTTCCAGCAGATCAAAAAGTTCCGGGAAGCTGTTCCAAACGTCCCTCCGCAGGAAAAAGCGCAGATCCTGGTCTTCCGCCGCCTCGGCAAATTGGGAGAAGGTCTTGCAGGGGATCCCGTAACTCCGGGCCGATTTGCGGAAAAAGTATTCCAGCCAGCCGCTGATCCACCCGCCGGTCTTCCCCTGCCGGCTGCTTTCAATAAGGCTTTTCAGCTTGGGATCAAAGCCGGTATTGCGTTTGCAGATTTCATCCAGGTTGAAGAGGAAATCGCTTTTCCCGGAGACCAGGAGCCTTGTGAGATTGAGGCGGTCGTTCCGCAGCATACCGCTATAGGCGCTGTCCAACCCCGCCTGGTTCCGGGAGAAAATGCCTGCCTCCCGGCAGTATTCGAGAAAAGAGGGGAAGTTGCTGTAGGTGATCAGCATTCCCTCCACGGTGGTGGAGGCGGCGAAGAGGTTCCGCCGGAGGAGGTATTCCTGTATCAGCCGGAGGAGTTCCCGGAAATTGGGATCCTTACAGGAGTAGAAGGGCATCCAGAAGCGGAAACGCCCCTGCTCCGCAAGGGCCCGAATGCGTTTGAGGCGGAGAAGCTGCTCCGAGCGCAGGCGGGAATAGTAGTACCGCTCCCGGGGCAGTTCCTTGCCGGGGAAATATTTGCCCCGCAGTTCGAAATGGGTGTTGTCCCCGCTGCGGACCAGGAATTTGTCCATATCCGCCAGCAGCAGGAACTGGGTTTGAAAGTGCCGGTACTCCGGGGAGATGATCCGCTGGACTACATCGTCGCTCATGCCCTCCATGATGTCCACATCCCGCAGGAAGGGGAAGAGGGCCTGCAAATATCTGTTGGAGAAAACCTCGTTTTCCGACGCGCCCTCCACCGACAGGATATAGCGGGAGAAGTAGGCGTTGGCGTGCTGGTCGGTCATGAAGATCCGCAGGCGCTGATCGGAGTCCTGGGAAAAGAGGGTGACAGCGGCGGTATGGGTGTGCCCGTTGGTTTGGGAGACGTGGATGATCATGCAGTTGGACTGCTCCAGCTTCAGTATGTTTTTCAGCAGCCGGGGGGAGTGGGTGGCGATCAAGAAGCGGATGGCGTCGTGACAGCCCAGGATCCGCTCCGTCAGCCGGTCGATCAGCTTGTGGTGGAGGCTGATTTCCGGCTCGTCTAGGATGACTACGGGTTCCTTGATTTTATATACGAAGATCAGCTTCAGGATCTCGATGAGGAGGTTGGTATAGTTGAAGGCGTTGGTGCCGTTGGACATATAGTCCAGTTTGCTGTCCTTGAAGGAAAAGACATCCCCCTTGCAGAGAAGGGTGGAGATGGTGGAGGCGTACTGCTTGGGGGTGTAGGCTTTGATTTGGATATTGGCCCTGTCCAGGGACTCCAGAAGCTTGGTAAACCGCTCCTCCAGCTTGTATTTCTCGTTGTCCTTGATGGAGGAGATCTCCGCGGCGATCTCTGCCTCCCGGGCCCGGTGTACCTTCATTAAATCGCCGATGATGTCCCACAGCTGGCTCCAGTCCGTCAGATCCACCTGCCGGGCGTCCACCGCATAGAGGGGGAACAGGTTCAGGATGTTCTGCCGGTATCTCCGGTTCTGGTTCCAGCGGGCGGCCTTGCCATTAATCTGCCGCAGGGTCAGGGTTTCGGACTGCCTCCGGCCGCTGATCCATTTGTAGTAGCCCTCGTAGTTGGAGTCGGTGTCCCGCTGGCGGTTATTGCCGGAGATCTGCTTCAGGTGCCGGAAATCAAATGTCAGGGAGATGGAGAATTCGTTGCTGAAACGGTTCTGGAAATTGTAGCAGTCCGCGCTGTCGTTTTCCTGGAGGAGGCAGGCGTAAAAATGGCGCACTGCGTCCAGGATGTTGCTTTTTCCGGTCCCGTTCTCCCCAATCAGAAGGTTGATATTGTCGAAATTGAGAACGCAGTGCTTGATGGATCGGAAATTGTCGATCTGGATTCTCGTGATGCTCATATTCACCCCGTTCCCGGAAAAGGCAGGTAAAACAGCCTGGATGCGCCCGGGTGTATCCAGGCTGATTTTCAGGATTTTATGGTTATGGTAGCACAATCTGTCATTTTTTGCAACCCGCAGAAGGGAGGAATACCGGGAATTTCCGGGCGGGGGCCGGTTTTGGCCGGGAAAACGCCCTCCTCTGACGGGAAAACTGGCCAGAGGAGGGCGTTTGATGTACGATTTAGTTTTCTGCCGGGGGTTTCTTCGCCGGGTGGGACGGGCAGTCCTTTTCCAGGGGACATCCCCCGCACTTGGGGGCCCTGGCAGTGCAGGTGTCCCGGCCAAAGAGCACCATCCGGTGGCAGAAGTCGGAGGATTCCTCCGGCGGCAGCACCTGCCGCAGCTGGCGCTCCACCTGGAGGGGATCCTTGGAGCCGTCTGTCAGGCCCAGCCGCCCGGTGATGCGGATGCAGTGGGTGTCGCACACGTAGGCCGGCTGGCGATAGACGTCCCCCAGGATGAGGTTGGCGGTTTTCCGGCCCACCCCGGGGAGGCTGGTCAGTTCCTCCATGGTGCCGGGCACCTTTCCGCCGAAGTCCTCCAGAAGCCGCCGGGCGCAGGCTACCATGTCCCGGGCCTTGCCGTTATAGAACCCGCAGGAGTGAATGTATTCGCCCACCTCTTTGGGATCCGCCTCCGCGAAACTCTCCAGGGTAGGGAAGCGGGCGAAGAGGGCCGGTGTCACCAGGTTGACCCGGGCGTCGGTGCATTGGGCGGAGAGGCGGACGGCGAACAGCAGTTCGTAGTCCTTTTCATATTGCAGGGAGCAGAGGGCGTCGGGGTAGATGCCCTTCAGGGTTTCGATGATCCGTTTGACAGCGGCTTTGGATTTCATGGCGCACGCCTCCTTTTTGACAGGATAGAGGAAAACCGATTGGCTGAAAAGGGGAGGGCCTTATGTGATCCCGCAGCCCGGAAAATGGGACCAGTGGAAGGGCCGGGGCAGAAGGGCCCTATGTTCTCCCGAAATAAGCCCGGACCTGCCCCGCCTGGTACAGGGAGCCCCAGGCGCAGACGGCCCCCGAAGGCCCGGCGGCCTCCAGAGCCATATTCAGCGCCTCCCGGATGTGGGAGGCGGGCCTTGCGGGAAGCCCAAACCGGGCCCGCACGGTTTCCGCCAGGGTTTTGGCAGGCAGGGCGCGGGGGCTGTCCGGCGCGGCGGTGAAGAACTCACGGGCAAAGGGGGCCAGGGAGTCCAGCATGGCGCAGTAGTCCTTATCCGCCAGGACGCCGGTGACGAAGGTGATCTTCTTCTCCGGCAGATAGGCCCGGAGGGAGTCCGCCAGGGCCGCCGCCCCCTGGGGGTTGTGGGCGCCGTCCACCAGGACCAGCGGGTTTTGGGCCAGCACCTCAAACCGGCCGGGCCAGAGGGCGTTTGCCAAGCCTGTCCGGATAGCCTCCTCGGGGATGGCCCAGCCCCGGCTGCGGAGGACGTCCGCGGCGTCCAGGGCCACGGCGGCGTTTTGGCATTGATAGGTGCCCAGAAGGCCCAGGCGGAGATCCTGCCGGTGCCGGTAGCCCAGCCGCTGGCCGGAGAGGATATCCCCGTCCCGCCGGGCCAGAAGGGAGGGATCGGTGACCGTCAGTGGGCATCCCAGGGCGGCGCACCGCTCCCGGACGGACTCCTCCGCCTCAGGAAAGCCTCCGGCCAGCACCACCGGGGAGCCGGGCTTGATGATCCCGGCCTTCTCCCCGGCAATGGCGGGCAGGGTGGAGCCCAGATACTCCGTGTGATCCAGCCCCACGCCAGTGATGACGGCCAGAGCCGGGGGCGGGATGACGTTGGTGCTGTCCAGGCGGCCTCCCATGCCGGTTTCCAGTACCACGATGTTGCACTGCTTCCGGGCAAAATGCACCAAGGCCATGGCGGTGAACCGTTCAAATTCCGTGGGGATATCCGTCATTTGCACCGCAGCGGCCTTTACCGTGTCCCCGGCGGCACAGAAATCCGGGCTGCTGATTTCCTGCCCGTCGATCCGGATGCGCTCCTGATAACGGAGCAGGTGGGGGGAGGTGAAGAGCCCTGTCCGGAACCCCGCCTGCCCCAGGATGGAAGCCAGCATGGCGGAAACGGAGCCCTTGCCGTTGGTCCCGGCCACGTGGATAAAGGAGATCCGCTCCTCCGGATGGCCCAGCAGTTCCATCAGGCGGCGGGTGCGCTCCAGGCCGGGGCGGCTGCCCAGCCACCCGGCCTCCTGGATGAAGGCCAGGGTTTCCGTGGGGGTCACAGGGCGCCTCCCGGCTCCCGCTGCCGGAGGGCCCGGCGGGCCGCTTTCAGCAGGGCGGGCATGATGGAGGCAAAAGCTGCCGCCTCGGCCACTGCCAGCAGCAGCCGGGGCACCAGGGGCCCCAGGATAAAGGCGGGGGTGTAATAGTCGAACAGGCGGCTGTCCACATAGAGGGCGAAGGTGTTCAGAAGGGTGATCAGCAGCTGGCAGATTACCAGCAGCCCCGCCGTCTGCCGCCTGGACAGGGCGAAGCCCTTCTTCCCGGCGTACCAGCCGGCCAGCAGGCCGCAGGCCAGATAAGGCAGCATCCACAAAAAGGTGGTGACGGAGGGTCCGTAGCGCAGGATCTGATAGAGGAAGGTGCCTACGCCGCCGATGAGAAGGCCGTCCAAGGGGCCGAACAGCAGCGCCCCCACCAGAAGGGGCAGGCTCTCAAACGTGATTTTCAGACGGCCGAAATCCAGGGCGACGCCCCCCAGCACAGCGCACATGGAGGCCAATACGGCGTCCATAGCCAGTCTTTTCGTATTCATGGATAAAAAAACTCCTTTCGTGACGTTGCCACGAAAGGAGCCGTCCTCTGGTGGCAGCGGATGCGGGAACGGCACCGCGGGGGGCTCCCCCCTTCGTCCGGCAGCAACATCCCGTCCGCCGGCACTTAACGCGCTGTCCCTACTCTGTCAATAGGATTTCAAGCAAAGCGCAAACCCGCCGGACCCTGCCCGGATTGGAAACAAGGAGAAAGGGGTTGGGAATTTTCCGAAAAGAGCGGCTAGCTTTCTCTCCCCGGGAAGTCCCCGACGCCTCCTGCCTTGTCCCCAAAACGGGAAAGGGGGCGGTTTTTGAGCCTTGCTGTCGGGTTCCCATTATACTATACTTATCATTGGGAATGCAAGTGCGATTTATACAAAAATGTATGATGCCGGAGGGGAAACTCCGGCATCATACATTTTGGGGGAATCGGGCCTTATGGCTGCTGCCTTTGCAGGGAAACCCCTGCTGCGGCCTCAAAAACATGCCGGGTGAGGACCGCAGAGGTGACCCGCCCCACGCCGCCGGGAACTGGGGTGACGGCCTCTGCGGCTGCGTCCGCCGCAGGGAAATCCACATCCCCCCGCAGCTTCCCCCCCTCCCGGTGGATGCCTACGTCTAGCACTACTTGCCCGGGCCGGAGGAAGTCCGCCGTCACCATGCCCATCTGCCCGGCGGCGGCGATGAGGATGTCCGCTTCCCGGCAGATGCCGGGGAGATCCCGGGTTTTGGAGTGGCAGATGGTGACAGTGGCGTCCCGCTGCTGGAGCAGCATGGAGACCGGGCGGCCCACCACAAGGCTCCTGCCGATGACTGCTGCCCGTTTCCCGGCGATGGGGATTTGGTAGTAATCCAGGACCTCCATGCAGGCCTGGGCGGTACAGGGGGGGAAGCCCGCGCCCTCCCCGGCGAACACGGCGCCCAGCGCCCCGACGCCCACACCGTCCACATCTTTTTCCGGGGCCAGCAGGGCGCAGGCGGCCCGCTCCGTGTCCTTGTCCGCCAGGGGCCGGAAGAGGAGGCAGCCGTGGACGCCCGGATCCCGGTTAATGGCCTCCACAGCGTCCAGCAGTTCCTGCCGGGGGCTGTTTTCCGGCAGAAGGAACTGCTTTACCCGGATGCCCACGCTTTCGCACTGCCGCCGGGTCTGCTTTTCGTAGGAGAGATCTGCGGGCCGTTCACCCACCCGGAGGATGGCCAGGGTGGGGACGGGGCCGAACCGCCGCAAACGGTCCACGCCCTCCTTGATTTGGCGGGTCAGGGCCTCGGCTACCGGCGCGCCTTCCAGAAGCTTTGCCATCAGCTGTACCTCCCCATGACGGATTGATAAACCCCTTCGGCGATTTTCCAGTATTTTTCCACCATGCCGTCTGCCTCCTGGTTCATGGCGCCGGCATAGGCCCGGTCGGACATGGATTTCGTGTTGACCTTCACGTTCAGCCAGGCGCCGTACAGGGCGCTCCAGGCGAGGACAGCCCCAGTGCCCACGTCGGAAAGCACCATGGCGCTGCCCTTTTCCAGCAGGGCCTGGTGCAGTTCAATGACGCGGCAGGACAGGCGGAGCATTTCCATAGGCGGCGCAGCGGCGTCCCGCAGGCACTGCTCCATGATTTCTCCCCGGCCGGGGTCGTCCTTGGGGATGCCATAGGCCCGGGACAGGGGGGCGAAAGCCGCCGCGTCCTCCTCCACCAGATCCAGGAGGCGGGTGCGCAGGCGCTCCGCCTCCTCCAGGATGGCCCGGACATCCGCCTCCACGGCGGCGTATTTGGGCTTGCCCAGGGTGTAATTGCCTACCATGGAGCAGAGGGCGGCCCCCAGGGAACCCGCCAGGGCGGAGGCACCGCCGCCGCCGGGGACCGGGGCCTTGGAGGCCAGGGCCTCCGCAAAGGCCCGGCAGGAGGTTTCCGTCATGTTTTCCATATCATTACCTCAAATCATCGGTGTAGGGGCCGTCCGCCCCCGGGAGGGGGCCGGCCCAAAATACGGTAGCGCCGCCTATTGTAGCATATCCGGCGGAGGAATGCAATCCGGGCGGGGGGATCGGGCCGGTTCAATCCGGGAAGCCGGGATCGCTTCAGGCTGTCAAAAAAGGGCAAGCGCCCTTTTTTGACAGCCTGACAGGTTCCTGTTTTCTAAGCCAGGATATAAACCGTACAGCCCCGGCGGCCGAAATTGATGCACTCCTCGTAGGTGTCGAAATAGAGATCCACCTTGCTGCCCCGCACGCCGGTATCCTCCGCCACGGACAAACCGTAGACAAAGCCGTCGTTGGTGACGATATACAGCCGGGTGCCCAGGGGGATGACCTTCCGGTCTACCGCCACGGTGCCTACATGGACGGTGGTGCCGCTGGCGGTGCGGGTGCCTACGCCGCCGTAGCCGGTAGTGTAGGCGGTGGCGGTCATGCTTTTCGCGGCGGTGAAGCGCAGCTGTTCCCCGCTTTGCAGGGTCAGCATACCGCCGCCGTCAGCATAATTGGAGACATTGGCGATGGGGGACCGTTCCGCAGAGACGGCGGGGGGCTGTCCCGCCTTGGGCGGCTCTGCCGTGCCGTATTCCACAATCTCATCCACGGCGGTGCTGTTAAGCTGCTCCACAAACTGGCGGGAGAGTTCCGAGCCGTTGGACCAGGTGACCTCGTAAATAGCGGCCCGGATGCCGTCGGAGCCCTCCTGGATGACTTGCTCCGTGCCCTTCTCCAGGGAGGGGTTGGCCACGCGGACGGTATCGTGGACCACCTCTTCCACCACGCGGTCATAGTAGATGAGATCGGAGGAGACGGTGATGTCCACCCCGCCCTCGTGGATGTCCACGCCCACCATCTCCAGGGGGCCGGGGACGATGCCCACCCGATCCAGCAGGTGGGAGATGGTCTCCCGCTTGCAGCGGATGGTGAGGGTCTTCCCCTCGTGGCGGATGGTGACGGTCTGGCCGGTGGCCAGATGCAGGTCGTAGCCCTGGGTACCGTTGGCCTTGTAGAGGATTTTCTTGGCGTAGTCAGGGATTTTGGCCGGGGCGCCGTCCAGCATGATGGCGTCCCCCTCGTTTCCGGTGAGGATATAGATGGCGCCGGCCCAGTCCGTGGCGGCCATGCCGGCGCAGAAAATCACCGCCGCGGTAAAGACGGTGACGGCCCTGCGCCGCCAAAGTTCATACAGTTTTTTCCTCAGGTCTTGTGCCTTCAAAATCAAATACCTCCTAAAAGGTTTCCTGGCCCTGCAACCCAAAAAATGGGCGGGGCCTGCCGGCAGTCAGAAGAAATTGTAACTTTTGTTACCGGCCGGGAAACTGCCCACAGTATACACATTGCTGCCACTTTTGTCAAGGGTTTTCCGTGAAAATGGGGGTAAAAGCAGAGGTTAATCCCCACTTTTGATAAAAATGCGCAGAATTCGACAGGAAAATGTTTCTCAAAAAGTAACAGAGAAATGACAAAACAGAAAGGAAAACGCCCCGCGTTTTTCGAAACGCGGGGCGCGGTTTTGGAAAGTTTTCCGGGGGAAGGGGGGCTTTACAGGCTCCGGATCTGGTTCTGGATCAGCGTCCCCACGGTGTCGGCGAACTGATCCAAGGAGCGGATGCGGGCGAAGTCCCGGCCATAGATGGTGCGGGCGGAGGGCAGGTCCTCGTCCTCGCCGGTAAAGACGCAGATTACGGAGATGCCCCGCCGGATGAGGGAACGTACCTCCATGGCGGTGCTCTGCACGCCTTCTTCCCCGGCATAGTCGGCGAAGGAAGCGCCCCGGGGCATTTTTACCACGTCGTTGGGCTTGGCATCGGACAGGAGGATGATCATCTTGTGCTCCCAGGGGCCCTCCTCCGCCTCCTGGCCCAGCACCCGGAGGGCCAGGCCGTCCCGGTTGCACCCGGCGGCGAAATAGTGGAAGATCCGCTGGTTTTTATCCGTCTCCAGATAGTCCCGGTAGCGGGTCAGCACGGTGTAGCCGCTGAGGGAGCAGAAGGAGGACACCCGGACGGGGATTTGGCACCGGGTCAGGCTCTCGGCGATCATGTACCCCTGGGCTGCCACGGCGGCCTGCCGCCCTGCCTGGGAGTGGGAGCAGTCCAGAAGGAGATCCACGGAGAGCCGGCCCGGGTCGGTGTTCTGGATCCGGGTAAACACCTTGTTGTCCTCCAGATAGACGCCCCGCCAGATCCGGCCTGCATCCAGGGATCCGGCGGAGGCCCGGACAACTGCCGGCTGGAGGTAGGCCGTCATGGCGTTGCGGATGCGGGCGGTCAGACGGATGATGCTGGCCCGGTGGCGGAGGCCGTCGGCCTCGTAGAGGGCCTTGTTCTGCTCCATCTGTTTCAGGGCGGCCTTCCGCTGGGCCCCTACGTAGCCCTTCACATTTTCCCAAGTCCCGTCGCCGTTGGCACAGTACAGGCGGCAGCCTTTGTGATCCCCCGTACAGGCGGCCTCCTCCAGGGCGGCCAGGCGCTGCTGGCCGTAGAGGGGGGCGCCGAAGAACTCCCGGACAAATTTGGCCAGATCCGCCTCCGTCTCGGCGGCGGTGCGGTCAGAGATATGCCGCCGCTCCGGGGAGGGGGAGGCGCTGCCCTCCTCTCCCGTGTGTTCGCCGTAGCCGCGGCCAAAGGAGCGGATGGCGGGCATCCGCTTTACCTTGGATTTCCCGGTACCGAAGAAGAAAATGCTTGGGAGGAACCGGGGCTTTTCCGGCGGCGGGTCACCGCCGGGGACGAAGTGGAAATATCTTTCCAGAAAGGCCAGGGCCCGGTCCCGGAGGACCTCCCCAGCCAGATCCCCGGGGAATTCCAGGGCGTCCAGCATCTCCCGGTCCCGGGCCATAAGGCCGGAGGTGTCCTCCCCCAGGGCGCGGCGGAAGTGGCCGTCCTCCAGGCGGCGGAGGAGATCCTCGTCCCCCTCCAGGGAGACGGCCCGGCCATTGGCCAGCAGGACCGCCCGGGCGTACCTCTGCCGCAGGGCCGGCAGGGCAGGCCTGCGGGGGGACTCTCTGGAAAAGGCGGCGTTTTCCAGCCCCAGCCAGAGAAGCTGCTCGAAAAGCGGTTCCCGGCTATGGCCGTGGATGGCGGCGAAGAGTTCCCGGACTGGGGCTTCGCCATAGTTTTTCCGGACGGCCCCGGCGATGCTGTTCCAGTACAGTTCCGCCCGGCCGTCGTGATCATAGGCCTTGAAATCCGGCTCGAAGCCGTACTCCCCGGCGGCGTTCCAGATGATGTTCCTGGCCCGCCGCTTTTCGCTGTCCAGGATCTCCATCAGCCGAACACATCCGTGAAGGAAACGGTTTCCGGCAGACGGGCACGGATCACGTCCAGCACCAGCTGCCGTTCGAAATCGTCAAAGGACTTGTTGACGATGCCCAGTTCCAGGGCCCGGTTCCCCTCCAGCCCCGCCTGCATCAGCCGCACGGCGGCCAGCAGGCCCCGGAGATCCAGGGCCTTGGTGGACAGTTCCCCGCCGTTGCACTTGCGCTGGATGTCCTGGAAGAGGCTGGCGAACTGCTCCGCCCAGCCGTGCTTCAGGGAAGGGAACTCCCGCAGCATCAGCTTGACCAGATCCCCGGCGGCGATGGCCGGCATGTCGATGACCACAAACCGGGAGGCCAGGGCCTCGTTCAGTTCCCGTGTCCCGGCGTAGCCGTAGTTCATGGTGGCGATGAAGCGGGCGGCCTGGTGGAGGGCGATGCGGCCGTAGCCGGGCATATCGATGCAGCGGCGGAAATCCATGGTGGCGTGGAGCACCGCCAGGGACTCGTTCTTCGCCATGTTGATCTCGTCCAGCACGCCGAAGCCTCCCACCTCCGCGCACTGGTAGATGGGCCCTTTCCGGAGGGATACCTCCCCGTTGGCAAAGGTGTCGGTGCCCAGGAGGGTGGCGGCGTCGGTGTTGATGTAAAAGGACACGTCCCAGCTGGGGCGGCCGAAGGCGGCTGCCAGGTTTTCTGCCAGTACGTTCTTGCCGGTGGCCTTGGGGCCGGAGAGCAGCAGGTTTTCCCCGCAGAGGAGGGCCGTGGCGGCCTCCTCCCAGATATCCTTTCCGTAATAAAGGTAGCGGGGTTCCGGTACCCGGCCTTTCAGGGGGCCTTCCGCAGGCCATTTTGCCCGGAACCGCTCAATTTCTGCAATGATTTTTGGGCTGACGCCCTCGTTTTTCAGGAAGTCCAGCATGGCGATCTCCTTCCGGTTTCTTTCTGAAATCATGATACCACACTTTCTGGAAATGACAAGGGCAAAACTTCCGCCGGAAACGAAATATCCCGCAGGCGGATGCCTGCGGGATACGGGTTGCTGCCGAAAAGGCGGTTTGCGGGTTTTCCCGGGTGGCCGGGAGGCGTTTTCCCCGGCGCACACGATGCCGGAGGAAACTGGTTTCCTTGTTTGCATGCCTCCGGGCGCGGACACTACGGGGCTTCTTTTCCCTAACCTGAGGGATATGGGGCTATGCGGGGGGAAGGAGGGGCCTCAGCGGTTTTCCAGGGGGAAGGTGACTTTCCAGTTTCCGTCCACCCGGTTTCCGGAGTCCCAGAAGTTTCCCCGGAGGGTATAGCCCGGCAGTTCCTCCGGGGGGATGTCAAAGAGGAACTCAGTGTAGTCCAGCCGGCCCGGGCCCTCCCATCCCTCTGTGAATGCCAGGCTGCAAAGATTGTCCAGCCGGTTCCCCTGGCTGTCCTCCAGCCACAGCTGGCAGTGGCTATCCAGCAGGGAGGCGTTCCCCCGGCAGATCTGGATCCGGAACAGGCCCTCTGCGTACCCGGCGGCAGTGATGGCCAACCCCTCGGCGGGCTCCGCCAGGGCGGGCCGGGGCAGGAGGGCGGAGGGGGTATCCAGAAGATGGAGGTTCTCCTCGCTGAACCCGCCGCCGGTGCAGGCGAACCGGTCCCCCGGCTTCCCGGCGGGGACGGCCTCCGCCGGGCCGGCGTAGTCCGCCAGGGGCAGATCCACGGCCAGATCCTCCTGGGTTTCCCGCCCGGTGAGGAAGCAGTCCAGGGAGAAGGTCAGCTTCCCTCTGGCGGGGATGGGGGAGCCGTCTATGGTTTCTGCGGTACAGAGGAAGAGGGCGGTATGGGAGGATTCGTCAAAACCGGCCGGTTCGCAGTGGCAGATCATGTCGGAGGGGATATGGAAGCGGTAGCTGTCAAAGAGGTCGCAGGTCCCGTCCACGGAATCCCCGGTGAGGGCGATCCAGGCCTGGGCGGTGTCCCCATCTACCCGGACGGAGACTACCTCCATGGTAACGCCGCCGCTTTCGCAGGAGATCCGCACCGGCTGGAAGAACTGGGCGGCGGCAGGGGCCAGGAGATAGAGGGCCTCATAGAAGGGATCCGATACGGCGGCGGCAGCGGGGACGGCGGCGCAGAGGATCAGGATCACGGCGGCGGCTGCCGCGGCAAGGCGCAGGGGGCGATGGCGGCGGGCCGTCCCGGACAGGGTTTTCTCCAGCAGAGCGGGGGAAGGGCCGATAGGGCCGTTCATGGCCTGGTAGGCAGATTGGAAACTCATAATTCCTCCTTTAATATGGCTCCCAGCCGTTCTCTGGCGCGGCTCAGCCGGGAGCGGACAGTGGAAGGCTTGCACTCCAGGAGGCCGGCGATCTCATCGGAGGTATAGCCTTCGAAATAGTAGAGGTGGATGACGGCGCGGTATTTGGGCGGCAAGGACGCCATGGCCGCGTCCACGGCGGATTCCTCCGGATCCGTATAGGCGTAGACGTCCTCCAGGGGGGCTGCCCGCCGCCGCCAGGGGGAGGCAAGGAGGCTTTTGGTCCGGTTGGCTGTCACCCGCAGCAGCCAGGCCTTCCGGTGCTCCTCTGTCTCAAAAGCCGGGGCGGAGCGGTGGTAGCGGAGAAAGACTTCCTGGAAGATATCGTCCGCGTCACAGCGGGATCGGGTCTGGGCGTAGGCCAGGCGGTAGACCATGGGGCCGTAGCGTTCAGCCGCCTGGGCGGTGTCCGGGGACGCCATAGGCACAGCCTCCTTTCTCTATCCGGGCGGGCCCCGCCGTCACGTGCCGGAGGGACTGCCCTTTACTGATCATACCTTGGAAAAGGCCGGAATGACGCAAAAAAGGAAAATTTTTTTGCAGCTGCCGGCGCGAAGGGCCTTCTGCAATCGCCCCGGCGGCCCAATATATCCGGTTTCCTGGGAAATGTACAGGCGCTTTTCCGCTGCGTGGGCAGTATCAGCCCGGTGGGACGCTGGATTTGGGGCGGATGTTTCCCATCTGGGCTTCCAGGATGGTTCCCGGAAAAAGGTACACAGCCCGCGTTTCTGCCAAAACGCGGGCTGTGTACCTATAGAAGGAAAGGAGAAACAGATACACGAGACTCCTGACGGAGGCCGTGAATCACAAAATAAAGGGAGGTTGTTACGCAAACGTTTTCGAAAAATGTGTTAAGAAAAAACCTCCGCGAATCTGCTTGTAGGTTAGTACTTATTATGAAATATCCAACGAAAAAAGTCAACCCCAATTCTGGGAATTCTGCTATTAACCCAAAAGAAAATAAATTTTTTGGATGTTTTAAACAAAACATATCTAAAACGTTTGCGAAAAGAGGAACATAAAAAGACATCCGGTGCCTGCGGCGGAGGCGGGCGGCCCGGGGGACAGGGAATCCCCCGGGAAACCGCGCCGTCAGCCGGAGGGCAGGCGGGACATCTCCCGCAGGGCGTGGATCTGGATGGGGACGGCGCAGGCAAAGGTCAGCAGATCCGAGCAGGGCTGGGTCATTTGGACGCCCAGGAACTGAAAAGCGGAGGAGAGGGCGAACACCAGGGGGATGAAGAAGATCCCCTGCCGGGCCATGGCCAGGAAAGTGGCAGGGCCGGTACGGCCGATGGTTTGCAGCATCATGTTGCTCATGACGATCCAGCCGGAGAGGCAGAGGGTGAGGCACTGGAGCCGCAGGGCCGTGGCGCCGTATTGGATGACCTCCGGGTCATCCCGGAAGAGGGCGATCAAGTGGGGAGCCAGCAGGGATCCCAGGGTGCTGATGGCCAGCAGGAAGACCGTGGAGAGTTTGACGCAGAAGAAAAAGCCCTCCTTTACCCGGTGATAAAGCTTGGCGCCGTAATTGAAGCCGCAGACCGGCTGGAACCCCTGGCCGAAGCCAATCATGGCGGAGCCGCCAAACATCATGATCCGCTGGACTACGCCCATGGCGGCGATAGCTGCGTCCCCGTAGGGCTTGGCGGCCTGGTTGAGGCAGATGGTGGCCACGGAGGCCAAGCCCTGCCGGGCCAGGGAGGGCAGGCCTCCCCGGATGATCATACTGTAATAGAACCATTTCAGCTGCACCCGGGAGGGGTGGATATGGAGGTTCCCGCCCCGGCTGCATCCTACCAGGAGGAGGCAGAAACTGACAAACTGGCTGATGATGGTGGCCCAGGCAGCTCCCGCCACCCCCAGGTCAAAGACGAAGATGAGGAGGGGATCTAGGCCGATATTCAAAATTGCGCCGCTGGCGATGCCCACCATGGCGTAGGCGGCGCTGCCCTGGAACCGCAGTTGGTTGTTCAGCACCAGGGAGGCGGTCATCCAGGGTGCCCCCAGAAGGATGACCCGGAGATAGGCTTTCGTATAGGGGAGGATGGTGGGCGTGGAGCCCAGGAAGCTGGCCAGGGGCTCCAGGAAGATCTGCCCCAGCAGGCAGATTACCGCGCCGGTAGCCAGGGCGGAGAAAAAGCCGGTGGCGGCCATGTTGGAGGCGGACTCGAAGTTGTGCCGTCCCAGTTCCCGGGAGATGAAGTTCCCGCTGCCGTGCCCGAAGAAGAACCCTACGGCCTGGATGATAGCCATCATGGAAAACACCACGCCCACGGCGCCGGTGGCGCTGTTGCTCTTCAGCATCCCCACGAAGAAGGTGTCTGCCATGTTGTAGAAGGAGGTGACCAGCATACTGATGATACAGGGGACTGCCAGACGGAAGATCAGGCGTCCTACGGGGGTTTCCGTCATTTCATGGTAGGTTTGTTCCTGCTTTTCGTCCATATTCTCTCTCAAAATCCTTTCTTCGCCGTCCGCCCGCAGCGGACGGCCCGTATCGTGCAATATTCATTAAATCACTAGTATAGCATAGCCGGAGACTTTTGAAAAGGGCAAAATCGGGAAAAACGGTTGTCTGCAGGGCTCCCGCCCTGCCGGTCCGACAAAAGTCAATTTTTCCGATATGTTGATGATTTTACGAGCCACAGTTCTGCAGATCGCTTCTTGTGTTTTGCCAGTATAAATGATAAAATTAAATAGAAAACAGACTGACAGGAGGCATAAACCCATGAGGAATATGATTGCATACTGTGGACTGGATTGTGAAAAATGCGATGCATATCTTGCAACAATCCATCATGACCAAGCGCTGCGTGAAAAAACCGCAAAACTATGGGCGGAGTTAAATCATGCGCCTATTTTGCCTGAACATATTTATTGCGAGGGCTGCCGTATGGATGGAGCGAAGACGGTATACTGTGAGAGCCTTTGCGGGATTCGTCAGTGCGCGCTGAAAAAAGGCGCAGTGACATGCGGTGACTGTCCGGATATGGAAACATGTCCGGTTGTTGGGGAGATTATCTCGAATGAACCGGAAGCGCTGAAGAATCTGAAAGAATAACATAGCCGGGCCGTGTCCGGCTTATCAGGCGGTTATCTTAAAAGAGATGACTGCCTGTTCGGGTTTTTTCACGAAAGGCATAGGAAGTCCGGCTATATCGGCACGAAAGAGGAGAGGGGGGCGGAAAACCTGCGGTGACAAAGGGGGAAAAGTGTGGTATACTTTCCCCGAAGAACCAGTGAAAGCAGGGAGGCTTTTATGGAAAACTATTTTGAGCCCGTCTTTACCGCCGGACAACTCCAGGCCATCAGTTCCATCGGGCTGGCCCATATGGGGGACGCGGTTTTTGAAATCCTGGTCCGCACCTGGCTCTGCGCCCATGGCAAGGCCACTGGCAGGGGGCTCCATCAGGCCGCCGTCCGGCTGGTGCGGGCGGAGTCCCAGGCGGAGAAGGCGGAGCGGATCCTGCCCCTTCTGACGGAGGAGGAGCAGGCGGTGTTCCGCCGGGGACGAAATGCCCAGGTGCGCACCGTCCCCAGCCACGCCAGCCGCGCCCAGTACGCCGAAGCCACCGCCCTGGAGGCGCTGTTCGGCTGGCTGTATTTGCAGGGCCGCCGGGAACGGATCAACCAATTGTTCCGGATCATGATGGAGGAATGAGCCATGCCGTTGGATGCCATTTGTTTGCAGGCGGTTGTAGAGGAACTGCGGCCTCAGCTGACGGGCCTGCGGATTGACAAGATCCAGCAGCCGGCCAGGGATCAGGTGATCCTGCTTCTCCGGGGAAAGCGGCTGCTGCTGAACGCCGGGGCCGGTGCGCCCCGCTTGCAGCTGACGGAGATTTCCCGGGATAACCCGGCGGAGCCGCCCATGTTCTGTATGCTCCTGCGGAAGCACCTGGCCGGCGCGCGGATTGCGGATCTGGTGCAGCCGCCCCTGGAGCGGCTGGTGCGGCTGGAACTGGACAGCGCCGACGACTTCGGCCGCCCCGGCCGGAGGACCCTGGTGCTGGAGGCCATGGGCCGCCGTTCCAACCTGATCCTGCTGGATGGGGAGGGCAGGATCATCGACTGCCTCCGCCGGGTGGACGCAGAGATGTCTGCCTCCCGGCAGGTGCTGCCGGGCCTCTACTACGCGCCGCCTGCCTCCGCAGGCCGCCTGCCAGTGCTGGAGGAAACGGAGGAGGGGTTCCGGGCAGCCTTTGCTGCCGCCAACCCGGAGCGGCAGATTGACGCGTTTTTGCTGGACCGCTATTTCGGCGTCTCGCCGCTGACGGCCCGGGAACTGGCCTTCCGGGCGGCGGGGGAGGCGGACGGACGGCTTTTCCAATTGCCTGGCCCGGAAAGGCTCTGGCGGGAACTGGTGTTGTTCCTGGACTGCGTCCGGGAGGGCCGGTTTACCCCCGTCATGCTGCGGCGGGAGGGCAGGCCCCTGGAATTTTCCTGTTTCCCTATCGGGCAGTATGGCCCGGGGGTGGAATCGGAGACCTGGGCCAGCTTTTCCGAACTCCTGGACAATTTTTATGAAGCCAAAGAGCGCCAGGAGCGGGCCCGCCAGCGGGGGGCCCAGCTGATCCGGGCGGCGTCTACGGCCCGGGACCGCCTCCGCCGGAAGCTGGCCCTCCAGGAGAAGGACTATGCGGAGACCGAAAACCGGGATCAGCTGCGGATGCAGGGGGATCTCATCACAGCCAACCTCTACCGGATGGAGCGGGGCCAGTCCCTCCTGGTCTGCGAAAATTATTACAGCGAGGCCATGGAGGAGGTTTCCGTGCCCCTGGATCCGCTGCTGACGCCCCAGCAGAACGCCGCAAAATACTATAAACGGTATGCCAAGGCCAAGACCGCCCGGCGGTATCTCCAGGAGCAGATGGCCTTGGCCCGCCGGGATATGGAGTATCTGGAGAGCGTCCTGGCGGAACTGGAACAGGCGGAAACGGAGCAGGATTTCCTGGAGATCCGCACCGAACTCCAGGAAGGGGGCTTCCTCCGGAAACAGGGGAAGAAGGAGCGGAACCGCGCCCCGGCGCGGCCCCTGGAGTTCCGCACCGGCGGCGGGTTTCGGGTGCTGGCGGGACGGAACAACCGGCAGAACGACCGGCTGACCCTAAAGGACGCGGATCACCGGGATATCTGGTTCCACACCCAGAAGATCCACGGCTCCCATGTGATCTTGTGCACCGGGGGCCGGGAGCCCGGGGAGGGGGATATCCTGGAGGCCGCCAACATCGCCGCCTGGTGTTCCCAGGCCCGGGAGAGCGGCAGCGTCCCAGTGGACTACACGGCGGTGAAATACGTGAAAAAGCCGGCGGGCGCACGGCCTGGCATGGTGATCTACGCCACGTGCCGGACTGTGTACGTGACGCCGGACGGGGAGCGGATCAAGGCCCTGCGGGTGAAGAAATAAGGGCCGGAGGCCGTTTGAAACATGGGAAAACGCCTGCAAGCTGCAAAAGTGCCGGAAAACAGCGCTTTAACGGCTTGCGGGCGTGTTTTTTCCCTGTGATGCAAGATTGCGCAAACATGGCGGGCCTGCCCTCCTGTGCTGCCGGAACAGCCCGGAGGAGTCCCCTGCGGAGGCGCGGGAAAGCTGGATCCCCTTTCTCCGGCATCGTGTATGCCGGGGAAAACACCTCCCGGCCAGGTTTGATCGCTTTGGCAATGGGCGTGCTGCCCGTATCCTTTTATCTGCATTGAGGCCGGTATGGCAGGCCCGTTATCCCGTGTCCACCAGCCGTGGGCCGCAGCCGGGCAGCTGCGGCGAAAAAAAGAAAACCGGCCCTTCAGATGGGGAATGGCCCCTTTCCCTTGCGCCCCAAGGGATGCAACCACAGGTTGACAAACTTCCAACCGCCGGGTTCTTGCCTTTTTGCGAAAAATCCGGTAAGCTTTGCCCAGCTGCTTGATAAAAAACGGGCCTCCGGCGGCGGAACCGCCGGGAAGTCGTTCCCGGAAGAAAGGAAGAGAAGACTATGGGATTTTCGGAAAAGCTGGCTGCCCTCCGCCGCAGGGAGGGGCTGTCCCAGGAGCGGCTGGCGGACCGGCTGGGGGTGACCCGGCAGTCTGTCAGCAAATGGGAGGGCGGCGCGGCTATGCCGGAGTTGGAGAAACTCGTGGCCCTGTCGGAACTGTTCGGCGTCAGCGTGGACTATCTGGTCAAGGACGTTATAGAGGAGCCGGAGCCCCCAGTGGCCTCAGAGGGGGGCTCTGCGGCAAAGCTGACGGAGCAGATGGAGGAGATCTCCCGGATGTTCCAGGGCTACAGGTGGGACAGCAGGACGCGCATATGGGGTGTGCCGCTGGTATCCGTCCGGTTTTGCCGGTACAGCCGCCTTGTCCCTGCTGACGCGGCAAAGGGGATCATCGCCATTGGGAATATCGCCGTAGGGGTGGTGTCCCTAGGGATCATGAGCGTGGGGCTTATCAGCGTGGGGATCATTTGCGCAGGGGTCCTGGCGCTGGGGGCCCTGGCCTTCGGGATGGTGGCGCTGGGGCCGGTGGCCATCGGGCTTCTGGCCTTCGGCCCTGTGGCTGTGGGCTGTTGGTACGCCGGGGGCGTGACAGCTATGGGCGGGCGGATTGCCGTGGGGGTTGCCGCTTTAAGCAGGGATACCGCCGTGGGCTGCGACGCCATGGGGGATCACGTGCTTCTCTGGGGGGACGGCCTGGCCCAGGGACGGGTGGAGGCGTTCCTGCTGGAGCACCATCCCCGCCTGTGGAAGCCTCTTTTGCGGCTGCTGGCCTTCGTCGGGAGCCATCTTAGGTGAGGGACTGCGCTTTTGCGGCACATATTTAATATAGAGGAGCCCGGCGGGTGATCCCCGCCGGGCTCCTGCTTTGTAAAACCGGGGTATCCGGTAATCCTGCCCGGAGAGGGGCGGATGCCGATCAATGGGCCTGGGCGCCCCGCTCGCAGCGGTTGCCCCAGGAGTCGATCAGTTCGTCCCCCCGGTATACGCAGATGATCTCGCACTGGTTGGAGCAGCCGCCGCAGCCGGCCTCCCGGGTACGGAAGTCCATATTCTCCACAGAGAAGTCAAAGTCCTGCCGCTTGGATCCCCGCCTGGCCAGGATGGCCGCCCCCAGGGCCCCCATCAGGTGGCCGTTGGGATCCACAATCACCTTGCAGCCCAAGGCCCGTTCAAAGGCGGCCACCACCCCCTGGTTTTTGCTGACGCCCCCCTGGAACACCACCGGGGAGAGGATTTTCTTCCCCTTGCCCACGTTGTTCAGGTAGTTGGAGGCCACCGCGTTGCAGACCCCTGCGATGATATCCTCCCGGGGATGGCCCATCTGGATCTTGTGGACCAGATCCGATTCCGCGAAAACCGTGCATCGGGCGGCAATCTGGGTGGGATGGGTGGAGCGGAGGGCGTATGCGCCGATCTCCTCCACCTCAATGCCCAGCCGTTTGGCCTGGCTGGAGAGGAAGGCCCCGGTGCCTGCGGCGCAGAGGGTGTTCATGGCGTAATCCACAGCCACGCCGTTTTCCACCAGGATGATCTTCGAGTCCTGGCCCCCGATCTCCAGAATCGTGCGGACGTCGGGATAAAAGGTGGTAGTGCCCACTGCGTGGGCGGTGATCTCATTTTTCACCATAGTGGCGCCCAGAATGGCTCCCACCAGCTTCCGGGCGCTTCCGGTGGCGCCGGTGGCCACGATCCGGTAATGCTCCTTGTCGAACTGCTTTTCCAGCAGGCAGACCAGTTCTTTCACGGCCCGGATGGGATCCCCCTGGGTCCAGATATACTGGCTGCTCAGGATCCGGTTGTCCCGGTCGATGATCACGCCCTTGGTGGAAATGGATCCCACGTCAATGCCCAGATATGCGTGTTCCACGTCAAAGTACCTTCTTTCTCATTGCGATCATGTCGTAAAACGCCTCCAGCCGGGTCATGAGCCCCACGTCGCTGGTCTGGGCGTCATAGGTCAGGTAAAGCACGGGGATTTTATAGTCCCCGCTGATATTTTGCAGCACCGGCATTACGTCGATCTCCGGCGTGCAGCTGGCGGATTTGATGTGGATGAGCCCGTCGAAGCCCCGCTCCGCGCACTCCCTGGCCCACCAGATGTTGGCCGTGGCGGTGGGGCCCATCTCGTAGGTACAGAGATCCTGGATTTTTACGTGCATGTTCTTCTGCCCGTTGTAGCGGAGGTATTGGTTGGTGACGTTCATCCAGCGGTGGACCTCCACCCGCATATCCGCCAGCTTCTGTTCCAGTTCCAGGTTGGAGAAGGCATCCATCACGGTATAGAACTCCCCCACCACGCCGACCCGCAGGGGCTGCCGGGGCTTGTCCAAGGGGGCGGACTGCATGGCCCGCCTGGCGTTCCGGTAGCCGGATTCCACATCGGAACGGCTGCGGGCGGTGTACATGGCGGTGAGGAAATCCTGGTAGGCCTGGCGGTAGGCCCCGCCGGGCAGGTCAAAGCCGCAGTTCTTGTAGTATTCGGCGGTGATCTCGTCCAGATATTCCACCATCCGGATGCCCTCCGCGAATTCCGCCAGGAACCGGGCGGGATTGACCTTGGGGTTGATGCGGCGGATAATCCGCAGATACTCCTTCTTTTTGCTCATGTCGTAGTCCGACAGGTTGATGAACTCAAAGCGGTAGCCCAAATCCCGGAGGGTCTGTTCCAGCAGTTCCCCATAATATCCCAGGCGGCAGAGGCCGTGGGTCATGAGGAGGGTGTCCGCCCCGGCCTCCAGGGACTCGATCATGCTGCCCAGGAGGGTTTTGAAGGGGGTGCAGACGAACTCGGGGCTGTATTTGGTGCCCAGTTCCATGGTCCGCTTGGTCAGGGCCGGAGGCATGACGTACTTGGCCTCCAGGGCCTCCTCCACAATATACTTGAAGGCGCAGTTATACTCGGCGTACCGGGGGAAGGAGATGTTTTTTCTTGCCGCAGGGGCCATTACAGATTTCCCTCCTTAAAGCGGATGATGTCGATAAAGCTTTCCAGCCGGGTTTCCACACCTGCCGTGCCGGTCTGGCTGTCCAGCACCAGGTTCAATAGGGGGATCCCCTTCACACGGCGGGCGATCAACTCGTTGACCATGGCGTCGGGCCCGCAGGGGAAGGCGCTGAGGAGGATGATGCCGTCCGCGTCCTCCCGGTGGAGGGCAATGCCCCCCAGGATTTCCCGGTTGATCTCCCATTTGCAGGTGGGGGACAATTCCCGGCTCCGCTTCAGCGCCGCGTCCCGGTCCGTCAGATCCGCCCGGAGGGGGATCACGCCGGAGCGGCGGAGGTAGGCGGTCACGGTTTTGCCCATATAAGGGTCTTCCATCACGTAGCTGTGAGCCGCGATCAGGATTTTCATACCGTCCTTTTTGTACAGTTCCTCCTGCCGCTGGACGCCGGCCCTGAAATGGGCTAATTCCGCCTTTTTCGCTGTTTTATAGGCTTTCTTCGCAGCCCTGGAGGAGCAGCCCAGTTGGCGGCCCATCTCCAGGAAGGCGTTCTCCTCCTCTTTTTTCAGCAGGACGTCCACGTTGTAGGAGAGGAATTTTTGATCCGTGTCCCGAAAGACATTGCGTACCAGATCCGGCAAAGCCTCAAACCGGGTGCACATGCTCCGGTGCCGCCCGAAATTGCTGACCCGGGGCACCAGGATGTAATCGCATTTCCCTGCCAGTGCAGCCACATGGCCCAGATAGATTTTCAGGGACAGGCAGGCTTCGTCGATGGCCAGGGCAGTCCCCTGCTCCAGGATTTTCCGGTCGGTGGGATCGCTGACGGCGGTCTCCATGCCAAGTTCCTGGAAAAAGGCCCGCCACAGGATTCCGTAGCGGTAATACAGCATCGCCCGGGGGAGGCCGATGACAGCCTTTTGTTGTTCCATAACTGCATCCCCATATCCTTTGAAGTCGGCGGCCGGGCCTGCGGGCCTGGCCGGCAAGGCATTATAACACACCGGGACGGGAAAATCTACCCTTTTTCTGCCGCCGGATTAAGGCCGTTTAGCCCTGCTCCCCAGATCCGCGCCCGGCACCGGCAGGATAACCGCCGGCGGATACGCGGTCTGCCCCCATGATTTGAGATCCGATATCGGGGGGCGTTGTTCTCGAAAAGGGGTTACTGCCGGAGCATTTTGCCCTGCATCCCGGCCTGCGCCGATCCAGTATTGGAACCGATAACAGCAATAACCGCCAGCAAACCGTTCCCAAAAGGGGGATGCTTTAACAAAAACCTGCCGTGGCATCATGCCCTTTCTGAATATATCCGCTTCCCATCTTTCCGGCTTATCATTTTAGGGATATACCCTGTTCGGCAATCGGGCAGGGGTTTGCCCTTCTTTTCCTTGCCTTTTGCGGAAAAAGCCTGTAGAATAGAGATGATTTCCATTTAGATGTAGGAGGAAGGACATAATGACATATCAGGAAGTTCTGGAAAACGCACGCACCTGCATGGGCCCCTACTGCAAATCCTGCCCGGTTTGCAGCGGCCTTACCTGCCGGAATACCGTCCCGGGGCCCGGGGCCAAGGGGCTGGGTACCGGCGCCATCCGCAATTACCAGAAGTGGCAGGGGATCTGCATCAACATGGACACCATCTGGGAGAACCGGCCGGTGGACACCACTTGGGAGGTTTTTGGACAGAAGTTCGCTATTCCCGTGCTGGCCGGGCCCGTGGGGGCGGTGAAGCTTCATTACGGGGACAAATACACAGACACCCAGTACAATGACATCCTGGTTCCCGCCTGCGCGGAAGTAGGCATCGCCGCCTTTACCGGCGACGGCACGGATCCGGAGGTCATGAAGGCCGCCGCCGGGGCGCTGCAGAAGACCGGCGGGCTGGGGGTGCCTACCATCAAGCCCTGGAATATGGAACTTGTGCGGGAGAAGCTGGATCTGGTGAAAACGGCGGATCCCTTTGCCATAGCCATGGACATTGATGCTGCGGGACTGCCCTTTTTGCAGAACATGACACCCCCGGCAGGGCGGAAGACCGTAGAGCAGCTGCGGGAGATTGCTGCTTGGGCGGAAAAGCCCTTCATTTTAAAGGGGATTATGACAGTGAAGGGCGCGGAAAAAGCCCTGGAAGCCGGGGCCAGCGGCATAATCGTCTCCAACCACGGGGGGCGTGTGCTGGATCAGTGCCCCTCCACGGCGGAGGTTCTGCCGGAGATTGTCCAGGCGGTAGGCGGCAGGATGACTGTCCTGGTGGACGGCGGCATCCGCACAGGCGTGGATGTTTTCAAGGCGCTGGCCCTGGGGGCTGACGGCGTGCTGATTGCCCGGCCCTTTGTGAACATGGTTTACGGCGGTGGGGCTGAAGGCGTGAAACTGTATGTTGAGAAGCTGAAGGCCGAACTGGCGGACGCCATGGCCATGTGCGGCGCAGGGACGCTGGCGGAGATCAGCGGGAGCATGCTTCGTATCTGAGAGCCGGCCAGGACTCCCCTACGCTGGGTTTCCGGGCAGATCTGGACAGACGGGCCCGGCAGCCGGGTTCCCCTTGGAAGATGTGGCGGCCGGGAGGACGAGGATGTCTGATCCGGGGACCGCAGGAGGAAAGCGTCCGCTTTCCTCCTGCGGTCCCTGGGATACGGCAGAGCGTGGGTGCCGCCTTAGCGCCGGGATGGTAAGAACCTGTATGCATAGGCGGGGGATGCCGGGGGGGTTTACCGTCCTGCAAGGCAAACATGCAGGAATACCGGATGTATTTCAGGATTTTTTCCCGCGGCAGGGCTGCAAAAGGCCTGGCCAGATGGTGTTCAGCGCCTGCGGATACAGGGTCTGAAGCCCGGCGGGGCAGCTGTTTTGGCGGTGTGGGTTTTGCTGGAAAAAAGAAGCGCCGCTTCTTTTCAAGATTAGGACTTGCAATCCGGAAAAAGGTATGTTATGATACATCAGGACTCAGGAAGTTCCTGAGAAAAATATGCTGATGTGGCTCAATGGCAGAGCATCTCACTCGTAATGAGAAGGTTGTGGGTTC
>CAJUDW010000003.1 GCA_910584995.1 uncultured Oscillibacter sp. | reverse complement strand
AGCGGCGGAGTTCCTTTCGACGAAGGGCGTGCTGCAGCTGCTGGGCTAATCCGCAGTCTGATAGGCACGGTTGTTCGAATCAAACACTACGCGCAAGGGGGCGGGCGAAATGCCCGCCCCCTTTTTATCAAGTCTTCCCTGAACCCATCAGAAGAAAGGAATCTCGCCTATGAATGCAATCGATATCGCCCGGAAAATGGCCGCCCTGGGCCAGGAAAAGGATGCCCTGCGGGCCTATACCCTGACAGTCAGCCAGGACCCGGATCCTGCCAACCGGCTGGAGGCCGCCGTGTATCTGCTGCAAAACGGCGAAGATTACCGCTTCTCCTATACCTGCTTCCGGAACCTCTATAACGAGGGGTTCTGCAAAGAAGAAGTGCTGGCCATAATGACGGAGGCCTTCTACCTGCCCAACGAAAAGGATCTCCGGGGCCGCTATGAGCGGAACTGCAAGCTGCTAAAAAAATATCCCTACCTCTTCCGGACGGATTTTCCGGACTTTGAGGATCTGCCCATCCGCTTTTATCCCTATGATGACAAGGGGTTTATCCCCTTTTATGTCCGGGAGGAGCGGTTTGGGGATTATATCAACTTCAAACATCCCGTTGTCAGCCGGAACTTTTTCAAGGATCTGGAAAATCCTATTCTGGCGGACGACGTGTACTCACAGTATGAGTTAGAGTATTTAAATGATACCGTGCGCCGCAGCGAGGACGCCGCACGGGAAAACCATATCTACCTCCACTACAAAGACTGGGGCGTTTTCTGCGCCCATCTGCAATGCCTGAATTTCCGGCCCCTGCTGGAGAGCAAAAAAATTGTCCTGCTGATGGAGGAGGAGATTGCCCGGTATCCCATCGACTTCAAGGCGGAGTACGGTATGGATTATGAGGCTATGACCCTCCAGCCCTTCCGGCTGGAGGAGATCAACCGCATGATCTGGTGCGCCCAGCTGTCCAGCCACAATGGCATTGACTTTTTCAGCGAGATTATGGACGGGCATCCCAACCTGCTTTACTTCCCTACGGTGATGATGGACTATTTGGAGAAATCCATTCAGGAGACCCAGGAACTCCTGGACAAGGCCAAAAACCTCCAGGATTTTATCCGCGTTTCCAAGCGGATCTCCCCCAAGGTGGCCGAGGAACTTTGGCGGATGAAAAAGCGGACGGAAAAGGATCTGCTGGTGGCGCTGTTTTTCGCCAGCGACGGCACTACGGTCAACCTGGATCCTACCGCGCGGGTTGCCCCGGCGCTGTTCCTGAACCCTCATTTTGGCAATATCGAATATACGCTGACCGTCCGGAAAAGGGGGGAAACTGTCCTGAACGCCCCCGAATATGAGCGGATCCAGAAATCCCCCGTGTTCCGGCACTTCAAATATATCAAGGCCTTCACGCCGATGCGCCGGTTCACGGCCAGCTACGGCGGTGAGATGAAATTTATCTACCAGAACTTCCTGAAGGAAAGGAAGCGGGAGGCGGAAGGCGAGGTTTTGAAAACGCGGCAGGTGATGCTGAGCGATCCCGTCAGCCGCCGGGTGCTGAACCGGAGTTTTATGATCGACTGGCAGGACCGGCTGTTCCAGGACAGCGTCCTCATCCGCTTCGAGGACGGCAAGCTGAACCCCAAAGCGACTTTCACCGCCCTGGCGGCGTTCCTGGACCTGCCTTACACCCAGAGCATGACCTACTGCTCCCGGGGCGGGGAGGTGGATCCGGAGAGCCTGCCGGGCAACGTCCGGGGTTTCGACGCCACCGCCATTTACCGGACTTACGACGAGTACGCCAATGACGCGGAACGGTATTATCTGGAGTATTTCCTCCGGGATGCCTACGAGGCCTATGGGTACAGCTTCCAGTATTACGACGGGAAGCCGGTTACTATGGAGAAGGTGGAGGAACTGGTCAGGAATTTCACTACGGTGAATGGATATATCAAAGAGACCATGGTGCCCTGGCTGGAGGCGCAGGTCAAGGCGGCCGCCGCCGAAAGCGGCATGACGGAGGAAAAAATCCGCCAGGATGTGCTGGCTGATTATATCCGCCAGCTGGATACGCTCCGCCATTTAAACGCAAAATACCTGCTGAAAGATCTGCGGTTTGTCAATAAAAACGGCCAGCAGCTGCGGATGATGCCGCTTTTGAAGCTGGATCCCGCGCTTCTGCAAAATCCCCTGTACAACTGAGGGAGGCGGCTGATGAGCGGAAGCGTGTATTGGATAACCGGCCTCTCCGGCGCGGGCAAGACCACCGTGGGGCGGCTGTGGTACGAGGAACTCAAAAGGAGCGGCGTTCTCGCCGTGTTTTTGGACGGGGACGAACTGCGGCAAGTGTTTGGGGACGATTTGGGCTTTACGCCGGAGGATCGCCGCAAGAGCGCCATGCGCAACGCCCGCCTCTGCGCCCTGCTGGCGCGGCAGGGTTTGACGGCGGTCTGCTGTACGATTTCCATGTTCGACGCGGTGCGGGAGTGGAACCGGGCCAATATCCCCGGCTATTTCGAGGTCTATGTCAAGGTCTCCATGGAGACCCTCCGCCGTCGGGACCAGAAGGGCCTGTACAGCCAGGGGGACCGGGATGTGGCGGGCGTCCATTTCCAGGTGGAGGAACCAAAGCATCCGGATCTGGTTCTGGAAAACGACGGCCAGCGGACGCCGGAGGAGCAGATCGGGATCCTCCGCCGGGCCGTGAAGGGATAACCTGCCGCGGCATAGCGGCGGAAACAACAAAACAGCGCCGGAGGAAACTATGGTTTCCCTCCGAGAAAATTTTATCAAATCAATATACAGGAGGAACTATCCATGAAAACCGAATGGGATTATACCAATTTAGCCGAGGCCTATCTGCGCCGCCCTGAATACGCTCCCAGCGCCATTTCCCAGATGCTGGAGCGAGCGGGGGTCAAACCCGGAGACGCAGCCTGCGACGTGGGTGCCGGCGCAGCGCATTTGACGCTGGAACTGGCGAAATTCGGCCTCAAGGTCTGGGCTGTGGAGCCCAATGACGCCATGCGGGCCAACGGCGTGAAGCGGACGGCGGAGTTTGCCGATGTTCAGTGGTTCGAGGGCGTGGGCGAGGAAACCGGCATGGAGTCCTCCCGGTTTGAACTGGTCACATTCGGCTCTTCCTTCAACGTCTGCGACCGGCAGCTGGCCCTGAAGGAGACCTGCCGGATCCTGAAGCCCCAGGGCTGGTTTGCCTGCATGTGGAACCACCGGGATCTGGACAACCCCCTCCAGCAGAGCATTGAGGAGGTCATCAAAAAGAACATCCCCGGCTACAGCTACGGCACCCGCCGGGAAGATCAGACTGCCGTAATTGACGCCTCCGGCCTCTTCGGCCCTGTGGAGTTTGTCTCCGGGCAGGTGGAGCACCACATCCCGGCGGAGGACTTCATTGAAGGCTGGAAGTCCCACGGTACCGTGTACCGCCAGTCCCCGGAGGTGTTTGACAAGATTATCAGCGAGATCCGCCAGGTGGTAGAGGCCTTGAACCAGGACACCGTGATGGTCCCCTATACCACCAGGATCTGGATGGCGCGGAAAAAGAACTGATGTGACGGTATGATGCAATTTACCACAAAAGCCGGCACCCTCCAGCAGCTTACCGGCGTGCTGTCCGCCGCCCGGGTTCTGCCCCAGGTCTGCTTCACCGCCGGGGAGGCACGGCGGAATCCTGGAAGGATTCCCGCCCTCCTCCGGGAGGCGGATTTCCCGGCGGGGCCGGTGATTGTCCGCAGCAGCGCCCGGAACGAGGACACGACGGAGTGTTCCAACGCGGGGAAATTCCTCTCTATCCCCAACGTGGAGGGGGAGGAGGCGATCCTCCGGGCTGTGGAACAGGTGGCGGAGGCCATGGGGCCGGATCCGGAGAACCAGATCTTCATCCAGCCTTTTTTGACGGACGTGACCCTCTGCGGCGTGGCCTTTACCGCCGATCCCAGCACCGGCGGGAACTACTGCATCTTTAACTACGACGGCTCCACCGGCTCTACCAGTTCTGTCACTGACGGGACCGGCCAGAACCTGGAGACCTTCTACTACTTCAAGGACGCCCCGGAGCCGCCCCCGCCGCCCCTGGATCGGGTGGCAGCCCTGTGCCGGGAATTGGAGGGGCTATTCCAGCGGCCTGCCCTGGATCTTGAATTTGCCATTGCGGATGATATACTATACCTGCTGCAGGTCCGCCCCCTGGTGCTGACCCGGCCTCTGCTGGATCTGGAGGCCCAGAAGCGGAGTTTGGGGCTGATTGGGGAAAAACTCCGTGCCTCCCTGCGGCCCCACCCAGATCTCTGCGGACGGGAGACCATTTATGGCGTCATGCCGGACTGGAACCCGGCGGAGATGATCGGCATCCGCCCCCGGGCCCTGGCCCTGAGCCTCTACAAGGAGATCATCACCGACGGCGTCTGGGCCTACCAGCGGGACAACTACGGTTACCGTAACCTCCGTTCCTTCCCTCTGATGACGGATTTCCAGGGCCTGCCCTATATCGATACACGGGTCAGCTTCAATTCCTTCCTGCCCAAAGGCCTGCCGGAGCCGCTGGCGGAAAAGCTGGCGGAGTACTACCTGGGCCGCCTCCGGGCGAGGCCGGAACTTCACGACAAGGTGGAATTTGAAATTGCTTTCACCTGTTACACCTTTGACCTGCCCCAGCGGGTCCGGGTGCTGGGGGATTACGGCTTCACTGAGGAGGAACAGGACTGCCTGACGGAGTCCCTGCGGACGCTGACCAATTCCGTCATCAGCAAGGACGGCCTCTGGCAGAAGGACGCCAAGAAAATTGAAACCCTCCGGAAGAAGCACAGGGAGATTATGGAAAGCGGCCTGGGGATTCCGGAAAAAATTTACTGGCTGCTGGAATACTGTAAGCGGTACGGCACCCTCCCCTTCGCGGGCCTCGCCCGGGCGGGCTTTATCGCCGTGGAGTTCCTGCGGTCCATGGCCGCGGTAGGGCTTCTGACCGAGGAGGAACGGGCCCTGTACATGGGGAACCTGGCTACCGTGGGCAAGAATATGACCCGGGATTTTGCGGCGCTGTCCCCGGCGGCTTTCCTGGCCCGGTATGGGCACCTGCGGCCTGGCACCTACGATATCTGTTCCCCCCGGTACGACCAGGGGGAGGATCTCTACTTCGACTTTGCCGACGCGCGGAACAGCGGCGGGGAGCAGGAGCCACCCTTCCAGCTGTCCCTGGAAAAATACGCCCGGCTGCAGAACATGCTGGAGGAGCACAGCCTCAACGCGGACGTCCTCTCCCTCTTCGATTTCATCCAGCACGCCATTGAGGGCCGGGAGTACGCGAAATTCGTCTTTACCCACACCCTCTCCGATGTGCTGGAACTGCTGGCGGAACTGGGCACCGCCTACGGGCTGGATCGGGAGGCCATGTCCCATGTGAACATCCGGCGGATTATGGAGTCCTACTCCCAGGCCGGGGACATGGAACGGATTCTGCGGGATTCCATCCGGGAGGGCCAGGCCCAGGAGTCCGCCGCTTCCGGCATCACCCTGCCGCCCCTGCTGTGGGAGGAGCGGCAGATTTACGGCTTCTTCCTGCCGGACGGCGCGCCCAACTTCATCACCCAGGGCCGCTGCACGGCGGAGACCGCCGTCCTGCCCTCGGAGGATACCCTCCGAGGCAAAATCGTATTGATCCGGGGGGCGGATCCCGGCTACGACTGGATTTTCTCCCGCGGCATCGCCGGATTCGTCACCGCCTACGGCGGGGCCAACTCCCACATGGCCATCCGGGCGGCGGAGTTCGGGATCCCGTCGGTTATCGGCGTGGGGGAAAAGCGGTTTGCCCGCTACGCCGCAGCGAAGCGGCTGGAAATTGATTGTAGAAATCGGACGGTGGTTGTTTTATGAAACGGGTATTCATCACCCAACGGGTGGAGTGGATTGAGCCCATCCGGGAGCGGCGGGACGCCCTCTCCCAGGAGTGGGCTGCCCTGGCGGAGGCCTGCAGGTTTCTCCCCCTGCTTCTGCCCAACCGTCTGGAGACTGTCCGCTGCATGGCGGAGGAACTGCCGCCGGACGGCATCCTCCTTACCGGCGGAAACGACCTGGCCGCCTACGGCGGGGATGCCCCGGATCGGGACGAGGCGGAGGAATTTTTGATCGGCCTCGCCATGGAGCGGAAGATTCCCCTCCTGGCGGTCTGCCGGGGCGCCCAGATGCTGCTGCACCGCTTCGGGACGCCCCTGGAAAAAATCGAGGGCCATGTCCGGACAGAGCATCCCCTCTCCAACGGGGACAAGGTGAACAGCTTCCACAACTGGGGGGCCCTGGACTGCCGCCCGCCCCTGGAGGCTTTAGCCCGCAGCGGCGACGGCGTGGTGGAGGCGGTCCGGCATCGGGACTGCCCCTGGATACAGGGGGTCATGTGGCACCCGGAGCGGTATCACCCCTTCCGGGAGCGGGATATTACATGGATCAAGGAGGCGCTTGCGCTGTGAAAGTCATTATCCTGGCCGCCGGACGGGGCAGCCGTCTGGGAGAACGGACGAAGGATCGTCCCAAATGTATGTGTACCCTCCAGGGGAAGACCCTGCTGGAGCGGTGCCTGGAGACCCTGGCGGAGGCTGGGGTGTCCAGGGCGGATACCGGCATTGTCACCGGCTACCGCAGCGACATGTTCACCCAGGAGGGCGTGACCTATTTCCACAACGCCAACTGGGAACAGACCAATATGTTTATGTCCCTGACTATGGCAAAAGAGTGGCTGGAGGCGGAGCCTTGCATCGTCTGCTACTCTGACATCGTGTTCTCCGCTAAGGCGTTCCGGGCCCTGATGGACTGCCCGGTCCCCCTGGCGATTACCTCCTACTCCGGCTATTGGGAGTTGTGGGAAAAGCGGATGGGGAATCCGCTGGAGGATTTGGAGACCTTCCGCACGGACGGGAAGGGGAACCTGCTGGAAATCGGCAAAAAGCCTTCTTCCCGTTCGGATATCCACGGGCAGTTTATGGGCCTTCTGCGGTTCACGCCGGAGAGTTGGGCCTGGGTGGAGGGGACCATCCGCCATCCCCTGCCGAAGACGGTAGAGAAGCTGGACATGACCACCCTTCTGGAGGGCATGATCCAGATGGGATATCCCATCCGGGCCATTTCCACCGATGACCTCTGGCTGGAGTGTGACTCCCAGCAGGACATTCTGGCATACGAAAAACTGTTTGCCAAGGAACTGGGGTAACACCATGATTGTGACAGCGGATCTCCACACCCACAGTGCTGCGTCCGACGGGCAGTATGCTCCGGCGGAACTGGTTCGCCTGGCAAAGGGACAAGGCTTGGAACTCCTGGCCCTGACGGATCACGACACGCTGGACGGCCTTCCGGAGGCGGAGGCGGCGGGACAGGCCTGCGGCCTCCGGGTTCTCCGGGGCATTGAACTGGGGGCAAAGGAATATAGCCACCTCCATATCTTGGGCTACGGGTTCAATCCCCCGGGCCTTGCGCCCCTCTGCCAAAAGATGAAGGACGGCCGGGACGAGCGGAAGTACCGGATTATTGATTTCCTGCGGGAAAAGGGACTGGAACTGACATTGGAAGAGGTAGAGGAGATCGCGGGCGGGAATATCATTGCCCGGCCCCACTTTGCCCAGGCCATGGTCCGCCGGGGCTATGTCCGGGACAACCGGGAGGCCTTTGATCGCTACCTGGATACGGATGAGTATCAGCGTATCGAGCGGTTCAAGGCGGATGCCAGGACCTGCGTAGAGACCATCAAATCCGCAGGGGGCAAGGTTTCCCTAGCCCATCCCTACCAGATCGGCCTGGAGGACGGCCCCCTGGAGGCCTTGGTCAAGGAACTGGCGGGGTATGGCTTGGACGCCATTGAGTGCTATTATCCCAAGCACACCCCAGCCCAGGAGGCGTTTTACCTCCGCCTTGCGGAAAAATACGGCCTCCATGTCACCGGCGGCAGCGATTTCCACGGCCCCAGGGTGAAGCCGGATATCCGGCTGGCGGCTCTGGAACTGGAAACCGGGTGGCTGACAGAGGGATAACCCGGTCGGAAAAGTATTTTCCGCTGCTGGGGCCGGCCGGACAGGGTTGGATTTCCGCTTTTCGGGAATACAATGAAAAAAGTGCCGGACGGGAAACCCGTCCGGCGCTCTGCTTTGCTGGATGCTTACTTCTTCTTGGCCTTGCCGCCTTCCCATTTGCTGATGCACACGGAGCAGGCGATATCGCCGGTGACATTCAGGCAGGTACGGCCCATGTCGAAGAGCCGATCTACGCCGTAGATGATCATAATCATATCCACCGGGATGCCCATGGCGGTCAGCACCATGGCCAGCATGATCATGCCGGCACCGGAGACACCGGCGGTGCCGATGGAAGCCAGGGTAGCGGTAACGACCACGGTGACCATCTGGCCGATGGTCAGGTTCATGCCCACGCAGCTGGCCAGGAACACGGTGGCTACGCACTGGTAAATGGCGGTGCCGTCCATGTTGATGGTGGAGCCCAGAGGCAGGACGAAAGCGGCGATGTCCTCATCGGCATCCAGTTCCTTGGCGCACTCCTTGGAGACCGGCAGGGTGGCGGCGGAGGAGGTGGAGGTGAAGGCGAACATCATGGCGGCGAAAGCGCCCCTGAAAAATCTCATGGGGCTCATGCCCACGAAGATTCTGGCGGACAGGGAGTAGACCAGAACCGCGTGGACAGCGTAGCCCAGATAGGCGCACAGCAGGACCAGGGCCAAAGAGCCAAGGATCTCGGCGCCCTGGGTGGCGATGACCCAGGCCATCATGGTGAACACGCCGATGGGGGAGAGGCTGATAATGAATTCCATCAGATGGTTGATCACCTCGTTGAAGGAGATCACGATATCCCGGCAAATCTTGCCCTTCTCGCCGGTTGCCATAATAGCGCCGCCGAAGAACAGGGCGATGACGATAACCTGGAGCATGTTGGAGGTGTGGAAGGCCTCCCACATGTTGCTGGGGAAGATACTGACCAGGGTATCCATGAAGTTGGCAGAGGTGGCCTTATCCCAGGTCATGCCCTCCTGTAGGGTCAGGGTGGGGAAGAGGCCCATGCCGTCAAAAATATTGGCGAAGACCAGGCCGATGACGCAGGCAATGGCGGTGGTGCAGAGGAAATAGACCACGGTCTTCCAGCCTACGGCGCCCACCTTCTTCATGTCGTCCATGGAGAGGATGCCGTCAATCATGGAGAAAAGGACAACCGGTACCACGATGAACTTCAGGAGGTTGACGAAAATCGTGCCGAAAGGCTTTAAGTAATTGGCGGTAAAATCCGCCAGGCCGGCAAAGTAGCAAACCAGGCCGACGATAACGCCCAAAATAAGGGCGCCCAGGATTTGCACGGGAAGACTGATCTTTTTCATACACTCACCTCATCTGATAAATTGTTTCCAGGCCCTGCTTGAAAAACGGCAGAACGGCAGACGGCAAAAGGCCTGCCGCCCGGGCGTTTTGGCGTGTTTCAAACACGGCCTGACTGCACCCCTTGAAAGAACCTGCGGGGTATTTTATAAGTTTTTCACAAACGGTTCTTTCAAATCATTTCCTATTATAGCAAAAACAGAGGCGCTTGTAAAGTGATTTATGAAGAAATTGTAAACTGCCGGTCCCTCCTCCGGGAAGGGGAGACCCTGCTGGGGTACCCGGCCGCCGGGACTGCGGAAAATCCCCGGTGCGAAGGCTGAACCGCACCGGGGATCGCTGTTATTCTTTTACAGGATACCCGCAGTAGAGGACTGCGGCCCTGGCCAGTTCCAAGGTAGGATCCACCGCCGGGCAGGCCAGGCCCAGGGACTGGAAGGCCAGGGGGAGTTCTGTGCAGGCTGGAAGGAAATAGTCCGCCCCCCGGCGGGACAGGGCAGCCAGAACTGTCTCCAGGGGCTTCCGGTATTGCTCCGGGTCTGCCCCCGCCTTTACGCCGCCGTAGATCACCTGCATCAGGGCTTCCCGCTCCTCCGGCTCCGGAACGAGACAGGGGACGCCCTCTGCCGCCAGGGCTTTCTGGTAGATCCCTGCCGCCAGGGTGCCGGCAGTGGCAAGAATCCCAACAGTCCTGCCGGGATGCAGTTCCCGGCAGCGTCTGGCGGCGGTCTCCGTCATGCTGAGAAAGGGGATTTCCGTCAAAGGCTGGAGGCGGGGCAGGAAGTAATGGGCGGTGTTGCAGGGCATGATCAGGCAGTCCGCTCCGCAGGCTTCCAAATGCCGCAGGGCGTCCGTCATGGCGGGCAGGGGGTCTTCCCCGCCCTCCAGAATGGCCGCCGTCCGGTCGGGGATGGCGGGGTTGCTGTCAATATAGATCCGGATATGCTCCCTGTCGCAGGAGGCCGCTGTCAGGGCGGTGATTTTCTGAAAGAGATCCGCTGTGGCCATAGGCCCCATGCCGCCGAGAATACCGATGGATTTTTTCATAAAGCGTCCGTCCTCCGCCTTTCAGTTCCAGAATTCCGGGAACAGCAGTTCGCTGCCTACCTTGACAGTCAGCAGGGCCAGCGCCACCACCACAGCGGGCCGGACAATTTTACTGCCGTTTTTAATGGCCAGGCCGGAACCGATGTAGTGTCCTGCCACAGAGGCCACAGCGGCGATGAGGCCCACGTGCAGGAAGGCGTAGCCGGAGGCCAGCTGGGTGAAGAGGCTGCCGAAGTTGGAGGCCAGGTTGATGATCTTGACGCCTCCCGCGGCATGGCGCACGTCCAGCTTTGCCAGGCGGATGAAGATAATCATTAAAAAGGTACCGGTCCCCGGACCGTAGTAGCCGTCGTAAGCGCCGATGACCAGGGAGGCGGCCCAGACAATGGCCGCCCGTTTGGAAAAGGGCAGATCGCCGGGTTGATCCGGCCAGTCGTGATTGCGAAGGGTGATGACAGCTACCACAGGCAGGACAGCCAGCAGGAGATATTTCAAAACCACGTCCGGCGTCCGGTGCTGGAGCCACGTGCCGCCTACGGATCCCGCCAGGGCAAAGGCAATGGAGGGTGCGAAGAGTTTCCAATCCACATATCCGTTTTTAATGAAGCGGGCAGTGGAGAAGCAGGTGCCGATGGCGGCGGAGACCTTGTTGGTGCCAAGGGCATAAGGCGCGGGCAGGTTCCCGAAGGCAATCAGATGAACCGGGACAGAGATGATGCCGCCCCCGCCTGCGATGGCGTCCATGAACGCCGCCAGGAACACGCCGCAGCACAGCAGCAGGATAATCCAGAGGGAAAAACCGTCCACTCTGGTTTCCACAAATAAATACGCCAGCATCCCCATACAAAACCGCCTCCCGAAAATCGTTCTTCAGACCGCTTCAGGCACGGCCGGAAAAAGCGGTCATCAGCAAATTTGAAAAATGTCAGATTGATGATGGTTTTCAGCCCTGCTGACTATACCAGATTCCACCGCAAAAAGCAATACGCCCGTATCCCGAACCGGAAAATCCCTCCCGCTCCCCGGACACCGGCGTCCCGGCGTTGCAAAATAAAGGAATTTCTCCTATGTGGTTTCTGGAAACGAAAAAGCCTTTCGTAAATTTTGTAGAGAAGTCCGCCTGAAAGAGGAAGTTACTGCCGCTTTTGACAAAGGTCAACATATTTTCTGGTGAAAAAATCGAACAGATCAGCAAATCCTACCAAATCTTCCCCCAGTTTTTCGACAAGAGCATCCTTGACGGTAAAACGCGCAGGAAGTATAATAATACTGTATATAGTGGTAATGAATATAAAAATTGGAAAAGCAAGTGTACCCGCCGCAGGGCAAAGCGGCCGGGGGGAGGAGTTTTACATGACGAACAATAAACAGGCCGAAAGTTTCCATGCCGGTACTCTCACAGACGGCTGGTGCTGGTTTGGCGCTCATCCGGCAAAGGAGGGCGGCAAAAAGGGCTGGACGTTCCGGGTCTGGGCGCCCCACGCCCAGGGCGTCTCCGTTGTGGGGGATTTCAACAATTGGGATCAGGGCGCCAACCCGCTGGTGCGGGACGGCGAAATCTGGGCCGGCTTTATTCCCGGGCTTACGGAATACACCGCCTATAAATACGCTGTCGTCTGCGCGGACGGGGAGACCCGGCTGAAAGCGGATCCTTACGGGTTCCACACGGAGACCCGTCCCGCCACAGCCAGCAAGCTGTATGATATCAGCGGCTTTAAATGGACGGACAAGGCTTTCCGGGAGAAGAAGTCCGCCCGGCCCATATACGACGCGCCGCTGAATATTTATGAGGTGCATCTGGGCTCCTGGCGGAAGCGGGAGAACGGGGACTTCATCGACTACCGGGATCTGGCGGAGCAGCTGTCGGAGTATGTGAAGGAGATGGGATACAACGCCATCGAACTTCTGCCGGTGCTGGAGCATCCCCTGGACGATTCCTGGGGATACCAGTGCACGGGGTATTTCGCCCCCACCTCCCGGTACGGCACGCCGAAGGACTTCATGTGGTTCGTGGACCGGATGCACAAAAACGGCATCTCCGTGATTCTGGACTGGGTGCCTGCCCACTTCTGCAAGGACGTGCAGGGCCTCTATGAGTTTGACGGCACCTGCTGCTACGAGTACAGCGACCCTAACAAGTGGGAGCACGCCGGCTGGGGCACCCGGGTCTTTGACTACGGTAGGCCGGAGGTGAAGAGTTTCCTGTTCTCCTCCGCCCGGTTCTGGCTGGAGGAATACCATATTGACGGCCTGCGGGTGGACGCGGTGGCGTCTATGCTGTATCTGGATTACGGCCGCCAGGGCGGGGCCTGGACCCCCAACCAGTACGGCGGGCACGAGAACCTGGAGGCCATCGCCTTCCTGCGGGAACTGAACGCCATGGCCTTCAGCGTGGATCCTAATGTGATGATGATTGCGGAGGAGTCCACCGCCTGGCCTTTGGTGACCCGTCCGGCGGATGTGGGAGGCCTGGGCTTCAACCTTAAGTGGAACATGGGCTGGATGAACGACATGTGCCACTATTTGAAGCTGGATCCCTGGTTCCGGCAGGATCATCATAAGGATATCACCTTCTCCATGTTCTACGCTTTTTCAGAGAACTTCGTCCTGCCTATGTCCCACGACGAGGTGGTGCACATGAAGGGCTCCGTGGTGGGCAAGATGCCCGGCGACTACCCCAACCAGCTGCGCAGCGAGCGGGGCTTTTATGCCTACCTGTTGGCCCATCCCGGCAAAAAGCTGATGTTCATGGGGGCGGAACTGGGCCAATGGCATGAGTGGAATTCCAACGAATCTCTGGACTGGTATCTGCTGAACAACGAGGAAAACCAACAGACCCACCGGTTCTTTAAGGATATCAACGCCTTCTATCTGAAAGAGCCTGCCCTTTGGGAGATTGATTTCAGTTGGGAGGGCTTTGAGTGGCTGGTGCCTGACGACAACCACAACAACGTGGTGGTGTTCCTCCGGAAGGACAAGAAGGGGCGGGATCTTCTCTGCGCCGTGAACTTCTCCCCCAATACCTATGAGGGATACCGCTTTGGCGTGCCGGATCACCGGAAGTACACCCCAGTCTTCAACACCGACAGCCCCCTCTACGGCGGCGACGGCTTCGGCGATACGGAGCCGGTCATGGTGGAGGCCGTCCCTTCCCACGGGAAGGATCTCTCTGTAGCAATCCGCATCCCTGCCTTTGGCGCCGTGTTCCTGCGGGGTGAGGGGGCCTTCCCCAAGCGCCGGGGCAAAAAGGCCGCCGCCAAGGAGGAAGGGGCGGAACCCAAGGCCGCCCGTCCGGCCAAGCGGGGTATCCTGCCGGTAAAGGCCGAAACAGCCGGGGCCCCCAAGCGCCGGGGCCGTCCTCCTAAGGCAGAGGCTGAGGAAACCCCGAAACGCCGGGGCCGTCCGCCCAAGGCGGAAGCCGGGGAAGGGCCCAAGCGGCGGACACTGAAGCTGGAAAAGGTGGAGAAGCCCGGGAAATCCGCCGTCCGGAAACCCAGGAAAGCCAAAAGCGATCAGAGTGAATAACAAGCAAAGGAGCTTGCCAAAATGAAAAAAGAATGTATCGCCATGCTGCTGGCCGGCGGCCAGGGCAGCCGGCTGTATGTCCTGACAGGAGATATGGCTAAGCCTGCCGTGCCCTTCGGCGGAAAGTACCGCATTATTGACTTCCCGCTCTCCAACTGCACCAACTCCGGCATTGACACCGTAGGCGTTCTGACCCAGTACCGGCCCTTGGAACTGAACAGCTACATCGGCAGCGGCCTGCCCTGGGATCTGGACGTGTCCTCCGGCGGCGTCCACATCCTGCCCCCCTACATGGGCAGCAAGGGCGGCACCTGGTACAAGGGTACCGCCAACGCCATTTATCAGAATATCGGGTTCATCGACATGTATGATCCGGACTATGTGGTCATTCTCTCCGGCGACCATATCTATAAGATGGACTACTCCAAGATGGTGAGACGCCATAAGGAGTCTAACGCCGCCTGCACCATCTCCGTCATGGAGGTGCCCTGGGACGAGGCCCCCCGCTTCGGCATCATGAGCGTGGACGGCCAGGACATGATCACCGAATTCGCGGAAAAACCCAAGGAGCCCAAGAGCAACCTGGCTTCTATGGGTATCTATGTGTTCTCCTGGAAGATTCTGCGGAAGTATCTGACGGACGACGAGGCCAATCCCGATTCCGACAACGACTTTGGCAAGAATATTATCCCCGCCATGCTGGGCGACAACCAGCGGATGGCCGCCTACCGCTTCGCAGGCTACTGGAAAGACGTGGGCACCCTGGACTCCCTTTGGGACGCCAACATGGATATGCTCTCCCCCGAAACCGGCCTGGATCTGCGGGACGATTCCTGGCCCATCTATGTCCGCTCAGTTAACGCGCCGCCTGCGTTCCTGGGCCGGCACGCCCAGGTGGCTCACAGCGCCATCAACCGCGGCAGTATCCTGGAGGGCACGGTGGAAAATTCCGTCCTCTCCTCCAATGTGACGGTCAGCGAAGGGGCCCGGGTCAGCTACTCGGTGCTGCTGCCCGGTGTGACGGTAGAGCCCGGCGCGGTGGTGGAATACGCCATCCTGGGCGAAGGGGCCCATGTGGGCAGGAACTGCCGCGTGGGCGGCAAGCCGGAAGATTCCGATTCCGGCACCTGGGGGCTGACGGTTCTGGCTCCCGGCTGTACGCTGGAAGAGGGCAGAGAGGCCCGTCCCGGCATCATGCTGGGCCATAATGGCGAGGAGGTGTCCAAATCATGAACGGACTGCATGGCATTATCTTTTCCTACGAACGGCGTGGCGAACTGCGGGAGTTGGGTGAGATCCGCTCCTCCGCCTCCATCCCCTTCGGCGGCCGCTACCGGGCGGTAGATTTCCCCCTCTCCAACCTGGTGGACGCCGGGGCCACCAACGTAGGCATTGTGCTTCACGGCCACTATCAGAGCCTGCTGGATCACCTGGGCACTGGAAAAGACTGGGATCTAAGCCGCAAGCGGGGCGGTTTGCGGATGCTGCCTCCCTTCAACTCCCGGCAGAGTTGGGGCATTATGCCCTTCCGGGGAAAGATGGAGGCCCTGGCGGGCATCCGCAGCTATTTGGATACCATCCGGCAGGACTATGTGGCCCTGATGGACGGCGATTTGGTGGCAAACCTGCCCCTGCGGGATATTCTGGACTCTCATGTGAAGACCGGCGCGGATATCACCGTGGTCTGCGGCAACGACAGCTTCGCCACCAGCGACGGCACCTATTTCGAGGTGCGGGACGGCCGGATTACGGAGGTCCTCTTCAATCTGCACCAGCCCAGGGGCTACCGGGGGCTGGAGGTCTACATCCTCTCCACCAAGCTGCTGCTGGAACTGGTGGACGAGTGCGCCGGGAAGGATAAATACAACTGGCGGCGGGATGTGCTCCAGGCCCGGAAGGATACGCTGAATCTCCGCGCCTATACCTGGAGCGGCTTCGCGGCACAGATGCGCTCCGTCAAGGAGTATTATGACCGCAGTATGCAGCTGCTGGATCCCGCCATCCGGGCGGAACTGTTCACGCCGGAGCGGCCCATCCGGGCCAAGGGCACCGATCGGACTTCCACCTACGTGGGGCCCGACGGCGTGTGTGTGAACTCCCTGATTTCCGACGGCTGCCGCATTGACGGCACGGTGGAGAACTCCATTGTGTTCTCCGGTGTCACGGTGGAAGCCGGGGCGGTGGTGCGGGACAGCGTCCTCTTCCAGGGCGTGTCTGTCCGCCGCAACGTCAACCTCTCCTATGTCATCGCCGACAAGGATGTGGAGGTACTGGCGGATCGGACCCTGATGGGCCATGCCACCTATCCGCTGGTACTGGCCAAGGCCAGCGTCGTTTAAAAAGAAACAGCGCAGGGGGGAGCCGTGCTCCCCCCTTGCGGGCCGTTTTTGCGGCTTCGGAAACAGGGCGGCAGGCCGATCCCGGTTTTTGGTGCGAACTGTGTCCGGGAGACCGCCTCCGGCGGAAGAAAGACGTCCGGAGACGGCGTCCATGGCGCGGATCGGGCTGGACAGCCTCGGAAGGCCCGTGGATCAAATGAAAAGGAGCGTTTCTTATGAAAATTTTGTACGCAACCAGCGAGGCCGTACCGTTTTGTAAAACAGGCGGGCTCGCGGACGTAGCCGGTTCCCTGCCGCCTGCCCTGGCGGCGGAGGGTGCCGAGGTGGCGGTGGTCCTGCCACTGTACCGGCGGGTGAGGGAGAAATTCGGCGGGGAGTTGAATTTCCTGTGCTATGATTACGTAGATTTGGCTTGGCGGCACGTTTACTGCGGCCTGTTCTCCATTGAGCGGGACGGTGTGACCTGGTATTTCCTGGACAATGAGCAGTACTTCGACCGCCCGGATCTCTACGGCTACATGGACGACGGCGAGCGGTTCGGCTTCTTCTCCCGGGCCATTGTCAAGATGCTGGATCATATGAAATTCTGGCCGGACGTCATCAACTGCAACGATTGGCAGACCGCCCTGGTGCCCATCTACCTGCTGGATGACGGCGTGCGGGAGAATCGCTACCGCTCCATCCGCACTACCATGACTATCCACAACATCGAGTATCAGGGCCGCTACGGCAAGGAGACCCTGGGCGACCTCTTCGGTCTGGACAGCGGCTGGGCGGCAGACGGCACCATCATGATGGACGGCGACGTGAACCTGTTGAAGGCCGCCATCCTCTGCGCCGACGCGGTGAATGCTGTCTCTCCCACCTACGCCAACGAACTGAAAATGGCCTACTTCGCCCACCGGCTGGAGAGCGTCATGCGCCGGTGCGAATATAAGCTTTCCGGCGTGCTGAACGGCATCGACATGAACCGCTACAACCCTGAAACGGATCCGATCATCACCACCAACTTCACCGCCGGGGACATGAGCGGCAAGGACGCCAACAAGGCGGCCCTGCAAAAGCTGATGGGCCTGCGGGTGGAACCCCATGTGCCTATCGTCGGTATCATCAGCCGCCTGGTGTCCCACAAGGGCCTGGATCTCATCTGCGAGGTGCTTCACGACATGATGAAGCTTCCCCTCCAGCTGGTGGTTCTGGGCAAGGGCGACCAGAAGTACGAGGAGTTCTTCCACTGGGCCTCCCAGCAGTATCCCGGCCGGATGGCGGTGCGCCTGGACTACAATGAGGAACTGTCCATGGCTATTTACGCCGGCGCGGATCTGTTCCTGATGCCCTCCAAGAGCGAGCCCTGCGGCCTCAGCCAGATGATCGCCATGCGCTACGGCACGGTGCCCATCGTCCGGGAGACCGGCGGCCTGCGGGATACCGTCCAGCCCTACGAGTCCTGGCGGGACGCCGGAAACGGCTTCACGTTCTCCAACTACTCCAGCGGCGACATGCTCTATGTTATCCGGGAGGCCGTGTATCTGTACAAGGACTATCCCGACGCCTTCGGCCGCCTGCGGAAACGGGGCATGGAGTGCGATTTCAGCTGGGCCCGCAGCGCAGGGGAGTATCTGCGGATTTATGCTAATGTCACCGGCCAGCTGTGGCCCCCGGCGGAAGAGGCCCCGGCTCCCGCAGAGACTGCCCCTGTTGAAGCCCCGGTGGAGGAAATGCCCGCTGAAACTCCGGCAGCGGAGGAGGTTCCCGTTCCGGAGGTTCCCGCTGAAGCCCCGGCGGAGGAAGAGCCCGCCGTAGCCCCGGCAGAAGAGGCTCCCGCTGCGGCGGCAGAGGAGTCCCCTGTTGAAGCCCCCGCCGAAGCCCCCGCAGAGGAGGCTGCCGCCAAGCCTGCGGCGAAGAAGCCCGCCAAAAAGGCCGCCGCCAAGCCTGCAGCGAAAAAACTGCGGAAAACCGCTTCCGCTAAAAAGAACTCTGAGAAAGGAACGACCGCGAACGGAAAATGATCTCGCGGCAGAATACTATGACACCTTTTACCACTGAATCCCTGGAAAAAGCGCTTACCGAAAAGCTGATGCTGAATTTCAGCAAAACCCCTGATGAGGCTACCGATCAGGAAATGATGCGGGCCTGCGCCATGGTTATCCGGGACGTGATGTCCCTGCGTCTGGTAGGTACCCGCAAGCGGACCCGCCAGGAGCACAGGAAGCAGGTCCATTACCTCTCCATGGAATTCCTGATGGGCCGGAGCCTGATGAAAAACGCCTACAACCTGGAGGTGCTGCCCCAGCTGCGGGAGGCTCTGAGCCACCTGGGCTTCAAGGCCGCCGACATCTTTGAGATGGAGCCGGACGCGGCTCTGGGCAACGGCGGCCTGGGCCGTCTTGCCGCCTGCTATCTGGACTCCATGGCTACCCTGGAGATCCCCGCCGCCGGATATTCCATCTGCTATGAGTTGGGCCTCTTCCGCCAGAAGATCATTGAGGGCGAGCAGGTGGAACTTCCCGACCACTGGAAGGATCTGGGCTCTGCCTGGCTGGTGCCCAAGCCCGAGGAGGCCCAGGAGGTCCGCTTCGGCGGCACCGTCCGGGAGTTCTGGGACAATGGCCACCTCCATACCGTCAACGAGAACGCCACCACTGTCCTGGCGGTACCCTGCGACATGGTGATTGCCGGGTACGGCACGGAGCACACCAACATCCTCCGCCTGTGGGAGCCCCACTCCACAAAGCCCATGGATATGAGCCTTTTCTCCCGGGGCGAGTACCTGAAAGCCGCCGAGGAGGAGGCCATGGCGGACTCCATCGCCAAGGTCCTCTACCCGGACGACAGCCACATGGAGGGCAAATCCCTCCGGCTGAAGCAGCAGTATTTCTTCGTCTCCGCCACGGTGCAGTCCATTACCATGAAGCACCTGGCCACCTATGGGACGCTGAAGAACTTTCACGAGAAGAATGTCATCCAGATCAACGACACACATCCGGCCCTGGTGATCCCGGAACTGATGCGGATCCTCATCGACGATGCCGGCATGAACTGGGAGGAGGCCTGGGAGATCACCACCCACGCTGTGGCTTACACCAACCATACCGTGCTGGCGGAGGCCCTGGAGCGCTGGCCCCAGATCCTGATGGAGCGCCGCCTGCCCCGTATCTGGCAGATCATCCTGGAGATCTCCAACCGCTGGCAGCGGCGGGTGGAGGAGTATTACCACGACCCCGCCAAGACCCATCACATGGCTATCGTCTGGAACGGCGAGGTCCGCATGGCGAACCTCTGCGTGGCGGGCAGCATGGCTGTCAACGGCGTGTCCGGCCTCCACTCGGAGATCCTGCGGAAGGATCTTTTCCGGGACAGCTGCGGCATGGAGCCCTGGAAGTTCCAGAATGTCACCAACGGCATTGACCACCGCCGTTGGCTCAGCGAGATCAACCCCGGCCTGGACAGCCTCATCCGGGATCTTACCGGCGGCAGCGAGTATCTCCACGATCCCCTGGTTCTGAAAAAGCTGGACGATTTCGCCGGAGACAAGGCTGTCCTGGAGCGTTTGGCGGAGATCAAGCGGGAAAACAAGGAACGCTTTGTTAAGCACGCCAAATGGTCCCGGGATCTGGCCCTGAACCCGGACTCCATCTTCGACGTGCAGGCCAAGCGGCTGCATGAGTACAAGCGGCAGCTTCTGAATGTCCTGCATATCATCTCCCTGTACCAGCGGCTGCGGGACGATCCCAATGCTGTGGTCCATCCCCAGACGTTCCTCTTTGGCGCGAAGGCGGCCCCCGGCTATGTGGTGGCCAAGCGGATTATCCATCTGATCAACTCCCTGGCGGATCAGATTTCCCACGATCCCTGCTGCAAGGACAAATTGCAGGTGGTATTCCTGGAGAACTACCGGGTCTCCCTGGCGGAGGTTCTCATGCCTGCCAGCGAGGTCAGCCAGCAGATTTCCACCGCAGGCAAGGAGGCCAGCGGCACCGGCAACATGAAATTCATGATCAACGGCGCGCTGACCGTCGGCACTTTGGACGGCGCCAATGTGGAGATGCACGACGTGCTGGGCGACGAGAACATGTTCCTCTTCGGCCTCCACGCTGATGAGGTGGTTGCCATGAAGCGGGAGGGCTATATCCCGCAGCGGATCTACAATGAGAACGAACGCCTGCGGCGGGCCATGGACGCCCTGCGGGCCGGCTTCCGGGACGGCGTTTCCTACGACGATCTGTATCAGCGCCTGCTGTTCGGTTCCGGTGGCAGCCCGGCGGACGACTATCTCCTGCTGGCGGATTTCCAGTCCTACTGCGACGCGGAGAAGCGGATGGTAGAAGCCTATCAGGACAAGGAGTTGTGGAACCGCATGAGCCTCCACAACATTGCCCGCAGTGGTATCTTTGCCGCCGACCGGGCCGTAGGGGAGTACGCGGACAACATCTGGCACGTGCCCCACAAGTAAACGGACGGCTCCAATTGCATAGGCAAAAAACTTCCCGGCCAGAGTCGGGAAGTTTTTTGCCATTTTAGGGGAAATTATTGCCGGTTTTAAGGCGTTTTTCAACCAAAGGCCGTATACTGCTGCATACCTTCCGGCAGGCCGGAAAAAATTTTTCGGAGAATTCCCATTTCTGTGAGATTTTTTCCGGCCCTGGCGGATATTCCCCATAGAAAGGCCTTTCCGGCGGCGGACGCCGCTCAAGTTCCCAAAGAGGAGTCGAGGTGAAACTATGGACAGCGGTTTTGAGGCAGCGGTAGAGCAGTACGCCGACATGATTTTCCGTCTGGCGTTCAGTTATCTGCGCAACCGCGCCGATGCGGAGGATGTCATGCAGGAAACGCTGCTGAAACTCTATACCCAGAAAAAACCCTTCGACTCTCCGGAGCACCAGCGGTATTGGCTGGTCCGGGTGGCTGTGAATGAGTGCAGGCGCCTGCTGCGCTCCCCCTGGCGGCGGACCGGGCCCCTGGAGGAGGCACCGGAGATCGCGGTTTTCGACATCCCGGCCCAGTCGGAGTTGTACCGGCAGGTGATGGCTCTCCCGCCGAAATACCGGGCGGCGGTGTACCTCTATTACTATGAGGACTACTCCGTCCAGGAGATAGCGGGATTGATGGGGGCCAAGACGTCCACCGTCCAGACCTGGCTCATGCGGGCCAGGGGACAGCTGAGACTGAAATTGAAGGAGGCAGAAAGCCTATGATTGACAAGGATTTGTACCGTGAAACCTTCTCCCGGCTTTGCGCCTCCGACGAGGCAAAGAAGGAGGTCTTTCACATGATGGAAAAGCAGAAGAAAATCCGGATTCCCAAGCTTTTGCGGGGCGCGGCCATTGCCGCGGTCATGACCATGGCCCTGGCGGTCACTGCCGCGGCAGCCAACGCAGCCACAGACGGGATGCTGTTGAACGGGATCATGTTCCACATCCTCTCCATGGATGAGAACCGTATGGAGTTGATGGACGATGAGGGCAACCGCTTCTTCGTTACCGCTGTTGACGGCGATTTGGTCCGGGAGGAGGACGGCCGGGTCTATATCCAGACGGACAGCGGGGATGTAGACATCACTGATTCCCTGCTGGAAAACGGCAGCTATACCTTTGAGTGCGAACTCAATACGGCCATCGAGAATGGCGGCCTGGAGAGGGGCGCAATGGAGGTGAAGATCACCGGTGTTCCCGGGGATCTGACCGTGAGCCAGAAGAGCGTGGACGGAGAAGGAAACGTGACAGTCTATGCCGTGGCAGGCGAACACAGGGAGGACGGCGACGGGGAGACCTTCGTCACAGTCAGCGGCAGCTATGTGGCGGAAGACGGATCCGTGCAGAGTGTTGAAACGGAGACCAGATCCTCCGCCGCTGCGGATGTGGAGGAATAAGCCTCTCGGAGGATATCCGCTGTCAAAAAGCCGCCTGCATTTTTGATAGCCCACTTCAGCAGACAAGTCCGGCAGCGGATAGCTGCCGGACTTGTTTTGCCCCGTGCGGTGGGCCACTGCGGAGAGGCGGGAAACGTAAACCATCAATTTTTCTGGGTTGACAGAATGAGGGATTTGTGCTATGAATGATCATGATACCAATTCTCAAATGAAGAAGGAGCGCAGCCATGATGTCTAAAACGCCGCCAAAACCGTGGACGGTCCAGGACATTACCTATATCGCCGTGTTCGCAGCCCTGATTGCCGTCTGTTCCTGGATTTCCATTCCCACAGCCATTCCATTCACCCTCCAGACCCTGGGGGTTTTTCTGGCTGTAGGGATGCTGGGCGGCAGGCGGGGAACCGCCGCAGTGGTGGTCTATCTGCTGCTGGGTGCGGCGGGACTGCCGGTGTTTGCCGGGTTCACCGGCGGCCTGGGCATCCTGTTCGGCTACACCGGCGGTTATTTTCTGGGCTTTCTCCTTTCCGCCCTGCTGATGTGGGGCCTGGAGCGGCTCCGGGACCGGGAAATGAAGACGCTGGCCGCCGGTATGCTGCTGAGCCTCCCGGTCTGCTACGCCTGCGGCCTGGGCTGGTCGCTCCTGATTTACGATCCCGCCGGGACAACCCTGTGGGCGGCCCTGGGGGTGTATGTACTCCCCTACATCCTCCCCGACCTAGGGAAGGCCTCCGCCGCATTGGTTCTTACCGCCCGCCTGCGCCGCTATGTCAAGTAAACCGCTGTGCCTGCGGCCCCATCACGGGATGTGCCTCTGCTATTTTGCCGGACAGGGCTACAGCGAGGCGTTTACCCGCCATATGGCAGAGATTCAGGCAGCCCTGACGCCGGGGACGCCGGTGGAACTGGTTATAGGGGCAGACGCCATATGCGCCGCCTGCCCCAACAATCTGGAGGGCCATTGCAGTACGGGGGAGAAATCAGGCCGTTATGACCGGGAAACCCTCTCCCTCTGCGGCCTCCGGGCGGGACAGATCCTGCCCTATGGGGACTTTGTGCGCCTGGTGGAGACACAGATTCTGGAGCCAGGCCTCCGGGGCTCCGTCTGCGGGGACTGCCAGTGGAGCCGCCTCTGCGGGGAGAACTGACACGGCGGCGCGGGAGATGCCCTTGGATAAAAAGAGAGAGGACAGGATGATTCCTGTCCTCGTTAGCGTTCCTTCGTGAGACCCAACAGGTAGTCCGTGCTGACGCCGTAGTATTTGCTTAGGGTAATCAGGTGGTGGATGGGCAGTTCATTGGCGCCGCGCTCGTACCGCGCATACATCGTCTGTGACGTGCCCAAAATCTCAGCGATCTGCGTCTGGGTCTTGTCGGCATCCTCTCGCAGGTCACGCAAAATGCGTACATAATCCATTTCAGCCACGTTGAACACCTCCTGAAGCTCAAATAGGAACTCACAAAAATAATTTATCATAAAATGGCGAAAATGTTGAGGACACAATACACAATTTTACTAAAAATATACAAGAATTCTCCACAAAAACCAGTCGAATACCGTCAATTTGTGCAAAAATTTACTAAATTTCCTTACTTCTGGTGGAAAAGCCCAGCAGAGTGCACGCCTTTGGGCGGACAACGCTTTACAACAAGCGGTTTTCCGGGTATAATATAAAATGAAATTTTATATTATGACAGAGAAGGTAAGAGACTATGGAATATACGGAAGGCGTCCGGTTTGACAGCTTGGGTCTGTCGCCGGAGATTGCCAGGGCCATTGCCCAGCGGCAGATCACCATGACCACCCCGGTGCAGGCGGGCTGCATCCCGCCCATGATGGACTGGCAGGATGTGATCGCCAAGGCTCCCACCGGCACCGGCAAAACCTTTGCATACGGTATCCCCATTGTGGAACATACGGATCCGGAGGATGAAACGGTCCAGGCGGTAATCCTGGCCCCCACCCGGGAACTGGCCATCCAAATCACCGATGAACTGCGAGATTTGGCTGCCTATAAGCCCGGCATCCGCACAGTCTGCCTTTACGGCGGCGCGCCTATCGGGCGGCAGATTGACACCCTGAAAAAGCATCCCCAGATTGTCGTGGCTACGCCGGGGCGGCTCAGTGACCATATGAAGCGCCGCACGGTCCGGGTGGATACTGCAAGGACCGTCATTCTGGATGAGGCGGATCGGATGCTGGACATGGGCTTCATTCACGACGTGACCCGCCTGCTGGATCGGATGAACAAGCGGCGGAACCTGGGGTTGTTTTCCGCCACCATCTCCCGGGAGGTCATGGACATTGCCTGGGTCTACCAGCGGGACGCGGTGGAGATTACCGTCCGGGAGGACGAGCAGAACAAGCCGGACATCAAGCAGTTCCGCATGGAGGTGGCCCAGAACGAAAAGGCCGACGCCATCGCCAAGATTCTGGAGGAGACCGGCTTTGACCGCTGCATGGCCTTCTGCAACACGAAGGGATCCACAGAGCGGATCTCCAAGTTCCTCCAGATGCTGGGTGTGGATGCGGAGTGCATCCACGGGGATATCCCCCAGAAGCGGCGGGAGCAGGTAATGGATCAGTTCCGGCAGGGAAAGCTTCGGGTGTTTGTGTCCACCGACGTGGCGGCCCGGGGCATCGACATAGACGATGTGGATATTGTGTTCAACTGCGATGTACCGGATGAAAATCAGGACTATGTCCACCGTATTGGCCGCACAGGCCGTGCCAAACGCCAGGGGGTCGCGGTGACGTTCGTGGCGGATTACCCCTCCAAACTCCGGATTGACGACATCGCCCAAAAGACCCGGAATGAGATCGTCCCTGTGCGGTTTGACGGGGAAGGGCATCTGGCTGTTGCGGAATAAGGGAATTGCCGGATGTGCCTGCCTGCCGGAACGCGGGACAGGGGGAACGGTTGGTTTTAGAGAAAAGGACTGCGGCTGCAGTCCTTTTTCCGTATACCGGGGGCTGCCGCATAGCTGCAATTGATGTTTGGAGGCTGGCCGCCAGCCCACCGTGCGCAAAGCCCATATCTGCCAGAAGGCCATACAGGCCGGCTGTTTCGCGGCAGGGAAACCGCCGCCTGAAGGGGTTGGATACGGTGCAGCCTTGCCGGCCGCCGGATAGCCGCCGGGGGATTCCACCGCTCTCCTCCGGCGAATGGGCAGGAGCGGAGTGTTCAGAAAGATTTGCTGTATTTTTGTGAAATTCCCAGATAATTGCTGGATTATTTTGTGAATAAACCCTTAAATTTGTCGGGTTATGTCCCTTTTGGCCGGGTTTTACTTTACAAAAACCATTGTCTCGATTATAATATTTGGGTATTTTAGCCCTGTCCGAAAGCGGCTGAGCCGTCGACAGGGGATTTCAGATATGCGCCACACTGTGCGGAACCGGCAAACGCCGATTCAGGAGCTGGCTTTCCGATTCGGGAGGAACGTTTATGGCAAATTGGAAGCGACTGATCGCCCTGGCGCTGTCCGGGGCGCTGTGCCTGGTGTTGCTGGCGGGCTGCGCCGGGGAGGACGAGGCGTTTACCCTCTCCGTCTGCGTGGGTGGGACGCCGGAGTCCCTGGATCCCATCTATGCCCAAATGGCGGGGGATCAGACCATTTTGAACCATCTGTATGAAAACCTGATGCGGGTAGCCGTGGATGTCTCCGGCGAGGCCACCGTGACCAACGGCATGGCGAAAAGCGTGGAGCAGGAGGAGAACCAGGACGGCACGGTTACATATACCTTCCGCCTGCGGAGCGCCAAGTGGTCTGACGGGCGGAACGTCCGGGCTGCAGATTTCGTCTACGCTTGGCGGCGCCTGGCAAACCCCGCCACCCAGTCCCCCTACGCCGCCCTCCTCTCTAATGTGGTGGGCTACGAGGAGGCCAGAAACTCTGGCGAGATGAGCCAGCTGCAGGTGACTGCGAAAAATGATAATACCTTGGTTGTCAACCTGAACGGCAACCACGAGTGGTTCCTCCGGGAGGTCTGCACCTCCCCGGCAACCATGCCCCTGCGGCAGGATGTGCTGGCAAAGCTGAAGGAGGAGGCTGCCGAGCAGAACAATCTGTCTTCCGGCGGGGAGATGGAACACCGCTGGTGGTGGGATCCCACGGCCCTGGTGACCAACGGACCCTATCAGGTTTCCGGCTATGCGAAGGGGGCGTCCCTCACCGTAATAGCGAACGAGCGGTATTACAGCACCGCCGCCCGTCCTGCCTCCCTGATCTTCTACTTTGCCAGTACGGCGGAGGCGGCCCAGACCCTTTACGATGAGCAGACAGTGGATGTGGTGTCCCCCCTGCCGGAGGCGCGTCTGGCAGAGTTGTCTATGGAGGAGGACTGGACGCCTACACCGGAACTGACGACCTACGCGGCCCTGTTTAATGGGAACCGGGAGCCCATGTCCGACATACTGATCCGCCAGTCCCTGTGCCTTGCCATTGACCGGAACGCCTTGGCGGAGGCGGCAGGTTCTGCCGCCAGGGCCGCGGGGGGCATTGTGCCGCCCGGCGTGCCGGACAGCGGGGAGGAAGAGGAGGATTTCCGGGAGACTGCCGGAACCCTTCTGGATAACAGACCGGAAAACTACGAGAATGCTACAATCCAGGCCAAGACCCTGCTGGCGGATGCCGGTTACGACAGCGGCGCCGCCCTGGGAGAACTGGAGTTCCTTTACGCGGAGGAGGGGAACAACAAGGCGGTTGCGGAGGCCCTCTGCCGGATGTGGCAGGAGACGCTTCAAATCCAGGTGACGCCCCGGGGCCTTTCTGCCGCAGATCTCGCTGCCGCCCTGGGAAGCGGGGAATACGATTTGGCGGGCCTGGCTCTGACCGCCCACGCCAACGACGCGGAATGTTTCCTGCGGCGCTGGATCTCCGGCCGCCCGGAAAATGTGGTGGGCTATGCCAACAGTGCCTACGATACGCTGATGGCGATCGTGTCTACCGCTATGGACGGTTCTGCCCGCCTGGGCTGCCTCCACGACGCGGAGGCGCTGATCCTGTCGGACTACGCCCTGGCCCCCCTATATACCGAAGGCACAGGCTGGGAGGTGCGGGAGACCCTCGCAGGCGTCTGCCGGGACGCCCGGGGCTGGTTCAGCTTCTCCAACGTGCTGGAGCGGAAAGCATAGCCTGTGCCGGAGAGGGCCAAGTTCCGGACAGATAAGGGAAAATTTGAATTTGCGGACCGGGATCGATTGCATTTTTCATCCCGGTCCGCTACAATAGGAATCGCTTTCCTCCGGCGGGAAACGGCGGAGGGAGGGAAAAAATCCAAGGAACCGCCGTGGGGATCCCCAGCCGTCTGGGCGGATTCGCACAGCGGTGTTCAATGAAAAGCGAGGTACTGCATGAATCAGAAAGAAGTCGGCGAACTGCGCCGCCGCTGGCGTCCGGAAAAGGGCGCCGTCAGCCGGATTTACGGCTGTTTTGTCAACAGCGGGAAAAAGATTATCTCTGACCTGGACGAGCCCCTGGGAGTTATGCCCCAGGAGGAGGCGGAAAAATATCTAGGCCTTCTGAAAAAGACCCTGTCGGGAACCCTGGGGAAAAACCTCATCGACATTGTCTTTTCCACACAGCAGGTGGCGGACAGCGAGGAGCACCGCCTCCTCTCCGGCCTCCGCTCCAGCGGCTTACAGGATCGGGAGATCCGGACTGCCTTTTACCAGAAGGTTATCGACGCCCTGGATATGGGGGACGACAACTACCTGCTGCTGATGGCCAGCGACGCCTACGACGTGCCCCGCCGGGGGAAGGATGGGGAGGCGGACGGCTCCGAAGAGGTATTCTCCTATATCCTCTGCTGCGTCTGCCCGGTGAAGGAGGGCAGAGCGGAACTGGGCTACTTCCCCGGGGATAACGAGTTCCACTATACCGCCGGGCAGGTGGTGTCCCAGCCGGAACTGGGATTCCTGTTCCCGGCCTTTGACGGGCGTGCCGCCAATATTTATAACGCCCTGTTTTATGCCCGCAAGCCTGAGGAACTGCATCAGGAGTTCATTGACGCCGTGTTCCACACGGATCCCCCCATGTCCGCTGCGGAACAGCGGGAACTTTTCCAGGAGGCGCTGTCCCAGGCCCTGGAGGAGTCGTGCAGCGTGACGGTGGCCCGGACGGTCCATGAGCGGCTGGCGGAGCAGATTATCCAGCACAAGGAGAGCAAGGATCCGGAGCCTCTGGCGGTGACGGCCAACGACATCGGGGGCATCCTCCGGGACTGCGGCGTACCGGAGGAACGTGTGGAGACCTTCCGGGAGACCTGCGGACAGCGGTTCGGGGAGAACTCGGCCCTCAGTCCCGCCAATCTCATCGACGCAGGCAAATTCGAGATCCGGACTGCCCAGGCCACCGTATCTGTGGATCCGGAGTGCAGCTATCTGGTGGAGACCCGGATCATCGACGGCAAGAAGTACATCCTGATTCCCGCGGAGGAAAACGTGGAGGTCAATGGCTTGCCCGCCCGCTTTGCGGAGGAGCCGTAAAAAAGCGGATATTATGATATGATGTCTGTCTCTATGCGCCAGGACTGTGCAGAAAGCACAGTCCTGGCGCAAATTTTTGTCACAACCAACAATAGATTACGCAAAATTTACATTTTTGCGAAAGAATACTTTTCTTTGTCCGCCGGAACATATATAATAATACCAGCAGGATTTCAGAAGCCTTGGAACGCGTCGGCGCGCAACACTGCGCAGGCCGGTTCTGCCGGCGTTTCTGCATAGGTAAGGTATATCATTCCGGCCCCGGCGGGCTGGGAAAAGGAGATTGTATGGATATTTTTTCCCTTTTCACCCTCTGCGGCGGCCTGGCCTTTTTCCTCTACGGCATGACCACCATGTCCAAAAGCCTGGAGAAAATAGCCGGTGGAAAGCTGGAACGCCTCCTGAAGCGCATGACCTCCAACCCCGTCAAGGGCCTTCTGCTGGGGGCGGGGATTACCATCGCCATCCAGTCCTCCTCCGCCATGACGGTGATGCTGGTGGGCCTGGTGAACTCCGGCGTCATGGAGATCGGCCAGACCATCGGCGTGATCATGGGCTCCAATATCGGCACCACGATGACGGCCTGGATCCTCTCCCTGACAGGCATTGAGAGCGAGAATCTGCTGCTGAACCTGCTGAAGCCTGAGCATTTCTCTCCCTTGCTGGCCCTGGCAGGGGTTCTGCTCATTATGGGCTCCAAGCGGCAGAGGCGGCGGGATGTGGGCCGGACGCTGGTGGGCTTCTCCATATTGATGTACGGCATGGAACTGATGAAGGGCGCCGTCAGCCCCCTGGCGGATATACCCCAGTTTGCCCAGCTGCTGACGGCCTTCAACAACCCCCTGATAGGCGTGCTGGCGGGGACGCTGATTACGGGGATTATCCAATCCTCCTCTGCCTCGGTGGGCATTTTGCAGGCCCTGGCCCTCACCGGCTCCATCACCTACGGCATGGCGATTCCCATTATCATGGGCCAGAACATCGGCACCTGCGTCACAACACTGATTAGTTCCGTAGGCGTGAACCGGAACGCCAAGCGTGTGTCTGTCGTCCATGTGGCCTTCAACGTCATCGGCACGGCGGTGGGCCTGGCCGTTTTCTTCGGCGGAAACCTGATTTTCCACTATGCCTTTTTGAACGAACCTACCGGTGCGGTAGGCATCGCCTTCTGCCACACGGTGTTTAACGTATTTACCACCGCGCTGCTGCTGCCCTTCTCCCGCCAGCTGGAACGGCTGGCGCGGAGGATGGTGGGCGACAGTGACAAATCCCAGCAGTTTGCCTTCCTGGATCCCCTCCTGCTGCGGACGCCCGGCGTGGCTGTCAGCGAGTGCGTATCCATGACCAACCGCATGGCCGCCTTGGCTCGGGAAAATCTCCAGCTGTCCATCCGGCAGCTTTCCGCCTTTGACAGCGAACGGGAAACGCTGATTATCCAAAATGAGGACAAGCTGGATATTTATGAGGATCGCCTTGGCAGTTATCTGGTGCAGGTTTCCCAGCACGGCGTGTCCATGGCGGACATCCGCACCGTTTCCCGTCTGCTCCACGCCATCGGGGATTTTGAACGCATCGGCGATCACGCCCTGAATCTCCAGGAATCCGCCCGGGAACTGCACGACCGGGAACTCCATTTTTCCCAGGAGGCGGAAAAGGAACTGGAAATCCTTCTCTCGGCCCTGGACGAAATCCTGGACGCCGCTTTCGGCTGCTTTATGGACAATAACCCGGAGGCGGCCCGCACGGTGGAGCCCCTGGAGGAGACCATCGACCAGCTGATTGAGGAAATCCGCTCCCGCCATGTGGTGCGGCTGCAAACCGGAGCCTGTACCATCCAGCTGGGCTTTGTCCTGAACGACCTGCTGGGCAATTTTGAGCGGGTCTCTGACCACTGTTCCAATATCGCCGTCAGCGTCATTGAAGAGCACGGGGCTGATGTGGACAGCGTGGGGCCCCACGCCTATATTGAGGGCCTGAAAGCCGACGGCACGTTTACCTCCACGGTGGCCAGCGATTTGGAAAAGTACCGCCTGCCCAATGCCTGATGCAGGTTGCCTGGCAGATGCCGCCTGAAAAGAGCGCCGCCCCGGACGCAGATCCGGGGCGGCGCTTCTGCTATATGGCGTTATGGAGATTTACGCCTCATCCGCCATTTTGCGGTACTTGGCGTAGCGGGCTTTGGCGTCGGCCACGGCCTTCTCGTAGAGGGCTTCAGCCTTGCCGGGGAAGTTGTTCTTCAAAGAGGCGAAACGGTTTTCGCCCATGAGGAATTCCATAATCTTGTCCGCGTCCGGCTCCGGGGAGTCCAGCTGGAAGGGGTTCTTCCCCTCCGCAATCCGGCGGGGATCATAGCGGTACAGGTGCCAGTAGCCGCAGTCCACGGCCTTTTTCATCTCGCTTTGGGTGCAGCTCATGCCGGCTTTGATGTGTTGTTCCAGGCAGGGGCAGTAGGCGATGATGATGGAGGGGCCGGGATAAGACTCCGCTTCCCGGATGGCCTTCAAGGTCTGGGCCTGATCCGCCCCCATGGCTACCTGCGCAACATACACGTAACCGTAGTTCATGAAAATCGCGCCCAGATCCTTCTTGGCAATCTGCTTGCCGCCTGCGGCGAACTTCGCCACAGCGGAGGTGGGGGTCGCCTTGGAGGACTGCCCGCCGGTGTTGGAGTAAACCTCCGTATCCAGAACCAGCAGGTTCACGTCCCGGTTCTGGGCCAGCACGTGGTCAATGCCGCCGAAGCCGATGTCATAGGCCCAGCCGTCGCCGCCGATGGCCCACACAGACTTCTTGGCAAGGAACTCCTTGCTGTCCAAGACTACCTGCACCTCCGGCGTCTGCTCCGCCGCCTCCAGGGCAGCAATCAGTTCATCGGATACCCGGCGGGACTGCTCGGAATCCTCCCAGTTGGCGAGGTAGCTGTCAATGGCCTCTGGGGCCACGCCGGATTCCTTCAAATCCCGCAGGCTGTTCAGCAGTTCCTTGCGGATGGCGTCCTGGGCGTGGAAGAAGCCGTAGGCAAATTCCGCGTTGTCCTCGAACAGGGAGTGCTCCCAGGCAGGGCCGAAGCCCCGGTCGTCCCGGCAGTAGGGCAGGATGGGTGCGCCGCCGCTGTAGGCGGAGGAGCAGCCTGCGGCGTTGCCTGCGTACATCCTATCGCCCACCAGCTGGCTGAGAAGCTTGATGTAGGTGGTTTCCGCGCAGCCGGCACAGGCGGCGGAGAACTGGAAATAAGGCTTGGCAAATTGCATGGACTTCACGTTCTTGCTGCTGATGACGTCCTTCTTCAGGTACTTTTCGTCCATGGCTACCTGGTTGAAATTCTCCTGCTCCGGCTTCATCTCCTCGAAGGGGGTCATTACCAGGGCCTCCTTGGCAGGGCAGGCCGTCAGGCACACACCGCAGCCCAGGCAGTCGTAGGGAGAGACCTGCATCCGGAAGGAATAAGGGCTGTCCTTGCCAAGGCCCTTGGCGGGGACGGTTACAAAGGAGGCGGGAACCCCGGCCTTCTCCTCTTCTGTCAGCAGCACCGGACGGATGGCGGCGTGGGGGCAGGCCATGGCGCAGCGGTTGCACTGGATGCAGGCGTCCCCGTTCCACTTGGGCACGGAGGCCGCGACGCCCCGCTTGGAGTAGGCGGAGGTGCCGTTTTCCCAGGTACCGTCCAGCACGCCGTGCTTCTGGAACACGGAGACAGGCAGCTTGTCGCCCTGCTGGCGATCCATGGGGATGACAATATCCTTCACAAAGGGGGTGGCCTGGATTTCGGCGGCAGGGGCGTCCTGGGCCTCTGCCCAGGAGGCGGGAATCTCCACCTTTACGGCGGCGCTGATGCCCACGTCCACCGCTTGGTTATTGAGATCCACAATCTTCTGCCCGGCCTTTTTGAAGTAGGAGTTGTAGTTGTTCTTCTTCATGTCCTCCACGGCCATATCCAGGGGGATGACCTTGGTGAGGGCGAAGAAAGCGGCCTGCAAAATGCTGTTGGTGCGGTTGCCAAGGCCGATCTCCCGGGCCAGCTTCGCCGCGTCGATGGTATACAGCTGGGCGTGCTTGCGGCACAGGTCCCGCTTCATCTTGCCGGGCAGCTGGGCCTCCAGTTCCTCCGGGCTCCAGGGGCAGTTCAGAAGGTAGATACCGCCCTCCTTCAAATCCTCCGTGGTGTCGTACTTGTGGATATAGGTGGGGGCGTGGACGGCCACGAAGTCGGCGGAGGAGACCAGGTAGGTGGAGCGGATGGGCTGGTCGCCAAAGCGCAGGTGGGACTGGGTGAGGCCGCCGGATTTCATGGTGTCATAGGAGAAGTAGGCCTGGGCGTATTTGTCGGCAACCAGGCCGATGGTGCTGATGGCGTTCTTGTTGGCGCCTACGGTGCCGTCGCCGCCAAGGCCCCACAGCTTGCAGGAGACCTGGCCGGGATGGGCCAGTTCCAGTTCCTTGACATCCAGGGAGGTATAGGTCACATCGTCCACAATGCCGATGGTGAAGTTGTTCTTGGGATTCTCCTGGCGGAGGTTGTCATAGACGGCGGCAATCTGCCCGGGGGTGGTGTCCTTGGAACTGAGGCCGTAACGGCCGCCTACCACCCGGATGTCGCCCCGGCCCGCCTGGTTCAGGGCTGTCACCACGTCCAGGTACAGGGGTTCGCCTACGGAGCCGGTCTCCTTGGAACGATCCAGCACGGCAATGTGTTTGCAGGTGGTGGGAATGGCCCCGGAGAAGTGCTTCACGGAGAAGGGGCGGTACAGGTGCACCTGGAGGAGGCCCACCTTCCGGCCCTGGGCATTCAGGAAATCCACGGTCTCCTTCACCGCCTCAGAAGCGGAGCACATGACCACAATGACTTCCTCCGCGTCCGCTGCGCCGTAGTAGTTGAAAAGCTGATAATTCCGGCCGGTGAGTTTGTTGATCTCGTCCATATAGTGCTGGACGGTGTCCGGTACCCCGGCGCTCTTGACATTGGCGCCTTCCTTGCACTGGAAGTAGATGTCCGGGTTCACATTGTTGCCCCGGTTGGTGGGGTGCTCCGGGTTCAGGGAGCCCCGGCGGAAAGCCTTTAAGGCGTCCTGATCCAGCAGCTTGCGGAGATCCTCGTAGTCCAGGGCCTCAATCCGCTGCATCTCGTGGGAGGTGCGGAAGCCGTCAAAGCAGTGCATGAAGGCGTATTTGGAGTGGATGGCGGAAAGGTGCGCCACAGCCGCCAGATCCATGGCCTCCTGGGGGGAGGAGGACATCAGCATGGCGTAGCCGGTGGTGCGGCAGGTCATGAAGTCCGTATGGTCGCCGAAGATGGAGTGATGGTTGCTGGTGACCACACGGGAGGCCACGTGCATGACGTTTGGCAAAAACTGCCCGCCCATGGCGTACATAGCGGGGATCATCAGCATCAGGCCCTGGGACGAGGTGAAGGTGGTGGTCAGGGCGCCTGCCTGCAAAGAGCCGTGGCAGGTGCCTGCCGCGCCGGCCTCCGACTGCATCTGGATCACGTCCACCGTGGATCCAAACAGGTTCTTGCGGCCCTTGGCGGACCACTCGTCCACCTTCTCCGCCATAGGCGAAGAAGGCGTTATCGGGTAGATCGCCGCCACCTCCGTGAAGGCATACGCCACATGGGCTGCCGCCGTGTTTCCGTCCATCACCACGTATTTTTTGTTTGACATGTTTGTTCCTCCTTTTCCTGGGGAAGTCAGGCAAGGCCTCCGGCCTTGCGGATTGCGTCGCTCACCCGGGCGGTGCGCAGGGATTCTTCTTCCGAAACCGCCAAGGGGGTTCCGTTCAAAACGGCATCGCAGAATTGCCGGATTTCCAGCAGGTAGTTGTCGTCCACCCAGACAGTATAGTCGGTTGTTACTTCATCTACATACTCCGCGTTCTGGGGACGGGCATTTTTGCTGACCCGGATATGGCACAGGCCGCGGCTGTTGAATTTGTGATCTACATCAATGCGGCCGGTGTCCCCCAGGATGGAGAAACAGCCCCGGGGATAGGCGTCCAGGCCTGCGTAGAGCATGGCGGTAACGCCCTCCTCATAGCGCAGCAGCACCGCGTCGGAGGTATCCACATCGGAGCCCGGCTGGGAGCCGCAGAACACATGCATGTCCGCCGGATCTTTGCCCAGCAGATAGGAGGCAAGGCTTACGTTGTAGGAGGTCACGTCATAAATGGCGCCGCCGCCCAGGCCTTTCTGGAAGCGGTAGCCCTGGAGGTTGGTATCATAGGTGGAGTGCTTGGACTCCAGGTAGCGGATGCGGCCGATTTCGCCGCTGTCTACGATTTCCTTCACCCTCTGCACCAGCTGGGCGTGGCGGTAGGCGTAGGCCTCCTCCAGCAGCACGTGGTTTTCGCGGGCGGCGGCAAACATCTGCTGCACCTCCGCCTCGCTGAGGGCCAGCGGCTTTTCGCAGAGGATGTGTTTTCCGGCCTTAGCCGCTTTCAGCACCCATTCCAGATGGATGCTGTTGGGCAGGGGGAGATATACCGCGTCTACATTTTCGTCGTCCAGCAGGGCCTGATAATCGGTGTACAGCTTCTTGGGGGCAAAGGGCTCTGCGTAGGCCTTCAGCTTTTCCTCGTTCCGGCCTGCCAGGGCGTAGAATTCCGCGGTGGGAATCTGGAGCATGCTGGGAAGCACCCGGCTCTTTCCGATGCCGGAACAACCCAGAACACCCCAGCGCACAACTTTTTTCTCCATGTGGGTTCCTTTCTTACACATAGTTGCAGAGGCGGGCGATGGCTGTCTCCGTGAAGCCCAGGGCCTCCGCCTTGGTCTGCTTGCCGCAGGCGGTTTCCACCACCATCTGTAAAAGTTCCTGTCCCAGCTGTTCCACGGTCTTTTCCCCGTAGATCAGGGGGGCGGCGTTAAAATCGATGTTGTCCTCCATCTTGGCGAAGGTCAGCTTGTTGCCGGTGATCTTCACAACCGGCACAATGGGGCTGCCCACCGGGGAACCCCGTCCGCTGGAAAAGACCACAATCTGCGCGCCGCCCGCCGCCATGGCGGCCACGGAGGCGGGGTCGTTGCCGGGGGTGTCCATAATGACCAGCCCCTGCTTGGATTCCACCTGTTTCCCGTAGTCATACACCGCGCTGATAGGGCTGTGGCCGCCCTTGTGGATGCAGCCCAGGGACTTTTCCTCCAGGGTGGTGATGCCGCCGGCCTTGTTGCCGGGGGAGGGGTTTCCGGCCCGGACATCCTCGCCCACCAGATGGAAGTGCTTTTCAAAATTGCTGGTAATTTCGTAAATCCGGTCGTGAACCTCCTTGGAGACCGCCCGTCGGGCCAGGATATGCTCCGCGCCGATAAACTCCGAGGTCTCTGAGAGGATGCTGGTGCCGCCTGCCTCCACCAGCAGGTCGCTCATGGCACCGATAGCGGGATTGGCGGCAAGGCCGCTGGTAGGGTCGGAGCCGCCGCACTCCGTGCCGACAATCAACTCGGAGATGGGGAACTCCTCCTTTTGCAGAAGGCTGGCTTCTGCCGCCATCTGCCTGGCGTACCGGACGGCGATTTCCACCGCCTTCAGGGTGCCGCCCGCCTCCTGGATAATCACCTGTTCCAGGGGCTTGTTGGTGCGCTCCTGAATGGCCTTGACCACCAGATCCATCTGGCAGTTCTCGCAGCCCAGGGACACCACCACAGTGCCGTAAATATTGGGATTGGCGGCGTAACCCGCCATAACGTCCATAGTCAGCTGCTGATCCGGCCCCACCTGGGAGCAGCCCTGCTGGTTATTGAAGGTGACAGAGCCCTCCACCTGCTGGGAGATAATGCGGGTCGTGTCGGAGGCGCAGACGCTGGCGGGCAGAATCAAAATCTTGTTCCGCACGCCCACCCGTCCGTCGGGACGGCGGTATCCGTAAAATGTCACGTTGACTCCTCCTTTACTCTTTCGCCTGGCGGTCTTCCTGGGGGCTGACCACATTGTGTACATGGACATGGGCCCCGGCAGCGATGGGGGCGGTGGCAATGCCGATATGCTCGCCGTATTTCACCACAGGCTCCCCCTGGGCAATGGCCCGGGTAGCCAGCTTGTGGTAGATGGTGATATCCTGTGCCGCCGTCAGCGTGACGCTTTCGCCCTGGGCCAGATACGTGACCGTATCCCCGGCGGCGATTGGCTCAATTGCCACGGCGACGTTGTCCTTCGGGTCAATGATCATTGCGTTCATGGGTGAATCCTCCCAGTCAGCCCTGTTGCAGGGCCTGGATTTTTTGAAGGAGCGGGGCGGCCGCCGTCCGGGCGGTCTCCTTGGGCATCACTACCGCCGGAAAGCTGCTCCAGGCGATGAGATGCAGATCCCCGAATTCCTGGCAGAGATTGATTTTATGGAGGGGGATTTCCGCCCTGGCGTGGCCGGAGGTATAGATCAAAGCGTCTTCCTCCAGGGCCAGGCAGTAGGATCCGCCGCCTTTCCACTCGCCCAGTTCCCGCCGGATGCGGAGGCGGCACAGGGGCGGGATCATGGAGATGTTCTCCACATTCGCCAACAGCAGCAGTGCCGCGCAGAGGGCGGTGTTTGCAGGGGTGCGGTGATAAACCAGGCTCACCGCCGCCGCGACGCTCACCGCCAGACGCACGAATGTGGCGGGCCGCAGGAAACGGAAGCGGTAATACAAAATCCGGTAAGCCTGATACTGCCCCTCCTGGAAGGCTTTTTCCTCCATAGTCCAGGATACGGCGTCCCCGGAGGATTCCGGCACGGTTTCCGCCGGGGGCTTGGAACCGGCAGCCTTGGCACGCAGATCCTGGGCCCAGCGGCCCATAGCCTCCGTCCCGGAAAAGGCAGCCTCCGGCACAATGTCGAAAATGGTCTCCCCGCAGTACAGGAACAGGCTTCCGTCCTGCTCCTCCACCCGGGAGATCCCGTACAATGGGCAGGTGAGGATCTGATCGCCGTAGCGCAGGCGCAGTTCCGTATCCGACAGCTGCAGGCGGTGCTCCTTCCAATAGTCCTGGGGCAGCTGGCCGGTGTATTCCAGCCGCTGGAGGGTGCCGTTTGCCCGCTGCCGCACCGTGCAGCGGCGCAGGACGGTCAGGCCCGCCAGCAGCAGCGACCAGACCAGGAAAAAGGCCCGCTGTCCCGGCTCCAGGCGGAAGACGCAGAGAAGCGCCACCGCGGCCATCTGGCCCACGGTCAGCAGCAAGGCCGCGGCTACCCGGAAGGGCCGGCGGTCATTTTTCCGGATCATATCCGCCAGCAGGTTGGCATAGGCCTGGCGGGGCACCTGATAGGTAAGCTCCTTCATCGTTGAAACCTCTGTGTAAAGAAAAGGCAGGCAGCGGGGAGGCGGTAACATAGTTCCACAACGGCGCTCCCGGCTGCCTGCCTATGGTTGCGAACAGCAGCCCGAACGGGGCTTTATTTCGCTTTTTTCGTCGTCTCCATCAGCTTGCGCACCAGGGGAACAACCACAAACAGTGCCGCGACAATGACAAAGAACACCGCCACGGGACGGCCCAGCATATCGCCCCAACTGCCGTTGGAGGAAATGAGGGCCATGCGCATGTATTTCTCAATCAGGGGCCCCAGGATGAAGCCCAGGATGACGGGGGCCATGTCAATGCCCAGGCTGATGAGCAGGTAGCCCAGGAAGCCGAAGACAATCATCACCCACACGTCAAACATGCGGTTGTTCAGGGTGTAAACACCCAGCACACAGCAGGAGACAATGGCCGGGAACAAATAGGAGAGCTTTACATTCACCATACGGACGAAAGCCTTCATCAGTCCCAGTTCCATAATGTACATGACCACATTGGCCAGGAAGTAGGAGCACATAATGCCGCCTACCAGTTCCGGGTGCTCGTTATACAGCAGCGGGCCCGGCTGAAGGCCATGGATCATCAGGCCGCCGATCAAGGCGGAGGTGGTCAGGTCCCCGGGGATGCCCAGGCAGACCAGGGGGATCAGCGCACCGCCGTTGGTGGCGTTGTTGGAGGTCTCGGAGGCGCAGATGCCCTCCGGGCAGCCGTGGCCGAATTCTTCCGGCGTTTTCGACACGGTACGGGCCAGGTTGTAGGAGATCAGGGTAGACGCGTTCTGGCCGATACCGGGCAGGATGCCGATGCCGGTTCCGATGACACAGCCGATGCCGATAGCTTTCCAGCAGGATTTCATTTCCCGCAGGGGCGGGATCAGGGTGGTTTTCTTAAACTCGATCTTGGGCCGGGGTTTATCCAGTTCCAAAGACTGGTTGAAGACCTCGGTGATGGCGAAGAGGCCCATCATCAGCGCAGTGGAGGAGATGCCGCCCTGAAGCTGCCAGAAGCCGAAGGTGAGGCGGGAGACGCCGCTGATGGCGTCAATGCCGATACCGCCGATGACCAGCCCGAACAGGGCGCCGATAAGGCCCTTGATCATGGACTTGGAGCACATGGCGACCACCACGGAGAGGCCCATCAGGGCCACGGCAAAGTACTCCCAGCTGCCGAAACTCAAGGAGATCTTGGCCAGCTGCGGGGCAATGGCCATCAGCGCGAAGGCGGACACGCAGCCGCCGATGAGGGAGCAGAACACGCCGATTGCCAGAGCCTCTGCCGGTTTCCCCTTCTTCGTCATAGGATACCCGTCAAAGCAGGTATAGATGGAGGAGGGGGTGCCGGGGATGTTGATGAGGGTTGCGGTGATCAGGCCGCCGCTGATGCCGCCTACGTAGACGGCAATCAGCATGGTCAGGCCCTGCACGGGGGACATGGTGTAGGTAAACGGGATAAACAGGGTGACGCCGAGGGTCGCGGTGAGGCCGGGGATGCTGCCGAAGATGATGCCGACGAACACGCCCAAGAGCATCAGCGCGATACAGATCGGGTCACTGAACACATATTGGAAACCGAGAATGATGGTTGACAAGCGTCATCCCTCCCTTTCCTGCCTGCACAGCGCAGGTCAAAATAGACGGCTGAAAACCGGGGATTGGTTAACCGCCGATGCTGGCCATCTCCTCAAAGACGGGAGTCAGGCTCTCCGCCCAGGCCAGGGTGCGTTCCTTGGCGGCGGGGCCGTCCACATAGGCCACGGTGAAGCCCAGGTTCGCCATGGCTTCCACGAATTCGGGCTTGTCGCAGACTTCCTTCATCTTCCCAGAGATGTAGGAGAGGACAGCGGCGTCGGTGCCCTTGGGAGCGAAGAAGCCGCGGGGTTTGCCGTAGGTCACGTTAAAGCCGTTTTCCACGGTGCAGGGCAGGTCGGGATACGCGTCGATGCGCTCCTCGTTGCACACCAGCAGGGGGATGTTGGTGCCGGCGGCAATGTAGGAAGCGGTATCGGCCAGGGAGTTGACCTCCAGCTGAATGTGGTTGCCCTGGAGGGCGGTCTCGCTGGCGGCGCCGCCGTCATAGGGAACGATGGTAACCTTATCGTACACGCCCATGGCCTTCAGAAGTTCCATGGTAGTGCCGTAGTTGACGTTGTTGGAGCCGGTGCAGCCCACGGTTACGGTGCCGGGATTGGCGTTGATGTAGTCAATGGCCTCCTGGACAGTGGTCCAGCCGCTGTCGGGGTTGGTGCAGAGGAGGTTGTAGTCGGTCACCACGTCGCAGATGTACTCCAGATCCTTGTAGAGGTCCACTTCGGCCTGGCCGCTCATAGAATAGGAGATGAGGTCCATCTCGTTATGGGTCATGATGGTGTAGCCGTCGTTGGAACTGTTGAAGCCCTGGAGCGCGCCGATATAGCCGGAAGCGCCTTCCACGTTGATGGGCACCGCGTTGGCGCCCAGTTCCAGATACTGCATGGTGCCGCGGACCAGGTTGTCGGAGCCGCCGCCGGGAGCGTAGGGGATGATAATCTGAACGTCTTTCTTGGGATAGCCATCCGCACCGGAACTGCCGGAATTGCCGGAGCCGGAGTTGGAGTTGCCGGAGTTGCCGCCGCAGCCGCTCAGGAGGCCGCAAAGCATCAGAACGGCCAGAACCAGAGACATTGCCTTTTTCATGTGTGTTCTCCTTTTCTTGTTACAGTTTTTTGATTATCCAAACCCGTTATCAGGGAAGGACGCACTTCAGGATCTGGGTAAACAGCACCCACAAAACGATTGTCAGCACGATGGAATAGATGATCACGGCGATGACCTGTTTCTTGGGGAGTTTGCCGTTCAGTTCCGGATCGCCCTGGTTTTCCTTCATGGCGAAAACGCCGCAGAGGATGATGTTCAGCGCCAGGGTGCAGGGGAAGAATGTCAGAACCGGCAGCAGCAGTGCATAGAGCACAAGGGATACCGCCGTGACGATAATTTCCCGGGAAATGGGAATATGCAGCTTGCTGTGTTCGCCCTTGCCGCCGAAGTTGATGGCGTAGATCAGCTGCAAGACGGAGAGCGCCAGCAAAATCCCAGCCAGAAGGTGGATGTACGTACTGGCCTGGGCCCACATGCCGCCAAGCCCGTTTTCCACGCCGGTGATGATCTTCTTACTGGTCAGCAGGAAGATGGATACACTGCCCATCATGACTGACAGCAGGAGATCGTTGGTGCTTCGAATCAGTTTTTTCATAGACCGTCCTCCTTTTCTTCAGAATTTAGCCGCTTCGCGGATGAATGGCCCGCGTTCCATGACAGTGGTGCGGGCTGCTATACAAGGGGAACTGTCCCCCCCCGGTATACGGAATACATTCCCCTCAGCAGTTGTAGGGGGTGCGGATCTGGATGCCGGTATCATAGTAACCGGTTTTAATGGGATGATTATGGAAGATGGCTTCCGCCAGCAGCTGAATGGACCGGTAGCCCTGGGAATGGGGGGCCTGATCGATGAGGAACTGGACAGTCCCGCTCTTCATATAGGAGATGTTGGTGTCTGTGGCGTCGTAGCCCACAATCCTGACTTTCCCGGAGAGGCCTGCGTCCTCCACTGCGTGGGCCGCGCCGGAGAGGCCTGCGCCGGCCACGAATATGCCGGTGATCCGGGGATAGGAGGCCAGGGATTCCTTTACCACCTGATAGGCCATGTCATGATTGCCCCGGCCGTAGACCACCGGCAGCAGTTCCATGCCGCAGTCTGGCTGCTGGCGGAAATAGTTGGTGAAGCCCTGGATCCGCTCGTTGCTGTCGTGGTGGTTCCGGGCCACGCCCAAAATCAGGGTGCAGGCCTTGGGCGGCGCAATCTGACGGGTCAGGAACGCCGCGCAGGTGCCGCCCTGGCGGGCGTTTTCCCCTACGTAGCAGTCCCGCAGGCCGGAGGCCAGATCCTCGTTGTAGGTTACCAGGCGCACCTTCTTCTCCAGCAGATCCCGGAGGCGGGCGTCCACCTCTTCCGCCTGGATAGCGCGCAGGGAGAGGCCTCGGAGATCCTGCTCCAGCAGGCGGTCCAAAGCCGCAACATACGCCGCCGTATCCTCCGGCGACGCGTACTCCACCAGGACCTCCATGCCGTGCTGCTGGGCGTAGGCGATACCGTCCTCCACGCCTTCCATCACCTGCCGCTGGAAATCCGGCTCCCGGAGCGCCACAAGAACGCCGATCTTGTTGTTCTGCCGGGACATGTAGAAGGCGCGGCCTAGGGCGCTGGGCTGATAGTGCAATTCCTCCATGGCGGCCTGCACCCGCTCCATGGTCTCCGCCTTGACACGGCCCCGGTTGTGGAGCACCCGGTCCACAGTCCCGCGGGATACACCCGCGTGCTTTGCGATGGTTTCAATTGTTGTCATAAGGCACCTCTTTCCGTGAAAATTTGATCACGAGGACAAAGCGCTATGAAAATAATGTGAACGTTCACGCAACGTGTATAAGTAAAAAGCGAATCCTGTTCGCCCTATTATCCATTTTTACAATCATAGAATAGATCTTTTCCGCACATTTTGCAATAGTAATTGTCTCTAAAAAAACGATCTTTTTTTGTCACAAAGGTAAAAGTAAGGAGTTTTTGGCAATTTCCGGAAGGATTCCGGGCTTGACAGGGGACGCCCACGTATGATACGGTAATTTCCGGCAAGAGGCATATTGTGTGGCGGCGGCGCGGAAAAACAGGCCCAGTCAGGCCTTTCACTGCTGTTTGGCGGCGGCCGGGTGGCGGGTAGGCGGCCCGGCGGGAAGCGGCTGTCCTGGCAGGCCGCAGTGTATGGAAGAAGACGGCGTATCTTTTTTGCCTGCCGGAAAGGATTTGGAACCGGGCGGACGGGTATGCCGGATATATGAAGAAGAAAAGAGAACTCAAAGTCAACAGCCAAAGAAGGCGAAGGAGGAACAAAAGATGCGGTATAAGCCTTTTGGAAAAACCGGCATGAAGGTTTCGGAGATGACCCTGGGCACCTGGGGAATTGGCGGTGCAGGATGGGACGACTATTCTGAGGAGAGCCGTCTGGACGCGATCCGGGCGGCGGTGGAGTGCGGCGTGAACCTGATTGACACCGCCCCGGCGTACAACGCAGGCGTAGCGGAGCAGTACGTGGGAAAGGTTTTGCAGGAGTTGGGCGTGCGGCAGAAGATGTTTATTGCCACCAAATGCGGCACGGAGTTCATCAACGGCGGCTACGTGCGGGATTGCTCCCGGGAGACCATTATCCGCCAGTGCGAAACGTCACTGCGGAATCTGAGGACGGATTATCTTGATCTGTATCTGATCCACTGGCCCGACGGGAAAACGCCTGTGGAGGAGACCATGGAGGCCCTGAACATTTTAAAGCGGCAGGGCAAGATCCTGCATGTGGGTGTCTCCAATTTCACCCAGGAGCAGATGGAGGAGGCGGGGCGGTACTGCCCGCTGGAGGTCTGCCAGACCCAGTATTCCTTGGTGAACCGGAAAGATGAGGCCCGGCTGCAGTGGGCGGCCGCTCAGGGAATGGGCGTCATGACATACGGTTCTCTCGGCGGCGGCATTTTGACAGGGGCCATCCGGGAGAAGAAGGCCTACGCCCCCAGTGACAGCCGCAGCCGGTTTTACAAGCACTTCCAGGAACCGGTGTTTTCGCAGATTATGAAGCTTCTGGGGGAAATGGATCGCCTCTCTGCGGACAGGGGCAATGTACCGCTGGCGCAGATTGCCTTGAATTGGCCTGCACAGAAGCCCTTTGTGTCCTCCTGTATCGTGGGGGCGCAGACTAGGGGCAAGGTGGAGGAAAACGCCGCGGCCTTCGGCTGGTCCCTGACACCGGAGGAGATTGCCGCCCTGGATGGGGCTCTGGCCCGTTATCTGGATGGGGTGGAGATTTAAAGTGTGTTAAGCGCTGCCGGTAAAGCTTTCCGGCACTTTCGAGAATAGAGCGACAGCCCGTCCGCATCGAAATGCGGACGGGCTTTTAACCATGCTAATGGATGTCTTTAATCCGCGCTGCCGCAGAAAAAGTCAGAATCCAGACGCTTGATCTCGTAGACTGCCTCAGTGGAAACGCCCAAATTGTACTCAATCATCAATCTTGTCAGCATTTGGCCGTCTACCAGGACGATTTTTGTGGTGTGCTGCTTTTGGGCATATCCACGGGCCTCTTTGGTAAATTGCGCGGTTGTAATAAACAGGCCTTTGCTGGCTCCCTGCCCGGCCAAGGCCCCTACAAATTTCTGAACCTCCGGACGTCCGACGGTTTTGTCCCGATCCCAGCGCTTTGCTTGGATGTAAATTACATCAAAGCCCAGCTTGTCCTCCCGGATGATCCCGTCGATCCCCTCGTCACCGCTCTGTCCCACAACCGTACCGGCGCCGGCAAGGGAGCCGCCGTAACCCATGCGCTCCAGCAGTTTCACAACAAGACGCTCAAAAAACGCGGGCGATTGCCCGAGGACTTCCGACAGGATGTCATCCGCCAGGGCCCCGTTGATCTGCTGGTAAGCGATGTCGAAAATGTCCTGCGGCGACTCCCCGGAACTGGGATCCGCAGGCAGGGCGGGAGCGCCGTTGAACTGCTTGAACTGCCGGAAAGAATCAAAGCGTTCCAGATAGCGGTTGTCAATGCCGGAGGGGTTTTCCTCCAAGGCGCGTTTCCCGTCAGGCGTCAGTTGATAAGCGCCGCGGGCGGGGCTCTGGATGAGGCCGGCTTTCTTCAGGTAGGTGCGGGCCCAGCCGACGCGGTTGTCAAAAATGGCCTGGCGTCCGCTGGGAAGCATTTCCTCCCGTTCGGCATCGGTTACATGGAATTTTGCGGCGAGGATGTCTTTAATTTCACTGCTCTTGTGGATTTCCATATCGGCCAGAATGTTCAAAAGATCTACATACATTTCATTGTATTTTGGAATGGCCATATTTTTCCCTCCTCCGGCAAAATCCCGCATAAAAAGCTAATCTTGAAACTTATCCTATCACAGATTTCCTTTTATTTCAAGCAAATACCCCCAAAAGCCCCGTTTAAAATTAAGTGCTGCTGGGATATAACTCCAGCGATTTCACCAAAACGCCCAATCAATATACGGCTTCATAGAAAATCAGGCAAAAGCGCATTAACGCCCCAATCTGCCTGATCATCATCAGGAACGGGCCGGAGGCGGAGCCGGCCCGTTCCTGGCCTTGAAATAGGCATAAAAATGTGGTATAATCAAACGAGAAGAATTAGGCTTTGTTTGAAACATGTCAAAAGGCCCAAACGGCGGATATTTTTCCATTATTCTGCGTTAAATTTTTCTGCCGGGATAGCCCGCCTGAAAAATTTGTCTTAATTGGCGAAAAAATCTCCCGCCGCTGGGCATTCCGCAATTGATCAAACAAGGCTAGCCATGGGAATAGGGGATGTGCAAATGGGTGCTGGTCAAATTATGGTTGAAATCATCTTTCTGGCATTAGCTATAGGGGCATTTGTTATCAGCTATCTTCAGTTTAAAGAAAAGGGGTTCCTTTTCAATAACGCGTATATTTGGGCTTCCCAGGAGGAACGCAAACAGATGGATAAAGATAAGGAAAGTAAAAGATCTTATTATCGCCAGTCTGGTTTCACATTTGCGCAGATCGGAATCATATTCCTGATATTTGCTGTTTATCTTGTTGCCGATTGGATATGGATGTATGTTGCCTTCTGGGTTTCTGTCATCATTGCTGTTGCCTATGCGGTTGTATCGTCCATCAAAATTGAAAGACAGAATAAAGCATAAAAACAGGATAAAGTATGACCACATGATAGCAACAGAAGAGCATACCAGCGGAAGAGCATGGTATCGAAAGGTCACGGTATCAGGAGGTCACGGTATCGAAAAAGCATACCAGCCGAAGGCCGCGGTGCCGGAAAAGTTCGGTATTGGAAGGCCACGGTATCAGAGAAATTCTACCGAAAAAGCATCCCTGCGGGGAGCAAAGCGAACCCGCCGTCTACCCCCGTCCTTCTCCGCCGAAAACCCAGCGAAGCGGATTTCGGCGGAAAGCGAAGAAATTCCCATCATAGCGCAGTTTTCGCCGCGAGGCGGAAACGGAGCGGTGATGGAAATTTCTGAGCGGTTTTGTGTTGACAAAAAAAGATGCAGACTATCATCACGCACCAAAAACCAACTCGAAGCCCAGCGCAGCGGGTTCGAGTTGGAAAGGAGGAGCAAAGGAGCGGAACGCAGTTTCAAGGCGGCCCCAAAAGGGGCCGCCTTGAAACGGAGTGGAGCGGATTTCGCTCCGACGTGGCGCAGCGGGTGGGATTCGAACCCACGGTACCATTGCTGGTACACCTGATTTCGAGTCAGGGCCGTTATAACCACTTCGATACCGCTGCAAATTCAGTTGTGCCGCCCCGGAGCCGGTGCGGCTGTATTCTATTATGCCACATTTTCCTCCCGGTTGCAAGCCCTGAAATCCTGTGTCCGGCCTGCCGTTGGAGAGAGCCGCGGCAGTTTTGCGCCTTGCGGGAGGCAGCCTGGGGCCAGCCATGACAAAATCAGGAAAATTCAGAGGAATGGAGGAAGGATCTCACATAAAGAGGAATGCCGCAGAAAAACGGCGGCAATCGTCGCCGGGATACGGAGTGCCGGCATATTGGAGGCTGCGGCAAAGCCTTTCCTTATCGCGAACCTGTTGGCGGAGCGCAAGTGCGCTGCACGGCACCCGCGGCCAGGCTTTGGATTTGCAGGTGACGAGGATCAGTGACGGCGATCCGAGGCCGAAAATACAGGCAGGGGGGGTGGATTATCCATCAATATGCGGAAGACACCCGTATTCCCGTTTTTCCGTAAGGAATTTTGATGAAACGTCTGTCACGATGGAATTGACCGAAAAAGTATTGTTTGAAATTGTCTGGACACAGAAGCACTGACTCCGGCGGCCTGTCAGGTGGGTATCTGCAGCCGGGCGGCTGCCTGCTTGGATATTTAGCCAAAGCGCTTTAAAGACCGGATACCGGTGAAAGGCGGCGGGGAAACTTTTGGGGTGTCTGCGGGATGCCGGGATAATACCGGCCCGTTTTCCCACAGACGTGGGAAAATGCCATGTGCCGCTCAGGCTACGGACAGCATCGCGCCCCTGCGAATAGAATAAACCAAACCTATCAAAAAGGGGAGATGCAGATATGCACCCAGCCATATTCGTTTTCGGCACGGAGCGCCGCTACGCCAACTATAAGCGGGCTGTAGAAGCGGCCGGAGGCAAAATCCGTTTTTCCACAGACCTGGCGGATGCACAAGGCTGCCGCGCCCTCCTGCTTCCGGGAGGCGGCGATTTGGAGCCATGGCGCTACGGGCAAGGCAACACCGCCTCCGGCGGCCTGGAACCGGAGAGGGACGAGGCGGAATTCCGCCTCCTGGAGCAATTTACCGCCGCAGGAAAGCCTGTTCTGGGAATCTGCCGGGGCGTGCAGGCCATCAATGTCTGGTTCGGCGGAACGCTGACGCAGGATCTGCCGGGCCACCAGGCCGTGGGCGGAGCGGACTCCTTTCACAGGGTCCATACGGAGCCGTCCTTCCTGTCGGACATCTGCGGGACGGACTGCCCGGTCAACAGCGCCCACCATCAGGCGGTTGACCGGCTGGGGCGGGGCCTGCAGGCAGCCCAATGGTCGGAGGATGGGGTGACAGAGGGCTTGTTCTGCCGGGAAACGCCGGTCTGGGGGGTGCAGTGGCACCCGGAACGCATGCCCGGAAGGACGGGAACTTGCCTCTTCCGGGCCTTCCTGGCCCGCTGCCGCCGGTCGGGGGACGGCCCGGACTGACGATTATTTCCTCTCCGCCAGTTCCCGCATCAGGGCGATTTCACGCCGGTAGCCGTCCAAATCGTTGGGCGTTTCCAGACAGAAGGGTAGATCCCGCAGGGCGGGGTGCCGGACGATCCGGGCCAGGGCCTCCAGGCCGATGGTCCCCTCCCCCAGGCAGGCGTGGCGATCCTTGTGGCTGCCGCGAGGGTTTTTGCTGTCATTGAGATGGATTGCTTTTAAGCGGCCCAGGCCCAGCACCTTGTCAAATTCCGTCAGGACGCCGTCCAAATCGTGGATGATGTCGTAACCGGCGTCGGAGACATGGCAGGTATCCAGGCAGACGCCCATTTTGCCGTCCAGTTCTACCTGATCCAGAATCTCCCGCAGTTCCTCAAACCGGCCGCCGACCTCGCTTCCTTTGCCTGCCATGGTTTCCAGAAGGACGGTGGTGGCCTGATCCGGTGTCAGAAGCAGGTTGAGAGCCCTGGCAATGAGCCGCACGCCCTCTGCCGTCCCCTGCCCCACGTGGCTGCCGGGATGGAAATTGTAGTACTGCCCAGGCAGATGTTCCAGCCGCCGGAGATCGTCCGCCATGGTCTCCTGGGCGAAACGGCGGTTTTCCGCTGTGGCCCCGCATAAATTTAAGGTATAGGGGGCGTGGGCCACAATGGGCGCGAAATGGTTTTCCCCCAGCAGGGCCAGAAGCGACGCCGCGTCGGCGGTGTCCAGTTCCTTGGCCCGGCTGCCCCGGGGATTCCGGGTGAAGAATTGAAAAGTATCCGCTCCCAACTCCAGCGCTTGCCGTCCCATGGCGGCAAAGCCCTTGGAGGAGGAGAGGTGACAGCCGATGTGCAGCATAAGCATCCTCCTGTGGTTTTTTGCACCAGTATACCACATTATCTACCGCCTGTCCGCAAAAAGTTTTGCCGGGCCCCTCCGGATTCCGGCAGGTTTAGCAGGATTGCACAGGAGGATGGGGCGGCCCGGGCAGTGCCTGCCCGGGCCATTTTCTTATGCCGGCTGTTCGGGATCGGATTCCCTTTCCAGGAAGAGTTCCTCCGCCTGACGCTGCGCCTCGATCAGTTTTACCCGCAATTGGTAAAGAACCTCCTCCGCATCGGTGATGGCGTTGAACAGCAAGAGATATTCCTGGGTAATGGTCTGCATATAGGTCATTCCTTTCTCGAAAACACTAAATATTGTTTTGGGAACACCCCTATCATACACAAATGCTCCGGCACATCCTGTCTGAATTTGTCGAGAGATCTGGAATTTCATAAAAATTTCCAAAATTTCCGTGAGACGGCAGAAGAAAGCCCGAAACATTGGGTGTATTGCCTGATTTTGCCCAAATTCCGGTTTTTTTCAGGATACTTGGCGGGACAAGTTTTGAGCATCCGGCAGGTTTTCTGAAAATCTTTTTCAATTCTTGAAGAAATTTTCCACCCTGTGTCGTATTTAACAGTGTCAACGGACAAGGAGGGAGGCGGCGGTTGCCTGCATGACGAAAGAGCAGTTTTCGGAATTGATGCTCCAATATGAACATCTGGTGTACACCGTCTGCTTCCAGCTGACGCGGGATGCCGCCACAGCGGAGGATCTGACCCAGGAAACCTTCCTCTCCGCCTATCTCCACCGGGACAAACTTCCGAAGGGCTACGAGCGCCAGTGGCTGGGACGCATTGCCGCCAACAAGGCGAAGGACTACCTGCAAAGCGCATGGAACCGCCACGCCGTTCTCCCCGGGGACGAGGGTATGCCGCCCGGCCTGTCCCCTCCGGCGGAGGAGGTGGCCCTGCGGAAGGCAGGAGCGGCAGAGGCGGCCCAGGCGATCCGGAGCCTGAAGGAGCCCTACTTATCGGTTTGCCGGTTGTGCCTGCTGGAGGAGAAATCCCCCGAGGAGGCCGCCATGGCCCTGGGAAGGCCGGCCAAAACCGTCTACACGCAGTTATCCCGGGGCAAAGCGATGCTGAGAAAACAGCTGGAAAGGAGCGATAGCAATGGACATTTTCCGCGCTGACGGACATTTGACGGACGAGGCCCTGGCGGCTTTTGTGCAGGACGGCATTGTGGATGAACTGGCCCGGCTGGAGGCTGCGGAGCATCTGTCCTTCTGCGATTGGTGCCTCCAGCGGTATACGGATGCCCTGGCGGGAACGGAACTCCTGATTCCGGAGCACTCCTGCCAAAGGACGGTTTGGAACCGCATCCGGGCCCGGGCCTTCCGGATGATTACCAGCCGGTACGCCACGGCTGCCGCTGCCGTAGCCCTGGCGCTGACGCTGATTTGGGGCGGCGATCCGGCGGCCTTCGCAGAGCGGTTTTCCGTCTCCGCGGGAACCCGGGATTACGCGGTGGCGGAGCGGTTTGACGGCTGGACAGAGCGTTGGAACGATACGCTGAGCCAGACCATAGCGCATGTTTCAGGATTTTTGGACGGCTTGGGCCGTATGGATTTATCATGAGGAGGAAATCAAACATGAGGTGGCTCGTCAACGGATGTAAATTTTTTATTGCCTCTTGTATTCCTGGCTGCGGGCAAATGTACCTGGGATATATGAAACGGGGCGTTTCCCTGATGATGGTATTTAGCGGTGTGCTGGCCCTGGCGATTTTCCTGGAGATGGGGGCTTTGGCGGTGCTGATGGCGCCCGTCTGGCTGTATTCCTTCTTTGACGGCTATAACCTCCGCCGCCGTCTGGAGGGGGAGTTGGTAGAGAACGAGGCGGAGCCGGACGCGTATCTCTTCGGGCTTCCGGCGCTGGACGGCAGCCGCCTGATGGAACTTTTGGGGAAACGGCACAGCGTTATCGGCTGGACGCTGGTACTGCTGGGAGGCTATGCACTGTGGCAGGAGGTCATGGGGCGGATTTTCATAAACATTTCCAGCGAATTGTATTATTTTATGCGGTGGGAGGTTCCCCGCATTGCGGTGACGGTGCTTGTGATCCTGCTGGGTATCTGGTTTATCCGGGGCCCCAAGAAGCTGGAACCGGAAGAGAACGTTTCCTTTATCCCGCCTATCCCGCCGGCGCCCGGGCCCTTTGCGGACCTGGAGAAGGCGGAAAAAGAAACGGCGGACAAGGGCGAGGAGGCGGAGCATGACGGGCAGTGATCAGACGGCCCAGGGCCTGGCGGCGGAACGTCCGGCCCGGCGGGCAGGGACGTTTACCTTCGGGATTGTGCTGGTGCTGGGCGGCGCAGCCATGCTGGTTTCCTTGTTTTTGCCTGAACTGCCGATGGAGTGGGCCCTACGGCTGACGCCGGGCATCCTGATTGTCTTGGGTGTGGAAGTTCTGCTGGCGGCACGGGGCGGCAGGCGGGTGAAGTATGACTGGCTGGGGATGTTCCTCTGCTTTGTGCTGACGGTTTTCGCCCTGGGCCTGTACGGCGTGTCGTACTGGATGCTGGAAGGGCCGGGAATTCCTGTGTTTGACGGCAGTTGGATGGGCAGCAGCGACGAACTGGAGATTACGTATAACTACTTCAACAAGTGCGAGACCCATTACATGGAGATGGGAGAGGGAGATGCCCTGGAGATCAAGAGCGCCAATATCTCCGGCTGGCTGGACGTGGTGCTGTATGATTTGGACAAAGGGCAGGAGATCTTTTTTGACAGCTTCCCAGAGAGCGGCAGCAGGACGGTAGACATCCCGTCGGACGGGGAGTATCTGCTGTATATTACTGGCCACGAGGCCAACGGGTACGTCCGCTTTACCCGGATACCCGCCGGGGGGCCGGAGGCTTCGGAGGACGCGGAAACCCCTGATGCCCAGGAGCGGACAGACGAGCCGGAAACCCCGGCGGCGTAAGGGAAGCGGGAGACTAGGGCAGCCGGAAAATTTGGAAAAAGATAACCAGCCGGAGGGGATTTCCCTCTGGCTGGTTCTGGATATGAAAGGCCGCTTCCGGCGCTTTTCCGGCAGGGACGGTTGACAGTTCCGACAGAAGCGGATATAATAAACATAGAAGAGGCGCTGCGGCAAGCGGTTAGCCCGGAAAAGCTAGAATTTCAAAGCGCAGCCCTGAAACCGTCACCCTGCCCGGTGGCGGTTTCTGCTTGTTACCCGGATAGTCACTGTCCAGCAAAGGACATGGAACGTCAGAGTCATTGGCATGATGTCATCCCCCTTTCGGGGTTAAATGACTAACCGCCCGCCGTCTTGTGCAGCGCCTATTGACAGAATACTACAAATTTCCTCAATCCGCAATAAAATTTGCTTTGCCCTTTCCAAATATTGCGGGATGTGCTATACTATGTCCTATGATTTGTAAATGGTGAAAGAGGTGCATCGGCTATGGCGGCCATCGGTTTTGATAATGATAAATATCTCTCCACCCAGTCGGAGCAGATTAAGCGCCGCATTGCCCAGTTCGGCGGCAAGCTGTATCTGGAATTCGGCGGCAAGCTTTTCGACGATTACCACGCATCCCGCGTCCTGCCGGGCTTCGCGCCGGACAGCAAAATCCGGATGCTCCAGCAGCTGCGGGAGGACGTGGAGGTGGTGATTGCCATCAACGCGGCGGATATCGAGAACAATAAGATGCGGGGAGATCTGGGCATTGCCTACGACGACGACGTCCTGCGCCTTATCGACATCTTCCGGGGCATGGATCTGTATGTGGGCAGCGTGGTGCTGACCCGGTATGACCGCCAGGCGGCGGCGGACGCCTTTTTCAAGCGCCTGACGGCCCTGGGCATCCGCTGCTACCGGCACTATCCCATTGCGGGATACCCCTCGGACGTGCCCCATATCGTCAGCGACGACGGCTTGGGGAAGAACGACTATATCGAAACCAGCCACCCCCTGGTGGTGGTGACGGCCCCTGGTCCTGGCAGTGGGAAAATGGCCACCTGCCTCTCCCAGCTTTACCATGACCACAAGCGGGGCATCACCGCCGGATATGCGAAATTCGAGACATTCCCCATCTGGAACCTTCCCCTCAAGCACCCGGTGAACCTGGCCTACGAGGCCGCCACGGTGGATTTGGATGACGTGAATATGATCGATCCCTTCCATTTGGAGGCTTACGGCAAGACTGCCGTCAACTATAACCGGGACGTGGAGATTTTTCCGGTTCTCAACGCTATTTTCCAGAAAATCCAGGGAGTCTCCCCCTATAAATCCCCCACGGACATGGGCGTCAACATGGCAGGGAACTGCATTATGGATGATGGGGCCTGCTGCACCGCCTCCCGGCAGGAGATCCTGCGGCGGTATTATACCGCTTGCGTGGAGAAACTCCAGGGAAAGGGCGGCGACGAGCCCATCCGGAAGCTGGATCTGCTGATGAATCAGGCGGGGGTGACGCCGGAGATCTGCCCTGCCGTGTCGGCAGCGCTGCTGAAAGCGGAAGCAACCGGCGCGCCTGCCGGGGCTATGGTCCTGCCGGACGGCCGGGTGGTGACGGGAAAGACCTCCGAGACCCTGGGGGCGGCATCGGCGCTGCTGCTGAATGCGCTGAAGGCTGTAGGCGGCATTGACCATCATTTTGAACTGATTTCCTCCCAGGTCCTGGAGCCGGTCTGCCGCCTGAAAACCCAGTATCTGGGCCACAAGAACCCCCGCCTCCATACCGACGAGGTACTGATGGCCCTGACCATCTCCGCCCTGACCAATCCGCTGGCAGAACTGGCCCAGCAGCAGCTGACCAAGCTGCAGGGCTGCGACGCCCACTTCTCCGTGATTCTCAGTGAGGAGGACGAGATGCTGCTGAAGAAGCTGGGCATCAACGTCAGCTTTGAGGCAAGGTATGAGACCAAAAAGCTGTACCATAAATAATAATCCCTTGATCCCTATTTTACTTTGTGTTCCTGCCGGGTAAATTGGCAGACTGGGGCAGGGTAAAGAGAATCCCGATGATGAGAAAATGCATCCGGCGGGCTGCGGAAATGCTGGGAGGCCTGGCGATTAGGGATACAATGGACAGCCCCATACTGAGGGCGGCCAGGCCGGAAACATCGGGGGTATTGCCCGAGAACTGCTTTGGAGACATGAAAACTGCGGTTGGCCCTCGTTGCGGATATATTAGGAATCTATCTGCCGCGTTTGGATAGAATTCGGCAGGATAAATAATAGGTAATGCCTATCAAAGGGGTGTCCCTGCCGCCGGAAACACAAAAGCAGATGGGGGAAAATCATCATGATCAGGAAGCGGCCTGGGCTTTTGCCCGGGCCGCTTCCCGCTTCCTTATCCCAGCGCCACGTCCAGTACCATCATAATCAGGAACCCTGTCACAAAGCCGCAGGTGCCAGCACGGCTGTGGGCCTGAGGCACCAACTCTTCCACCACCACATACAGCATGGCCCCGGCGGCAAAGCTGAGAAGCCAGGGCATCAGCGGCTGGGCCCAGGCTGCCGCCAGCACTACCAGGATGCCGAACAGCGGTTCCACCGCGCCGGAGAGCGTCCCGCCCAGAAAGGCCCGCAGGCGGCTCCGGCCCTCCTGCCGGAGGGGCAGGGCTACCGCCGCGCCCTCGGGGAAGTTCTGGATGCCGATGCCCATGGCCAGCGCCGCCGCCCCGGCAAAGTTCTCCCCCTGGGCCGCCAGGGCGAAGGCCAGGCCCACCGCCATGCCCTCCGGCACGTTATGTAGGGTGATAGCCGTCATCAAAAGGGTGTTCTGCCGCCATGCGCCCTCCAGATCCCGGTTCCGCCGGAGTTTCGGCAGGGCGGCGTCCAGGACTGCTAAGAACACCACCCCCGCCAGCATCCCCGCCGCCGCAGGGAGCCAGCCGGGAAACCGCCCCGCTTCCGACGCCTGATCGATGGCGGGCAGCAGCAGGCTCCACACGGAGGCCGCCGTCATAACCCCGGCGGCAAACCCCAGCAGGGCCTTTTGAAACCGGGGCCTCGGCTCCCCGGAGAGGAAAAATACCATGGCGGCGCCCAGCGTAGTCATCAGAAAGGTGAACCCGGTGCCCAGCGCCGCCCACTGCAAAGATTGCAACATATGTCTTCCGCCTTCTCCAATGGTTTGGACGGATTTCCCGTCCGTATTCCAGTATATCCTGCAGGGGCCGGAAGGGTTCCTGCTGCACCGAAAGGGGCCGGAAACGGCTTTGGTGGGCATGATAGAAAAAAGGAGAAAATTTTTATAAAAAACGGAGAAATTTCTCTTGACATTGGGGAACCTTTCCTTTATGATAAACAAGTCCGTGTGGAAGGCCGTATCTTCCCGCGGCAAATGCGATGAACCGGGAGATTGCTCGCATGGCGAGGTAACTTCCGGGGAGTATGTCCGATAATCGGGCGGCTGAGAAAGATCTGTACGTCGCGTAGATCGCCACGCCAGGATCACGTACCGGCCGGAGTTCCTTCGGCGGTATTTTTCTTGAGCGGGAATGATACGCACGGTTAAGCGTATAGAAAATTCTCTCGCCGTAGGTCGTCGAGACTGCGTTCAAACTACCTACGAAATCAGGAGGAATCAAAACTATGGCACAAAAAGAAAAGATCCGCATCCGGCTGAAAGCCTATGATCATCAGGTCATCGACCAGAGCGCAGAGAAGATCGTGGAGACCGCCAAGCGCACTGGCGCCGAGGTGTCCGGCCCCATCCCCCTGCCCACCAAAAAAGAGGTCGTGACCATCCTGCGGGCCGTCCATAAATATAAGGACAGCCGGGAGCAGTTCGAACGCCGCACCCACAAGCGCCTCATCGACATTGCCAAGTCCTCTCCCAAGACGGTGGAGGCCCTGATGGCCCTGGAGTTGCCCGCGGGCGTGGAGATCGAAATCAAGCTGTAAGGCTGATTTTCCCCGATACCTATTTAATGTTGTCTGTACCGCAGTCCGTCACAGCATTTGAGACGGACGGGTCATGTCGGCGGAGCAATGCGGCCCGGCCAACCCACCGCCCGCACCTACGCCGACCAATAACCTGAAACAGGAGGAATAAACCATGAAAGCGATCATCGGCAAAAAAGTGGGCATGTCCCAAATTTTTGACGAGAACGGCCATGTGATTCCCGTTACCGTTATCGAGGCGGGGCCCTGCGTGGTTGTTCAGAAGAAGACTTCCGAAAAAGAAGGCTACAAGGCCGTTCAGCTGGGCTATGAGGACATTCCCGAGCGCAAGCTGAGCAAGCCGGAGATGGGCCACCTGAAAAAGGCGGATGTCTCCCCCAAGAAGTACCTGCGTGAATTCAACCTGGAGAACGCTGATGCCCTGAACGTGGGCGATCTGGTGAAGGCCGACACCTTCGCCGTGGGCGACTTCGTGGATGTCACCGGCACCAGCAAGGGCCACGGCTACCAGGGCGTTATCAAGCGCCACGGCGCCCACCGGCTGAAGGAGACCCACGGCAGCGGCCCTGTCCACCGGCACGCCGGCTCCATGGGCTCCGGCACCGACCCCTCCAGAATTTTCAAGGGCAAGATCGGCGCCGGCCACATGGGCGTGGAACAGGTTACTGTCCAGAACCTGTCTGTTGTGAAGGTTGACCCCGAGTTGAACATGCTGGTGGTATGTGGCGCGGTGCCCGGCCCCAAGGGCGGCTTGGTCACCATTAAGTCTACCGTGAAGGTCCACAAGGTCAAGCAGGCCGGCGCGGACATCAGCAAGAACCCGCAGAAGGCTTCCGGCCGCAACCCGCAGAAGGCCTCCGCCAGAAACAAGTAAGAAAGGGGTGCTGAAATATGTCTACGATTAAAGTTCTCAATATGTCCGGCAAGGAAGTTGGCACCGCCGAACTCAACGACGCCGTTTTTGGCATCGAACCCAACGAGCCTGTCGTCCATGAGGTTGTGAAGAACCATCTGGCCAACTGCCGCCAGGGCACCCAGAGCGCCCTGACCCGCGCCGAGGTTTCCGGCGGCGGCAGAAAGCCCTGGCGCCAGAAGGGCACCGGCCACGCCCGTCAGGGCAGCACCCGCGCCCCCCAGTGGACCCACGGCGGCGTGGTGTTCGCGCCCAAGCCCCGGGACTACAGCTATGTATTGAACAAGAAGGTCCGGCGGCTGGCGCTGAAGTCCGTCCTCTCCGCCAAGGCTGCGGAGGGCAAGCTGGTGGTTATCGACGCCATCAAGATGGACGCCATCAAGACCGCTGATTTCCGCAAGTTCCTGACCGCCGTCGGCGTGGACGGCAAGGCCGTTGTGGTCACGCCCGCCGTGGATCAGGTGATTGTGAAGAGCGCCCGGAACATTCCCGGCGTTGTTACCACCCCCGCCGTGCAGCTGAATGTCTACGACATCCTGAATGCCCGGTATCTGGTGGTGGATCAGACGGCCCTTGCAAAAATCGAGGAGGTGTACGCGTAATGGCTACCGCATACGACATCATCATCCGCCCCATTATCACTGAGCGGGCCATGGCCGGCGCCGCCGATAAGAAGTACGTTTTCGAAGTGGCCAAGGACGCCGGTAAGATCGAGATTAAGAAGGCTGTGGAGGAAATCTTCGGTGTGAAGGTCGCCGCCGTCAACACCCTGACGGTGCCCGGCAAGGAAAAGCGCATGGGCGCCGGCCGTCCCGGCAAGACCAAGGCCTGGAAAAAGGCCTATGTCCAGCTGACCCAGGATTCCAAGACCATTGAATTCTTCGAAGGCATGGTCTGATAACGGAAGGAGAGTAAGCAGATGTCTATTAAAACTTTTAAGCCGACGACTCCCTCCAGACGTCAGATGACAGTCTCCGGATTCGACGGCATTGACAAAAAGGCCAAGCCTGAGCCCAGCCTGACCGAGCCTCTGAAGAAGAGTTCCGGCCGCAACAGCTATGGCCGCATCACCGTCCGCCACCGGGGCGGCGGCAACAAGCGCAAGTACCGGGTCATCGACTTCAAGCGGGATAAGCACGATATGTTCGCCAATGTCCTCCGCCTGGAGTACGACCCCAACCGCTCCGCCAACATCGCCCTTCTGGAGTATGAGGACGGTGAGCGCCGCTACATTCTGGCTCCTGTGGGCCTGAATGCCGGTGACAAGGTGGAGTCCGGCCCCAACGCCGATATCAAGCCCGGCAACGCCCTGCCCATCGCCAACATCCCCGTCGGCACTGTCATCCACAATGTGGAACTCCATCCCGGCAGCGGCGCCCAGCTGGTCCGTTCCGCAGGGACCTCCGCCCAGCTGATGGCCAAAGAGGGCGGCGACGCCCAGATCCGTATGCCCTCCGGCGAAGTCCGCATCGTGCGCACCAACTGCATGGCCACCATCGGCCAGGTAGGCAACATTGAGCACGAGAACATCAACATCGGAAAGGCTGGCCGTAAGCGCCACATGGGCTGGCGGCCTACCGTCCGCGGCAGCGTCATGAACCCCAACGACCACCCCCACGGCGGCGGCGAGGGTCGCGCCCCGGTTGGCCGTCCCGGCCCTGTGACTCCGTGGGGCAAGCCCGCCATGGGTTACAAGACCCGCAAGAAGAAGAACCCCACCACCAAGTTCATCGTCAAGCGGCGGGGCGACAAGTAAAGGAGGCAAGTGAATATGAGCAGATCCATTAAAAAAGGCCCGTATGTTGCCCCTGAGCTTCTCAAGCGGGTCGAAGAGATGAACGCGAAGAACGAGAAGAAGGTCCTCAAGACCTGGAGCCGCAGTTCCACCATCTTCCCGGCATTCGTGGGCCACACCATCGCCGTCCACGACGGGCGCAAGCACGTGCCCGTCTACATCCAGGAGGACATGGTCGGCCATAAGCTGGGGGAGTTCGCCCCCACCCGCACCTTCCGCGGCCACGCGAAGGATAAATAAGAAGGAGGATGCAGAACATGGATAAAAAAGAAGCGAAGGCGTATCTGCGCTATGTCCGCATCGCTCCCCGGAAGGTCCAGATTGTGTGCGACTTGATCCGCGGCAAGGACGCGGGCGCCGCCATGGCCATCCTGATGCAGACCCCCAAGGCCGCCTCCGAGCCCCTTCAGAAGCTGCTGAAGAGCGCCGTGGCCAACGCCGAGAACAACTTCGGCATGGATCCCGCCAACCTGGTGGTGTCCGAGGTCTTTGCCACCCCCGGCCCCATCCTCAAGCGGATGATGCCCCGGGCCCAGGGCCGCGCCTACCGCATCAACAAGCGCACTTCTCACGTCACGCTGACCGTGGCGGAAAAGGCATAAGAGGGAGGAGGACAGTTTTATGGGACAGAAAGTTAATCCCCACGGCCTGCGCGTGGGCGTCATCAAAGACTGGGATTCCCGTTGGTATGCCAGTGAGGAGAAGGTCGGCGACCTGATCGTGGAGGATCAGAAGATTCGCAAGTACCTGAAAAAGACCCTGTACGGTGCGGGCGTGCCCAAGATTGAAATCGAGCGCAGCGCCGATACCGTTACCATTTTCCTGCACTGCGCCCGCCCCGGCGTGGTTATCGGCAAGGGCGGCGAGCAGATTGAGCAGTACCGCCTGGCTGTTGAAAAGCTTATCGGCAAGAAGGTGAAGCTGAATATCGTCGAGGTCCGCAACCCCGACATGGACGCACAGCTGGTGGCGGAGAACATCGCCCAGCAGCTGGAAAAGCGCATCAGCCACCGCCGTGCCATGAAGAATGCCATGGCCCGCGCCATGCGCGCCGGCGCCAAGGGCATCAAGACCTGCTGCTCCGGCCGCTTGGGCGGACGTGAAATCGCCGGTGTGGAGCACTATCACGAGGGTACCATCCCCCTGCAGACCATCCGGGCCGACATTGAGTACGGCTTCGCGGAGGCTGCTACCACCTTCGGCCGCATTGGCGTGAAGGTCTGGATTTACAAGGGCGAAGTCCTTTCCCAGACCCTGCGGACCACTCCCCGGACTATGGATACTTCCAAGCCCTATCAGGAGCGCCGGGAGCGCCGTCCCCGCCGGGACGGGGATCGCCGTGGCGGCTTTAACCGGGATCGCCAGGGCGGGTTCAACCGTGACCGTCAGGGCGGCGGCTTCAACCGCACCGGCGGCCAGGGCCGTCCCCAGGGCGGATTCCGGCCCAACACCAATACGCGTCCCGCCGCTCCTGCGGCACCCAAGGAAGGAGGGGCTAAATAATGCTGATGCCGAAAAGAGTCAAATACCGCCGTGTCCATCGCGGCCGTATGACCGGAAAGGCTACCCGCGGCAACACCATTGCTTACGGCGAGTTTGGTCTCGTCGCCACGGAGCCGGCCTGGATTACCAGCAATCAGATTGAGGCTGCCCGTATTGCCATGACCCGTTACACCAAGCGCGGCGGTCAGGTTTGGATTAAGATTTTCCCCGACAAGCCCGTGACCAAGAAGCCCGCCGAGACCCGCATGGGTTCCGGTAAGGGTTCCCCCGAGTTCTGGGTCGCCGTGGTGAAGCCCGGCCGCGTCATGTTTGAGATTGCCGGCGTCCCTGAGGATGTCGCCCGCGAGGCGCTGCGTCTTGCCAGCCACAAGCTGCCCATTAAGACGAAGATCATCGCCCGCGCCGAGGAAGCAGGTGAGTGAGATGAAGGCAAACGAAATTCGTGAAATCCGCAAGATGACCCCTGAGCAGCTGAATGAGAAGCTGGCCGGCCTGAAGAAGGATCTCTTCTATCTCCGGATGCAGCACGCCACCAATCAGCTGGATAATCCCGTGAAAATCCGGGAGACCAAGCGCGACATTGCCCAAGTCAAGACCGTGCTGTGGGAACTTTCCGCAGCCGGGGACAAACAGTGAGAAGGAGGTAAGGAACCATGAGTGAAGAAAAGAGGACCTCCTCCCGCAAGACCCGGGTGGGCAAAGTCGTTTCCGACAAGATGGACAAGACCGTGGTCGTCGCCATTGAGGACCGGGTGGCCCATCCGCTCTACAAAAAGATTGTCGGCCGTACCTATAAGCTGAAGGCTCACGACGAGCAGAACGCCTGCGGCATTGGCGACAAGGTGAAGGTTATGGAGACCCGCCCGCTGTCTCACGACAAGCGTTGGCGCGTGGTCGAGATCATTGAAAAAGCGAAGTAAGGAGGTGCCGAGTATATGATTCAGCAGGAAAGTTTTCTGAAGGTTGCCGATAATACCGGCGCCAAAGAGATCAAGTGCATCCGTGTTCTGGGCGGCTCCGGCCGGAAGTTCGGCAACATCGGCGATGTGATCGTGGCCTCTGTGCGGAAATCCACCCCCGGCGGCACGGTGAAGAAGGGGGAAGTGGTCAAGGCTGTTATCGTCCGCAGCGCCAAGGGCGTCCGCCGGGCGGACGGCACCTATGTCCGTTTCGACGACAACGCCGCCGTCCTGATCAAGGACGACAAGAACCCCCGGGGCACCCGTATTTTTGGGCCGGTGGCCCGCGAACTGCGGGATAAGGACTATATGAAGATCCTGTCCCTGGCCCCCGAAGTGATTTGAGGAGGGCAGAGGAAATGGCAATGAATATCAAAAAGGGCGACACGGTCGTCCGCATCTCCGGCGACGGCGGTAAGGACAAGGACATGAACACCCATCAGGGCAAGGTCCTTGCCACCCTGCCCAAGGAGAACAAGGTTGTGGTGGAAGGCATGAACCTGGTCACCTGCCACATCAAGCCCCGCCGTCAGGGCGAGGAGGGCGGCATTGTCAAGAGGGAAGCCGCCATCGCCGCCTGCAAGGTGCAGGTGATCTGCCCCAAGTGCGGCAAGGCCACCCGCGTCGGCCACAAGGTGGAGAAGAAGACCGTGGCCGGCAAGGAAAAGAACGTCAGCGTCCGCATCTGCAAGAAGTGCGGCGCGGAACTGTGAGAGAGGAGCGTTGAGGTATGGCAAGATTAAAAGAGAAATATACCGCAGAGGTCGCTCCCGCCCTCATGAAGCAGTTCGGCTACAAGAGCGTCATGCAGATCCCCAAGATCGACAAGGTTGTCGTGAACGTGGGCTGCGGCGAGGCCCGTGAAAATGCCAAGATCCTGGACAACGTGGTGGGCGATCTGGCCCAGATCACCGGCCAGAAGCCTGTGATTACCCACGCCCGGAAGTCCATCGCCAACTTCAAACTCCGTGAGGATATGCCCATCGGCGCGAAAGTCACCCTCCGGGGCGAGAAGATGTGGGAGTTCCTGGACCGCCTGTTCAACGTGGCCCTGCCCCGCGTCCGCGACTTCCAGGGCATCAACCCCAACTCCTTTGACGGCCGGGGCAACTACGCCCTGGGCATCCGGGAGCAGCTGATCTTCCCCGAGATCGAGTACGATAAAATCGACAAGATCCGCGGCATGGACGTCGTCATCTGCACCACTGCCCACACCGACGAAGAGGCCCGGTCCCTGCTGGAGCAGGTCGGCGCCCCCTTCGCCCGCTAAGGAGGGAAGAACATGGCTAAGAAATCGATGATTCTCAAGCAGCAGCGCTCTCCCAAGTATTCCAGCCGCCGCTACAACCGCTGCAAGCTGTGCGGCCGCCCCCACGCGTATCTCCGGGATTACGGCGTGTGCCGTATCTGTTTCCGGGAACTGGCCTACAAGGGCGAGATTCCCGGCGTCCGGAAGGCTTCCTTCTAATCAGAAGGGCCCTTACAAGTCTTTTCGCGTTCCCGCCCCTTCAGGTGGGCGGGAACGCCTGAGGAAACATTAGAACCCCAGCGGCCTTTCGGGGGTTTTGATATGGACGCCTGAAAGGCTTACGAATGGCGAAAGGTCACGGCCAATTGCCCAGGACATCCGTCCGGTGCAATTGGCCATGATACCTCGCTGCCGCAGCGGCTTTGCCGCAACTCTAAAAATAGGAGGATTTACCATGCATATCACCGATCCGGTAGCGGATATGCTGACCCGTATCCGCAACGCCAACAGCGCTAAGCATGACGCCGTTGACGTGCCCGCTTCCAACATGAAGAAGAGCATTGCCCAGATTCTGTTGGACGAAGGCTATATCAAAAGCTTCAACGTGGTGGACGACGGCCTTCAGGGCGTGATCCACATCACCTTGAAGTACAACGCCGGCAAGCAGGCCGTTATCACCGGGCTGCGCCGTGTGTCCAAGCCCGGCCTCCGGGTTTACGTGGGCGCCGACGAACTGCCCCGCGTGCTCCGCGGCCTCGGTATTGCCATTATCTCTACGTCCAAGGGCGTCATGACCGACAAGAAAGCCCGCGAGTTGCATGTCGGCGGCGAAGTCCTGGCGTTTGTCTGGTAAGGAGGGTATTGAACCATGTCGAGAATTGGAAGAATGCCCATCACCGTTCCCGCCGGCGTCACCGTGAAGGTGGATGCGGGGAATGTTGTTACCGTCAAGGGCCCCAAGGGCGAACTGACCAAGAATCTGCGCCCGGAGATGACCATTAAGCAGGAAGGCACCACGATCACCGTAGAGCGTCCTTCCGACGATAAGCTGCACCGCAGCCTCCACGGCCTCACCCGCACCATCCTCCACAACATGATCACCGGCGTGACCGACGGGTTCCAGAAGGAACTGGAGGTCAACGGCGTGGGTTACCGTGTGGCCAAGGAGGGGAAGAACCTGGTGATGAACCTGGGCTATTCCCATCAGGTGATCGTTTCTGAGATCGAGGGCATCACCATTGATGTCCCCGCTCCCAATAAGATTGTGATCCACGGATGCGACAAGCAGGCTGTCGGCCAGTTTGCGGCCGAAGTCCGCGAGAAGCGTCCTCCCGAGCCTTACAAGGGCAAGGGCATTAAGTATGCCGACGAGGTTATCCGCCGCAAGGTCGGCAAGACCGGCGCTAAGAAGTAAGGAGGTGTGCCGATATGATTAAAAGACCGAATACCAACGCCCAGCGCCTGAAGCGCCATAAGAGGGTGCGCGCCCGGCTGTCCGGCACTCCCGAGACGCCGCGTCTGAATGTGTTCCGCAGCGAGGCCAATATCTACGCCCAGATCATCGACGATGTCCACGGCGTGACCCTGGCCTCTGCGTCCTCCCTTGATAAGGATATCGAGGGTTACGGCGGCAATGTGGCCGCTGCCAAGGCTGTGGGCCAGCTGGTTGCCCAGCGGGCCAAGGACAAAGGCATTGAGACCGTGGTCTTCGACCGCGGCGGCTACCTGTATCACGGCCGTGTCCAGGCTTTGGCCGAAGGCGCCCGTGAGGGCGGCCTGAAATTCTAAGGGAGGAGGAACCAGATATGCCTAGATTTGAAAGAGAGCAGAGCGAGTATATCGAGAAGGTCGTATACTTGAACCGCGTTTCCAAAACCGTGAAGGGCGGCCGTGTCATGAAGTTTTCCGCCCTGGTAGTCGTCGGCGACGGCAAGGGCAAGGTGGGCTACGGCCTGGGTAAGGCCGCCGAAGTCCCCGAGGCCATCCGCAAGGGCATTGAGGCTGCCAAGAAGAACATGATTAACGTCACGCTGTCCGGGACCACCATCCCCCACGAGACCATTGGCGAGGCAGGAGCCGGCCGCGTGCTGATGAAGCCCGCCGCCCCCGGTACTGGCGTGATCGCCGGCGGCGCCGTCCGTGCCGTCGTGGAAGCTGCCGGTATTAAGGACATCCGTACCAAGTGCCTCCGTTCCAACAACCCCAACAACGTGGTAGCTGCCGCGTTCCAGGGCCTGAAGGAGATGCGGGGCCCCGAGGAGATTGCCCGGATCCGCGGCAAAAACGTGGAAGAGATCGTGGGTTAAGGAGGCGCAGGAAATGGCAAACTTAAATGTGAAACTGGTGAAGAGCCTGAACGGCCGCCTGGAAAAGCAGGTTGCCACCGCTCATTCCCTGGGGCTGCGCAAGATCGGTGACGTTACCGTCCAGCCCGACAACGATTCCACCCGCGGCAAGATCGCCAAAATCGGCTATCTGCTGCAGGTAACGGAAGAAAAATAAGGAGGCGCCAATATGAAACTGAGCGAACTGTCTCCCGCCGAAGGTTCCGTCCGTCCGGCGTACCGGAAGGGCCGGGGTTCCGGCTCCGGCAACGGCAAGACCGGCGGCCGCGGCCATAAGGGCCAGAAGGCCCGCTCCGGCGGCAAGGTCCGCGTTGGCTTTGAAGGTGGCCAGATGCCTCTGGCCCGCCGGGTTCCCAAGCGCGGCTTCAACAACATTTTCGCCAAGCCCCTGGAGATCGTCAATCTCTCCGCCCTGAACGCTTTTGCGGACGGCGAAACCGTCACCGTCCAGGCGCTGCTGGACAAGGGGATCCTCTCCAAGTGCCAGTATGGTTACAAAGTACTGGGCAACGGCAAGGTGACCAAGAAGGTCACAGTCCAGGCTTCCGCCTTCTCCGCTTCTGCCAAGGAGGCTATCGAAGCGGCTGGCGGAAAGGCTGAGGTGATGTAAGGTGATCCAAACGATTCGTAAGGCGTGGGGAATTCCCGAACTGCGGAAAAAGCTGATTTTCACGGTTCTGATTCTGCTGATCTTCCGGATTGGCAACGCCATTACGGTTCCCTACGTTAACGTAGACGCCCTGCGGAGCCAGCTGGATTCCATGGGCACCACCATCCTGGGCCTGTACAACGTCATGAGCGGCGGCGCTTTCGCAACTGCCACGGTGTTTGCCCTGGGCGTGCAGCCTTATATCAACAGTTCCATCATCATCCAGCTGCTGACGGTGGCTATCCCCTACCTGGAGCGGCTGGCGAAGGACGGCGGCGAGGAAGGCCGGAAGAAGATCCAGTCCATCACCCGCTACACCACGGTGGCTATCGCTGTGCTGCAGGCCTTCGGTTATTATATGATGATGAGGCGCTACGGCACCCTGGCCGCCGGCGCGGACGGCATCTGGCCCGCCCTCGTCATTATGGTGACCATGATTGCCGGCTCCTCCTTCGTTATGTGGATGGGCGAGCAGGTGACGGAGTTCGGCGTGGGCAACGGTGTTTCCATCGTCCTCTTCGCAGGTATCCTGTCCCGGGTCCCCACCATGATTTCCAGCGCCGCCGGGAATATCCGGACCTGGTCCGGCATCCGCAACGGCTCTATCACCATGGACAGCCTGACTGCCGGAGGCTATTCCGCCGCCCAGGCTGAGAGCGTGCTGAACAACGCCATGGCCCCCTGGGGCGCGCTGCTGCTGGTTGTGGGTATGCTGGCCTTGATTGTATTCATCGTGTTCATCAATGACGCTGAGCGGCGCATTCCTGTGCAGTACGCCAAGCGCCAGGTGGGCCGGAAGATGTACGGCGGCCAGAACAGCAACCTGCCGATGAAGGTGAGCATGGCGGGCGTCCTGCCCATCATCTTCGCCCAGAGCATCGCCTCCCTCCCCATTACCATCTGGAGTTTCATTGGGATTCCCCAGGAGGGAACGGTGTCCCGCACCATCTACAACGCCATTGATACCAAGTCCCTGGTGTATATTGTGGTGTATTTCATCATGATCATCGGATTCAGCTATTTCTACTCCAGCATCCAGTTCAATCCCGTGGAAATTGCCAACAACATGAAGAAGCAGGGCGGATTCATTCCCGGCTTCCGGCCCGGCAAACCCACGGTGGAATTTATCAAGCGCGTTCTGAACAAGATTACGCTCTTTGGTGCCATTTATCTGGCCATTGTGGCTATCTGCCCGCTGCTGGCTGGTAAGATTATCGGCAGCGACTCCGTGGCGATCGGCGGTACTTCCGTCATCATCGTGGTGGGCGTGGCGCTGGAGACTGTCAAGGCCCTAGAGTCCCAGATGCTGATGCGCCAGTACAAGGGATTCCTGGAGTAAAAAGAGGAGGCGTTTTCCATGAAATTGATTCTGCTGGGCGCCCCTGGCGCGGGCAAAGGCACCCAGGCCGAAAGGCTTTGCAAGACTTTGGATATCCCTACCATCTCCACCGGCAACATCCTCCGTGCCGCTATTAAGAACGGCACCCCCACCGGCCTGAAGGCTAAATCCTTCATGGACGCGGGACAGCTGGTGCCCGATGAGGTCATCATCGGCATCATCACCGAGCGGCTGGCTGAGAAGGACTGTGAAAAAGGCTATATCCTGGACGGCGTGCCCCGCACCATCGCCCAGGCGGAGGCCATGGAGAAGGCCGGAATCGTGTTTGACGCCGTGGTCTCCATTGAAATCGCCGACGAGGTGATTATGGAGCGCATGGGCGGACGGCGCGTGTGCGAAAGCTGCGGCGCCAGCTACCATGTGACTGCCGTGCCCTCCAAGCAGGAGGGCGTGTGCGACAGCTGCGGCGGTAAGCTGGTGCAGCGCAAAGATGATGCCCCCGAGACGGTGAAAGCCCGCCTTGAGGTCTATCATAAGGAGACGGAACCGCTGAAGGCGTTCTACGCCCAGCGGGGCCTCCTGAAGACTGTGGAGAACCAACCCACTGTGGAGGAGAATACCCAGGCAATCCTTCGTGCGCTGGGGAAATGAGGCGGCAATGATTACCCTCAGATCCCCGCACGAGATCGACTTGATGCGCCGGGCCGGGGAAATTACCGCGGCTGCCCGTGCTTTGGCAGGGGAAATGGTAAGGCCCGGCGTAACAACCCAGGAGATCGACAGCGCGGTGGAGAGATTTATCCGCAAACAGGGCGCAGTGCCCTCCTTCCTCCACTATAACGGCTATCCGGCCAGCGCCTGCATCAGCGTCAACGATGAAGTCATCCACGGCATCCCGGGCAAACGGGTGCTCCAGGAGGGCGACATCGTGAGCGTAGATGTGGGGGCGTACATTGGGGGTTTTCATGGCGACTGCGCGGCCACCTTCCCCTGCGGGCGCATCTCCCCGGAGGCCCAGGACCTGATCGACGTGACCAGGCAGAGTTTTTTCGAGGGTATCCGCTGGGCCAGGGAGGGGCAGAGGCTTCAGGACATCTCGGCAGCGATCCAGGGCTACGTGGAGGGCCACGGCTATTCCGTGGTCCGGGAATACGTGGGCCACGGCGTGGGTGCCAAGATGCACGAGCCGCCGGAGATTCCCAACTACGGCCGTCCTGGCCGGGGGCCCCGTCTGCTCCGCGGCATGACCCTGGCGATCGAACCCATGGTGAACGCAGGCTCCGCTGCCATCCAGCAGCTGTCCGACGGCTGGACCGTCAAGACGCTGGACGGCAAGTGGGCCGCCCACTACGAGAACACCATCCTCATCACCGACGGGGAGCCGGAGATTCTGACGGCTCCCGCCATCTGAGAGGGAAGGCTATGGAGATCGCAAAATCGAACATCGTCCGATCCAATGCCGGCAGGGACAAGGGAAAACTCTTCTTCGTGCTGGCGGTGGAGGGAGAGTACCTCCTGCTGGCGGACGGAAAATCCAGAAAGGTGGAAGCCCCCAAGCGCAAAAAGCGCAGGCATGTGCTTTTTGTGGAGGACAGCGACACCCGTCTGGCTGAAAAAATAAAAAGCGACGAGAAGATCACCAACAGTGAACTTCGCAGGACTCTCGCGGTTTACCGTGAGGAGAAGATTCCGGACCAGGAGGGATAGTGCTTGGCAAAATCCGACATGATCGAAGTGGAAGGCGTTGTGGTTGAGGCCCTGCCTAACACGACGTTCCAGGTTGACATTGGAAATGGACACACGATTTTAGCGCATATTTCCGGGAAACTCAGAATGAATTTCATCCGGATCCTGCCAGGCGACAAGGTAACGGTGGAAATGTCCCCGTATGACCTGACCCGCGGCCGGATCACCTGGCGCAGCAAGTAAGCGCCGGGACGCAGACACAAACCGCTGAAAGGAAGGTTTCAAGCTATGAAAGTAAGACCGTCCGTGAAGCCCATGTGCGAAAAGTGCAAGGTTATTCGCCGCAAAGGCCGCGTTATGGTCATTTGCGAGAACCCCAAGCACAAGCAGAGACAGGGCTGACATTAAAATTGGAGGTGCTGAAAGAGTATGGCACGTATTGCCGGTATTGACCTGCCGAAGGATAAGCGTATCGAAATCGGCCTCACCTATATCTATGGCATTGGCCGCAAGAGCGCCAAGGATATCCTGGCGCAGACGGGCGTCAACCCCGATACCCGCGTAAAAGATCTCAGCGACGCCGACGAGCAGAAGCTTCGTGACGCCATCGACGCCTATGTGGTGGAAGGCGACCTGCGCCGCCAGACCGCGCTGGACATCAAGCGCCTGACGGAAATCGGCTGCTACCGCGGGCTGCGCCACCGCCGCGGCCTGCCCGTCCGCGGGCAGCGCAGCAAGACCAACGCCCGCACCCGCAAAGGTCCCAAGAAGACCATTGCCAACAAGAAGAAGTAAGGAGGGAGAACCAAAATGGCAACTGCTAAATCTGGCGGCAAGAAGGTTATTCGCCGCCGCCGTGAAAGAAAGAACATCGAACGCGGCCAGGTCCATATCCGTTCTTCTTTCAACAACACCATGGTGACTGTGACCGACACCCAGGGTAACGCCATCTCCTGGGCTTCCTCCGGCGGACTTGGCTTCCGCGGCAGCAAGAAGTCCACCCCCTTCGCGGCCCAGACCGCGGCGGAGACCGCCGCCCGTGCCGCCATGGAGCATGGCCTGAAGACCGTGGAGGTCTTTGTTAAGGGTCCCGGCCAGGGCCGTGAGGCCGCTATCCGGGCGCTGCAGGCCGTGGGCCTGGAAGTGACGATGATCAAGGACGTCACCCCCATCCCCCACAACGGCTGCCGCCCCCCGAAGCGCCGCCGCGTGTAATCAGAAGAGGAGGTAAATGCGATATGGCAAGATATACCGGCGCAGTCTGCCGCCTTTGCCGCAGAGAGGGCCAGAAACTCTTTCTGAAGGGCGACCGCTGCTATACGGATAAATGTTCCATCGAGCGCCGCGGTTACGCGCCCGGGATGCATGGCAACGCGAGAAACAAGAAGCTGTCCGAGTATGGCATGCAGCTGCGGGAGAAGCAGAAGGCTAAGCGGTACTACGGCGTTCTGGAGAACCAGTTCCATGAGTATTTCATCATGGCCAACAAGAAGGCCGGCATGACCGGCGAGAACCTGCTCTCCATTCTGGAGACCCGTTTGGACAACGTGGTGTACCGTTTGGGCTTCGCCATGAGCCGGGCGGAGGCCCGCCAGCTGGTGCTCCACGGCCACTTCACCGTGAACGGCAAGAAGGTGAATATCCCCTCTTACCTGGTGAAGCCCGGCGACGTGGTGGCCCTGAAGGACACCTCCCGTTCCCTGGATAAGTTCAAAGGTTCTTTGGAGGCCAACAGTTCCCGCGTGGTGCCGAAGTGGCTGGAAATGGACAATAACAACGTGGCCAAGGTCATTGCAGAACCCGCCCGTGAGGACATCGATCTTCCCATTGAGGAACATCTCATCGTCGAGTTGTACTCCAAGTAACCGGAGGCTGCCCTCAAAGATGATACGAACTGTCCCCGGCGCGCACTGCCGCGCCGCCGCAATGAGAAGATGAAGGAGGGTAATTGCATGATCGAAATTGAAAAGCCCCAGATCGAGTGTATTGAAGCCCCTGGCGATGCCGCCTATGGCAAATACGTGGTAGAACCCTTGGAGCGGGGATACGGCACGACTCTGGGCAACGCGCTTCGCCGCATTATGCTTTCCTCTCTGCCGGGCACTGCGCCGACGACCATCAAGATTGCCGGTGTCCAGCATGAGTTTTCTACCATCCCCGGCGTGAAGGAAGATGTGACGGAGATCGTTTTGAATGTGAAGGGCCTCCTGACAAAGCTGCACAGCGAGACCGTGAAAACGGTCTACATCGAGGCGGTGGGACCCTGCGAGGTTACCGCCGGCGACATCAAGGCCGACGGCGAGGTGGAAGTGCTGAATCCCGACATGCATATCGCCACCCTGGACAACGGCGCCGCCCTGAACATGGAGATTACCCTGTCTCATGGCCGGGGCTATGTACCGGCGGATCGGAACAAGCCGCAGCAAAACGTCATCGGTACGATTGCGGTGGACTCCATCTATACGCCTGTGCATAAGGCCAACTACACCGTCGAACCCACCCGCGTAGGCACCTCCAGTGATTTCGACAAGCTGACCCTGGAGGTCTGGACCGACGGCACCATCTCCGCCCGGGACGCGGTGTCCCTGGGCGCGAAGATCCTCTGCGACCACTTCACCCTCTTCACGGATCTCTCTGAGAACGTGGGTAGCAAGCCCACAGTGGTGGAGAAGGCAGAGGCCCAGCGGGACAAGGTGCTGGAGATGACCATTGAGGAACTGGATCTCTCTGTCCGCAGCTTTAACTGCCTGAAGCGGGCCAACATCAATACCGTGGAGGACTTGATTTCCAAGACCGAGGACGAGATGATGAAGGTCCGGAACCTGGGGCGGAAGTCCCTGGAAGAGGTCATCAACAAACTCTCCATGATGGGCCTGCATTTAGCCGACGAGGAGAATAATTAACTGCGTTTGCGCCGGCGGGCCTCTCCGCCGGCTGACCCCAAACCTGATAAAGGAGGAGATCGAAATGCCCGGAACCCGGAAACTTGGCAAAACCACCGACCAGCGCATGGCGATGCTCCGCCAGCAGGTCACGGATTTCCTGGACCACGGGAAGATGGAGACCACCGTCACCCGCGCCAAGGAGATTGCACCGCTGGCTGAGAAGATGATCACGCTGGGCAAAAAGAGCGATCTGGCCGCTTACCGGCAGGCCATGAGTTTTATCACCCGCGAGGATGTGTGCAAGAAACTCTTCAAGGAGATTGCGCCCACCTATACCGAGCGGAACGGCGGGTACACCCGCATTATCCGCACCGGCGTCCGCCGGGGCGACGCTGCGGAAACCGCCCTGATTGAGTTGGTAAAATGAGAAAAAAGCCCTCTGTCCCGTTAAACGGCGGCAGAGGGCTTTTTGCAGAGATAGTGCTTTTCCAACAGGGGGAAGCTGTGCTATAATGAAATCAGATCAGAGTTTTCTCTTCCACGGCCCTGCCGCCGGAGGGGAGGGAGAAAAGAGCAGATAGGAGGCCAGCCTTATGCGGAATGTTCGGTGTGGGGAGTGCGGCAAGGTTTACGACTTTGATGTGGACGATTTCTGCCCCAAGTGCGGCGCATTTAATCAGCCCCGGAGGCAGACGCAGGTTAACGCAAGCGGCAGCGTGGTTCGGATGCCGGAGGATACGGTCCGGCGGGAGGGTATCAACGAGCGGAACCATGCCGGATCCTTTGTCCATGCGGAGTTCCATGAGGAGAACCGGCAGCGGCGGGGTACCAACCTGGAGCGGGGGACAAGAGCGGCGATCAAGATTCCGGCCAAGCCCGCGGAGGTATTCAAAACCCTTTCCAAAACCCGGGAGACGCCTGCCAAAAAGGATATCAGAATTGTCATTGCCATTGCCTTTATTGCGTTCCTGCTGTCTTTTATTTCGTCCCTGCTTGGTTGATTGTACATAAAAAGGAGCGATTGCCATGAAATTAGTGACCTATCTCCAGAATGGGAAAGAGCAGGTGGGCCTGCTGGAAGGGGAAACCGTCCGCCCCCTGCCCTATGATTCCATGAACGCCCTGATTGAAACCGCTGCTGTGAAGAAACTTCCGTCCCAGGCGGGAGAGTCCGTACCTCTGGATGCCGTCAGGCTGCTGGCGCCAATCCCCCGGCCCCGGCAGGATGTGGTGTGCCTGGGGATGAACTATCATGACCACCTGAAAGAGGCCGCCCAATATGACGCTGCGGCCTTTACCAAGGAAAAGCCTGTGGCGGTCTATTTCTCCAAGCGGGTCACTGAGGCGGTGCCGCCGGAGGGGATCATCCCTAGCCACAGGGATCTGGTGCGGCGTCTGGATTATGAAGTAGAGTTGGCGATAGTCATCGGGAAGACGGCGAAGGACGTGAAGCCGGAGGAGGCCGGGGATTATATCTTCGGCTATACCGTCCTGAACGACGTTTCCGCCCGGCTTTTGCAGACGGAGCATAAACAGTGGTATTTCGGCAAGAGCCTGGACGGCTTCACGCCGATGGGCCCCTGCCTGGTGACGGCGGACGAGTTCGCCTATCCGCCCGTTTTGGACATCTCCGCCAAGGTGAACGGGGAACTCCGGCAGAGTTCCAACACCGGGAACCTCATCAACTCCATCACCGATGTACTGGTGGAACTGACCCGGGGGATGACCCTGCTGCCGGGGACTATCATCGCCACAGGGACCCCAGCCGGAGTGGGCATGGGCTTTGACCCGCCGAAATTCCTGAAGCCCGGCGATGTGGTGGAGTGTACCATCCAGGGCATCGGCACCCTGCGTAGCAGGGTGGAGTAAGGAGAGGAGATACCATGTCAAATTTTTACACCGATATCTTGATGATGCTTTTCCTGACGGTGCTCTGCCTGCTGGGAGCCGCTTATATCGGGAGTATCCTGGTCAGGAAAGGGATCATAGCTGCGGATATATGGAAGCGGGGGATTTCCGCCATTGCGGTGTTTGTGATTCTCGTCTTCATGGTGTATCTTGATGCGGGCTATGTTTCCGACGTTCATTTCCTCGCCGCCGTCATCGGGGCGGGGTGCTGCTGGATTGGCAGCAACAAGCGGTAAGAGAGAAAACAGAAATAAAAGGGGAGGCGCGGCATTGGCCGCGCCTCCTTCTAATATTGCGCCCCTTATATCCCCCGTTTCGGCTCCGGAAGCAGGCGGATCTCCCCTGCCTGCCGGGTGGTGTTCAAATCAATCAGCCGCTGGTTGCTGCTGCCCCGGAACCGCAGGGAGATGTCCTTCCGGGACTCTTCGAAGCGGCCGTCCACCAGGACATCCAGCAGGGAGAGTAGTTCGTCCGTGGCCTCGCAGCGGCAGTGGGTTCCTTCCGCCTGCAAATCTTCATAGACAAACCCGGTGAACGCCCAGATATTTTTTCCCGGGCAGGCCTCCCGCACCCGCCGGAGGAAGGGCAGCAGGGCCCGCTGGTTCTCCGGCTCAAAGGGTTCGCCGCCTAAAAGAGTCAGGCCGCTGATGTAGTCCGGGGCCAGCATGGCCAAAAGGCGATCCTCCACCTCCCGGGTGAAGGGCTCGCCGTATTGGAAGTCCCAGGTCTGGGGCTGAAAACAGCCGGGGCAGCGGTTGGTGCAGCCGGAGACAAACAGGGTCACCCGGACGCCCTCCCCGTTGGCGATGTCGCAGTTTTTAATCTCGCCGTAGTACATAAAAAGTACCCCTTTTCCTATCGTGTGCAGATTTCAAGTGGTAAAAGGATTGAAAATGAGGAATTAGAACTTGTTTCCGAAAGGGACAAATTCCTAATTCCTCATTTCCTGTTTTGGATTCCCTTAGAGGTGCAGGACCCGATCCCGGATCTCCTGGGTCCGGCCCTGGTTCCAGAACTGGGTGCCGATGTAGCCGCAGGTCCGGCGGGCCACGTTCATTTTATCCTGATCCGTGTTGCCGCATTTGGGGCACTTCCAAATCAGCTTTCCACCCTCTTCCGCGATGGTGATCTCGCCATCCCAGCCGCAAATCTGGCAGTAGTCGCTTTTCGTGTTCAACTCGGCATAGATGATGTTGTCATAGATGAATTTCATCACCTGGAGAACCGCCTCCAGGTTGTTCTGCATGTCCGGAACCTCCACGTAGCTGATGGCCCCGCCGGGGGAGAGATGCTGGAACTGGGCCTCGAATTTCAGTTTGGTGAACGCATCAATATTCTCCGATACATGGACGTGATAGCTGTTGGTGATATACCCCTTGTCGGTGATGCCCTCAAGGATGCCGAACCGCTTTTGCAGACACTTGGCAAACTTGTAGGTGGTGGACTCCAGGGGCGTGCCGTAGAGGCTGAAATCGATGTTGTGCTCTGCCTTCCACTTCCGGCAGGCGGCGTTCATCCGCTCCATTACCTCCAGGGCGAAGGGGGTGGCCTCCGGATCCGTGTGGCTCTTGCCGGTCATGTATTTCACACACTCGTAAAGCCCGGCATAGCCAAGGGAGATGGTGGAATAGCCGCCGTAAAGCAGCTTGTCAATAGGTTCACCTTTTTTCAGGCGGGCGCAGGCACCGTACTGCCAGAGGATGGGAGCGGCGTCGGAGAGGGTGCCCTTCAAACGCTCATGGCGGCAGAGGAGGGCCTGATGGCAAAGTTCAAGGCGTTCGTCAAAAATTTCCCAGAACCTGGCTGTGTCCCCGTGGGAGGACAGCGCCACATCCGGCAGGTTGATGGTCACGACGCCCTGGTTAAACCGGCCGTAATACTTGGGCTTGTTAGTCTCCGGATCCACATAGGGGGTGAGAAAGCTGCGGCAGCCCATGCAGGGGTAGCAGTTGCCGTTCCCGTTTTTATCCACCTTCAACTCCAGCATCTTCTTCTCGGAGATGTAATCGGGCACCATGCGGCGGGCAGTGCATTTGGCGGAGAGTTTGGTGAGATAGTAATAGGGGGAATCCTCGTGGATGTTGTCCTCCTCCAGGACGTAGATCAGTTTGGGGAAGGCGGGGGTAATCCAGACGCCGTCCTCGTTTTTCACGCCCTCGTAACGCTGCTTCAAAACCTCTTCGATGATGAGCGCCAGATCGTGCTTGGTCTGGGGATCTTTGGCCTCGCCCAGATACATAAAGACAGTGACAAAGGGGGTCTGTCCGTTGGTGGTCAGAAGGGTGACCACCTGATATTGAATGGTCTGCACGCCCCGGCAGATCTCCTCCAGAAGACGGCTTTCCACCAATTCAGAGAGTTTGTCCTCCGGCAGGATGACGCCGATGTCCCGCAGTTCATCCTCAGTGGCCCTGCGAATTTTTTTGCGGCTGATGTCCACAAAGGGGGCCAGATGGGTCAGGGAGATAGACTGCCCGCCGTACTGGTTGGAGGCAACCTGGGCGATGATCTGCGTGGCGATGTTGCAGGCGGTGGAGAAGGAGTGGGGCTTTTCGATGAGGGTGCCGGAAATGACGGTGCCGTTTTGCAGCATGTCCTCCAAATCCACCAGGTCGCAGTTGTGCATATGCTGGGCATAGTAGTCGGTATCATGGAAGTGGATGATGCCCTCGTTGTGGGCCTCCACGATTTCTTCAGGCAGAAGAAGGCGGCTGGTGATGTCGCGGCTGACTTCGCCGGCCATGTAGTCCCGCTGGACGGAGTTGACGGTGGGATTTTTGTTGGAGTTCTCCTGTTTGGCCTCCTCGTTGTTGCACTCGATGAGGGTGAGGATACGGCCGTCAGTGGTGTTGCTGCGGCGGATCAGGGAGCGGGTATAGCGGTAAGTAATATAGTTTTTCGCCACCTCGAAGGCGCCGTGGGCCATAATCTGGTATTCCACCAAATCCTGGATCTCCTCCACAGAGGGGGCGCGGCCCATTTTCTGGCAGGCCAGTTCCACAGATTCCGCGATCCGATCTACCTGGACGGGAGTCATGCGGATATCCTCCGCGATGGTCTCGTTGGCTTTGGTAATGGCCGCCACAATCTTTTGGATGTCAAATACGACCTCTGTGCCGTTTCGCTTGATAACGTTCATAGACGTCTGGATCCTCCTTCATTTGCTTGCATCTTGTGTAAACCACCGGAAAGCCTGAAAGGTCTGACAGTATTTGGGGAAATAAGAAAAAAGCCGTCTTTATCCGGCGTTCCGCATGTCTTTAAGATGATTTTTGCGCTAACGATCTCCGCTTGAAAACAAACAGGAGACCGTATATCTAGCGCAGTGAACCCATTCTAGCATACAAGATATAGGTTGTCCATTGTAGGAAGTACTCAAAAATCAGTAAAAAATTCTCCGGGTTTTTTTCAAAGGGGAATCCCCGGTAGCGGAAAGGTATGTCTCCCAAGGACTTCCTGATGCCGGAGGCCATACATATCCCGGCTTTCTGCCGCATAGGATGAACCAACTAGAGGCGGGGAGTGTTGTGCTTTGAAGGGTAACATGGAGGACCGGGCAGAACGTCTGGCCCAGTACATCATAGAGAACCGGACCACTGTCCGCGCCGCCGCGCAGAAATTCGGCATCAGCAAATCGACGGTACATAAAGATATTTCCGAACGGCTGCCTCAGTTCAACCGGGCGCTGTATTTGCAGGTGAAGGCGGTGCTGGACGTCAACAAGGCCCAGCGGCACATCCGGGGCGGCATAGCCACCCGTAAAAAATACCGGGGCACTTAGCAACGGGAAGACGGAAATTTCCCGGCAGACTTTCCAGCAGAGTTGGAAGGAGCCCGTCCGGAGACCAGGGCCCATAGGCCCAAGGAACCAGGGTGCGGCTGAAAGAGGAGAATTACCCGTTTTTCAGGCGCACCCGGAAACGGCAAGGAGGAATCGTTATGGCAAATCGAAACCGAGGGCGAGGCGGCCCGGAGCCGCCTGCCGCATCTCCTGCGGGAGTGCCTACCACACCGGAGCCTCCGGTTCGCCGCTGGCCTCACCCCGTTGAGGGGACAGAGCCGGTTCAGACGACGGACCCGGCGATGCATTTTATCCGGTGCGCCCTGTCTTACCAGAACCAGCTTCTGGCAGACATCAAGGTCTTGCTGGAAGAACTGGTGGAGAAAACGGAGAACGACGAGGAAGAGACAGAAAAATAGCGGCTTTGGCCGCTATTTTTCCCGGAAGGAAAACGGACAAGCGGTGAATAGTTCGTGAACAGAGGGAATTTCCTCTTGTGTTTTCAGCGGGAGGGTTTTATAATGGGGACTGCGTTATGTCAATCAAATCTCTGCGGCGGCCTGCCGCGTAAGCAAGGAGAGTTTTCCATGTCCAAACCCCCTTCCCGCCTGAAGCGCCGCCGCAGGCGCCGGTCCAGCCGCATGGCCCCCGTTTTGCTGACAATCGTCCTTCTGGCGGGGCTTTTATACGTTGGCACCCGCGCCCTCTTCCAGGAGCCGGAGCAGAAAAGAGAAGAGGAGCCTGTGATCCAAACCGGGCAGACGGAAGGCGACAAGGCCCAGAACAGCGGGACGGAAAGCCCAGAGGATCTGGCGATCCAGGAGGCTCTCCGGTCCCACCGGGAGCGGAAGGAAAAATTTTTCACCATTCTGGTCTCCGGCGTGGACGACGGCAACGGCGGCAGCGACACCAATATCCTGGTGGCCGTGGACGCCGCCAACGGCTATCTCTACGGCGCCAGCATCCCCCGGGACAGCAAGGCGGTAATTAACGGAAAGAACTGGAAAATCAACGCCGCCTATAACATCGGTGGCATGGAATTGCTGGCGGAAACCATTTCGGAGCAGCTGGGCATCCCGGTGGACTATACTGTCCTGGTGGATCTGCGGGGTTTTGAGGCGCTGGTGGACGCTATCAAGGGTGTGGATTTCTACGTCCCTGTGGATATGGACTATGATGACCCGGTGCAGGATCTCCACATCCACTTTTCCAAGGGCCTCCAGCATCTCTACGGCGCGGACGCCCTGAAGGTAGTCCGGTTCCGCCACAACAACGACGGCACCGGCTACGGCAGCGAGGACGTAGGCCGCATGAAGACGCAGCAGGACTTCCTGAAAACCGTGGCCAAACAGACTTTGACCCTCTCCAATGTGGACAAGATAGACGATTTTGTGAAGATTTTCCAGAGGCATGTGGAAACGGACTTGACCCTGGGGAATCTGGCCTGGCTGGGCGCGCAGATGATCTCCATGGGATCGGACAGCGTGAACTTCTCCACCCTCCCCAGCGAGTGGAAATCCCCGTATATCTATCTGGATCCGGAGGAGACCCTGGCCCTGGTCAACCAGTATCTGAATCCCTACGTAGAGGATCGGGTCATGGAGGATTTGAACATTCCCGGCAGAGGGTAAGATTGCCGGGCCGCTTTCGTCAAATAAGGAGATATCTATGAAATGCCGCATATTTCCGTTGCTGCTGGCTGCTGTGCTGGCACTGTCGGTTTCCGCGCTGGCCGCTCCGGCGGAGGGAGGCTTTGCCCGCACCAAACGTTACGAGGGGCAGTTTTCCGACCTGTCCCCAGACTCCGTGTTCTATGACAATGTGGCTGCGCTGTACGAGTACGGCCTCTCCGTAGGGCGTCCGGACGGCACCTACGGCCTGGGGGATACCATCAGCCTGGGCGAGATGGTGATTTTTACCGGCCGCATCCGGAGCCTGTACGCCACGGGAGACCCGGAGACGGGCTCCGAGCCCTGGGGCGGGGACGGCGGTCCCCTGTCGGGAAAATACCTGCGGTATCTCCAGGCGGAGGGCGTGCTGGCGGAGGAACTGGGGCCGGATTTAGGCCGCCCTGCCACGCGGGCGGAGGTTGCCCATATGCTGGCCAACGTCCTGCCGCCGGAGGAACTCTCCCCCATCAATGACACCGCCGTCACCACAGGCTATGCCGCCCGGGAGTTTATCACCGATGTGACGGAATACACCCCCTATTATCAGGATATCCTGTTCCTCTACCGGGCCGGGATTTCCGGCGGAGGAGATGCCTACGGAACCTTCCAGCCGGAGGCCAATATCACCAGGGGCGCGGCGGCGGCCATGCTGACCCGCATTGCGGATCCTGATCTGCGGATTAGCCTGGACTGGAGGACGTCCGCTTCCGGCGGCAGCGCCCAGGGAACCACCCTGGCAGATCTGGTGCCTGAGGGCTATTACGTCCCCACCCCGGGGCCGGACTGGCAGATAGAGGCCTGCGTGCAGTACATGCTTTCCTCCGGCAGCAATACGCTGGAGTTTACCTTCCCGGAGGGCCTGGATACGGAACAGGCCAAGACAATCATGAACACGACCCTGCGTATTGTCAAAAGCTACTCCGAGCAGGGCTACAATTCGGTGGCCTGCAATTACAACCGGAAAGGCGATATGACCCTGCGGTTTTCCGCCGTAGGCCAGGACGACGCCCTGCAGGAGTACCGGGCCCAATCCATTGCCGCCGCCGTGGACGTCCATGACCAGCTATGGGAGGACGGATACCTGACGGCGGATATGACGGAATACGAAAAAGCCCAGGTGTACTACACCTGGATCTGCGAAAACTGCACCTATGACTACAGCGCAGGGGAGGACTCCGTCAGCCACACGCCCTACAGCCTCTTTGCCAGGGGGACCGCCGTCTGCGACGGTTACACAGGGGCGTATAATATGCTCCTGAAACTGGAGGGCATCTCCTGCTATGGCCTGGCCAACGAGGATCATATTTGGACGGTCGCCACCCTGGACGGCACAGAGGTTCACATTGACACCACCTGGGGAGATGGCAGCGGACGGACGGACTACAGCTTTTTCGCCATGACGCCGGAACAGTCATACGCCCTCCATGCCTGGTAAAGAAAGGATTCCTGCCGCATGCCGTGTGAGGGCATGCCGGTGGGAAGAGAAGCGGAAACAAGAACAGTAAAGTAATCGTGAAGGGAGCGCCGGAAACCGGCGCTCCCTTCAAAAATCTACAGCCATGTAGTTGACTCGACAAAATTTCCTACATTTCGTAGGGGATTCGACAGGAAATTCAGACATCCTTGTAGTAGACCACCAGCATATCCACTACAGTCCCGTAGGACTGGATGCCTCGCTCCTCTCCGTAGCCCTTCAGCAGGCCGTCATAAACTTTATTGGAGACCTTCTGCACGGTGCTGTCCCGGAACTGGGCCCAGTAGGCGTTGTTGTACTGGAGGTCTGTCAGCACCGTTTCCGGCAGGGTGTCCCGGATGGCCCAATAGGCGTCCGGGTCGGCGGCATAGAGGGCGTTGCCCAAATGGATATACCCCATCAGCCAGCCGGAGTATTCGTAGGCGGGATCGCCGCTGGTGGTGGAAGCCAGTACAGCCAGGAAATTACATTCCTGCTCCGAGGCCACGCCCCGCTGATGGGCAAGTTCATGGGCGGCGGTGGAGGGCAGGAGGCAAGCAGGGCTGTCTACATTGACGTTGGATTCTCCAGTGTAGGGGCAGTAGAATCCGGTGAAGTCAATTTCGCTCATCAGGCGGGAAAAGGCCATAGGCTTGACCCCCTTGTCTGCAAATTCCAGAAAGGGGAACAGGGCCTCCGCACCGCTGTAGACAGAATCGCTTTTGGCCAGAATCTCCTCCCGGGGCACATCGAACAGACCGTATTCATCCCGGGGTATCTGATCTGCTGCCAAAGAAAGCTGGCGGGCGAAATGAGCGGTAACGGCAGTCAAATCCTCCCGGGCCACCGGCTGGGCGCGGATGCCGGATTTGTCCTGAAAGCTGTCCGCCCAGAAGTTGACCCCCCACAGCAGCCAGAAGATATCGTAAACCATCACCACTGCGCAGGCGGCTCCCAGCAGCGCACCGTAGATCCTGTCTAGGCGGCGTCCCTTGGCCCGGACAACGGCGGCGATACTCCACAACAGATAGGCTGCCCCGGCCAGCACCGCCAGGACGGAGATGACTTCCATAATAGAGATCTCTGTGCGGTAACAGAGATCCCCCAGAGACCGCCGGAGGGGGCCGGTGACATGCGCCGTCAGGGTGTTCATCCAGGCCCGCTGCCCTCGGCAGAGGTAGAAGCCTGCCAGCAGGATGAGATCCGCCGCCAGCCAGAGATGGAGCCCCTTACGGCGCAGCAGGAAGCTTTTGATTTGCATGGTGTTTTGTTTCATCAGAAATTTCCCCATAGATAGCGGTCATTCCGCCGCTGCCAGCAGCTGCCGGGTGTAAGGATCCTTGGGATGGCTGAAAATATCCTCCACAGTCCCCTGCTCCACCACGCGGCCGCCCCGCATGACCAGTACCCGATCGCACAGCTGGTATACCACATTCAAATCGTGGGAGATAAAAAGGTAACTGAGATTTAACTGATCCCGCAGATCCCGCAGGAGTTTCAGGATCTGGGCCTGGATGGTCACGTCCAGCGCGGAGACCGGCTCGTCGGCAATCAGGAAACGGGGCCGTTGGATGAGGGCGGCGGCGATGGATACCCGCTGCCGCTGGCCGCCGGAGAGCTCCGAGGGCCGGGCGTCCAGACATTCCTCCGGTAGTTCCACCCGCTCCAGGATATCCCGCACCCGCTTTTTCCGCTCCTCCGGGCCATATTTGCCGTAAATCCGCAAAGGCTCCTCCAGAATCCAGGAGACAGGATAGGCGGGGTTCAGGGAACTGTAGGGATCCTGGAAGATCATCTGAGGACGCTTGGTGTAGTGGATTACTTCCCCGGCGTCCGGCTTCACCATACCCAGAATCGTCCGGGCGAGAGTGGACTTCCCTGTGCCGGATTCCCCCACCAGGCCCAGGATTTCCCGGTAGCCCACGTCAAAGGACACATCGTGCAGGACCTCCTGATAGCGTCCCCGGCGGAGAAAGCCGCCGTCGTGGTATCCGCTGGTAACATGGCGGAGGGAGAGAACAATTTGTTCGCTCAAAGTGTCCCCTCCTTTCGGTTCCGGGTGGGGATGGCGGCAATGAGATGCTGGGTGTAGGGATGCTGGGGATGGAAAAAGACCTGATCGGTTTCCCCCTCCTCCACCAGAAGGCCCCGGCGCATGACCGCGATCCGGCGGCACAGTTTCCGTACGACTCCCAGGTTGTGGGAGATGAAAAGCATGGACACGCCACTCTCCCGGTTCAGTTTCTTCAAAAGTTCCAGGATCTGGGCCTGGATGGTCACATCCAGGGCGGTGGTGGGTTCGTCCAGCAAAAGCAGCTTGGGCCGGATGACCGTCGCGGCGGCAATCATGGCCCGCTGGAGCATCCCGCCGGAGAGTTCATGGGGGTATTTTCCGTAGACCCCTGCGGGATCCGGCAGTTCCACCGCCTCCAGGGCCTCCAGGGCCAGACGCTTCCGCTCCTCCCGGGAGAGACCCGTGTGGATGCGGAGGACTTCCTCAACCTGGAGGCCAATTTTCATCAGCGGATCCATGGCGCTCATAGGCTCCTGAAAGACAACGCCAATCTCCCGCCCTTGGATTTTCCGCAGCTGGGATCGCTGGATATGGAGCAGTTCCTGGCCGTCCAGAAGGATTTCGCCGGAGTAGGCGCACTGCCGCCGGGGCAGAAGCCCTGCGATACTCATAGCAGTCACGGTTTTCCCGGAGCCGGACTCCCCCACCAGGCCCAGGATTTCGCCCTCTTGAATGGAGAAGGATACACCGGCCACGGCCTCCCGATCCCGGTTATTGAATTTCACATGGAGATCACGAACCTCCAGCATCAGGAAACACCCCCTTCCCGGCGCTGCAAGCCCTCACCGATAAGACCCGCCGCAAAGACCATCCAGACGATGAAGAGGCCGGTGCCCAAGGCGTACCAGGGATTGGCCGCCAGCATCCCCTGGGCCTCGGAGAGCATGTAGCCCAAAGATGCATCCGGCGGAGCGGTGCCGATGCCAAGATAACTCATGGAGGCCTCAGCCAACACAGCATTGTTGAACCCGATGGTCAGGGCGGGCAGAAGGACCGGCATGGTGTTGGGCAGGATGTGGACCATGAGGATCCGGCCCGGCCCGGCCCCCATCAGACGGGCGCTTTTCACATAGTTCACGTCCCGCAGGGCGGCGAAGGCCGTGCGGGAGATACGGGCATAGCTGGGGATGAAAACGATGCCCAGGGCAATCACCACGTTCAGCTTGCTGCCGGGCCCCAGCACGGCGATGATCACCAGGGCCAGCAGGATGCTGGGAAAGGCGGTGAGGGCGTCGTTTAAACGCATGAAGAATTCGTCCACCACGCCGCCGAAATACCCGGTAAGGGCGCCTATGGCAGTTCCACAGACGGCGCCCGCAGCCACCGTGAGCAGGGCGATGGAGCAGGTGGTTCCGGCCCCCTTCAGCACGCGGCTGAAAATGTCCCGGCCGAATTTATCGGTGCCCAGCAGATGCCGAAGGGAGGGGGCGGCGAACTGGGGCCCGGCGGCCATGGCGGTGGGGTCATAGGGCGTCCAGAAGATGCCCAGGATAACGAGAGATGCCAGAAGGCCCGCCAGCAGAAGGCCTGCGGCAAAATAAGCGTTCCACTTTTTCATGCGCCGCCTCCCAGCCGCAGGCGGGGATCGACAGCCTGCTGTATCAAATCCGCAGCGGTGTTGGACAGCACCACCCAAAAGGCCAGAATCACCACGATGGCCTCCACTACCGGGCAGTCCCGGTTGGCGATGGAACTGACCAGCATCCGCCCCAGTCCCGGAATGGCAAAAACCTGCTCTACCACAATGCTCCCGGCCACAATCTCCGCCATGGTCTGGGCCAGAAAGGTGACCACAGGGGCCAGGGCGTTTTTCAGCACGTGCCGGTACAGCACGGCGGTGCGGTCATTGCCCCGGGAGATGGCGGTGCGCACGTAATCCTTTTGCAGTTCGCTGAAAATGGTGCTCCGCAGCATCCGCACGGTCATGGCAATCCTGGGGATGGCGATAGCGGCAGCGGCAAAGAAGAGGTGCCGCAGGGATCCAGTGAAATCAACGGAGAGGCCGGGAAAAGCGCCGGGGACGAACCATTTCAGGGTAATGCCGAAAATCCAGGAGAGGAGGATCCCTGTAAAGAAGGCGGGCACCGCCATGCACAGCTGGTTGAAAACCGTCTGGGCAGCCGCCGCAGGCCCGCCGGTCCAGCGGGTGGACAGAAGGCCCAAAGGGATGGACACCGCTGTAATCAGCAGAAAGCTGAGCAGGCTCAGGCACAGCGTCACCAGCACCTTGGAGGAGATCAGCGTCCAGACCGGTTGGCGGTAGCTGGCGGAAACGCCCAGATCCCCGGCAAAGAAGCCAAAAAGCCACTCCCCGTAGCGGACAAGGAAGGGCCTGTCCAAGCCTAATTCCGCCCGGAGGGCCGCCAGCTTCTCAGGGGTGGCCGCAGTGCCTAGCATGGCGGTGGCCTGATCACCGGAAATCAGGTCAAAGGCCAGGAACGTCAAAAAGGAGACGATCGCCATGGTCGCCAGCAGCATCAAAATCCGCTTGGCCGCGTACTTCATGGAACCGCCTCCTTTCGGGAGCCTGAAAAAAATAAGGGATAATATGTATGGGCTGTCCGGCCTCTGCCGTCCAAAGCCCCGGAAAAGGGAGGGAGGGCGGACAGGCCGCCCGCCCCCTCCCGCCTCCAGGTAATGGTGTCAGTTCTCATAGCGGATGGTGGAGAGATCCAGGACATAGATGGGGTAGAACTGCAGGCCTGTCAGGCCCTTCCGCACCGCCACCAGGTCGGCTAGATCCTGGATGTAGACATTGGCGGCGTTCTTTGTCAGATCCGCCTCCATTTCCTTGTAAAATTCCGTCTGGGCCTCGTCGCCGCCGCTGGAGATGGCTTTTACAAACAAGGAGTCATACAGGGGGCTGTTGTAGTTGATAAAGTTGTTGCCGGCTGTGGAGGTGAACCGCTCCAGCAGCGCCCGGGCGGTCATGGTGGAGGCGTCCACGCCCACCACGGTGGACTGGAACTGCCGCCCCGTGTACACGTCCTCTACCCAGCTTTCCCACTCGACAGGGATAATCTCGGCGTTGACGCCCACCGCCTTCAGCTGCTCCACAATCACCTGGGCAGTGTCCATGTGGGGCTGGTAGTTGGAGGGGACTGTGATGGTCATGCTAAAGCCGTCGGGGAAGCCGGCCTCAGCCAGGAGGGCCTTGGCCTTCTCCGGATCGTGGGAATAATAGTTTGTCAGGCTGTCGTCGAAATATTTGCCGAAGGCGGGATACATGCTGGAGCCGATAAGGCTGCCGTAGCCGTCAAAAGCCAGATCCAGGATCTGTTGGCGATCCACGGCATAGCACAGGGCCTGCCGGACTCGCACATCGTCAAAGGGTTTTTCGGCATTGTTGAGATAGAGGGCCTGCACCAGGTTCATGGTGCCCTCCTCAATATTGAAATCCTCTTGCAGCTGGGGAATTTGGGTGGTGGAGATGTGGGCGCAGATGTCAATAGCCCCGCTCTGGAGACTCAGGAGAAGGCCGTCGGTATTCTCCATGATTTTATAAGTGACCCGATCCAGATAGGCGGGAGTGCCCCAATAGCCGTCGAATTTCTCCAGAACCAGGTTGTCCTGGGCCGCCCGGGAGACAAAGCGGAAGGGGCCGGTGCCCACGGGATCGGTGTCCTGCCCGTCGTAGTCCGCGGGGATAACGGGGTTGGTCAGGTAGGAGACAAATTCATTGCTGGGCTCCTCAATGGTAATCACTACGGTGCCCTCATCAGGGGCGGACATGTCCGTGATAACAGAAAACGCCTCCACCGGGACAATTCCTGTCTCACTGGCGTCGGCGCAGCGCTGGATGGAATAAAGCACATCCTCTGCCGTCACCGTGTCTCCGTTGTGGAACTGCACGTCCTTCCGCAGCTGGAAGGTGTAGGTCCGGTGGTCGTCGGAAACCGTGTATGTTTCGGCAATAGCAGGGATCAGATCTCCGTTGGGAGTGGGCTTGACAAGCCCCTCGAATACGTTGAACATGACTTCTCTGGTTCCTGCCTTCACGGTTTTGTGAGGGTCAAGACTGTTGTCCAAGTCCTGTGCGATGCCAACGGTAACTTCGTTGGCTGCCGCCTGCGTCTCCGGCGCCTGCTCTGTGCTTCCGTCTCCGCATCCGCTGAGTACGGCGCACAGGAGGACTGCCGGAAGAAGGAGCGGCAAGAGTCTCTTCTTCATAGTGTCTTCCTTTCATCACTGCTCCCCTTAGGAGTCAGTGTTGGACGGGGAATGTCCCGCCCGGACAAAATGATCGGCCTGTATGCAGTTGTCAGGTATCCCGAAAGACCTGCCGGAGCGCCGTGGGGAATCCCGCGCCGCAGGGACGGAGGCCGCTGCGGTTTCGCATCCCGCCCCGTTTCCGGAGGGATTTTCAGGAAAAAGGCCGCAAAAACATACAGCCTCACGGACCGGGATGGCCCGCAAGGCTGTATTGTACACGATACGGCGAAGGATTGCAAGAAAATTTTCACTTGTCCCACCTATTTTCAAGGGCCCGGTTACGGCTTCCCGGAGGAATCCGGATGCTCCGGCCTCCGCCCTTTTTCATCCGGCTCCCGGCCCTTGTAGGCGTCCAGGGCGGTGGGCAGGTTTTTCTGCCGCAGGCGCACGTCCAGAAGGAAGTTGAAGAGGCAATAGAGACAGGCGCAGACCGGCACGCCAAAGAACATGCCAGGGATGCCGAAAAAGCTGCCGCCCACCAGGATAGCGATGATGACCCAGAGGCTGGAGAGGCCGGTTTTGTCCCCCAGGATCATGGGGCCGATAACGTTTCCGTCCAGCTGCTGGAGCACCAGGACGAAAATAAGGAAATACAGGGCCTTCAGCGGCGAGACCAGCAGAATCAGGAAGGCGCTGGGAATCGCCCCCAGGAAAGGGCCGAAGAAGGGGATCACATTGGTGACGCCAATGAACACGGAAATCAGGGGCGTATAGGGGAATTTCAGTACGGAGCAGCCGATGAAGCACAACACGCCGATAATCAGGGAGTCCAGCAGCTTGCCCCGGACGAAGCCGGAGAAGATGCCGTCGGCCCGGCGGATGCCCCGCATCACCCAGCGGACATTCTCCTGGGAGCAGACGCAGTAGACCATTTTCCGGCCAAGGGCAGCGCAGCCCTCCTTGGTGGAGAGGAGGTAGATAGAGACGATCATGCCAACCAAAATATTTTTTAAGAAGTTGACCACACTCATGATGCCCCCTGCTGCGGCGGCCATCATCACCTGCATCTGGGGCAGGGCGTCTTTCCGGAGCCACTGCACCATCTCGGTATAGAAGTCGTTCATCTGGCCGGAGACCAGCTGCTCCACCTCGGGGAAGGTTTCCAGCAGGGATTCCGTCCAGCCGACGATGGTGTAATAGTAGGACTCCAGGCTTCCCACCAACTGGAGCACGCTGTCGTACAACTCCGGCAGGAGAATGGAGAGGAACAGGTACACCACCAGGGCCACAATCAGCCAGGTCAGCGCCAGGCTCCCGGCCCGGATAAGGGTGGAGATGCCGGAGCGGTTCTTGGCGGCGATGGGGGAGAAGAGGGTGCGTTCAAAGAAATTGACCACAGGGGCCAGCAAATAGGCGATGAACGCGCCGTAGAGGATAGGCTCCACAGCGAACAGGAACTGCTGCCAGATATGCAGCAGCACCCGGCTGCCGAAAAGGGTGTCGTAAAACAGCAGGGCGGCGCAGATAGTGAAAAATGCGGCGATGCCCATATGGAGATAGGGGTTTTTTCGTTTCATAGCAGCACAATCCTTCCAGATTTGACGCCGTTTTCCCGGCATCAAAACCATTGTACCCGACCCAGCAGGGAATTGCAATCCTTATTTTCCTGTGCTATACTATACCTGCATAAATCTGGCAGGTTGAGGAAAAACCATCCACAATGAAACGGCTTTGTGTCTGGAGGTGTATGCACATGCCGCAGAAGAAAATGCTTTTAATTGTGAACCCAAGGGCGGGCCGCAGCAAGTCCCACGGGCCGCTGTTCGATGCGGCAGCGGCCCTCAGCGAGGGCGGCTGGCTGCTGTCCATCCGCAGGACGGCGGTTCCCGGCGACGCGGTGGAAATCGCCAGGACAGAGGCGGAGAATTACAACGCCATTGTAGCCGTAGGCGGGGACGGCACATTGAATGAAACCGTCTCCGGCCTGATGCGGGCGGAGGATCCGCCGGTCCTGGGATACCTGCCCCAGGGCAGCACCAACGATTTTGCCGCCAGCCTGCAGATCCCGGCGAAGCCGGAGGCGGCGGCGGAACTGATTCTTCGGAACACACCCCGCCGGCTGGACATCGGGATGTGGAACGATCGGTGCTTTGTGTACGTGGCCTCCTTCGGGGCCTTTACCAGAACCTCCTATACCGCCCCGCAGGCGGCGAAAAACGCCCTGGGGCACTTTGCTTACATTCTGGAGGGCATGAAAGATCTGAACTCCCTGCGCCCCTATAAAATCCGCGCCACAGCCGACGGGGAGGTTCTGGACGGGGAGTATCTTTTCGGCGCGGTGTGCAACTCCACTTCCATCGGCGGGCTGATGAGGCTGGCCCCGGAGCGGGTGGTGCTGGACGACGGCCTTTTCGAACTGCTGCTGGTGCCAAATCCCACCAACGCCCAGGAACTCCAGGATCTGGTGCGGGCTCTGCTGAACCAGGAGTATGACAGCCATGGGCTGGTGTTCCGGCATGTGGCCGCCCTCCATCTGGAAACGGAGGATGAACTGCCCTGGTCCCTGGACGGGGAGTACGCCCCCAGCCTTCCAGCGGTGGATATCCAAAACCGCCGCCAGGTACTGGCCATGCTGCTATGAGGGAGTTGGCGGAGGCTTTGCGCCGCCGGTACGCCGGCAGGGCCCCGGGCCTTCTGGGGGCGGAGCGCGCCTGCGCGGTCCTCTGCCCCCTGGTAGAGACGCCGGAGGGCCCCAGCCTGCTGTATGAGGTCCGGGCGGCGTCCCTCCGGCAGGGGGGCGAGGTGTGCTTCCCCGGCGGCTGGATGGAGGCGGGGGAGGGCCCTGTCCAATGCGCCCTCCGGGAGACCTGGGAGGAGCTGTCCATCCCGGAGGAGGCGGTGGAGATTTTGGGGCTTTCGGATTTTATCTGTAATTCCCGGGGGTTTATCCTTCAGCCGGTGCTGGGATTGGTAAGCGAAGCGGGCCTCGCCGCCCTGAATCCCTCCCCGGCGGAGGTGGCGGAGACCTTCACGGCGCCCCTTTCCTTTTTCCGGGATACGCCGCCTATGGTGTACCGCTACGATCTGGTGCCCCAGGTTCCGGAGGACTTCCCCTATGAGGAGGTGGGTGTTCCGCCGGACTATCCCTGGAGCCGGGGCCGGACGGAGGTGCCTGTCTGGCGCTGGCAGGGCCGGGCCATCTGGGGTATGACAGCCCGCATTACCCGGGACATCATACAGTGGATTTAAGGGCATTTTCCGGGATACGGAACAGAAAGCGGCTGCAGGGTCTTGCGGGGAAAGAGAGCAGGGTATGATTGACGAGAAAGTATAAAGTTGGTATTGGCTGTCTTGGTCCTGCTGTTTGTTTTCCTGTGGGCTGCCCGGGGGCTTGGCAGGCAGGCCGTGCCTCCGGCAGGGGAACCCGGACCGTCCTCCGCCCTGCCGGTATCCGTTGTACAGGAAGAGCCCGGCCGTGACAAGGAAGATGTACGCCTGCCGGGGCCCTCTTGCCAGGCGTTGGGCGAAACATCGCCCGCATTGACGGCAAGGACTATGGGGCCTATGCCGCCCGGACGGGCTGTGCGGCGGCTGACGGAGAGTACGGCAGCTTCGCAATCACGGCGGATAGGGAAAAGGCGTACATGAGGGACGCCGCAGGCGGCGTCTGGGTTCCCCTGGATGCCCAAGCCTGAATGCCGGGGCGGCAGGCGCCGTGCTCGGAAAAGGGTTAAAGCGGATTATGTAAAAAAGGAAAGCCTGCCCCCGGGCAGGCTTTCCTTCATTTTCACAAAATCCCGCAGGGGTATGCCGTGTCCGCCCAAAAGGGCCGCCAACCTGCGGCGTCAGGCAAATAGGATCGCCAGATAGGCCCCGTACATCCCCAGCATCAGGGCGCCCTGCCAGCGGTAGAACTTCCCCTGAATCAGCGGCGGCAGCACCGCCAGCAGGCAGATGCCCAGGCACACAGGCAGATCCAGCGTCGTGGTCTGGAGCCCGATAGTGAGTTGATCGCCGGAGGCGGCGGAGACGGCGGAGCAGACAGGCAGGATCATGGTCAGGTCGATGACGTTGGCCCCGATGATGTTCCCCACGGACATGGAAGCCTCTTTCTTGGCAATGGCCGTCAAGGTGGTTACCAATTCCGGCAGGGAAGTGCCGATAGCCACCATGGTGACGCCGATAATGCTGGAGGGCACGCCCAGCAGCAGCGCCAGTTCGCTGCCGTACTTGATCAAAAGCTGGGAACCGGCCACAATTGCCGCAATGCCCACGACAAAGAGCCCCAGCTTCATATACATCTGGCGGTGGGAGACCGTCCGGCGGTGGCTCTTCCGCTCCTCCGCCATACCGGCCCGGGCGTCCACAATGTTGTTGACCAGATACACGCCGAAGACCACGAACAGCAGCAGGCTCGCAATCACCGGCAGAGATCCGCCCCGGCACAGCAGAAACAGCAGGGCAGCGCCGGAAACCATCAAAAGGGCCTTGAGGTTGAACTGCTTCCGGTTGACAACGGAGGGCAGGCAGAAGACGGAGATGCCCAGGATCAGCCCCAAATTGGCGGTGACAGACCCTACGGCGTTGCCCACCGCCAAATCCACCTCGCCCTGTATCACGCCGGTGATGGAGACAGTCAGTTCCGGCAGGGTGGTGGCCAGGGACACGATGGTTGCGCCGATGATGAACCGGGGCACGCCGGTGGCCTCGGCAATCCAGACGGCGCCGTCCAGGAACCAGTCGCCGCCCTTGACGATGAGGAGCAGCCCCAGCAGGAACAACAAGATGGTCATTGTGATTTCCATTTTCTTTCGCACCTTTCTTCACAAAAATGAACGAGACCCTCATTGCGCCCGGAAAGACCGGCGGAAAGTTCCGCCGCTGCTGCCGCGCACAATAAAAGTCTCGCTATTTCAGGCGTACTCCGGGCGGATAAACCGCCGTGCTGACGAAATACGCCGCATCTGGAAAGATGCCAGCTACTCCCTTTTATGGGACTCTGGAATCCGGAAAGATTCCTCTTGTACGGAGCATATTATATAAAGATCATACTCCGTTTGTCAATTATAACTTTGTCAAAACCTGTCCGCAAAATCATAAATTTTCCAAATCTCTCAAAAGGGCCCCGGTTCCGGAGGCCCTTAGGGCCGTGCCAGGAACGCCGGATCGTAGGCGATGCTTTTTTCCAGGATTTCGCCGCCCTTCGCCGTTCCGGCAGGCTGGAACCCGTAGTCCAGGAAGAACTGCCTGGCGGGACATCCCGCCGGAAGGGACAGCCGCAGGCTCTCCGCCCCCAGGGGACGCCAGTGCCGCACCGCCTGCCCGATCAGCTGGACGCCGAAGCCCCGCTTCCGGCAGTCCTCTCGGATGAAGGCCAGGGAGATCCGCCCAGCCTTCCCCTCCAGGGCGCCGAAGGCCACCAGCCCCACAGGCTCTTCCCCCAGATAGCCCACCAGGGCTTCTCCGGGATCTGCCTCCTGCCCGGAGAGGCTTTTGAGGAGATCCAGCTGCTCCGGCAGCCGCAGGGGCTGGAAGAAGAGCCCCGGTTCCAGGCCGTTGGCCCGCCGCCGGACTTTTTCCCCCGCCAGGAACGCAGGGGTTTGCAAATGGCTGTTATCGTCCCGGAAGACCACCTGCAAAACACCGTTCTCATCGGTTTCCAGCAGGGAGACCGCCGTATTGTCCCCTACAGGGGTCTCCGCCAGCTGCTCCAGGGAGAAGCCCTGAAGGGCGGCCAGCAGCAGGCGGATAACGTAACCGTGGGAGAACACCGCCGCGATTTTCCCCCGGTTTTCCCCGGCAATGGCCAGGAGGGCCTCCATAGCCCGATCCAGCACCTGGCGGGGGGACTCCGCGCCCTCTACACACCAGAGATCCGGATGGCGGCCGAAGTTCTCCATCTGCTCGGCGTCCGTCCGGGCGATATCCCCCCAGGTCCGCTGTTCCCAGGCCCCCACGTGGATTTCCCGCAGGCCCTTCCGCCGCAGAAGGGGCAGGCTCTTGGGCAGATAAATAGCGCTGGCGGTGGCACAGGTGCGGTAGAGGTCGCTGCTGTAAACGGCGTCGATATGGATAGGGGAGAACCGCCCCTCCAGGGCCCGGACCTGCCGCCAGCCACGGTCGGTGAGGATGCTGTCGTACTGGCCCTGGGCGATGCGGTAGAGATTGCCTTCCGCCTCCGCATGGCGGATGAGATAAATTCTGGTCATAGTGCCTCCCGGCGTCCGCCTTGCTGCGGGCGCCCAAATAAAATTGATGCTTATGTTGATTTATATGAAGAAATATCCTATTATGACAGGTAAAAAACGGAGGGAAGCCATGTCCGCTCTTATTCTCCTGCGGGGAAATTCCGGAAGCGGAAAATCCAGCGCGGCGAAAATACTGCAAAAGCGGATTCGGAAGGAATACGCTGCCGATTCCGCAGGATATGGTCCAGCGGGAAATGTTGTGGACCCGGGACGGAGAGGACACGGCGGCGCTGCCCCTGCTGATTGAACTGCTGCGCTATGGAAGCGCCCGCTGGTGGCGGGAAGATGTGTTTTCCCAACCAGTATAACGCATCCGTCACAATTTGGCAAATCCCCGGTGGAGTTTTTCCGGGGAAACGGGCCATACTAGGCCTGTGCCGAAAAGGAGTGATTGAAGATGAAAATGAGTACCGGATTTTGGGTCGGTATGAGCGCCGGACTGATGACCGGCGCGGTAGTGGGAATGATGGCGCCCTGCGGCAAAGATCCCATGAAAACGCAGGTGGGTAAGAGTATCCACAAGCTGGGTGTCGCCGTGGATCACGCCGTGGACAACATCGTTTCCGAAATGCGCTGACTGCGCAGGCTGTGGAAAAGGGTTGGACGGCCTTCTTCCACAGCCTCAGGCGGAGGGCACCAGCCCTCCGCCTGTTTCCGTTTCCCTATGGGGGAGGGCCTGTCCCCGCTTCTTACGGGGCCCCCTGTTCCAGGCCGCCCCGTATCCGCCGGAAGGTCTCTGCCAGATTTTCCTGGCGCAGTTCCGCCGGACGGAAATGCAGCAGGGCGAAGTTCAGGTTCAGCAGGGATCCCAGCCCCACGGCGGAGATCAGCGTACCGATGCCTACCTGCCCGCCAAGCCGCCAGCCCACAAAAATCACCACAATTTCCACAACGCCCCGGCAGAGCCCCACGGAGCGGCCCGTTTTGCGGGCAAGGGCCACCATCAGGGAGTCCCGGGGGCCCGCGCCTAAGGCGCTTTTCATGTACATCCAGGTACCCAGGGCCAGGATTTCCAGCCCCGCTGCCAGCATCAACACCCCCGGGAACAGGCGCTCCGCCTTGGGGATCCAGTCCAGATACAGCATCCCGTCAATCATGATGCCGCAGAAGAGGATGTTGCCGATAGACCCCAGGCCGAAACTTTCCCCGCAGAGGATAGCCGTGCCGATAGCCGCCGCCCCCACGATGATAGAGGCTGTCCCGTAGGTGATGCCCATGCACTGGGACATGCCCTGCTGGAGGACGCTCCAGGGCTCCAGCCCCACGTTGGCCTGGAGCATCAGTACAATGCCGAGAGAACTGACTGCCGACCCGGCGGCCAGCAGAAAAAGACGGCGGATATATTCCCGCGCCATGATCCGTTTCCTCCTATACCAGATAAAGTTCGCCCCACCGGCCGCAGGTGGTGAAACCCACCTTCCGGTAGAGTTCCGCCACGGCGTCGTAACCGGCGATCAGGCGGGGCGTTTTGCCTTTTTCCAGGATCCTCCGGGTGAGGAAGCGGCTGATCTCGCTGCCCAGCCCCTGCCGCCTCCAGGCAGGCAGCACCGCCACGGCGGCAATGACGCCGCAGGTCTCGTCCTCTGAGGCGATGGAGCCGGTAGCGATGACCTTTCCGTCCCGCTCCACCTGATAAAGTTCCGAAAGGCCCAGAGACAGCCGCCGGGCCCATCCGGCGGACCAGGTGTTGTACTCCAGGTGGGACCGGTAATATTCGTGGCTCTGACGAAGTACGTTAAAGGCCTCCGGCAGGCGGCCGGTGGAGATCCCGGGACATGTCCCCTCCGGCGGCTCCCCCTGATAGGACATGAAATAAGAACTCTCCGTCCGGCCTCCCAGCCGCTTCCGCAGGAGGTCGCAGAGTTCCCAATGGGTGTCTACCTCCCCGGCGCTTTCCTGCCGGATCAGGGCGGCGATTTCATCCGGATTGGCTTCGCCGGAGGCGGAGACAACGAGGACGCCCTCCGCCAGATAAAGGGCGGCGGCAGGGGATCCGTCCTTTTCGCAGAGATAAAACCGGGCGTTGGGGTCTGACAGGCCGTAAGCCTGCAGGGCGGTCAGAACTTTGGAACCAAATACCCGCTCAAAGGTGCAGGCCTGGACGAAGGCAGGGATCCTGGTTTTATCTGTTAAGGGATACAGCATAAAATCCACTTCCTTTCAATAAGAAGGACGGGCGCGGACCGCCCGTCAGGCTGTCAGGAAAGACCGGTTGGCTTTTCCTGACAGCTGAAAAACAAATGGCATAGCAGTTAAAAAATCTGCCGCTGCCCAATGCAAATGCCTGCATGGCAGGCATTTGCGGATATATGCCCCCGCAGCGGCAAGTTCAGGCCTTTTTCCGGCAAGGCCTACTCTTCCCCTGCGCCCTCGTTCCGGATCTGAGACAGGTAGCGGTATACGCTGGCCTGGGAGCAGGCCAGTCCCGCCGCCACGTCCTTCACGGAGCCCTTCAGCAGGAAAATGCCTCCGGCCTCTAGGGCGGAAATAATCTGAAGCCGTTCGTCGGAGGTCAGCCGGTCCGCAGGCACCCCCAGCTTCTCCAGCTCCCGGCCTACGGCGTCGATGGCCACCGCCTCCGTGGAGTTCCGGAAGGTTTCCGGCCCGGGCAGGACATGGACAGCCTCCTCGCCGGAGAGGGGGAAGAGATCCCGCAGGAACCCGTTTGGATGGCAGAGTTCCATTACCTGTTCGCTGATGGCACGGTAGCGGCTGTCGTCAAAATTGACGCACAGCATCCCCACCAGCTTGCCGTGCTCCTTGATAAACATGGTACTGGAGCGGAGATCCTTCCCGTTAATGGAAACGCCGGAATAGTGGAGGAGATAGTCCCGGGTTTCATAGCTCTTGTCCATCAAAATGCCCAGGGCTACGTTGGTCAGGGGCGCGCCGATGCTCCGCCCGCTGACGTGGCCGTTGGCAATAGCGATAATGGAGCGGTTTTTGTCTGTCAAATCATGGAGGGCTACCTCGTAATCGGGCCCCAGGGCCTGGCCGAGGAATTCCGTCAGCTGCTGGTACTGCCGCAGCAGTTCATGGGTGGAGTCCGGCATATGCGCACCTCATCTTCTCCCGGCAGACGCCGGGACATGCAGATATCCTTTTCGATTTTATCTCAAGAATAGTCAACAAATTTGAACAGGGTTTAGCGATACATTTCAGCGGCGAAAACCGCCTTGCTGATTATACCTTTTTATTATATGTCAAGAAAAGTTCCCTGTCAAAAACAATTTCTCCGATCCGTGATAAAAACTTATTACGGATTTTTATTTATATTTACCACAAAAAAATTTAATCCAAAATAGCTATTCATACAAATCGTAAAAAACCGGCAGAGATTTTCTTGACGAAATTTTTGAATTGTGATAAAGTTGTCTCAAACATTGAGAGGAGGCTTTTGGATGAAAGTTGTAATCCAGACAGACAAGGCTCCCGCAGCCATTGGGCCCTATGCCCAGGGCGTGCAGGCAGGCGGGCTCATCATTACGTCCGGCCAGCTGCCCATCGATCCTGCCACCGGCGCTTTCCCTGAGGGCATTGAGGCGCAGACGAAGCAGTCCCTGACCAACGTGAAGGCCATTCTGGCGGAGGCCGGGGTGGATATGAGCCACGTGATCAAGACCACCGTGTTCCTGAAGGACATGAACGATTTCGCCGCCATGAACGGCGTATACGCCACCTTCTTCGGCGAGGGCGGATTCCCTGCCCGGTCCGCAGTGGAAGTGGCCCGCCTGCCCAAGGATGCCTTGGTGGAGATTGAGGTCATCGCTGTCCCCTGAATCCTTTGGAAATGCCGATCCCGCCGGCGGGATCTCCCTGTTCCATAAGCGATACTGTCCGCCTGCCGTGGAACCGTCTCCGGTTCCCGGCGACCGGGGTATTCTTTTTTGCAAATATTTTGCGAAAGATACTGTCCGCCAGTTGCAAAGCCGCTCTGCGGCTCCTGACGACCGGGGTATCCTCTAAAAAACGTTTCCTAAAATTATTTTGGAGGTAGATTAAAATGGACAAGAACGCGAAGCACTATCCCCTGGATGTAACCATGCCCCAGCACTGCGCTTATGTTGTGCGCGACCTGCCCCAGGCCACGGTCGAGCAGCGGGAACGCGCCCTGAACGCCACCCACTGGAACGAGTTTGCTTTCCCCTCCGGGATGCTGACCGTCGATATGCTGTCGGACTCCGGCACCACCGCCATGACCAACCAGCAGTGGGCCACCCTGTTCCTGGGCGACGAGGCCTATGGCCGCAACACCGGCTACTATGTGCTGCTGGACACCTTCCGCGACATCTTTGAACGCGGCGGGGAGAAGAACTGGAAGAAGAGCATCGATCTGGTCCGCACGGATTGCCGCGACATCGAGAAGATGATGAACGAGCTGTATCTGTGCGAGTATGAGGGCGGCCTGTTCAACGGCGGCGCTGCCCAGATGGAACGCCCCAACAGCTTTATCATCCAGCAGGGCCGTGCCGCTGAGTCTGTCCTGATGGAGATCGTGAAGAAGATTCTGACTGCCCGTCATCCCGGCAAGGTCTTCACCATCCCCTCCAACGGCCACTTTGATACCACCGAGGGCAACATCAAGCAGATGGGCTCCGTCCCCCGCAACCTGTACAACAAGGAACTGCTGTACGAAGTTCCCGAGGGCGGCAAGTATGAGAAGAACCCCTTCAAGGGCAACATGGACATCGAAAAGCTGGAGCAGTTGATCAGCGCCGTGGGCGTGGAAAACGTGCCCCTGATCTTCACCTGCATCACCAACAACCCCATCTGCGGCCAGCCTGTTTCCATGGCCAACATCCGGGAAATCAACCGCGTGGCCCACAAGTACGACATTCCCCTGGTGTTCGACGTGGCCCGCTGGGCGGAGAACTGCTACTACATCAAGATGAACGAGGACGGCTACGCTGATAAGTCCATCGCCGAAATCGCCACCGAGATGTTCTCCTACTGCGACGCCTTTACCATGTCTGCCAAGAAGGACGGCCACGCCAACATGGGCGGTATGCTGGCCTTCCGGGACAAGGGCCTCTTCTGGAAGAAGTTCTCCGACTTCAACGAGGACGGCACTGTCAAGACCGACGTGGGCGTGCTCATCAAGGTCAAGCAGATCTCCTGCTACGGCAACGACTCCTACGGCGGCATGAGCGGCCGTGACATCATGGCCCTGGCTGCCGGCCTCTATGAGTCCTGCGACTTCGGCTATCAGCATGACCGCGCCATGCAGTGCGAGTACCTGGCCCAGGGCTTCTACAAGGCCGGGGTCAAGGGCGTGGTGCTGCCCGCCGGCGGCCATGCCGTGTATATCAATATGGACGAGTTCTTCGACGGCAAGCGCGACCACACCACCTTCGCCGGCACCGGCTTCTCCCTGGAACTGATCCGCCGCTATGGCATCCGCGTGTCCGAGTTGGGCGATTTCTCCATGGAGTATGACCTGAAGACCCCTGAGCAGCAGGCGGAACTTGCCAACGTGGTCCGGTTTGCCATCGACCGCAGCCGCCTGACCCAGGAGCACCTGGATTATGTCATCGCTGCCGTGGCCCAGCTGTACAAGGATCGTGACACCATCCCCAACATGCGCATCCTCTGGGGCCACAAGCTGCCCATGCGTCACTTCCATGCCTTCCTGGAGCCCTACGCCAACGAAGAGAAATAATCCGGAGATCTCCTGATAATTCAGCGTAACCGCACCGCGTGGAAAGTGTGCGGGAGTTAACATGTGAATGTACGGCGGCGCCAGCGAAAAACAAATAGTTTCCGCAGGCGCTGCCGTCATTTTCTTTGCCTGGAAAGAGGGCGGATCAGACCCGCTGCCTTTTCCGGCGCGCTTCCGCCGCCGCAAAGTACAGGCGGCGGGGGAAAACCGTTCCGGCGGCAAAGCCCCCGGGGGCTTTGCACCGCTCACATGAGCGGTGCTGTCCGGAATGCGGTGTGTTTGGCTTTCGGGAGCGGAGGCTCCTTTGCAGCTATCCAACCATCAAGCTATTGAGAAAGAGGGATTAAACGCATGAGTAACGACACCCTGCAAACCCGCGACGGTTTTAAGAGCCAGTGGGGCTTTATCCTGGCCTGTATCGGCTCCGCCGTAGGCATGGGCAACATCTGGCGCTTCCCCATCATGGTCGCCAAATGGGGCGGCCTGACCTTCCTGCTGCCGTATTTCCTGATTGTATTCCTTGTGGGCAACTCCGGTGTGATGGAGGAATTTGCCCTGGGCCGCCGGGCTCAGGCGGGTCCCATCGGCGCATTCGGCTACTGCACCGAGGCTAAGACCGGCAACAAGCGGATCGGCCAGCTGATCGGCATCATTCCCATCATCGGCTCCCTGATGCTGGCCATTGGCTACACCGTGGTTATGAGTTGGATCTTTAAGTATGCCTTTATGTCCGTTACCGGTTCCCTGTACGACCTGGGCACCGACATGGGCGCCATCGGCGGCACCTTCGGCGGCGCGGCCCCCGAAGCCGAAAACCTGGGCGACGCCATCAGCATGATGTTGGGCAACGGCATTTTCGGCATTGGCAACGGTGTGTGGCTGCTGATTGGCCTGGTTGTGGCGATGATCATCATGGCCATGGGCGTTGCCAACGGCATCGAGGCCGCCAACAAGATCATGATGCCCGTTCTGTTCGGCCTGTTCGTGATCCTGGCTGTCTACATTGCTTTCCAGCCCGGCGCTTCCGAGGGCTATAAGTTCCTGTTCACCCTGGATCCCAAGGGCCTGCTGTCCCTGGACGTGTGGATTTATGCCTTTGGCCAGGCCTTCTTCTCCCTGTCCGTGGCAGGCAACGGCTCCGTGATTTACGGTTCCTACCTGCCCAAGGATGAGAATATCCCCAGTTCCGCCCGGCGCGTGGCCCTGTTTGACACCATGGCCGCCCTGCTGGCTGCCTTCGTCATCATCCCCGCCATCGGAGCCAGCGGCTTCGCCATGAGCGACGTCAACCCTGGTCCCGGCCTGATGTTCGTGTATCTGGTCAACATCCTCAACGGGATGCCCGGCGGCCGGATTATCGGCGTGATCTTCTACGTCGCCGTCCTCTTTGCGGGCCTGAGTTCCATCGTGAACCTGTATGAGGCCCCCGTGGCGACCATGCAGGAGGAGTTCAAGCTGAAGAGAGTCCCCGCCGTGGCTGTTATCGGCGTCATCGGCGCGGTGGTCGCCCTGATGATCCAGCCCTGGACCTCTCAGTGGATGGACGTGGTCTCCATCTACATCTGCCCCCTGGGCGCTGCGATTGCGGCTATCATGTTCTTTGTGGTGCTGCCGAGAAAGCAGGCTCTGGAAGAAGTCAACCGGGGTGCCAAGAAGCCTGTGGGCGACTGGTTCATTTACCTGGGCTACTTCTTCATCGTCCTGTGCGTTCTGGCCCTGGTGGCCGGCGCCTGGAAGGGCGGCATCGGCTGATACCTGTTATACTGCCTCCACTCTCTTCCTTTCACAAATCACAAAGGCCCGCCGTCTTTTGACGGCGGGCCTTTCCGCATATTTGCAGGTTACATTTCCGGCAGAAGCCCCCGGGCCTCCTTCATGGTCAGGATCCGCAGAACGCTTTCGTCCAGCCGGGATTCCGGGATTTCCCCGGATTCCACTGCCGCCGTCAGGGCATCCACGGCCTCCTCTAGATTTTCCGGGCACAGCAGGAGATCCACGCCGGCCAGGACAGCCCCCACCGCAATCTCCCCCGCGCCGTACACATCCGTCATGGCCCGCATTTGCAGGCTGTCGGTGATCACAACGCCGGTAAAGCCCAGTTCCTCCCGCAGGAGATCCGTGACAATCTCCGGAGACAGCAGGGCCGGTTCTTCGCTGACGCCGGAAATGATCAGATGCCCAATCATCACCATGTCCGCCCCGGCGCCAATCCCGGCCCGGAAGGGCAGGAGTTCCGCCTCCCGCAGCTGATCCAGGGTTTTGTATACGTAAACGGAGCCGTTATGGCTGTCGGCAGAGGTGTCCCCGTGGCCGGGGAAGTGCTTGAGGGCGCAGGCCACGCCCCCCTGGTGGAATCCCTCCACCGCCGCGGCCACCAGATCTGCCGCCTGGGAGAAATCGTCGCTGTAGGCCCGGTCGCCGATAACGGTGTTTTTGGGGTTGGACCATACGTCTGCCACCGGGGCAAAGTCCACGTTGAACCCCAGGGCCGCCATGTCCGACGCAATGATCCTGGCGTTTTCCGCCGCTTTCCCCACCCCCTGATCCTTGTACTGGAGCATGGGGCCGATATAGGTGGTGCCCACGGTGGCCATCAGCCGGTTTACCCTTCCCCCCTCCTCGTCACAGGCCAAAAGCAGGGGGATCCGGGAGTAGGACTGGACGGCCGCCAGCATATCCCGCACCTGTTCCTTGCCGGCCATGTTGGTGCGGTCATAGATCAGCCCGCCTACCGGGTACTGTTCCAGGGCCAGCCGGGTGGGCTCGCCTGCCTCCGTCACCTGATCCGGCCCGGCCAGGTTCACAGGAAACACCACGAACAGCTGGCAGACCTTCTCCCGGAGGGTCATAGTCTCCAGAAGCTGCTGGGCGGCGGAGGGCTCCGGTTCCGGCGGAGGCTCCGGGACAGGTTCCGGGGGCGCCTCCGGTTCCTGGAGGGATTCCTCCGGCGGGGGCGGGTCGGTTTCCTGGCCCCCCTGGGGCGTCAGCCGCAGGACGCCTGCGCCAACCGCCCAGACTGCCAGGACGGCCATCAGCCCCCAGAGCACCGTTACCATACCGGCGTCCCGTTTTTTCTGCCGCTTTCCTTGGGCCATTTCGATTCCCTCCCGGTTCCGTGCGCCGGATTGGCGCGGTTTTTCCCCATTTTACACCACGCTGTCCCGGGGCGCAAGCCGTTTTACCGGCGGGAAAAGGAAGAATATCCAAAAAACACAGAAAAATCCAAAAGAAATGCTACACAAACCGGAAGGAATGTGCTATCATTACATGATCAAGAGCAGAAAAATCAGAAGAGGGGGCGCGGCGTGTGAAAAGATGGTTCCGACGGTTTTTGGCCGTCCTGACGCTGGCGGCAGCGGCGGTCCTGACCAGCAGCTGCGGCGCGCTCTCCTTTACCATGAACCCGCAGGATCTGTATTGCCTGCCGGAACTGCCCGCTAAGTATACGGAACTGAACAGGGAACTGAACGCTATATTGGAAACCGGGGCAGAGTACGCCGCCCCCACTGCCGGGACCAACATCCAGCCGGTGCAGCTGACGGATCTGGACGGGGACGGGCGGCAGGAGGCTGTGGCTTTTTTTCGGAATACGGCGGACGAAAAGCCGCTGAAAATTTATATTTTTAAGGTGGAGGGCAACTCCTACCACCAGTCCGCCGTCATTGAGGGCAGCGGCACCGGCATTAACAGCATTGTCTACAACGACATGGACAAGGACGGGCGGATGGAACTGACGGTAGGCTGGCGGGTCAATGCGGATCTGCTGGCGCTTGCGGTTTACGCCCTGCGGCCAAACGGCCCGGAGGAGTTGATCCGCACCAATTATGTCCGCTATGACATTGCGGATTTGGACGGGAATAACCTTCTGGAGTTGGTGGCCTTCCGGTCGGACGAGGAGGGGGCGGGCGTCGCCGATCTCTATGGCTGGCAGGACGGCTCCCTGGCCCTCCGTTCCTCTGCCCGCATCTCCTTCTCCATGGCGGAACTGAGCCAGCAGGGCCGGGTTTCCGGCGGCAATCTGGCGGACGGGGCGCCTGCCTTGTTTGTCACCGGCGTTTCCGCCACAGACAACCGGGCTATTACGGATATTCTGACCGTCCGAAGCGGGGAACTGAACAACATTGTGGTCTCCGGCGTAACCGGCGTGTCTACGGAAATCGCCCCCTACAGTTCCCTGTATCCCCGGGATCTCAATGGAGACGGCGTAACGGAGGTGCCCCATCCGGAGCCCCTGCCGGATTGGGAGGAGGGGGGCCCCTCTTATCAGCGGGTGGACTGGAAGTATTACAACAGCAGCGGCGAACCGGCGGTGGCCTTCAGTACCTATCATAACACGGAGGACGGCTGGTATCTCCGCCTGCCGGAGGAGTGGCAGGATCAGATCCTGGTGAGCCGGGTTATCGGCCTGGAGGAGACCTCCGTCACCTTCTACATCCGGCAGGAATCCCCGGAGCCGTTTTTGCGGATTACCGCCATCACCGGCGCGAACCGGGAGGCCCGGGCGGTCCGGGGCGGGCGGTTTAATCTCAGCCGCCAGGAGACTACATTCTATGTGGCGGAACTGCTGGAGGCCAATAATACCTGGATCTATGGCCTGACAGAGGATGAAGTGCGGGAGGCCTTCAGCCTGATTACGGCGGAATGGTCCCTGGGTGAGAATTGACAGGCGGAAGCCGGAGAAAGCCGAAGGAAAGGGAAGACGACATGAAAAAGGTCTTGGTTTTAGAGGACGAATCCAATATCCGCAGTTTTATTGTCATCAATCTGCGGCGGGCAGGCTATGATGTGATTGAAGCCGAGACCGGCGAGGAGGCGATGGACCGTCTTCGGGAGAATCCGGATACCAAAGTGGCGCTGCTGGACATCATGCTGCCGGGCATCGACGGCTTTGAGGTCTGCCGCAGGGTCCGGGCCACCAATTCCCGGATTGGCATCATCATGCTGACGGCACGGGCCCAGGAGATGGACAAGGTAACGGGGCTGATGACAGGGGCGGACGACTATGTGACAAAGCCCTTCTCCCCGGCGGAACTGACCGCCCGGGTGGACGCCCTGTTCCGCCGGGCGGGCGGGGAGGATCCGGTGCAGGCCAGCGAAATCCGCCAGCCGCCCTTCCTGCTGAACATCCAGAACCGGACGCTGGAGAAGAACGGCCAGCGGGTAAAGCTGACCCAGGTGGAGTATTCCATCATGCGGGTTTTTATGGAGAATCCCGGCAAGGCCCTCTCCCGGGAGGAGATCTTGGACAAGGTGTGGGGCCGGGACTATTTTGGCGAACTGAAAATTGTGGACGTGAATATCCGCCGCCTGCGGCTGAAGATAGAGGACAACGTGCAGAATCCTATGTATATCACGACAGTGTGGGGCTATGGCTACAAGTGGGGCCTTTGAGAAGGGGCGGACTCCGGCACGTTGTCCGGGGCCCCGCACAGCGGGGCGCGCGGCAGCGCGTAGAGGCGTTTTTCCGAAGGAAAAAACCTCCGGAGAGGCGGAATTCATTTCCGCCTTGACGATGTAGTAAAAAGGTCTCCCGCGGCGCGGAGCGCCGTGGGAATCAACGTGCAGAATCCTATGTATATCACGACAGTGTGGGGCTATGGCTACAAGTGGGGCCTTTGAGAGGCGCAGGAATCGGGGAGAAGAAACCATGGCAGAGGAAAAAGCGGTAAAATGGAAAAGCCTGCGGCTGCAGGGCCTGCGGCAGCGGTGGATTATGAACACGGTGATGCCGGTGTTTGCCGTGCTGTTGCTGATTGTCGTCCTCTTCTCGGCAGGGATTTCCAATTATTACTACCGTAGTATGCGGGACGGCATGGAAAAACAGGCCCAGGCCCTGGCAGGGGCCTTTGAGGAGTATTTCATGGACGGCGGCTGGGCCGGATACTATAAAAAAGCGGAGCAGTCCGCCGCGGCCTTTGAGGACAAAGAACGGATCGAACTGCAGTTTATCAGCCCCAGCGGACGGATCCAGGTCTCCTCCACCTCCAGCCTCACGACAGGCACCTTCCCCGGCACCGACGATATCTCCCAGGCCATTGCCCAGAACCGGATGACCCCCTTCCAGGGCCGGGATCCGGAAACGGGGGAAAGCATCTTGGCAGTGTCCCACCCCTTGACCTTCAATGGACAGGTACAGGGAGTCATCCGCTTTGTCACGTCCCTGCGGCTGGTCAGCAGGCAGGTGCGGCTGGCAGTGCTGGCGGTGTGCCTTGTGGCCGCGCTTTGTATGGGGATGGTGATAGTCTCCAACCTGATTTTTATCAACAATGTGGTGGAGCCGGTGGCGGTGGTGTCCGAGGCCACTAAGCGCATCTCGGCCGGAGGCTACGGGTTTCAGGTGGAAAACAAATACACCGACGAACTGGGCGTCCTGGTAGACAACATCAACGATATGTCCCTGAAAATCGGGCAGAATGAGAAGATGAAGTCGGAATTCATCTCCTCTGTTTCCCACGAACTGCGGACACCCCTGACGGCTATCAACGGCTGGGGGGAGACAATTTTGGAGGATCTCAGTGGGGATCCGGTGCAGCTGCGGCGGGGCCTGCGGATTATCGTCAATGAGTCCCGCCGCCTCTCCAACATGGTGGAGGAACTGCTGGAATTTTCCAAAATGGAGGATGGACGCTTCACCCTGCGGGTGGAGGAGGTAGATCTCCAGGCGGAGTTGGAGGACGCCATTTTCACCTATCAGGAACTGTTCCGTCAGGAAGGCATCACCTTGGAATACGCCGTGGGGAAGGGGGATTTCCCGCCTATCCCCGGGGACTCGGAACGGCTGAAGCAGGTTTTCTGCAACGTGCTGGACAATGCCTCCAAGCACGGCGGCGCGGGAGGGCGAATTGTGGCCTCCATCAGCCGGGAAGCGGGGCAGCAGGCAGTTCGGGTCCGGGACTTTGGCCCCGGTATCCCGGAAGCGGAACTGCCCTTCATCAAGCAGAAGTTTTACAAAGGCTCCTCCAAGGCCCGGGGCAGCGGCATCGGCCTTGCGGTGTGCGATGAGATCGTCAAACTCCATGGCGGTACCTTCACCATCAGCAACGCCATAGGTGGCGGTGCGGAGGTGGTGGTCTCCCTGCCGGAAAAGCAGTAAGAGGGCTTTTTGAATCGAACAAACGTTGCAATCCGGAAAAATCTGTGATATAGTCAGCAAAGCCCCATACGTCCATCTGCTGGTTCCGGCCCGGACGCCCTTTGCGGGCAGGACGCGCTTTTGCCGGACGGCAGGCATACAGGCCGGGCCCTTTGCGGCAGCAGCGGCGCCTGCTGCCGAGACGCATTTTTAAAGATGGGTTCCCGGTTTGCAGATTATACACTCTCTCAACGAAAGAAAGGAATTCCCATGGCAGAAAAACAATCCTGCGCCTTCCGCACCAGCATCGGCGGACAGGCGCTTATCGAGGGCATCCTCATGCGGGGGCCCGAACAGCAGGCCATTGTGGTGCGGGACCAGGAGGGAAACCTGGTGGAAAAAGTGGAGCGGCTCAAGCTGATTAAGGACCGCTTTCCCATTTTAGGGGTGCCGCTGATCCGGGGCACCGTCAATTTCCTGGCGTCTATGGTGGAGGGGGTCAAGGCCCTGATGTACTCCGCTGATTTTTACCCGGAGGATGAGGCGTCGCAGCCGTCCAAATTTGAGCAGTGGCTGGAAAAACACCTCTCCAGCAAGAAGCTGGAGAGCGTGGTGGTTGCCCTGGCGGTGGTTTTGGGCGTCGGCCTCTCCGTGTTTTTGTTCCTGGTGCTGCCCACTTTCCTCACCGGCGCGGTGCTCCACTTCTTCCCGGGGTTCCCCCTCTGGGGCCGGAATGTGATGGAGGGCCTTTTGAAAATCGTCATCTTTTTGCTGTATCTGATTTTTTGCTCCAAGCAGAAGGATATTTACCGGGTTTTCCAGTACCACGGCGCGGAGCATAAGACCATCTTCTGCTATGAGGCGGGCCTCCCCCTGACGGTGGAAAACGTCCGCAAGCAGCCCCGGCACCATCCCCGGTGCGGCACCAGCTTCCTCTTTGTGGTGATTTTCGTGTCGATCCTCTTCTCCGGCGCGGTGTTTGGCATCTGGCCGATCACCAATGTCTGGCTGCGGACGCTGGTGCATCTGCTGCTGCTGCCCCTGGTGGTGGGCGTGACATATGAATTCAACCGCTGGGTGGGCCGCCATGTCCAGGACAACAAGCTGGCAAAGATCCTGACGGCCCCCGGCATGTGGATGCAGAATTTTACCACCAACGAGCCGGAGGACGGTATGATCGAGTGCGCCATCCGGGCGCTGGAACTGGTACTGCCCAGCAAAAAGGGAAAAGACGAGTGGTGAGAGAATGGCAATCACATACAACAACCTGTATCTGGACATCCGGCGGCAGCTGCGGGCGGAGGGCGCGGAGGCTGCGACCCTGGAGGCCCGGGAACTGGTGTGCTTTGGGACCGGCAAGACCCGGGAGCAGTTCCAGCGGGACGGAGGCCTGTACGCCTCCCCGGAACTGGAGCGGCGTGTGCGGGAACTGGTGGAACGGCGGCTGGCGGGAGAGCCGGTGGCCTATCTCATCGGGGAGTGGGAGTTTTACGGCATGCCCCTGGACATCTCCCGGGAAGTGCTGATCCCCCGGCCCGACACGGAGGTGCTGGCGGAGCAGGCTATCCGGTTCTGCGAAACGCTGGAAAGCTGCCGGGTGCTGGATCTCTGCGCCGGCAGCGGCTGCGTGGGGCTGGCGGTGGCTGCCCAGGTCTCCCAGTCCCGGGCGGTTTTGGGGGAGTGGTCCGATGGGGCCCTCCGGATCTGCCGCCAGAATATCCGCCGGAACAACCTGACGGGCCGGGTGGTGCCGGTGAAAATGGATGCACGGAGCCTGCCGGACCGGGGCTTGGGGGAGTTTGACTGCATCATCTGCAATCCCCCGTACATCCCCACGGCGGACATTGAGACCTTGGACGGTTCCGTTAGGGACTATGAACCCCGCATGGCCCTGGACGGCGGCCCCGACGGCCTGGCTTTCTACCGGGACATTACGGAAAAATGGCGGGACTCCCTGACCGCCGGCGGGCGGCTGTACTTCGAGGTGGGCATCGGCCAGGCGGATCAGGTACTGCGGATTATGCGGAGCCGGGGCTTCGGGGATATCCAGATTGTGAAGGATCTGCGGGACATCCCCCGGGTGGTGTTCGGCACCATCTGCAAGGAGATTTGAAAGGAAGGGATCTCATCATGGAAAAACGTCTTTATAAACGCGCAAGTGACAAGATGCTGGACGGCGTGTGCGGCGGCGTTGCTGACTATTTTGGCCTGGACGCCACTTTAGTGCGCCTGGCCTGAGCGGCGTTTACCCTTCTTGGCGGCAGCGGGATTGTGGCCTATATCCTCTGCGCCATTATCATCCCCCGGGAGCCGGAGGAGTTCTGATCTCCGGCCGAATCCCAGTTGAAAACGGCAAAAACCATACACGGATTACATACATCAACATCAGGAGGACAACAGCATGGCAAAAGAGAAAGCTTCCGTCCCCAGCCCTACTGCCACCGCGGCGGAGGGCAGGAAAAGAGCCATTGAGGCCGCCATGGCCCAGATTGAAAAGACTTACGGCAAGGGATCCATCATGCGCTTCGGCGACGGAGCCGCGATGAATGTGGATTACATCCCCACCGGATCCCTGGCCTTGGACGTGGCCCTGGGCATCGGCGGCCTGCCCAAGGGGCGGATCATCGAGATTTACGGGCCGGAGTCCTCTGGTAAGACCACCCTGGCCCTTCACGTGGCGGCGGAGGCCCAGAAGCGGGGCGGCGAGGCCGCCTTTGTGGACGCGGAGCACGCTTTGGATCCAACCTATGCCCGGGCCCTGGGGGTCAAGGTGGAGGATCTCCTGATCTCTCAGCCGGACACCGGTGAGCAGGCTTTGGAAATCACCGAGGCCTTGGTGCGCTCCGGTGCCATCGACGTGGTAGTGGTGGACAGCGTGGCTGCCCTGGTACCCCGGGCGGAGATTGAGGGCGAGATGGGTGACACCTACGTGGGCCTCCAGGCCCGCCTGATGAGCCAGGCCCTGCGGAAACTGACGGGGGCTATCGGCAAGACCAACACCATTGTGATTTTCATCAACCAGCTGCGGGAAAAAGTGGGCGTTATGTACGGCAACCCGGAGGTGACCACCGGCGGCCGGGCGTTGAAGTTCTACTCCTCCGTCCGCATCGACGTGCGGCGGATTGAGGCCCTGAAGAGCAGCGGCGAGATCATCGGCAACCGCACCCGGGCGAAGGTTGTGAAGAATAAGGTGGCGCCCCCCTTCCGGGAGGCGGAATTTGACATCATGTACGGCGAGGGCATTGCCCACGACGGCGAACTGGTGGATCTGGGCGTCCGTCTGGAACTGCTGCAAAAGTCCGGATCCTGGTTCTCCATGGGGGAGACCCGTATCGGCCAGGGCCGGGACGCCGCCAAGAAATACCTCCAGGAGAACCCGGAGATAGCGGAGAAGCTGGAGGCGGATATCCGGAAGAATTTTGACAAACTCCTCAGCAACCAGGGCCGCGCAGCCGCCAAGGCGGCGGGCCGGGCCGTGGACGTCAGCGCCGAGGACTTCAAGGATGAGGATTGACCGCATTGAGGCCTCCCGCCGGAAGCGGGGCCGTGTGCTGGTATTTCTGGAGGACGGGGCGCTGCTGCGGATCACGGAACAGGAACTCCTGGATTTCGGCCTCCGCCCTGGCGACGAACTGGACGAAGGGGGACTGGCGCGGCTGAAGGAGGCCGCCGGGGTTTCCAACGTGAAGGTGACGGCGGCGGATTTAGTGGGCCGGCGGGCCATGTCCCGCCGGGAACTGGAAAAGAAGCTGATGGAAAAGGGGGCCAGCCAGGCGGAGGCCCAGTATGCCTCCCAGTGGATGGAGGCCATCGGCGCCATCAACGACCGGGAGTATGCCGCCATGCTGGCCCGCCACTGCGCCGGGCTTGGCTACGGCCCCGCCCGCACCCGGGAGAAACTCCGGGAAAAGGGGGTTCCCCGGGAACTGTGGGAGGAGGCCCTGGCGGAACTGCCGGAGGACGGCGGGCAGATCGACGCCTTCCTGGCATCCAAACTCCGGGGCCGCATGCCGGAGGAGCGGGAGAAGAAGCGGCTGACGGACGCCCTGCTGCGGCGGGGCTTCTCCTGGGGGGACATCCGATCTGCCTGGGGCCGTTTCGGCCAGGAACTGCCTGAGGATTAAGAAGCTGTATGCCTGGCCGGCAGGCACCGTCCGCCCGGATGGGGCCTTTGTTTCCGGTTATGGGTACAGGAAGGATTAGGAGAATTGCATGGGATATCAAGTAGCGTTCATCTCGCTTGGGTGCGCCAAAAACCAGGTGAACTGTGAGCAGATGATGGCGGCGGCCCAGGCTGCCGGGCACACCGTTACAGCCGAGCCCGCCGGGGCCGATGTGGCGGTGGTAAATACCTGCGGCTTTTTGTCCTCCGCCTGCGAGGAGGCCATCGGCGTCATCCTGGAAATGGCGGAACTGAAAGCGGCGGGCCGCCTGAAAAAGATCCTGGTGACAGGCTGTATGGCCCAGCGGTACAAGGGGAGCGTTTTGGAGGAACTGCCGGAGGTGGACGGCATCCTCGGCACCGGCAGCTACGGGGACATTGCCGCCGCTGTGGAGGAAGCCATGGAGCGGGGCCTGCGGCCCTGCCGGTTCGGCAATATCCACACGGCGGAGCAGGGCGGGCCCCGGATTCTGTCTACGCCCCCCTGGTATGCTTACCTCCGCATCGCGGAGGGGTGCGACAACCACTGCGCCTACTGCGTGATCCCCTCCCTCCGGGGAAAGTACCGCAGCCGCCCCATGGAAGAACTTCTGGACGAGGCGGCAGAATTGGCCTCCGCCGGGGTGCGGGAACTGCTGGTGATTGCCCAGGATATTACCCGCTACGGCACGGATCTCTATGGGGAGCGCCGTCTGGCGGCGCTTTTGCGGGAGTTGTGCAGGCTGGATTTCCATTGGATCCGCCTCCACTACTTATACCCTGACGAGATCACGGAGGAACTGATTGACACCATCGCCCGGGAGCCGAAAATCCTGCCCTATCTGGATATCCCCATCCAACACTGTAATGACGGGATTCTGAAGGCCATGAACCGCCGGGACACCAAGGCGGGGCTGCTGTCCCTGTTCCGGGAACTCCGGGAGAAGATTCCGGGCCTGGTGCTGCGGACCAGCGTCATCACCGGCCTCCCCGGAGAGGGGGAAGCAGAGTTTGAGGAACTGTGCCAGTTCCTGCGGGAAGTGGAAATCGAGCGGGCCGGGGTGTTCCCCTTCTCCCCGGAGGAGGGCACCCGGGCGGCGGCCATGGGGCACCCGGACGGCGAGGAGGCCCGCCGCAGGGCGGAACTGGCGGTGGACGTGCAGTCGGACATTATTGACAGCTACAACGAGTCCCTGCTGGGGGAAACCCGGGAGGTGCTCTGCGAGGGCTTTGACGGACAGGCCCAGATGTACTTTGGCCGCACCTATGCGGAGTCCCCGGACATTGACGGGCGGGTGTACTTCGCTTCGGAGGAGGAGATTCCCGCCGGTACGTTTGTGACCGTCCGGTTTACTGCCGCCATGGACGGCGAGCCGGTGGGAGAAAGGGAGGAAGAACCATGAATCTGCCCAACAAACTGACGATCCTGCGTATTATTCTGACGCCGGTTTTCATGGCGGTGCTGTACTGGGGGTTCCCGGGGGCCGATTACGCGGCCCTGGCCATCTTCATCATCGCCAGCCTGACGGATCTGCTGGACGGGAAAATCGCCCGGAAGTACAATTTGATTACGGATTTTGGCAAATTTGCCGATCCGCTGGCAGATAAAATCCTTGTCACCGCCGCCATGCTGTGGTTCGTGGAGGTGGGGCGGATGCCTGCCTGGGCGCTGATGATTGTGATTCTGCGGGAATTCGCCGTCAGCGGCCTGCGGATGGTTGCCAGCGACAACGGGAGGGTCATTGCCGCCGGTTGGTCCGGGAAGGTGAAAACCGCCGCCACTATGGTCTGTGTCGTTGTCATGCTTCTGCTGGGGCCGGAAATTGCCTGGGCCCAGGGAAATCCCCTGACCGCTATGCCTGTTGGGTGGCTTCTCTGGATTGACCCCGTCTGTGTGGCAGTCATCACGCTGACCACCTTGTATTCCGGCGTGGAGTATTTTGTGAAGAACAAGGACGTGATTTCCTCCATGTGACCGCCTCCGGCGGAGATTGAATATCCATAAAAAGAGAGGTTTTGTGATGAATACCCGGATTGAACATGACACCATGGGGGAGATAGCCGTTCCGGCAGACCACCATTGGGGGGCACAAACCCAGCGGAGCCTGGAGAATTTTAAAATCGGCGGGCAGCGGCAGCCTAAGGAGATCATCACCGCCTTCGCCTATTTGAAGGAGGCCTGCGCCAAGGCCAACGCCGCAGCGGGGAAGCTGACGGCGGCCCAGGCGGAGGCCGTTTCCACCGTCTGCCGGGAGATCCGGGAGGGGAAATGGGACGAAGAATTCCCCCTGGTGGTCTGGCAGACCGGCAGCGGCACCCAGACCAATATGAACGTCAACGAGGTTATCGCCCATCTGGCGGCGGAGCGGGGGGAGGCCCTGCACCCTAACGACCAGGTGAACGCCTCCCAGTCCAGCAACGACACCTATCCCTCCGCCCTCCATATTGCGGCGGCGCTGTCGGTGGCCAACAAGGTCCTTCCGGCGGCGGAGCGGCTGGCGGAGGCCTTTGAAAAGCTGGAGGCTGCCTATCCGGATTTGATCCGCATCGGCCGCACCCATTTGCAGGACGCCACGCCGCTGAAATTTGCCCAGGAGGTTTCCGGCTGGCGGGAACTGGTTCTGGCCCCCTGCCGGATGCTGCGGCTGGCGCTGGGAGAGTTGTGCCGTCTGGCAATCGGCGGGACGGCGGTAGGCACGGGGCTTAACGCCCCCAAGTGCTACGACGAAATGGTCTGCCGGGAACTGCGGCAGCTGACCGGCCTGGATTTCCAGCCGGACGGGAACAAGTTCCACGCCCTCACCAGCAAGGACGCCCTGGTATTTGCCCACGGGGCACTGAAGGCCCTGGCGGCGAACCTGATGAAAATCGCCAACGACATCCGCTGGCAGGCCAGCGGCCCCCGGTGCGGCATGGGGGAACTGCATATCCCGGAAAACGAGCCGGGCAGTTCCATCATGCCGGGAAAGGTGAATCCCACCCAGTGCGAGGCTGTGACCATGGCGGCGGTGCAGGTGATGGGGAACGACGCGGCCATTGGTTTTGCCGCCAGCCAGGGGAACTTCCAGCTGAACGTGTTCCTGCCGGTCTCGGCCTATAATTTCCAGCTTTCTGCCCGGCTGCTGGCGGATGTGTGCGAGTCCTTCCGAGCCCACTGCGTGGAGGGGATTGTGCCGGATCGGGAGCGGATGGCGGAAAACCTGAACAATTCCCTGATGCTGGTTACCTGCCTGACGCCGAAAATCGGCTACGAAAGGGCCGCCGGGTGCGCTAAAAAGGCACTTCGGGAGGGTACTACCCTCCGGGAGGCGGTATTGAACCTGGGCCTTTTGACTGGGGAGGAATTTGACGAGATCGTTCGTCCGGAGAAGATGATTTCCGGACAGGAGGCCTGAAAACCCGGCAGGTATGCTGCTGGTTTTGCCTAAAAAGTAAGGGATCGCCTGAAAGCCTGCCGGCCATAAAACCCGGCTTCCTGACGGCGGCGCAGAATCCGATAAAAGCAATGGGGCCCGGGCTTACCCGGACCCCATTGTGGCGGAACAGCCCCCTTTTAGGGAGGAAACTTGCGGGGAGCCTCGTGCTCCGGGACGTCCTCCGTCCCTCCCCGCTCCGGAAAGACAGCCTGGAGGGGGAGCGTTGATTTTCCGGAATGGGTATATATACAAAAATAATGAATATTTTATCCGCATCCCTGGAACGGGTAGACACCGGGAACCGGCTTTTCCCGTCCATCCCTGGATTTTCTGAAAAACTGTTGGCAGATTGAGCAAAGGCAACGAAAGTATCTGGAAATTGTTGTGCAAAATGATGCTTGCATAATTATACACGATGAGCGTATAATTCAACCATTATTTCATTTAATAGGAGGGCCCTTCCATGAAAGAGAAAAAGGATATGAAAAAAATTGTACTGGCCTACTCCGGCGGTCTGGATACATCCATCATCATCCCTTGGCTGAAGGAAAATTACAATAACCCGGAGATTATCGCCGTAGCCGCTGACGTGGGCCAGGGCGACGAGTTGGACGGCCTGGAGGAAAAGGCCAAGAAGACCGGCGCCAGCAAGCTGTACATCGCGGATCTGACTGACGAGATGGTGGACGATGTGATCATCCCCTCCCTGAAAATGGGCGCCAGCTACGAACAGTACCTGCTGGGCACCGCTTTTGCCCGGCCCATTATTGCCAAGCGGCTGGTGGAGATCGCCAAGGCCGAAGGGGCCGACGCCATCGCCCACGGGTGCACTGGAAAGGGCAACGATCAGGTCCGTTTTGAACTGACCATCAAGCGGTTTGCCCCCGACATGACCATCATCGCCCCCTGGCGGGAGTGGGACATCAAGGGCCGGGATGAGGAGATCGACTACGCCGAGGCCCATCAGGTGCCCCTGAAAATCAGCCGGGAGACCAATTATTCCAAGGATAAGAACCTCTGGCATCTGAGCCATGAGGGCTTGGATCTGGAGGATCCTGCCAACGAGCCCCAGTACGAAAAGCCCGGTTTCCTGGAGATGGGCGTTTCTCCCATTGATGCGCCGGACGTCCCCGCTTATGTGACCATCGACTTTGAAAAGGGTGTGCCCGTGGCTGTAGATGGCCAGAAGATGAAGGCCAGCGACGTCATCCGCAAGCTGAACAAGCTGGGTGGGGAAAACGGCATCGGCCTGCTGGACATCGTGGAGAACCGGCTGGTAGGCATGAAGGACCGGGGCGTTTACGAGACTCCCGGCGGCACCATCCTCTACAAGGCCCACCAGTGCCTGGAGATGATCACTGTGGATAAGGATACCGCCCACATGAAGAGCAAACTGGCGGTGGACTTTGCAGATCTTGTCTATAACGGCAAGTGGTTTACCCCTCTCCGGGAGGCCCTCAGCGCCTTTGCCGACAAGACCCAGGAGCATGTTACTGGCAGCGTGAAACTGAAACTCTACAAGGGCAATATCATTACCGCTTCCATCACCTCCCCCGAGAGCCTGTACTCCGAGGAACTGGTGACCTTCAACGAGAGCGCCTACGACCAGACCAACGCCACCGGCTTCATCAACCTTTGGGGCCTGCCGGATACGGTGCTGGCTCTGCGGGAACAGGGAAAGCTTTAATTTAAGGAGCAATTGCCATGAAATTGTGGTCCGGGCGGTTTGGAAAGGACACCGACGCCCTTGTGAACGACTTTAATGCCTCCATCTCCTTTGACCAGCGGCTGTACCGGGAGGACATCGCCGGATCCATAGCCCATGCCGTCATGCTGGCGGACTGCGGCGTCATCTCCCGGGAGGACGCGGAGGCCATCACCCGGGGCCTGGAGGAGATTCTGGCAGACGTGGAGGCGGGGAAAATTGAGTTTTCCGCCGACAATGAGGATATTCACATGAATATCGAAGCCCTGCTGACCGCCCGCATCGGCGACGCAGGGAAACGCCTCCATACCGCCCGCTCCCGGAACGATCAGGTGGCTTTGGATTTCCGTCTCTACGTCCGGGAACAGATCGGCGTTATCCGGGATCAGCTGCTGGATCTGGAAGAGACGCTGTGCCGCCAGGCGGAGCGGTATCAGGCCGCCGTCATGCCAGGGTACACCCACCTGCAGCGGGCCCAGCCCATCTCCTTTGCCCAGCATTTGCTGGCCTATGCCCAGATGCTTTCCCGGGATATAACCCGCCTGGAGGACTGCCGGAAACGGCTGAACCAGTGCCCCTTAGGCTCCGGCGCCCTGGCGGGGACCACCTATCCCATTGACCGCTGGCAGACTGCCAGGGCCCTGGGGTTCGACGCCCCCATGGACAATTCTTTAGACGGCGTCAGCGATCGGGACTATGCCCTGGAATTTTTGAGCGGCCTTTCCATTTTAATGGCCCACCTGAGCAGGTTTGCCGAGGAGATTATCCTCTGGTGCAGCTGGGAGTTCAAATTCATTGAACTGGACGACGCCTATGCTACCGGCAGTTCCATCATGCCCCAGAAGAAAAACCCGGACGTGGCGGAATTGGTCCGGGGAAAAACCGGCCGTGTCTACGGGGATCTGATGTCCCTGCTGACCGTCATGAAGGGGCTGCCCCTGGCCTACAACAAGGATATGCAGGAGGATAAGGAGCCGGTGTTCGATGCCATCGACACGGTGGAAATGGCGGTTCCCGTATTCACGGCCATGCTGGACACCATGACCGTCCTGCCGGAAAATATGCGCAGGGCCGCGGGCCGGGGCTTCATCAATGCCACTGACTGCGCCGACTACCTCACCAAGAAGGGGATGCCCTTCCGGGACGCCTATACCGCCGTGGGGCGGCTGGTGGCCGTCTGCTCTGCCCAGGGCAAGACCCTGGAGGAACTGGCCCTGGAGGAATTGAAGGCGGTTTCCGATCTCTTTGAGGCGGACGTGTACGAGGCCCTGAACCTGGAGAACTGCATGGCCCTCCGGAACAGCTGGGGCGGCCCCGCCGTGGCGGAGACTACCCGGCAGATTGCCGCTATCCGGGAGTTTGTCTCCCGGCAAAGGACATGAACGGGTTTTGGCTCCTGATTCCCTTCCTCCTTATTCGGTTCGGGCTTCTGGCGCTTTTGGATCGGGAGGCGGTGCGCCGCGCCGCCCATTTCGCGCCTGTTTCCGGCCGGGAGATTCCGGCTTATTGGGTATATCAAATTTCCAACGCCGCCATATTTCTCCTGCTTTGCTTCTGTGCCGTCAAGATAAAACCCCTCTGGCTGTTTTGCGCGGGAGGCGCCGTTTACCTGCTGGGGCTGCTGGCCTGCGGGGCCTCTGCCGTGGGCTTTGCGGCCCCGTCCGGCGGCGGGCCGCAGACGGGAGGCATTTACCGTTTTTCCCGCAATCCCATGTATGTGGCCTATTTTGCCGTTTTTATGGGATGCGCGATGCTGACCCAATCGCCGGTCCTCTGCGGCGCCGTCCTGGTATTTCAAATCTCCGCCCACTGGATCATCCTGGCGGAGGAACGATGGTGCTTGGAACAGTTCGGGGAGGATTACCGGCAGTACATGGGGCGGGTACGGCGCTATGTTTAGCAGGCAGGATTTCCTGCGGGCTGTCCGTTTCTTTATTCAATTTCCGTAATCAGGATGTGATACACCATGGGTAAACCCAACGTTTATATTGACGGCAAGGAGGGCACCACCGGCCTTCAAATCTATGACCGCCTGGCCTCCCGGGACGATATCTGTCTCCTCCTCATTGACGAGGACAAGCGCAAAGACCCGGCGGAACGGAAAAAGTTCCTTAACGAGGCGGATCTGGTGTTCCTCTGTCTGCCGGATGCGGCAGCGGTGGAGGCGGTTTCCCTCATTGAAAACAGCCGCACCCGCGTGATCGACGCCTCCACCGCCCACCGGACCAATCCGGACTGGGTCTACGGCTTCCCGGAGTTGTCCCAGGAGCGGCGGGCGCAGATTGCGGAGGCTAAACGGGTGGCAAATCCCGGCTGTCACGCCACGGGGTTCGTCTCCATTGCCTATCCCCTCACAGCCATGGGCCTCCTGCCGGAGGACGCGGCCCTCAGCTGTTTTTCCCTCACCGGCTACTCCGGCGGCGGGAAAAAGATGATTGCCCAGTACGAGCAGGAGAACCGCCCCCCCGCCTATTCCAGCCCCGCTCTCTACGGGATGCTGCAAAACCATAAGCACCTGCCGGAGATGAAGAAAATCTGCGGCCTGGGGAAAACGCCGGTGTTCACCCCCATTGTGGACGATTACTACAAGGGCATGGCCTCTACGGTGCCTTTCCACATGGAGCAGCTGCGGGGTGTTTCCACCCTGCATGGGGTTTGGGAGAAGCTGGGGGCTTACTATCTGGAGACTGCCGGTGAGGGCGGTGTTGTCCGGGTGGAGGGAGACCCCACGGATCCGGAGAGCGGCGTGGACTCCGGCTTTAAAATCTACGCGGGCCAATGGCGGGGGAAGGACAGCCTGTCCCTGCTGCTGGCCGGAAACGACGAGCAGTTTACCGTCACCGCCCTCTTTGACAATCTGGGCAAGGGCGCCAGCGGCGCGGCGGTGCAGAATATGAATATCATGCTGGGGTTTGCGGAAACCGCCGGTTTGACGCTGTAAGGAGGATATCTGCCATGAAATGGATTGAAGGCGGCGTGTGCGCCGCCCAGGGGTTCCGGGCTGCCGGAATCCATGTGGGAGTGAAAACCCACGCCAGCTGGAAAAAGGACGTGGCGCTCATTGTCTCCGACGTGGACTGCGCGGCGGCGGCGGTTTTTACGAAAAATGTTGTGAAGGCCGCGCCCATCCATGTGGACATGGCACATCTGGCGGATGGAAAGGCCCGGGCCATCGTAGCCAACAGCGGCAACGCCAATGCCTGCGCCCCCAACGGGGAGGAAAACGCAGAGCGGATGTGCGCCGCCGCCGCCAAGGCCGTGGGATGCAGAGCGGAGGATGTACTGGTGTCCTCCACCGGCGTCATTGGGCAGACCCTTAATGTGGAAGCAATTGAAAAGGGGATGCCGGAGCTGTACGCCGCCCTGGAGCGGTCCCCGGAGGCCAGCGACGCGGCAGGGCACGCCATTATGACCACGGACACCGTGAAAAAAGAGGCGGCTGTGGAGACTATGATTGGCGGAAAGACTGTGCGGATTGGCGGCATTGCCAAAGGCAGCGGCATGATCCATCCTAATATGGGCACCATGCTCTGCTTCCTGACCACTGACTGCGCCATTTCCTCTGCCATGATCAAAACTGCCCTGCTGGCGGCGGCAAAGGCCAGCTTCAACCGCATCAGCGTGGACGGGGATACCTCTACCAACGATACCTGCTGTGTGCTGGCCAACGGCCTGGCGGGCAATACGCCTATCGAGGCCCCAGGGCCGGATTATGAGGCCTTTTTGGAGGCTTTGCAGGCCCTTTGCGTGGATCTCGCCAAACGGATGGCCTCCGACGGGGAGGGGGCCAAGCATCTCATTACCTGCTCCGTGTCCGGGGCCGCCAGCGAGGAGAGCGCGGAGATCATTTCCAAATCCGTTATCTCCTCCACCCTTACCAAGGCCGCCATTTTCGGCGCGGACGCCAACTGGGGACGGGTGCTTTGCGCCATGGGATACTCCGGGGAGGCCTTCCAGCCGGACAAGGTTGACGTCCGCTTTGCCAGCGGGGCAGGGGAGATCCTGGTCTGCCGGCAGGGCAGAGGCGTTGGTTTTGACGAGGATCTCGCCAAGAAGATTTTGACCGAGCACGATGTGGAAATCCGTATCGCCATGGGGGAGGGCAGCGGCGCCTGCACCTGCTGGGGATGCGATATTACCTATGACTATATCAAAATCAACGGTGACTACAGAACCTGAGGCGGAGAGAGGCTGCTTGTGATTCTGATCTTGTTTTTTCTCCTCCTCGCCGCCTGGCTTTTGGCCTGCGTCTTTTACCGTGCCTCCCAATGTGCCTGGACAGACGGCTGAAAATCCTGGTGCACCTGGCGCTGGCTGTCCTGGGCGTTGGAGCGGCCTACGGTCTTCTGCGCCTGACCGGAGCCATTGTTTTCCCTAGCGACAACACCTGGTCGATGAACTTCTTTAACGCCTCCTGGCGGGACGACGGCGTGCGTCTGCTGGTACCCTTCGGCGGGGCCTTCGCGGGCACCGCAGCCGCCCTGGCCGTCAGGCGGAAAAAGAGCGTGTCTTCCTCCCGTCCCGAAATTAAAGAAAAGATGTGATCGATATGTCATCCCATGAACAGCAGGCCCAGACCCTGGTGGAGGCGCTGCCTTACATTCAGAAATTTACCGGAAAAACCATTGTCATCAAATACGGCGGCAGCGCCATGCTCTCGGAGGAACTGCGGAAAGCCGTTATGAGCGATATCATCCTCCTCTCCCTGGTAGGCATCCGGGTGGTGGTGGTCCACGGCGGCGGGCCGGAGATCTCCGCCATGCTGAAACGCCTGGGCCATGAGTCCCGCTTTGTGGACGGCCTCCGCTACACCGACAGGGAGACCATGGACGTGGTGCAGTCCATCCTCTGCGGCAAGGTCAATAAGGATCTGGTCTCCCAGCTGAACCGCCTGGGTGGGCAGGCCATCGGCCTGTGCGGCATGGACGGGCAGCTGTTCCAGGCGGAGCGTCTGGATGAAAAATACGGCCTTGTGGGCAAAATCACCGGTGTGAACCCGGAGCCTGTGGATAATGCCCTTATGACCGGCTACATCCCCGTGGTCTCCACTGTGGCCCAGGGTGTGGACGACGACACCGCCTACAACATCAACGCTGACACGGCTGCCGCCAAGCTGGCGGAGGCCCTGGGGGCGGAAAAGCTGATTCTGCTGACGGACGTCCGGGGCCTCCTGCGGGATCCCCACGACGAAGATACCCTCATCCATGTGGTCCACACCTATGAGGTGCCGGATCTGGTCGTCCAGGGGGTGATTTCCGGCGGCATGATCCCCAAAATGGAGTGCTGCGTGGACGCCATTTCCGGCGGTGTGGAGCGGGTCCATATTCTGGACGGCCGCATCCCCCACTCGATTTTAATTGAACTGCTGTCCGACAGGGGCATCGGCACTATGCTGAAAAGGGAGGAAAACGCCATATGACATCCCAGGAAATCAAGGATCTTACCGGCCAATATATCATGAATACCTACGGCCGCTTTCCCGTTGCCATTGACCACGGCGAGGGCGCGCGGCTTTACGACCCCGAGGGCCGGAAATACATCGACTTCACCAGCGGCATCGGCGTGACGGATCTGGGCTATGGATACCAGCCCTGGGTGGACGCGGTTTCCGCCCAGGCCAAGAAACTGGGCCATACCTCCAACCTCTTCTACACGGAGCCCCCTGCCAAACTTGCGGAAATCCTCTGTAAACGCACAGGCATGTCCTGCGCATTTTTTGCCAACGGCGGCGGCGAGGCCAACGAGGGCATCATCAAACTGGCCCGGAAATACAGCTTTGATAAATACGGCAAAGGCCGTTCTACTATCGTTACCCTCCGCAACTCCTTCCATGGCCGCACCATCACCACCCTGATGGCCACCGGGCAAGACGTGTTCCACAACTACTTCTTCCCCTTCACGGAGGGCTTCCGCTACGTTGGGGCCAACGACCTTTCCGCCCTGGAGAGCCAAGGGGACGACGTGTGCGGCGTGCTGCTGGAACTGGTCCAGGGGGAGGGCGGTGTGCTGCCGCTGGATCAGGAATATGTGCAGGCCGTGGCGAAACTTTGCGAAGCGCGGGACTGGCTGTTGCTGGCGGACGAGGTGCAGACCGGCGTGGGCCGGACGGGGAGCCTGTTCGCGTTCCAGCAGTACGGCATCCTGCCGGATGCCGCCTCCTTTGCCAAGGGCATTGCCGGGGGGCTGCCTATGAGCGGGATCCTGGCCAATGAGAAGTGCCGGGATGTACTGGGCCCCGGCACCCACGCCACCACTTTCGGCGGAAACCCCGTCTGCGCCGCCGCGGGCTTAGTGGTGCAGGAAACCCTCAGCGACGCGTTTTTGGAGGAGGTCAAGGCCAAGGGCGCATACCTCCGGGAGGGTATTGAGGCGCTGAACCTGCCCTGCTTCGGCAAGACGCGGGGGCTGGGCCTGATGATTGGCATTGAGGTCCGGGAGGGCTGGAGCAACAAGGACATTGCCGCCCGCCTGATTGATCAGGGGCTCCTGGTGCTGACCGCTGGGCCGGGCATGCGGCTCCTGCCGCCCCTGGTGATTACGAAAGAGGAGATGGATCAGGGCCTTGCCATCATGAAGCAGGCTTTGGCATAAGGAAAGGACGGGACGATATGGAAGAGTGCAGGCATTTTTTAAAGCTTTTGGACTTTACGGCGGAAGAAATCCAGCAGTTTTTGGATACCGCCGCCAGTTTGAAGGCTAAGAAGAAGGCCGGGATCCCCCACCGGTATCTGGAGGGGAAGAACGTGGCCCTGATTTTTGAAAAGACCTCTACCCGCACCCGCTGCGCCTTTGAGGTGGCAGCCCAGGATCTGGGCATGGGCAGCACTTACCTGGGGCCCACCGGCTCCCAGATCGGTGTGAAAGAGTCTATTGCCGACACCGCCCGGGTTTTGGGCAGGATGTATGACGGCATCGAGTACCGGGGTTTCGGACAGGCCCTGGTGGAGGATTTGGCGAAGTACGCAGGGGTGCCGGTGTTCAACGGCCTTACCGACGAGTTCCACCCCACCCAGATCTTGGCAGACTTCCTCACCATCCAGGAGCACTTCGGAAAGCTGAAGGGCGTGAAGCTGGTGTATTTGGGGGACGCCCGGTTCAATATGGGCAACTCCCTCATGGTGGGCTGCGCGAAAATGGGGATGCACTTTGTGGCCTGCGCCCCCCAGGCCTATATGCCGGATCCGGCCCTTGTGGCCCGGTGCCGGGAGATTGCCGCGGAAAGCGGCGCGGTGTTGGAGTTTATCCAGGATCCCCTGGAGGCTACCCGGGGTGCGGACGTGCTCTACACCGACGTCTGGGTCTCCATGGGAGAACCGGCGGAAGTCTGGCAGGAGCGCATCCAGGCCTTGGGGCCCTACCAGATTACCCGGGAACTGATGGAAAACGCCGGGCCCCAGTGCAAGTTCATGCACTGCCTGCCCGCCTACCATGACCACAAGACCAAGGTGGGCCGGGAGATGGGGGAGCGGTTCCACAGGGACGCCATGGAGGTCACCGATGAGGTGTTTGAATCCCCTGCCTCCATCGTCTTTGACGAGGCGGAGAACCGGATGCACACCATCAAGGCCGTGATGTATGAACTGATGAAATAAGGCGGAGGAATCCCTCCGCAGGAGTTTCGCCGCCGGAGCGGCGAAATCCGTTTGCGTTGTTTTCCCGCAGCGTATATGGGAAAAAACGCTTAGGCCTTGTTTGATCAATGGCGGAGCGCCCAACGGCGAGAGATTTTTCTGCCAATCAAGGCGATTTGACGCAGCCATACTTTGCGTATGGCAAGGAAAATCAACGCAGAGCGGCGGGAGACGATCCGCCATTTGGGCGTGTTGACAGTTTTCAAGCAAGGCCTGGTGTAAAGCGGGCGTCGGATTGCCGGATTCAGGCCGGCAGCTGAAGCGCAGAGGGCAGTGGGATCCTGAACAAAGAAGCCGCCTCCGGAACCCGGAGGCGGCTTGCTGTTTTACTGTTTTTTCTTTTTCCGCAGCCTTTGGATTTGGCGGAGGTAGTCGTGATCCGCGGTCTTCTTGCTGGGGACAAAGCCTTGGGCGGCAGTCCGGCGCTTGCCCTTGCTCTTGGCATAGAAAAATCCGGTTACGGAGAACACCACCGCGCCGATGAAGTTCACAAAGAGATCCTTCATCGTGTCGATAAGGCCGATATCCAGATAGCCGCCAAGGCCAAGGCTTTCGCCATTGACGGCCACGTCCTGTATCCCTCGGATGGCTATCACCTTGTTGGTATTGGTGGGATCCAGGGCTACCGTGTAAAGGTCGTTGATAATGGTGTCCTTCTGCATGTCCGTGTGGAAGAAGAAATCCGCGCCGAACTCGAAGAACTCCCACAGCACGCCGATGGTCATGGAGAAGCAGAAAGCCACCAGGGCCAGGAAGAAGGGGGAGAGGTCGAAGGTCAGCCGCTCGTCGTCGTTCAGCAGCATGATCAAGGAGAAGCCCACCGCGGCGGCCAGGAAGCCGTTGATGGTGTGGAGCATAGTGTCCCAATGGGGCACTACCACATAAAAGGCGTTGACCTCCCCCAGGATTTCCGCCGCGAAAATGAAGCACAAAACCGCAATCTCCAACGGGGGCGGCAACTCGATGTGCAGCCGGACCTGAATCCAGCTGGGCAGGTACAGCAGTACCAGGGCCAGTATGCAGTAGAACGCGCTCTCATAGTTCCCCTGGAAAATCTGGCGGATTAAAATCACAATGGCCAGGGCCCGCAGGGTGTAAAAGACAATGAAGGAACTTTTGTGCTCCCGCAGTTCCTGCTGCAATGCCTTTCGGAAATCCTTCTTGTCCTGCTGTTTCTCCTGCCGTGTTTTTTTCATAGGAGCCTCCTCTTCTGCTTTCGGCGGTGCGGCAGCCGGTGAACACATACCCTGCCTGACGGGGTGCTGCAGGTACGGGGCTGAAAAACGCCGGATGGACATGGTCCAGCCCTGCCGGCTGTAGCTTCTGCTGATCCCGGCTCCGGCATCCGCCGGAGGCAGGGAGTTTTCTCCGCCGTTTAGGGCCGGATAGTCCGGATCCGGCCGGATTTTGCCGATTTTTTACACAATAAAAAGAAGTATATCACAAAGATGCCCCATTGACAAGATTTCTTCTTTACTGAGCAGCTGAAATTTGCCTAAATTCCGGCGCGGCGGCAGAAAAGGCCATGCCGGGAAGCGGGCAGAGTCTTGCAATGGATGGGCAAGTATACTATAATAAAAACCAATAAATGGGGACGGCGAGTAGAGCCACCGGAAGCATCCGCGCGCACCCTGTGTTCCCGGGCCCGGGAGCCGGGGAAGGCCGGTATAGCGGGGGCGTCCTTGGCCGAACATAAGAAGAGGCAGACTGGTTTTTGCGTGCGGTGCACCTAGGCCTTGTTTGCAAATTGGCGGAAAGCCCAACGGCGAGAGATTTTTTCGTCAATCAACGCAGAATGATGGGAAAAGATCCGCCGTTTGGGCGTTTTGTCATCTTTCAAATAAGGCCTAACGTGCCGCGCTGGCGGCAGCGGGCTTTTCCCCGCAGCACAAGAATAGAAGGAGTTTTTCATTTTGAGCAGACAAGAAGCAGTGGAACAGTACGGCCGCGCCCTCCGTCAGGGCCGCAAATGTCACAAGGACTGCGTCCTCCGGGGCCGCTACCCCTACCCTCAGGTTCTGGACGAAATCCTCAGCGAGGCCATGACCGCAGGGCAGGTGGAACTGGGGGTGCTGGAGATTCCCACCGAGCAGATTACCGGCACCAAAACGGCAGGCCGCCGGACAGCCTTCTCCGCCGGGTTCATGCCCCTTATGGATCCCGACACGGAGTTCGCCGCTAAATGGATTGACCTCTGCGAAGCCCATCTGGGGGACGAGGGCATCCGGGATCCCATCCGGTGCTTCGAATACCTGGGCCGGTTCTACGTCCAGGAGGGCAACAAGCGGGTCAGCGTGCTGAAAAGCTACGGCGCGCCCACCGTACCCGCCTACGTGATCCGCCTGATTCCCGTCTGGTCCCAGGAGCCGGAGATCGCGGCCTATTACGATTTCCTCCGCTATTATCAGATTACCGGCCTCTACCGGGTCTATTGCAGCCGCCCCGGCAGCTTTGCGAAACTCCAGGCGGCCTTGGGCTTTGAGCCGGATCACGTTTGGACGGAGGAGGAACGCCGGGTCTTTACCTCCGATTTTGCCGTCTTCCAGGCGGCCTTCCGGAAACAGGGCGGCGGGGAACTGCCCGTTACGGCAGCGGACGCCCTGATAGTCTGGCTGAAATTCTACCGCTTTGAGGATCTGGAGGACATGTCCTCCCAGGAACTGGCCAAGTCCCTGAGCGCCATTTGGGCGGATGTGAAGGCCGACGCCCGGGCGGATCCCATCTCCGTCAGCACCGAGACCCAGGAAGAGCAGCCGCCGTCCCCGGGCTTTTTGGAACGGCTGAAAAAGGCGGTGTTCCCGGATCACCTCACCATTGCTTTTGTCAGCGACCATCTTCCCGGCGAAAGCGGCTGGGCCGCCGCCCATGACCTGGGCAGGCAGTATTTGGAGGCGGTGATGGGGGATCAGGTGACTGTCCTCCGGTACGACGGCGTAAAAGGCCCCATGGCCGAAGGGGCTATGGAGGAGGCCATTCTCCGGGGGGCGCAGGTGATTTTCGCCACAACGCCGCCTCTGATCAACGCCTGCCGGAAGGTGGCTGCACGGAATCCCGGCATCCGGGTTCTCAACTGCTCTGTCTCCATGCCGTATACCGGCGTGCGGACTTACTACAGCCGCGTTTACGAGGGGAAATTCATCACCGGGGCCATCGCCGGGGCCATGTGCCCTGACGGGCGCATCGGCTACGTGGCCAGCAGCCCTATTTTCGGCGTGCCTGCCGGGATCAATGCCTTCGCCCTGGGGGCGCAGCTGACCAATCCCCGGGCCCGCATCCTGCTGCACTGGTCCTGCGCCGAGGAGGATCCTATGTCCGCCCTGGTCCGGGAGGGCGTGGAACTGATCTCCAACCGGGATGTGCCCACCCCCGACCGCACCCGGGAGCCCTGGGGCCTCTGCCGGGTCAATCCTGACGGTGCCCTCCGCTCCCTGGCCTCCCCTTACTGGCACTGGGGCAAGGTCTATGTGAAACTGGTGAAAAGCATGTTAAACGGCGGCTGGGACGCCCTCAGCGCCCAGGAGGGCCAGGCCGTGAATTACTGGTGGGGGATGCAGAGCGGCGCCGTAGGCGTGCTCCTCAGCGAGGATCTGCCTGCCGGCGTCCGGCAGCTGGTGGAAATTCTCCGCCAGGGCGTCGCCTCCGGCAGTATCCATCCCTTCCAGGGGCCTGTCCGGGATCAGGCCGGTGCCCTCCGGGGCGATGGGGATCACTGGTTCTCCCCGGAGGAAATCCTGCACATGGATTGGCTTTGCAGCTGCGTAGAGGGAACGATTCCCGGCTATGAGGCGCTCCTCCCCATGGCTCGGTCCATTGTCCGGCTCCAGGGGGTCTACCGGGACAGCATACCCCCGGAAAAGGAGGGGACGATCCTTTGAAGCTTCTGCTCATCTCCGACCGGGAGAGCGAGTATCTTTGGGACTATTACCAGCCCGGACATTTGGACGGCATTGATCTGATCCTCTCCTGCGGAGACCTGCACTCCCAATACCTCTCCTTCCTGGTGACCATGGGCAGTGCGCCGCTGCTCTATGTCCACGGCAACCACGACAAAACCTACGATCAACACCCCCCGGAGGGGTGCCGGTGCGTAGAGGACAGCCTGGTAACGGTGCAGGGGCTCCGGATCCTGGGCCTGGGGGGCAGCATCCTCTACAGCGGCGGCCCCCACCAGTACACGGAGCGGCAGATGGCCCGCCGGATCCAGCGGCTGGCCTTCCAGCTCTGGCGGGCCGGAGGGGTGGATATTGTGCTGGCCCATGCCCCCATGGAGGGCTACGGGGACGGGGAGGACTACGCCCACCGGGGGTTTTCCTGCTTCCTGCATCTGGTGGACAAGTACCGCCCCCGGTATTTCATCCACGGCCACGTCCACGCTAACTATGTGGCCCGCCTGGAGCGGGTCCGCCAGAGGGGGGAAACCACCATCATCAACGCCTACGAGCGGTACACCCTGGACTGGCCCGGCAGAGGCTGACGCCCTGCCCTTACAGCTGGGAGAGCACCTCGCCGATAGGTTCCGTGATAGCCAGTCCCGCAGTCAGATCCCGGGCGACGGCGGATTTGTTGATCAAAACCAGCTTGTTCCCCTGGTAATAGTTGATCAGCCCTGCCGCGGGATACACGTTCAGGGACGTCCCGCCGATGATCAGCACGTCCGCCTGGGCGATGAAGCGCACGGAATCGTTCAGGGTCTGGGCATCCAGGCCCTCCTCGTACAGTACCACATCCGGCTTGATGTCCCCGCCGCAGGTGCATTTCGGAACGCCTTCGCTGTGGAGCATAAAGTGGAAATCATAGAATTTCCCGCATTTTTGGCAGTAGTTCCGATGGACGCTGCCGTGGAGTTCCAGCACGGTTTCGCTGCCTGCCGCCTGATGCAGCCCGTCGATGTTCTGGGTAATCACCGCCTTCAGCTTTCCCTGCTGCTCCCATTCCGCCAGCTTCCGATGGGCGGCGTTTGGCTTTGCGCCGGGGGCCAGGAGTTTGGCCCGGTAGAACCGGAAGAACTCCTCCGGGTTGCTTTCGTAGAAGGTGTGGCTTAAAATCACCTCCGGCGGATACTTCCATTCCTGGTGGTAAAGGCCGCCGGTGCTGCGGAAATCCGGGATGCCGGACTCCGTGGATACCCCGGCGCCCCCGAAAAAGACGATGTTGTCCGTGCCTTCCACAAGCGCTTTTAATTTCCTGACAGATTCCGTCATAAAAACCCTCCCTCAAAGTTTACAATAGTAATAGGTTTTGACATATCAGCGGCATACCGCAGGTACGCCGGTGCGCAGGGCCTGCGTTTGCCGGACTGCGGAAATACGGCAGGCCGCCCGCAGCGGCGCTTCCCGCTGCTGAAAAGAAGGACGTTTCTTTTGGGGCTTTCGGGAAGCAAATACCCGTACAAAGGAGAACAGGCAATGAATATCCAGATTTTCGGCTCCTCCAAGTCCTTCGACAGTAAGAAGGCGGAACGGTGGTTCAAGGAGCGCCGGATCAAATACCAGTACATCGACCTGCCCACAAAAGGATTATCCCCCCGGGAGTACCAGTCCGTCAAGCAGAAAGTGGGATTTTCCGCGCTGGTCAACACAAAATGCCGGGCCTATGAAGAACTGTTCATGGCCTACGTCACGCCCAGCGCTCAGGAGGAAAAGCTGCTGGAGCACCCGGAACTCTTCCAGACACCCATCGTCCGCAACGGCCGGGAGGCTACGGTGGGATACTGCCCGGAGATCTGGAGCACCTGGGAATAAACTGCCCGGCAGAGTTCAACGCCAGTCCAAAGGGGGAACGCCATATGCGGCCTTTGCCGAAAAACCGCTTCCTGCGGGGGGTGTATCTCATGATGCAGCGGTATCTCCGCCACAGCGTGGGGATTCAGAGCGCCGCCCTGGCGTTCTACCTGCTGTTCATGATTTTTCCGTTTTTGATCTTCATCAGCGCCCTTCTGGGCCTCCTCCAGCTGGATGTGGCGGGAATCCTGCGGGGCCTTGGGGAACTGCTGCCCCAAGCCATTGTGGAGTTCATCGGCATGTATCTCACCTACGTGGGCCAGAACCCGAACCTCCACCTGCTGGTGTTTGGGCTGGTGTTTTCCATCTATTTTCCCATGCGGGCCACCAACACCCTCATGCGGGCAGTGCGGACGGCTTATCACCTGGGCCCGCCCCGGGGGCCTTTGCGGCATATGCTGAAAACCCTGCTCTATACCGTCCTGCTGATTACCGCCATTGCCTCCACGCTGGCGGTGATGACGGTGGGCGACCGCATTTTAGGTTACGCCGTGACGCACCTTTCCCTGCCGGGGCTGGTGGCGGAGACCTGGGCGCGGCTCCGGTTTCCCGTGGTGGCGGCAGCGGGCTTCTTCGCCCTCTTCTTCCTCTACGCCCTGGCCCAGGATGTTATCCAGCCCTGGCGGAACATTTGGCCGGGCACCGTGGCCGCTCTGGGGGCCTGGATGATCCTCAGCTGGCTGTACGCCTTCTATGTGGACAACATCGCCAACTATTCCGTGCTTTACGGTTCCATCGGCACCGTCATGGCCCTTTTGATCTGGCTGAACATGAGCGCCGTGGCCCTGATTATGGGGGCGGAACTGAACGGCACCCTCATTAGCCTCCGGAAGGACAAGGCGGGGATAGAAACCGGCGCAAACGCCGGGGGACGCCCATAGGTTTGCCGGAACCTGTTTTTATAAGGGCTGATGGCCGTCTCGGCGTGCCTTTTACAGCCCTGCCGCGTTAAAAAGTCTTGAACGATATCCGGTATTCCTTGGATTTTTTGCCGTGCAGGACGGCAAAACCCCTCCTCCATTCCCCTTCCCCCGCCGATGGATACAGGTTCTTTACTTCCCCGGTAAAATCCGTTAAAATGGCACATGATAGGGATACTGCGCAAAAGCTGAAAGGAAGGATATTTTTGGAAAACAAAAAGCTGAGAGAATATGCCAAACTCCTGGTGCGGGTGGGCCTCAATGTCCAGAAGGGCCAGCGGATGATCATCTCCTCCCCGGTGGAGTGCGCCTTTTTCGCGCGGATGTGCGCAGAGGAGGCCTACGCCATTGGCTGCAAAGAGGTGGTCATGAACTGGAACGACGACGCCATGACCCGCATGAAATACCTCCACGCGGAAGAGGAGATCTTCGAGACCGTACCCCTCTGGCGGCGGCACTTCTTTAACGATGCCGCCCTGGAGGGCACCGCCTATCTCGCCATTTCCGCAACGGATCCTGAGAACCTGAAGGGGGTGGACACCAAGCGTATTGTGGCCGCCCAGCGGGCCAGCGGCAAGGCCCTGAAGGATTTTGACCGCTTGCAGATGTGCGGCGGCTTCCCCTGGTGCATCGCATCCATCCCCATCCCCAGCTGGGCAAAGACCGTGTTCCCTGGCGTTTCAGAGGCGGAGGCTGTGGAAAAGCTTTGGGAGGCCATCTTCTCTGCTGTCCGCATCAGTGGGGACGGCTCCTGCGTGGACAAGTGGAAGGAGCATCTGGACACCCTCCGGAAGCGGCTGGAGAAGCTGAACGCCCTGAACTTCAAATCCCTCCACTATACCAACTCCCTGGGCACAGATCTGACGGTGGAACTACCGGAGGGCCATGTTTGGGAGGCAGGCAACGACGTGACCCTTTCCGGCCAGACGTATATCGCCAATATCCCCACGGAGGAACTTTTCACCTCCCCCCTGAAAACCGGGGTCAACGGCGTGGTGTACGCCTCCATGCCCCTGGTGAACGACGGGGCCATCATTGACAAGTTCCATTTCGTGGTGAAGGACGGCAAGATCGTGGAGGCCCACGCGGAAAAGGGCGAAGAGGCCCTGAAAGCTGCTATCTCCGTGGACGAAGGCGCCGCCTATTTTGGCGAAGTGGCCCTGGTGCCCTACGACAGCCCTATCTCTAACCAGAAGCTGCTGTTTTACAACACCCTCTTTGATGAGAATGCCGCCTGCCACATCGCCTTTGGGGAGGCGTACCCCTGCCTGAAAGACGGGCAGAAGATGTCCAAAGATGAGTTGAAGGCCAGAGGCCTCAACGACTCTATCACCCACGTGGATTTCATGGTGGGCACGCCGGATCTCTCCATCGTAGGCCTGACTCACGACGGCCGGGAGATTCCCGTGTTCCGGGACGGCAATTTTGCCCCCGGGATTTAAAACCTGTGTCCACAGGCGTTGAAGGCCGTTTGGGTGGCCTTTTGCGGCCCTGCCGCGTGAAAAAATCTTGAATGATATCCGGTATTTTGCGGTTTTTGCCTTGCAGGATGGCAAAATTCCCCCGTCCATCCGGCATCCCGCCGATGAATACAGGTGCTTAACTGCTGACTGGGAAAAGGAGAGATAAGATAATGGGATACAGACTGAGAGTTTCTGATGAGAATGTCCTCATCTGCGAGGGGGCCAGGGTCTCCGGGGACGTGACCCTGGGGAAGGGCGTGAATATCTGGTACAACGCCGTCCTCCGGGGGGACGACGGCGCCATCACCATAGGCGAGGGCACCAACATCCAGGACTGCGCCGTCCTCCACGAGGAGACCCGGGTGGGCCGGGGCTGTACCGTGGGCCACGGGGCTATCGTCCATGGCTGCACCGTGGGGGACAACACCCTTATTGGTATGGGAGCCGTTCTGCTGAACGGCGCGAAAGTGGGCAGCGACTGCATCGTCGGGGCAGGGGCCCTGGTCACCGGCAAACTGGAGGCCCCTGACGGCTCCATGATTCTGGGAAGTCCCGCCAAGGTGGTCCGTCCCCTGACCCCGGAGGAGATCGCCGGAAACCGGGCCTCCGCCGAAGGATATTTGGAGACTGCGAAACGTTACCGGGAGGGTGTGCTCTGAGCGTTTAGAGCAGGGCCCGCCGCTCCCGGAAATGGGCTGGCGGCGTAGACCCCGCTCCCCACATCTGGACGAAAAAATCTCCGAAAAATTTTTCGGAGATTTTTTCGTTTTCCTATTGACAACTATCCTTGTCAGTAGTATTCTTAAATTGACAAGGATAGTTGTCAATTTGATAAGAAAAGTAGTCAAAGCGGAAAGCGAGGGGATAAAATGCCGTTACGGAACCGGCTGAAGGAATTCCGGGTCAGGCTGGCTGTTAACCAGCAGGAGATGGGGCGGCTGGCAGGCGTGTCCCGCCAGACCATCAGTATGATTGAGCGGGGAGACTATTCGCCCTCCGTCACCCTGGCGCTGAAGATTGCGAAAATCTGCGGCGTGCGGGTGGAAGATATTTTTACCTATGAGGAGGATGGGGAAGATGAGTAGGGAAACGAAATCGGAGAACCGCCGGGCGCTGCCGAAATTTTTGCTGATTATGCTGGCATCCGCAGTGTGCGGCGGCATACTAGGCTTCTGCGCCGGCTGGATGGAGCCGGGGCCGTGGCTGGAGGATGCGGCGGCGACCCTCCGGAAGCTGCTGGGAGAAAGCGCCCTCTGGGGGATTGGGGCAACGACCGCCGTGCTGATGGGTACATGCCTGATCCACTTCCTACGGGCAAAGAGCCGCGCGGCAGCCTGGGACGGGGAGGACGAAAAGGAAGCGGAGGCTATCGACCGGTCTTTGAATTGGATAATGCTGTTGTCCGCCCTCCAGCTTCTGCTTGATTTCTTCTTTTTTGCCGCCGGTATCCTCCGGCAGGATATGAGGGTGTTCTGGATCTGCGGGGCGTTTATTGGCTCCATAATCCTGGTAGCCATCTGCCAGCAGAAGGCCGTAGATCTCACCAAGCGCATGAACCCGGAAAAGCGGGGAAGCGTTTACGACATAAAATTCCAGAAGAAGTGGTACGATAGCTGTGACGAGGCGGAACGGGCCCAGATCGGCCGTGCGGCAATGCACGCTTACCGGACGGCCTCCCGGGCCTGCTTGGGATTGTGGCTGGTACTGGTGGTACTGAGCCTTACCCTGGAGGTGGGGCTGCTTCCCATCGTGGTGCTGATGGTGATCTGGGGCATTTTGCAGATGTCCTATTTGGCGGAGTGCATCCGCATGTCCCGGCAGGAAAGAGAATGTTAAAAAGATGAAAGATGCGCGTCCGCAAGCGGACGCGCATCTTTAGTCGATTTTGATTGACGGAAGGGGATTTTAGGATTATCCTATACCCTGTACGGAGGCCGCCTCCGGCGGCCCGGAGGGCATTGCCCTCCGCCGAAACACGGATAGAAGAAAAGGAGCTTATCGTATGCCGGCTTACCAGCTTTCCCCTGCCTGTAAGGACTATCTCTGGGGCGGAACCCGCCTGCGGGAGGACTTTGGCATCCAAAGCAGCTTGACGCCCCTGGCGGAGGCCTGGGTGTTGTCCTGCCACCCGGACGGGCCCTCCGTTGTGCAGAACGGGCCCTGTGCCGGACAGACCCTGCCGGAGTATCTGGCCCGGACAGGACGGCAGGCCTGGGGAACCAATTGTGAACAATTCCGAGACTTCCCCATGTTGATCAAGCTGATCGACGCCCGGTCGGATCTCTCCATTCAGGTCCATCCTTCTGACGAATATGCCCTGGCCCACGAAGGGCAGTACGGCAAAACGGAGATGTGGGTGGCCCTGGAGGCCACCCCCGGGGCGTATCTGTACTATGGGTTCCGGCAGGCTGTCACCCGGGAGGAGTTCGCCGCCCGCATTGCTGCCGGAACCCTGACAGAGGTTTTGCGGAAAGTTTCCGTCAAGGCAGGGGACGTGTTTTTCATCCCCTCCGGCACCCTTCACGCCATTGGCCCGGGGCTGGTCATCGCGGAAATCCAGCAGAATTCCAATATTACATACCGGGTATTTGACTACAACCGGGTGGGTGCGGACGGAAAGACCCGGCCCCTGCACGTGGAAAAGGCCCTGGAGGTTACGGATCTCTCCCCTGCGGAAGAACTGGACTTTGGCCCCCATTTGGGAAAGAGCCCCTATTTCACCGTGGACAGGCATCAGGGCGGTTTCCGGGGGATGTGCGGCGGGGAGTCTTTCCACGCCCTGCTGGTTACTGCCGGAACCGGCGCCCTCCGGTGCGGCGGGGAGGAGCACCCCCTTGCCCCCGGCGGATGCTTCTTCCTGCCTGCGGGAAGCGGGGCGTATGAAGTGGAGGGTGGCTGCGAAACGCTGATCGCCTATGTCTGAACCGGGCCCTTCCGTCCGAAAACGCTTCAGGAAGGGAAATCCTTAGTAACCCCCAGTGTCTCAGCCTGTCCCAAAAGCCCGCTGCAAGGGCTTGCTGCCCGCAGATGGTAAAAAAGTTGAATCGTTTTCCCGGGGCGTGCGCCGGGGAAAACACATTGCGCAAAGCGGGCGCCGGATTGGCCGCCAAAGGCGGATAGCCGGGGCGAAAGGGGGAAACAGGGCCAAAGAGATGGTTTATATCCTTTTTGACACGCTAAAACACCTGGCAGAGATTTTCTCTGCCAGGTGTTTTCTGCAATTTGTTAGGGGTTTGTTCTCAGGCGAATTTCTGCCAGTAGCCCATCGCAAAGATGAACAGCACAATCCACGGCAGGACCCAGGTCATATAACCCTTGGCCCAGCGGGGGAAACGGATGCCCTCACCGGCGTCGCACTCCGCCACGAACTTGTCCCAGCCCCAGCCACGCTTGGACACGCAGAACAGCAGGTAAATCAAGGAGCCCAGAGGCAGCAGGTTGTTGGAGACAATGAAGTCCTCGAAGTCCAGGACGCTGCCGCCCAGAGGCTGGAAGCCTGCCCACAGGTTGAAGCCCAGCAGGCAAGGGATGCTGAGGATGAAGATGGCAAACAGGTTGATCAGCAGGGATTTTTTCCGATCCCAACCCCACTTGTCCATGGGGAAGGCAATGATATTCTGGAACACGGCGATCACCGTGGACATGGCGGCAAAGGACATGAACACAAAGAACAGCGTGCCCCAGAGCCTGCCGCCCTGCATGGCGTTGAAGATGTTGGGCAGGGTGACGAAGATCAGCGCCGGGCCCTGGCCGGGATCCACCCCAAAGGCAAAGGCGGAGGGGAAGATCACAAGCCCCGCCACAAAGGCCACTACCGTATCCAGCACGGCCACGTTGACCGCCTCGCCCATCAGGCGGCGGTCACGGCCGATATAGCTGCCGAAAATGGCCATGGCGCCGATGCCCAGGGACAGCGTGAAGAAGGACTGTCCCATGGCGGCAAATACCGCCTCACCCAGGCGGAAACGGCCCTCGCCGTCATACATCAGGTTCTGGAAGTTGGGTTTCAGATAGAATTCCAGGCCTGCCCCGGCGCCGGGCAGCGTCACCGCGCGGATAACCAGGACGAACAGGATCAGCAGGAGGCACAGCATCATCACCTTTGTGATCCGCTCCACGCCCTTTTGCAGGCCCAGGGAGCAGACCCCCATGCCGATCAGCACCACCAGGGTCATATAAATCAGCATGGTGACTGGATTTGCCAGGAGGCCGTCAAACTGGGCCCCGACCCCTGCGGCGTCGGCCCCTACGAAATCGCCCCGGCCCATTTTCACGAAATAGCAGATCATCCAGCCGGCTACCGTGGTGTAGAACATCATCAGCATATAGTTGCCTGCCATGCCGAACCAGCTGTACCAGTGCCACGGGGAGCCCTGGGGCTCCAGCTTGTGGAATGATGTGGCAATACTGCTGCGGCTGGCCCGGCCTACGGAAAACTCCATAGCCATGATGGGCACGCCCATGATCACCAGAAACACCAGATACAGCAGCACAAAGGCCGCCCCGCCGTACTGTCCCACAATGTAGGGGAACCGCCAGACGTTGCCGAGGCCGATGGCGCATCCCGCCGAAATCAGCACAAAGCCGAGGCGGGAAGCGAAGGTTTCCCGATCTTTCAAATCAATCCCTCCATATTCTCTCTCAAAAACTCTATAATGGATGATTATAAAGTCGTGTTATAGAATACCGGAAATTTTCGCCGGTGTCAACTGTTTTAAGATACGGAAAAATGTGCCGGAAGGGTTTGCATCTTTTACATTTCCATGCTATACTGATTCCTAAGAAAAGAAATTGCCGGAAAGCGGTTTGGAGCAGCCTGTCCGGATGTGCTCCGGGGCGGCCGGCGAAGCAGGAAGAGGGAAGATGCGACTATGAAATTATGGGGACGGCCGTTATCTGAACAAGAGTCCGAAGAGGCGGAGAAGAAACCAAAGCTGCCTAAAATCCCTGCGAAAGCCATGATGGAAGTGCTGGATATCAACAACCAGCTGATCTTTGTGGGCCGGGTGGCGGAGTATGCCAGGGGCGTTGTCACCGTCCGGGAGGCGGCAGATCAGGAAGTCCCGCCGGTTTTTTACAATACCGAGGTAAAACTCCGGTATTTCCTAAACGGTGAAAACGTAGTGCTGCACGGGATGATCTGCGGCAGTTCCCCCCGCTTTTGGCGGGTGGACCGGCTGGAGTGCCAGTTCACCGCCCAGCAGCGCACCGCGTTCCGCCAGCGGCTCCGCCTGAAAACCCAGGTGGCCCCGATGGAGAGGGCCGGCGGCAAAGGCGAGGATGAGAAGATTCTGGGGAAGCTGAGCCCCTGCGAACTGCTGGACATCAGCATGGGCGGCCTTTTGATGAAGTGCCGGGAGTTGTACCAGGCGGACGATATCCTGGTGTTCCCCAAGGTGATGGTTCTGCCGGAGGAGGCACCCTACAGCTTCACCTGCCAGATCCGCTGGATCAACGAAGGGCGGCTGGAGAACCAGTATGGATGCAAATTCCAGGAGATGTCCGACTGGGAGGAGGACCGCCTGCTGAAGGCTATTTTCGCTATTCAGCGGGAGGAGATCCAGGAGCGGAAGAATCGGGGCCTGTGAGGCCGTTTTCCGCCGGGCGTTTCCCGTTTGGGCGGGAAGGCGCGGGAACGGAAAAATTACACAAAAAAGGAACCCCCGCGCTGGCTTGCAGCCAGCGCGGGGGTTTTACTGTCTGAAAAAGGGCTTGGGAATACAAAAAATACAAAGGCGGGCTTCAGCGGCGGAGGCTGCCATGGCGGCAGAGGGACGCCCGCTATTCCGCCTTGCTGCCCGGCAAGGCGGACAGCCTTAAAACAGGCCGGAGATCCGTCCGTTCTCGTCTATGTCGATTTTTTCCGCCGCCGGAACCTTGGGCAGGCCCGGCATGGTCATGATGTCTCCGGTGAGGGCCACCAGGAATCCGGCCCCGGCGGAGACCTTCAGGTTCCGCACCGTGACGGTGAAACCCTCCGGCGCGCCCAGCAGGGCCGGGTCGTCAGAAAAGCTGTACTGGGTCTTTGCCATGCATACAGGCAGATCGCCAAAGCCCAAATCCACCAGCTGCTGGTACTGCTTCTGGGCGTTGGGGGTCAGCACTGCCCGTTCGCCGCGGTACACCCGGGTCACAATGGCGTTCAGCTTGTACTGGATGGAGGTGCCGTCCTCATAGGCGTAGGTGAAGGCCTCTGTTTTCGGCTGTTCGCAAAGGCGCACAACCTCCTCCGCCAGGGCTATGCCGCCCTCGCCGCCCTTGGCCCAGACCTGGCTGAGGGCCACGTTGACACCCAGCTCCCGGCACTTGGCCGCGACCAGATCCAGTTCCGCCTGGGTGTCCGTGGGGAAGGCATTGACAGCCACCACACAGGGAAGGTGATAGACATTTTTTATGTTGTCCACATGGCGCAGCAGGTTGGGCAGGCCCTGTTCCAGGGCGGCCAGGTTTTCGGCGCCCAAATCGGCCTTGGCTACGCCACCGTGGTGCTTCAGCGCCCGGACAGTGGCGACTACCACCACGGCGTCAGGCACCAGCCCCGCCATGCGGCACTTGATGTCCAGGAATTTTTCCGCCCCCAGATCTGCACCGAAACCTGCCTCCGTAATGGCGTAATCCCCCAGCTTGAGGGCCATCCGGGTGGCGGTCACGGAGTTGCACCCGTGGGCGATGTTGGCAAAGGGCCCACCGTGGATAAAGGCGGGGGTGCCCTCCAGGGTCTGTACCAGATTGGGCTTGAGGGCGTCCTTCAAAAGGGCCGCCATAGCCCCCTCCGCTTTCAGGTCATGGGCGGTGACAGGCTTCCCGCCGTAAGTGTAGCCTACGATAATGCGGCCCAGGCGGGCTTTCAGATCCAGGATGTCGCTGCTGAGGCAGAGCACCGCCATGACCTCGGAGGCCACGGTGATATCGAAGCCGTCCTCCCGAGGGACGCCCTGCATCCTGCCGCCCAGACCGTTCACAATGTGGCGCAGCTGGCGGTCGTTCATGTCAACGGCCCGCCTCCAGGTGATCTGCTTGGGGTCGATGCCCAGGGCGTTTCCCTGCTGGATGTGGTTGTCCAGCATAGCCGCCAGCAGGTTGTTGGCAGCGCCGATGGCGTGGAAATCCCCGGTAAAGTGGAGGTTGATATCCTCCATAGGCACCACTTGGGCATATCCGCCTCCGGCGGCGCCGCCCTTGATGCCGAAAACCGGCCCCAGGGAGGGCTCCCGCAGGGCCACGATGGAATTTTTGCCGATCTTCCGCAGGCCGTCTGCAAGGCCTACAGTGGTAGTGGTTTTGCCCTCCCCGGCTGGGGTGGGTGTGATGGCCGTCACCAGTACCAGCTTGCCGTTGGGACGATCCACCTCCCGCAGGAACGCATAGTCCACCTTGGCCTTATTGTTGCCGTACTGCTCCAGATATTGTTCGGGGATTCCGGCTTCTGCCGCAATGTCCCGGATGTGCCGGGGGGTACAGGCCTGGGCGATTTCAATGTCGCTTTTGTAGTCCATGGGAAACTCCTCCTTCAAAATTGGATTTGAGATTCAGGATAAATAGTAAACATGGGACTCCGTGACTACCGCGTCTACAGGCCTGTCCCAGGGGTCTTGGGGAAGGCTCTCCGCCAGGGCGGATTCCCGGCAGAGGGCGGCCGTGAAAAAAGTTTGCCCCGCCAGATAGCGGTCGTAGTAGCCGCCGCCCCGGCCCAGCCGGACACCGCTTCTGGTGCAGGCGGCGCAGGGGAGGACGGCGAAGCCTATTTCCTCCGGCAGGCAGAGGGGGCTGTCCGGCGGGGGTTCCAGGAGGCCGTAAGCGCCGGGGCGGAGTTTCCGCAGATCCAGAAGAAAGCGGGCCTCCATCCGGCCGGGGGCTGTGCAGAGGGGGACGCACAGCTGCTTCCCGGCCGCCAGGGCGGATTGGAGGATGGGGGCCGTGTCGATCTCCCAGCCCGTTCCCACAAAGGAAAAGACAGTATTTGCCTGGTTGTACTGGGGCATGCGGAGGAGGTTTTCACAGGCGGCGGCAGATATAGCCCGCCGGGTATCCGGATCCAGCCGCCGGGCCTCCTCCAGAAAACGGCGGCGGAGGGCGCCCTTTCCCTCCCTCATCGGATGAAATTCCACCAGACCCATAGGCACAGAGGGATAAGGATTTGCATGGCCAGAATCAGCGGGATGCCCAGGCGGAAGGAGCGGTGGAGGGTTTTGTGGCGCCAGACTCTCATTCCCGCCAAAGCCCCGGCGCTGCCGCCGAGAGCCGCCAGAAGGAACAGGGTTTTTTCCGGCACCCGGCGGGTGGACGGATGGGCCTCCTTCCGCTTGGCTTTCCATTTGTCCAGGCCGAACGCCAAAAAGGCGGCCAGGTTGATGAAAACCAGCCAGCAGGCCAGCAGGCTCCAGGGGGAGCCGGCGGCGGCCCAGAGGAAATCGCTGTGGGCCTCCGGGACGTAAGCTTGTTTGGGCATGAGAGAACCTCCCGGTTTTTGGAATTATTTGCATACCGGCATTGTATCATGTTTTTCTGTCCCCGGCAAGACGGCGGAGGAAACTGGAGGCGAAAAATTGCCCCCTTTTGCCTTCTGCGCCGCTGAAAGCACAAGTTTCATCATCTTTCGGCAAAATAGTGAAGCGGGCAGTTATCCATCCCGGATAACTGCCCGTAAACAGGAAGTTTTGGAATTATTCCTTATACGCTTTCCAAATTTGTGTGGGTATGTCATAGTCTGGCGATGTGATAATAGTCCCATCTTCCAATATCATCATCATATGGTTCATATCTTCATTTATATCAATCATTTTTACATCAAATCTGGAAAAATCACCAGCATAATAGAATGATATGTTTTGATAGCCGTCCTGCCAATCAATTTTTGCTTGCACCCCGTCTCTACATGTTGGTTCGTAATATTCTATTGCAAAAGTTCCAACAAAATTTGTAGAAAACAATGTTTTCTTGAGGTTTCCCGAAATTTCAATAGAAGATGCTATGCTGCTCCAGTCATCATCTTCGTAGACGTCCACACTGATAGTCCTATCAATGGTTTTGTTCATTCCATATGTGCTTAACCATACGACGATAAGAATAAGTACACCAATAGCCAAGAAAAACAATTTTACTTTTCTGTTTTTCAAAGGAAACCCTCCCTACTGGCATTTAGGTAAATTCCGATTTATCGCTCCAAGTATATCATGGAAAATTCTGCGGGTCAATCTTCGGTTAGTGAAATTGCCAATGTAGAAATACAGCGGCGCAAAAGGCAGAAGGGATAAACATTGCAGCATCCCTGGTGCGGGCGGGGGAATGTGGGACAAGGGGCGGGGGTTCCGCTGGAGACGGCAAAGGAATTTCCATTATTTTTTGAAAACTAACTTGACAGAATGGCGGTTTCGTGGTATCCTATCAAAGCTGACAATTTCCGTGGAGGGCAAACGCAGGTGTAGCACAATGGTCAGGGCACCAGCCTTCCAAGCTGGGGATGCGAGTTC
>CAJUDW010000002.1 GCA_910584995.1 uncultured Oscillibacter sp. | reverse complement strand
CCTATGTAAGACAGTTTTTCTTCTTTCTCTGTCTCTCATAGGGGGAGCATATCACGGAAATCCGGACGCTTTACTTTATCTTTTTCTTTTTCAGCCGTTCCTCCACGGCCTTCAGCCCCTTCAGGCAAAGGTAAGCCGCCGCAGCCAGAAGGCCCGCGCCGCCCAGATAGCTGTCCCGTTTTCCGCTTTGCCCCGCCATAAGGCCTCCTTTCCCTGTCTCCCTTATCCCTTCCCGCCGTCACGGGCCGGGAAATGCCAGCCGCATATCATACCAGCAGGCGCCGCCGTGGACAGATCGGGAAATGCCCTCATTCTGATACCCAAATTTTTCGTAATAGTGGATCAGGTTCTCCTTGCAGGTCAGGACGCAGCCCTTCCGGCCCTGGGCCTTCGCCTGGGCGATCACATGCTCCATCAGTTCTGCGGCAAACCCCCGCCGCCGGTACTGGGGCAGGGTGTCCACGCCAAAAATCATCTGCCACGCCCCCGCCTCGTTGTGGAGGGCAGCGTTTTCATACATCTCATCCCGGAGGACAGGCTCGTCGGTCACAAGCCCGTTGATAAAAGCGGCAATTTCCCCCGCCCCTATCTCCAGCAGCCAGAAGTGGCCGGGATACGCCTCCAGCCGCCGGGCGATGGAATCCCGCCCCGCCGCCTCGGCGGCAGGGAAGCAGGCGGCCTCTATGGCAGCCAGGGCGTCCAAATCCGATAAAACAGCGGTGCGAATCCCCATAAACAACCTCATTTCAGGTATTGGTAGTACAGCAGCAGCCGGGCCGTGGCGTTGGTCATGTTCTGGAACTCATAGGGCTGATCCGCCGCGAACCGCAGGGCGTCCCGTTCCAGCAGCTGGTAGGTCTCCCCCTCTGCCAGCAGGCTCACGGTCCCGGCAATCACCGTGGCGTGGCAGACGCAGCCGGGAACGGAGGGCTCCGGCTCATACCGGGCGCTGATATACAGATCCAGAAAAAAACTCTCCTGACGGGTCCTGTCGTCGTAGGGAAAAGAGATCCGCCGGAGGACCTTGCCGTTGTCCAGCCGCTCTGGGGTGTTGTCCAGTTCCCGGGCCACCAGCAGGGAGGTAAAGTCGTCGTTTTCCAGCAGCACCTCCGCCGGAACCTTCAATGCCGCCGCGATTTTTCCCAAAATCGCCACGGAGGGATTGGCCTCCCCCCGCTCAATCTGGCTCAGCATACTGCGGGAAACGCCGGACAGCGCCGCCGTCCGCTCCAGACTGAGCTTCTTGGTCTTGCGAATCCGTTTGATATTTTCGGCAACGGCCCGGTTCAATTCCATAAAGCGGCACCCTCCGGAAGATCATAATCACACGTTTATTATAGTACCTGTCTTGTCGAATTTTGTCAAGATCAACCAGCCAAAAGTGCAAAATCCCCCTGTACCGGCGTCCCCCGCCGGATCATCCGTCCCTTCCCCTCCCGGCGGCGGGCTGCACAGGGCTGGAAAAATTCCTCTTGACAAGTCTCCTCCATCATGATATCCTAACCGTACTAATACAGTTAATACAGTTGCGGCCGCACGGCGGCAGAAGGGAAGGTAACGGGATGATTAGCCTCAATTACAGGGATTCCCGGCCCATCTACGAACAGATCAAGGACGGCCTGCGCAAGCTGATTGTCACAGGGGCCCTGGGCCCCGACGAAAAGCTGCCCTCGGTCCGGTCCTTGGCCACACAGCTGTCCATCAATCCCAACACCATCCAGCGGGCCTACAATGAACTGGAAGGGGAAAGCTACATCTACTCCGTCCCCGGCAAGGGCAGCTTTGCCTCCGCAAACGCCGGGACGGCCGACGTCCGCAGGCGGGAACTTCTGGAAAAGCTTCAGGAACTGGTAACGGAACTGAAATACCTGGGGGTCACGGAAGAAGCACTGGTGGCCCTGGTAAAGGAGGAGAAAGCATGATTGCGGTAAAGAATCTTGTCAAACGCTTTGACGGCTTCACCGCCCTGGATGGGACAGACATCACCGTCCCCGCCGGGAGCGTATACGGCCTGGTAGGGCCCAACGGCGCGGGGAAATCCACCCTCATCCGCCACCTCACCGGCGTATACCGCCAGGACGAGGGGGAAATCTCCCTGGGGGGCGAGGCAATCTGGGAGAACGCGGCCCTGAAACGCCGGATCGCCGTCATCCCCGACGACTGGTATTATTTCACCCAGTCCAACATCCGGGACATGATGCGGTTCTACCGGGGCTTTTACCCCAACTTCTCCATGGAACGGTATGAGAAGCTGAAAGAGGTCTTTGCCATCGACGAAAAGCGCACCATCCGCCGCCTCAGCAAGGGGATGCAGAAGCAGGCGGCCTTCTGGCTGGCCCTCAGCTGTATGCCGGATTACCTGATCCTGGATGAGCCGGTGGACGGCCTGGATCCGGTGATGCGCCGGCAGGTGTGGTCCCTGGTGATGGGGGACGTGAGCCAGCGGGGCACCACCGTGCTGGTCAGTTCCCACAACCTCCGGGAACTGGAGGACGTGTGTGACCACGTGGGCATCATGGATCACGGCAAGGTCCTGCTGGAACGGAGCCTGGCCCAATTACAGGACAACATGGTAAAACTCCAGGTGGTGCTCGAAAACGGCGGGGAAGTGGTGCCGCCGGATCTGCCGGTGCTCCACGCGTCCCGCATCGGCCGGATCCACACCCTCATCATGCGGATGAACGCTGAGGAGGCCACGGCACGCCTGGCCGTATACAATCCCATGCTGGTGGACGCAGTGCCCCTGACCCTGGAGGAGATTTTTATTTATGAGCTGGGAGGTGCGGACTATGCAGTCAAAGACATTGTGCTTTAATCGTGCCCTTTTCAAGAAAAATCTGACCCGCTTCTGGCCCCTGTGGGGCGGCGCGTCCGCCTTGGGCGCCCTAGTGCCCCTGACCCTTTTAATTGAACTGATCCGGGTCCGTTTTCAGATCTCCGATACCCCCCTGACCGCCACTGCCTCTTTGTATTCCGCTTTGCAGTTCGTGCCCATTTTCAGCCTGCTTTTCGCGGTACTGTGCGCCCTGGCGGTGTGGAGTTACCTCTTCACCGCCCGCAGCGTCAGCCTGATGCACACCCTGCCCATCACCCGGAAGGGCATCTTTGTCACCAACTGCCTCTCAGGCCTTGCCATGATGCTGATCCCCTACGCGGTAACCGGCGGGCTTTTGATCCTCGTGTTCCTGATGGGCGGGATGTTTGACCCGGTTGGCGTGCTGATCACCATCCTCAGCGTGCTGGGCGTCAGTTTTTTCTTCTTCACAACGGCTACCTTTGCCGCCTTCTGCACCGGGAACATGTTCGCCATGCCGGTGCTGTACGGCATCTTCCACTGCCTTGCCTATGTCATGGAGTGGATGGTAACGGGATTTTCCTCCCTCTTCTACTACGGCACCACCGGGGCCATGCGGAATGTGACGAAAATCCTGACGCCTGTCTATTACATGGTTGATCATCTCGTTTACACGACCACGGATCAGACCATGACCGATCTGGACGGATACATGCACAACGAGTTGACCTCCGTCACCTTCCTTGGGGGCGGCACCGTGGCCATGTACGCCCTGGCAGGCGCGCTGCTGCTGGCTGTCTGCTGGCTCCTCTACCGCAGCCGCCGCAGCGAGAGCGCCGGGGACGTGGTGGCCGTGGGATGGATGAAGCCCATATTCCGGTACGGCGTGGCCTTCTGCGCTGCCCTGCCGGGCGGCATGGGGCTGTATCTCCTCTTCTGGAGCGGGTTCCAGCGGCAGGAAACAGCCGACGTGCTGCCCATGATCGTCTGCATGGCCCTGGCCGGGGTGATCGGGTACTACATCGCCTCCATGCTGCTGGCCAAGTCCTTCCGGGTGTTCAAACCCGCCTGGAAGGGCGCGGCGGCCACAGCCGCCGCTGCCGCCGTCCTCTGCCTGGCTGTCTCCCTGGATCCCCTGGGGATTGAGGCCCGCCTGCCGGAGGCCGGGGAGGTGACAGGCGTCTACTTCTCCGTCGGCGCCAACGGTTATTGCAGCGGCAGCACCGCCGTTCCCGCTGTCGTCCAAGCTGTTCTGGATGCTCACGCCGTCATCCTGGCGGAGCGGGAGGAACTGCAGTCCCGGGTAAGCGGCTATGGCAATATGGCGATGAGGGATCACGACGACTGGGTAAATGTGCACTTCACGTATAGCCTTGCCGGAGGCGGCGAGATAGATCGGGCATATTCCTTCCCCATCACATACGCGGAAGCGCAGCAGTCCGGCAGCGCGGCAGCCGCCCTGGCAAAGCTTGTGACCCAACCCGGGATCCAGCGGGCCAATATCCTGGAGCGGTATGATTTCCGAATCCGCGAAAGCAGTGAAGTGCACCTGACCGGCGGGAATGTATGCGGCTTGTATACGCCCCAGCATGAAGGAGTCTCCCCGATCTCCCTGACCGAAGCCCAGTCCAAAACCCTCTATGACGCTATCTCCCGGGATATCGATGCGGGGCATTTCGGCAAGACCCTGTTTACGGCAGATCGGGACCGCCTCACGTATACCGCGGACATTTCCCTCTATTATATCTACTCCTACAAGGCTGACGGTCCGGCTCTCGGGGAGCGAACCGCCTCCCTTAGCATCTCCATCAGTTCCTACTGCACGGAGACCATCCGGGCCCTGGAGGCCATGGGGATTGTGGACGAAAACAGCCTGCTGGTCAGCCAGGAGACCCTTGACAGCTGGTGGAACGCGGAAAAGTCCCTGGATGAGGAGGACGAATATTTCTACGGTGACAGCTATCCCGATGAATTCTACGCCTATCCGGAGGCGGGCCCGGTATCCCAGGAGATCATCGGCGCCGCGGACGTCCAAACGGCAATGCTGGTGACAGGAGGCTGAAAACAGACCCATGGAGCCATACGAAAGAGGGCGGCGCCGCCGGAGGCTGAACCCCCGGTTTGTAATCCTTTGTCTCTCGGCGGTGCTGCTGGCGCTGACCGTCGCTGTAATTACCGTACTGATTGGCAAAAGCCGGGGCCTGCCTGGGGAGGGCGGCCCCGGCGAAGAGTTGCCGGTGCCGGATTATGTGGAAAAAGACTATCTCCCCGTGAACCAGTGGTCCCGTCCCGGGGAGCCCCTGGAGAAGATCCGGGGGGTGGTGATCCACTATGTGGGAAACCCCGGCACCTCCGCCCAGGCCAACCGGAATTATTTCGCCTCCCTGGCCTCCGGGCAGGAGGAGATCTACGCCAGCAGCCACTTTATTGTGGGGCTGGAGGGGGAAGTGCTCCAGTGCATACCCCTGGCGGAGATTGCCTACGCCTCCAACAGCCGCAACGAGGACACGGTATCCGTGGAGATCTGCCATCCGGACGAAGAGGGGCGGTTCGAGCGGGCATCCTATGACCGGGCGGTGGAGTTGACGGCATGGCTCTGCTGGGAATTCAGCCTGGATCCGGAGGAGGACGTAATCCGCCACTACGACGTGACGGGGAAGAACTGCCCCCGGTACTACGTGGAGCATCCCCAGGACTGGGAGGGCTTCCGGAAGGACGTGTCGGCGGCGCTTGAGGCCCTTTTGGAGACGGTCCAGGATGGGGCATAAAATTTTTTCAAAAAAATTTTGAAAAACCTGAAACAAACGGCCCCGGAAAATCGTCTTATTAAGTAGAAATCCGTATTCCGCCCTTGGCCCCTGCCGGAGAGCGGGCGGAAACGGGAGTATCGCGTGTGAGGAGGGAAGCCTTTCCATGGAGCAGGTCAGAACGGCAGAGCATCTGTGGCAGGTCTGGGTAGACACCCGGCAGCGTATCGTGTCCTTCCACGAGGTGGAGGGCTGTCAGATGCTGGAATTCCGGAACCGGGAACTGTTTATCAGCTGTATGGAGCAGTATACCGGGAAACAGTACCGCTATCAATAATCCCCAACGCAGCGGAACCGCTTTGGGGATGGGGCCTCGGCCCGTAAACGCAGAGGGGCGCCGTGCGGCGCTCCTCTCAGACTGTCTGAGCGTATCCCGGTTTTCCCCTTGCCGTATGGCTTGGAAGCCCGCCGCTGCGCAGGTATTTGCAGACATTTTATCCCGTTTTGGGCAGGCCCCGCCCCCTTTAGCCCCCCTCACCACTGAAAATCCCCTGCCCTAAATTGGCTGTTCTGATCCGCTGGGGGGCGCGCCGTGCGGCGTGCCCCCCTTTAGAATTTTGTATTCACAGGCGCTGGACGCCGGGTCTTTTCCCGCCCTGCCACACGAAAAAGCCTTGAACTACATCCGGTACTCCTGCAATTTTTTGCCCTGCGGGACGGCAAAAGGCCCTGTCCATCCGGCATCCCCGCCGATGGGTACAGCTTCTTAATCTCTTCCTCTACCTTCTGTAGGGCATCGGGTCGCCGGTCAGGCCCAGCAGGTAATCCACGCTGGTCCCGTAAAACTGCGCCAGGGCAATCAGCGCCCCGCTGGGGATGTCCAGCGCGCCGCTTTCGTAGCGGGAATAGGTGGCCTGGGACACATGGAGCAGCTTCGCCAGATCCCGCTGGGGCAGGTCCCGATCCTCCCGCATATCCCGCAGCCGCCGGTACATTGCGTTCCCTCCTTCTTCCACCGGGCCGTCTTTGCCGCCGGGGCATCCCCGGCTTTCCCCTGCGGCCCCGTTTCCGTTTATTCTAGGATATGCAAAAATTGCATATTGCTTTTTATACGATAATCGCATAAAATGGGGGAGGAATCTATCGAAAGGGAGAAGGGCCATGAGCGGGAAACAAGAGGGGCAGGTCTGGCGGATCTGGGTGGATACCGGCCGCCGCGTTGTGTCGTTCCATCCGGAGCCGGAGAGCGAACTGATAGAATTCCACAGCCTGGAACTGTTCCAGGCCTGCATCGACCAGTACACCCGCCAGCGGTACAGATACCAGTAGGGGGCAGGCCCGCCATGGGCAGGTTTCACATGCCCCGCCCCGCCGGAAAGGAGAATTCCCAACGTTTTCACGTCTTGACAAACGGAAAAAACATGGTATGATATTGACAATTAAACATTTTGGCGTTGAAAAGGACGAGTAACCGGCCGGAATCCTGTCAAGAGAACCGCCGTTTGGTGCGAGGCGGTCAGAGTCGGCGGCGAATATCCCCTTGGAGCCTCCTGCCGAAGGCGGCCGCGCCGTGAAACAGCCTGTTTTGCGGCGTATACGGCCACAGTAGGCATGGACGTGTGGCGGGCGTTATTCCGCCTGCCCGTGTCAGCGGGCGGCGAGGGGCCGTTTCCCGTAAGGGGGCGGCAAGAAAGAGTGGTACCGCGGAGGATCAGCCTCTGTCTCTTTGTGAGACAGAGGCGTTTATTTTTTTGCTGGGGGGAAATGATGGAACATCAGTGCAGAATTACCGTTTTGGAAACCAGGGTATTTCCGGAACTTCAGGAAAAATATCTGGCGGATCCCAAGTCCGGCCCCTGCCCCTGCTTCAAACCGGGGGACACCTTCCTCCTGGAGCGGAACGGGCAGCGGGACGACTTCTGGCACATGCTGGAGGGCCGGTTCTGCGCCGAGGCCTGGGACTGCGTGAGCCGGTACGTCTACGCCGCCTTACAGGTCGGATCCATCATGAAGGGCTGGACCAATGACGAGAAAATGATGATCGCCTGCTGCAACGACGGCACCCGGCCGGTGATTTTCAAAATTGAGCGCATCGACGTGGAAGACAGGGCCCAATAGGGCCGCCGCCTGACATGGAACCGATTATATTCAACAAAAAGCAATATAGAGGAGGAATTATACGAAATGGACTACAACAAAACCATCCATCTTCCGAAAACCGACTTCCCCATGCGGGCGGGCCTGCCCAAGCGGGAGCCGGAGTTCCTGAAACGCTGGCAGGAACAGGACATTTACAACGAACTGCTGAAGAAGAACGAGGGCAAGCCCCTCTTCAACCTCCACGACGGCCCTCCCTTCTCCAACGGCTCCATCCACATGGGCACCGCCATGAACAAGGCCATCAAGGATATCATCACCCGGTCCTACGCCATGCGGGGCTACTATACCCCCTATATCCCCGGCTGGGACAACCACGGTATGCCCATTGAGTCCAACATCATCAAGCAGAACAAGCTGAACCGGAAGGCCATGTCCGTCCCGGAGTTCCGTTCCGCCTGCCATGAGTTCGCCGCCCACTACGTGGACGTCCAGATGGAAGCCTTCAAGCGGATCGGCGTCATCGGCGACTGGGAACACCCCTACCTCACCATGAACCCCTCCTTCGAGGCCGAGGAAGTCAAGGTCTTCGGGGAGATGTACAAACGGGGCTATATCTACAAGGGCCTGAAGCCTGTCTACTGGTGCCCCCACGACGAAACCGCCCTGGCAGAGGCGGAAATTGAATACCAGGACGACCCCGTTACCACCGTGTACGTGAAATTCCCCATGCACGACGACCAGGGCAAGCTTTCCTCCTATGATAAGTCCAAACTCTTCTTCGTCATCTGGACCACCACCATCTGGACGCTTCCCGGCAACCTGGCCATTGCCCTGCATCCGGACGAAAGCTACGCCCTGGTGAAGACTCCCGCAGGCGAGATCCTGATCCTGGCGGAGGCCCTGGTGGAGAAAGTCATGGCCGTGGGCGGCGTCACGGGGTACGAGGTTGTGGAAACCCATCCCGGCGCGTTCTTTGAGAACATGCTGGCGGATCATCCCTTCCTGCCCAAGACCTCCCGCCTGCTGCTGGCGGATTACGTCACCATGGACTCCGGTACCGGCTGTGTCCACACCGCCCCCGGCTTCGGCGCGGACGACTACCAGACCTGCAAACGCTACGGCATGGAGATGGTGGTCCCCGTGGACGACCAGGGCCGCCACACGGACTACGCCGGGAAATATGCCGGTATGTCCACCGACGAAAGCAACCCTGTGATTCTGGCGGATATGAAGGAGAGCGGGGCCCTCTTTGCCTCCGAGGATATCGTCCACAGCTATCCCCACTGCTGGCGCTGCAAGCACCCCATCATCTTCCGGGCCACCCCCCAGTGGTTCTGCTCCGTGGACGCCTTCAAGGAGGAGGCCTGCGCCGCGGCGGACGACGTGCGCTGGGTGCCCGAGTGGGGCATTGACCGGATGAAATCCATGATCCGGGAGCGGGCCGACTGGTGCATCTCCCGCCAGCGGAAGTGGGGCCTGCCTATCCCCGTGTTCTACTGCAAGGACTGCGGGAAGCCCATCGTCACCGACGAAACCATCGGCGCCATCTCCAGCCTCTTTGGCGAAAAGGGCTCCAACGCCTGGTTTGAACTGGCCGCGGAGGAGATTCTCCCTGCCGGATTCGCCTGCCCTCACTGCGGCAAATCCTCCGGCTTTGAGAAGGAAGAGGACACCCTGGACGGCTGGTTCGATTCCGGCTCCACCCATTTCGCCTCCATGAAGCGGGATCAGGGCTGGTGGCCTGCCACCATGTACCTGGAGGGCCTGGATCAGTATCGCGGCTGGTTCCAGAGTTCCCTGCTCACCGCCGTGGGGGCCTTTGGCAAGGGCGCGCCCTTCAAGGAGTGCGTTACCCACGGCTGGACTGTGGACGGCGAGGGCAAGGCCATGCACAAATCTGCCGGAAACGGCATGGATCCCGCCGAGGTCATTGACCAATACGGCGCGGATCTCCTGCGGCTCTGGGCCGCCAGCGCCGACTACCACGCCGACGTCCGCTGCTCCCACGATATCTTCAAGCAGCTGAGCCAGAACTATCTGAAATTCCGCAACACCGCCCGGTACTGCCTGGGCAATCTGGACGGCTTTGACCCCAACCACCCAGCCGCCCCGGCGGAGATGCAGGCCCTGGATCGCTGGGCCATCACCCGCCTGAACGCCCTGATGGAAAAGTGCTTCACCGCCTATGACAATTACGAATTCCTGGTGATCACCCATGCGGTAAATGATTTCTGCGTGGTGGAGATGTCCAACTTCTATCTGGACATTATCAAGGACCGCCTGTACTGCGGCGAGGATGCCGTCCGCCGCTCTGCCCAGACCGCGCTTTACCTGATCCTGGACACCATGACCAAGCTGATGGCCCCCATCCTGGTCTTCACCTGCGACGAGATCTGGCAGGCCATGGCCCACAAGGACGGGGACGACGGGCGGAACGTCCTCTTCAACGACATGAACAAGCCCTTCCTGGACTATGCGCTGGATTCCCAGGCCATGGCCCGCTGGGATCGGATCATTGCCGTCCGGGATGCCGTCAACGGCGCCCTGGAGGCAGCCCGGGCCGAAAAGAAGATCGGCAAGAGCCTGGAGGCCAAGGTGCGCCTCACCGTGCCCGCCGGAGATGCCTTCCTGACGAAGATGGACGCTGGGGAACTGGCCGATCTGCTGATTGTCTCCCAGGTAGAAACCGCACAGGGCGAAGAACTGGCCGTGGAGGTCATGCCCGCCCAGGGCGGCAAATGCGGGCGCTGCTGGAAGCACAGCCCCGCTGTGGGGTCTGACTCCCTGCATCCCACCCTCTGCCTCCGCTGCGCCGCTGTGGTGCGGGAACTGCCCTCGTTCTAACGGGTTTTTTCGCGGAGGGCCGGAGAAGACTCCGGCCCTCCGTTCATTCAGCAAAGGAGCGTTGATATGATTTACACTGCCGGGGCCCTGCTGGCACTGGGCCTGCTGGCGCTGGACCAATGGGTGAAGGACTGGGTCTCCGCCCATATCCCCCTGGGGGAGGGGCTGCCCTTCCTGCCCGGGTTTATTGAACTGCGGACCGTCCACAACTACGGGGCCGCCTGGTCCAGCTTCTCCGGCCAGCGGTGGCTGCTGCTGGCCCTGACTTCCGCCATTGTCTTGGCGGTGACCCTGCTGCTGGCCAAACGGGTGGTCCGGCATCCCCTGGGTGTGCTCTCCTGCTGCCTGATCCTCTCCGGCGGCGTGGGGAACATTGTGGATCGGGCCCGCCTGGGATACGTGGTGGACATGTTCCACTTTGAATTCTGGCCCTCCTACCCGGTGTTCAACGTAGCGGATATCTGCGTGGTCTCCGGGGCCATCCTGGGGGCGGTGTACTATCTGTGGTTTTACGAAAAATACGACAAGAGGGCCTGACGGATGGAACTGTTAACACTCTCTGCGGATGCCGCCTGCGCCGGGAAACGGGCGGACGCCTGGCTTTCGGAAACCCTGGCGGATCTGACCCGTTCCGCCGCCGCCCGGCTTCTGGAGGAGGGGCGGGTCACCTCCGCCGGAAAGCCCCTGTCAAAAAATTACCGCCTGCGGGGCGGGGAGACAGTGGAGGTGTCCCTGCCGGATCCGGAGCCCATCCAAGCTGTCCCCCAGGATATTCCCCTGGACATTGTATACGAGGACGCGGATGTAATTGTGATAAACAAGCCCAAGGGGCTGGTGGTGCATCCGGCCCCCGGCCACCCGGACGGCACATTGGTAAACGCCCTGCTGTTCCACTGCGGGGACACCCTCTCCGGCGTAGGCGGGGCCCTGCGGCCCGGCATCGTCCACCGGATTGACCGGGATACCTCCGGCCTGATAGCCGTTGCGAAAAACGATTTTGCCCACCAGGGGCTGGCGGCGCAGCTGCAGGATCACACCCTGGCCAGGGTGTACCGCTGCATTGTGACAGGCGGTCCCCGGGAGGATACCGGCACCGTAGACGCCCCCATCGGGCGGCATCCGTCAGATAGGAAGAAAATGGCCGTGGTGCCCAACGGGCGCGCCGCCGTTACCCATTGGCGGGTACTGGAGCGGTTTTCCGGCTATACGGACATGGAATGCCGTCTGGAGACAGGGCGCACCCATCAAATCCGGGTTCACATGGCCTATACCGGCCACCCGGTGCTGGGGGACACCGTATATGGGGCCAAAAAGCCGGTCCCCGGCCTTCAGGGCCAATGCCTCCACGCGGCGGAACTGCGGTTCCGCCATCCCCGGAGCGGGGAACCGGTGGAACTGCGCTGCGCGCTGCCGGAGGAATTCCAGCGGCAGCTGAAGCGGCTGCGGGAACGGGGATAAGACAAAAAGGGAGGCCTCCGGCGCGCTGGCGCCGGAGGTTTTTCCCTACGGCCGATTTCAAAAATAGGAAGTGAGCAATCAGGAGATAACGCGAGAAAAGAAGAGAAATTAAGAGATTTCCTATAGATAAATAAAATCGCTGTTGACAGGAGGTTTTTCCTGTGATATAAGTATTCCTGCTCCTAATGTGAACGGAGCCACCTGTTTGTTCCCGGCCCTGTTTGAAAATTGACGGAGCGCCGCCAGTTTTACCGAAGATTCCGGCAATTTTCAAACAAGGCCAAAACAAACGCAACTTTATGATACGGAGGAAAGACCATGTCCACTTTTATGGCGAATAAGGCCAACATTGAGCGCAAGTGGTATATCCTGGACGCCGCAGGCAAGCCCCTGGGCAAGACCGCCGTCCGGGCCGCCGATCTGCTGCGCGGCAAGCTGAAGCCCAGTTATACCCCCCACGCCGACTGCGGCGACAACGTGATCATCATCAACGCCGGGAAGGCTGTCCTCACCGGCAAGAAAGCTTCCCAGAAGTTCTACCGCACCCACTCCGGCTGGGTGGGCGGCCTCAAGGAAACCCCCTACCGCATCCTGATGCAGGATAAGCCGGAACTGGCCATGCGTGTGGCCGTCCGCGGCATGATGCCCCGGAACACCGTCACCAAGGATTCCCTGAAGCGCCTGCACATCTATGCCGGCGCCGAGTACGAGCAGCAGGCCCAAAAGCCCATCGCTCTGGACGCCGAGTAAGGAGGAATAGAGAATGTATCAGTCTAAAAAGCCTTATCTGTACGGCACCGGCCGCCGGAAGTCCTCCGTGGCCCGGGTGCATCTGTTCCCCAACGGCACCGGCGCCATCACCATCAACGGCCGCGACATTGACGAGTACTTCGGTCTGGACACCCTGAAGATGGTCGTCCGCCAGCCCCTGGAGGCCACCGGCAACACCGGTAAGATGGACATCGTAGCCACCGTTTCCGGCGGCGGCGTGTCCGGCCAGGCCGGCGCCCTGCGCCACGGCATTGCTCGGGCCCTGCTGCTGGCCAGCGAGGATAACCGCCCCATCCTGAAGAAGGCCGGTTTCCTGACCCGCGATCCCCGTATGAAGGAACGCAAGAAATACGGCCTCAAGGCCGCCCGCCGCGCGCCTCAGTTCAGCAAGCGCTGATATTCTACAGGACGTATATGGCAGAGCCGCCGCCCAGCTTGGGCGGCGGCTTTTTGTTTCTCCGAAACCTTCCTTTTTCCTTGACAGGCCGTCTCTCTCCATGTTATGTTCATTATTGCAAGATTTTTTCAAACGAATTCTATGGATAATTTTTCGTTTTGCAATAAATTTGTATATTTTTGCAATAAATTCGCAAAGGAGGCCATGCCATGTCCAAAATTGCCGTGTGTGACGACAGGGAAGAAGAACGCGCCGCCCTGGGCGCCATGCTCCGGGAGTATTCCGGAAGCTGTCCAGGGCTGAGCATATCCGTTTTCTCCTCCGGTCAGCAGCTTCTGCTTTCGGAAGGGGGAAGCGATTTCGATCTATACATTCTGGATGTGATCATGCCGGAAATGTCCGGCATTGAACTGGGCATCCGCCTGCGGGAACTGGGATGCCGGGGCACAATTATTTACCTCACCGTCTCTCCGGACTTCGCTGTGGACTCCTATGACGCCCGGGCCTTCCACTATCTGCTTAAACCTGTCAAGAGCACGCGGCTTTTCGAGGTGCTGGATCAAGCCCTGGAGGAAGCAGAACAAAAAAAAGCCGCCTGCGTCACGGTGAAAACCCGGAACAGCACGCGCCTGATCTGGCTGGATGAAATTATGTATGTAGAACTGGTGAATCACACCGCCCGTTACCATTTGTCCAACAGGGAAACAATCGACAGCGTCACTCTGCGCCGCTCCTTCCGCAGTGAACTGGACGCCCTGCTCCGGCACCCGGAATTCGTCCTCTGCGGAGCCAGCTTTGCAGTAAATCTCCGCTATGTCACAGAGGTGAATAAATCAACGCTTCGCCTGCAGGGTGCCCTCCCGGACAGTATCCGGATCCCCATGCCCCGGGGGATAGCCGTAGGGCTCCGGCAGCAGTGGGAGGATTACTGGCTGAAAGGCCTGGAGGCCCTGGAGGGCCCCGTATAAATGGGCCGGCCCTGCGCCGCCCCCCGGTATGCCCTTTCCGCCGCCTTCCCTATAGCCTGGCATCCCCCGGCCGTCAGCCGGTCCTGCCCAAGCCGCCGGGCACGGCTGACAGGAAACCTCCGGCGCAGAAAATGGAACAAAAAGGGGGGCGGAAATTCCGTCCCCCTCTCCGCCCCATAGGCAGGGAGCGGAAAGCCCCTTGCACCCCAATTGGATTTGTGTTATGATAGCAGACAAGAAACATGAAAATGCGACGGCTTGCAGACGCTCTCAACACCTGCAAGCCTATGCCGGTGTCCAATCCACCTACACAACAGCCAAAAGGCCGCGGCGTATGGAATATGATACGACATTCCGGCCCTTTCCGCAAGGGGCGGGTTTTGCGTATTCTGCAGCGGACATCGCATAAGAAGTTCCTTCTTACGCTGTGTGGGCGTTAGTCCTGCGCGGCGTTTTTTGTTTTTCGCCCGGCGCGTCTGGGAGTGGAAACGCCTCCAAGGCCGCTGCTGCGAAAATCCCCCCATCGCAGAAACTGCATCCCCCATAACCCAGGCATGTCCCCGGACATGGCCAAAATTTGCAAGGAGGCCGTAAGATGGAACTTGATTTCAAAGACAGCGCGGGAGAACGGAAAGAGAAGACACAGGTATTCATGGTGCAGCGCCAAAAACGCAGAGGCCTAATCCCCTGGCTTGTGATCCTGGTATTGTTGATCGCCGTAGCCGCGCTGCTGAAAACCTCCTTCGCCGCCCATGCCCGCCAGAAGGAAATGGAGGAGGATTTGGCCCGGCAGCACGAACTGCTGGAAAAGATGAACACGCGGCTGCGGGAGGCCGAGGAGGCCAGCGAGCGGAATTCCGTTCCCGTCATCACCAGCGAAACCATCAAAGACCAGCTGGGATCCCTTCAGCAGCTGGTGACCCAGGAGTATATCTACACAAACGCGGATAAAAGCGAGAGTTATGCGCAATGGGGCAACGGCTGGAAGCTGCCGTTCAGCGGAAAAAGCATCCTCATCACCTATGACGGCACGATTAAAGCAGGCATCGACCTGAGCAAGACACAGATTGACGTCAATGAGGATTCCCGCACGATTACCGTCATCCTGCCCGTCAGCACCGTCACGGACAATAACATCCCCCAGGAAAGCATCGAGGTGGTGGAGGTGAAAAACGGCCTTTTCAACGAGGTGACTCTGGAGGATTATAACGCCTTTATCAGCGACCAGAAAACCGCCATGGAGAAAAAAGCTATTGCCTCCGGCCTGCTTACCAAGGCCAACCAGCAGGCGGAGGCAACGCTCCGGACCTTCCTCTCCCTGATTCCCGGCGTGGCAGGGCAGTATAAAATCGTGTTCAAATGATACCGCAAGGTTTCAGCGCTTCAACTTGACGTCCGGCAGCGGCCCGGCCAATGGCCCAGCCGCTGCCAAAGCGTTTATTTGCCGGATATAACGAGAGGGGGCGGAATTCCCGCCCCCTCTTCCGCTTGACAGCGGCTTTTTCACTGCTATGCTAAAAAATACAGGGCGCGCCTCCACCAGCGGGCCCGTCAAGTCTCTTTTATTGTATCAAAAAACCACTTGCCGGAGCGGCGGTTTCTGCGTTTTGCCGCAACCATAACGATATACCGCCGCCGGCATTTTTCCCAGAACAAGTTCGCCTGTATCCTTATCTCTTCCTAGAGGAGAATAATATCACTGCATCATTCGCTTCCATTGCCTCTTCTGCATAGGCCTCTTCCGTAAAGTAAAGCAGCCCTACCGGCTGCTTCTCTTTGTAATAAAAGCGAACCTGAAATACTTGATCTTCACTTACATTGAATTGCACGGAAATTTTATTTTCATATCCATAAGCGTAAATATCTGACGCAGCGCAATCCACTCCATATACTTCTGCAAGAAAGCGTTTCGCTTCTTCTACCATCCCCTCATCAAAAGCAAAGTCCTTTTCGTCCTCAATATGTTTGTCTTCATCATTCGGATGGGAAAAGTGATATAGGGTCATAGGGAAATCATAGCCTTGGCAAAAATCCACAACGAAAAAATCACTGGGATCTTCTTCATTTTTCAAATATCGAAGGCTCACCAGTCCATTCTCTTCAGTAGTTGTCGGTGCCGAATCGCCACTATCGAAAGAAAACGCAGAATTTAGCAGCGTTTTTGCCGCGTATTCTCTTTCTATATCTTCAGGCTGTAGAATATTTGGGGGAACCGGTTTAATCTGAATATCAGAGACCGTTTTATCCCCAACTGCCTCTGCTTCATCCGTGTTACCAATCTCTTCTTGATAACCGCCCTCTTGATCATTCTCAGCTTCCATGTCAGCGTTTTTTATCTCAGGCGTACATGCCGACAACACCATCAGGGACAGACATAATAACAGGAAGAACTCCTTCTTTATCTTGCCGCACATCATGCCACTTCATAAATAACAGTTTTTTTGCAGCTTCTCCCAATTCCTTATATCGGGCCCACGCCGCCGCAGAAGCTTCTTCCATGGAACGCGCCGCTTCCACATCAGTATAGTAATCCGTGTGGATCCAGCCAATATGATCCCCATGAACATGAATCCATTCATATGTATCTGCCGTATCGCGCTCTGTTTGGTAATGATTAAACGTGTCACCTCCCTCCATCTCTACCATCCTACTGAAAAATTTCCATCTGGTTCAGCAACCACCTCTTCCCCTACCATATCTCTAACTGAAAAGGTCCTTTCATGGTTGTTATAAAAAAACCAAACAAGCCCTATCATTATCAAAAGCAGCAATACAGCAACTCCCCATTTCACAAAGGAGTTCTTCATTCTCCCGATTCCCATTTAGACACAGCTTGCCGGGACACCTTCACGGTCTCCGCCAATTCTAATTGGGTAAGCCCTTTTTTCTTCCGTAAGTAAACCAGTTTTCCATTCAACTTCATTTATTTCACCTCTTGATTTTAATCAATATCCCAACTATTGTAAACCAATTATGATTTACATTTAGGCAACTTAGCGTTGCTTCAGCCCTTTTTTACTATTTTTTTATCTTTTTGCCCTCCGCCTGGACGATTTACTGTTCGAGTGTGGTAAAACACAGGAACCGTCACTCTGCCTAGTAACGGTTCCTGTCGCTTTCAGAAGCCGCCGGCACACCTTCGGCAATGCCGCCAACCACTGACATTTTTATGCGTTTTTCTCAAACCCGCTTCCAGTTGACGCCGCCTTTGACATCAACAATCTCAATACCCAAAGCTTTCAGTTCATCCCGAATCCGATCTGCCTCCGCGAAATTCTTCGCCTTCTTGGCCTCGTAGCGCTGGAGTACCAGGGCGTCGATCTCCGGATCCCCCTGGCCGGTGATCACATAGCCCCCGGCGGAAGTGGTCTGCGCCTGGGCAATCTCCGCCCGCTTCGCTGCCGCCTTGTCCAGCAGGCTCAGGGACAGCACCGTATCAAAGTCCCCGATCAGGGCCAGCTTGGTGGCGTCGTTGGTCTTGGCCTTCAGCACGTCAAAAATGGCCGTCACGCCCATGGACGTGTTCAAATCGTTCCCCATCTGCTGGAGGAACCGGGCCTTATAATCCACAAAAATCTCGTGATCCACTTCCCCCCCAGGGACAAGGGCAGCAATCCGGCCCACCAGCTTCTGATAGGCCCCCTGGGCATTATCCAGGTTCTCCCAGGTAAAGACCAGGCCCTTCCGGTAGTGGCTCTGGAGGCAGAAATAGCGGTAGGCCAGGGGATCATAGCCCTTCTCCTCCAGCAGGGAGACCGTCAGGAATTCGCCCTTGGATTTGCTCATCTTCCCGTCGTTGGTGTTGAGGTGATGGACATGGAACCAGTGGGTGCACCAGGGATGGCCCAGATAACTCTCCGACTGGGCAATCTCGTTGGTATGGTGGGGGAAGGCGTTGTCCACGCCGCCGCAGTGGAGATCCAGGAACTCCCCATTGTACTTCATGGAGATGCCGGAGCACTCAATATGCCAGCCGGGATAGCCTACGCCCCAGGGGGAGTCCCATTTCAGGGCCTGATCCTCAAACTTGCTCTTGGTGAACCAGAGGACAAAGTCGTTCCGGTTGCGCTTGTTTTCATCCTCTTCCACGCCCTCCCGGACGCCCACTGCCAAATCCTCTTCGTCATGGTCGTTGAAGATATAGTAGCGGGCCAATTTGGAGGAATCGAAATACACGTTCCCTCCCGCCAGATAGGCGTAGCCGGTATCCACCAGCTTGGAGATAATCCGGATATACTCGTCAATGCAGCCGGTCGCAGGCTGCACCACGTCAGGCCGCTTGATATTCAGGCGGCGGCAGTCCTCAAAAAAGGCGTCCGTATAAAACTGGGCAATTTCCAGCACCGTTTTGTGCTCCCGCTTCGCGCCCTTGAGCATCTTGTCCTCGCCGGTGTCCGCGTCGCTGGAGAGGTGGCCAACATCGGTGATATTCATGACGCGGTTCACATCGTATCCGGCGTAACGGAGGTATTTTTCCAGGACGTCTTCCATGACATAGGAGCGGAGGTTGCCGATATGGGCGAAATGGTAGACGGTGGGACCGCAGGTGTACATCTCCACACGGCCGGGGGTGTGGGTTTTGAATTCCTCTTTTTTGTGGGTAGCGGAATTGTAAAGATACATAATCAGGCGGGCCTTCCTTTCATTCCTTTTCTATTTTTCAGCCGGTACAGTTCCTCTTCCAGCTGCTCCAGCCGTTCCGACATGGCGGTCAGTTCTTCCAGGACCGGGTCTGCCATGTGGATTTGATCCACATCGTCTGCGTAAAAGACAGGCTGGCCGGCACAGCGGACCACCCGGGCGGGCACCCCCACGGCGGTGCAGTTAGGGGGCACCTCCCGCAGGACCACCGCCCCGGCGGCGATGCGGGCGTTATCCCCCACGGTGAAGGGCCCAAGGACCTTGGCGCCGGAGCCCACCAGGACATGGTTTCCCAGCGTGGGGTGGCGCTTTCCCTGATCCTTACCGGTGCCTCCCAGGGTGACGCCCTGGTAGAGGAGGCAGTCGTCGCCGATTTCCGTGGTCTCGCCGATGATAATGCCCATCCCGTGGTCAATCACCAGCCGCCGTCCAATCTTCGCGCCGGGGTGGATCTCAATACCGGTCCAAAACCGGCTCCACTGGGAAACACACCGGGCGAGGAAGAAAAAGCGGCGCTGGAACAGCCAGTGGGCCGCCCTGTGATAGAGGACGGCGTGTACGCCAGGGTACAGCAGGAAAATTTCCAGCTTGCTGCGGGCAGCGGGGTCCCGCCGCTGGTAGGCGGCCAGCAGGCCGCCCAACCGGGTTACGCGTTTTGCCATAACTTACCAATCTCCTTGTGCCGGACGGGAGGATCAAAAAAGCCCCCCGTACCAAAAAGTACGAGAGGCGACGAATCGCGGTTCCACTCTCTTTTATTACTCAAGGAGGCCCTTTCACGGAGGCCGGCCGGGGGGCGTCCACATCCCCCGCGCTCCCGGACGCACTTCACGATCTCCTCCGTGGGCCCGCTTTCAGCCGGTGACGCGCCCTCTCTGTCCGTTGGTCCATACCGCTACTCTTTCCGTTCATCGCGCTATTCACTTTTTCCCGGAGCCCGCCCCGTCCCGCCAGGGGAGAGGAAGCGGCTTCCTTTGCTAGCATATTAGCAGGATTTGTCCGGGGTGTCAAGATGGAAGGGCGGGAAATCGGGACAGGGAAAATTTTCTTGGCAGGGGAGCGGGCCTGCGGCGGTGTGCCGCCGGCCTTCCAAAAAGCAGTTCATTTCCGGCGTTTTAACAATATTCCCAGGGTGGCATGTCCGGGATTCTACATTCTTTACAAATTATTATCCGGAAAATATGGCGCATAATATGGTGAATGAACCAGTTGAAAGAGAGCCGAATAAAAATCTGAAAAATCTGCCCTGCCCTTGGGGATCATTGGAAACCTATAAATACCCCATGCTGCGGAGGCTGTAAAACAGGGCGGCGCGTTCGGAACGGAAACATTTGCCCCGGGTGTCATGCCCCTATAAAGGGAAAGGATACAGGAAACATCATTGCAAAAGCCGCAAGAATCGCTGCCGCGCAGCAATTTCTTGTGGCTTTTATCGTAAACGTTGTGTAAACAAAGCGAAAATTTGTTGCATTTACCCTTTGTTTCCAGTATACTATGTCTCATGGAATATGGACATACCCGGGCGGAGCGCCCGATCTATGAAAGGAGTTTTCAATATGGCTTTTTCTATTGACGAACTGACCAAAAAAGCAAAGGATATGGCCGCCGCTGCCGCCGACAAGGCGAAGGGCGCCGCGGATCTCGCCAAGATCAACGTAGCCATTGCCGGGGAACAGCGGGAGATTGACAAGACCTTCCGTTCCATCGGCGAGTGGTTTGTCAACGAATATGAGGGCGAAATTCCCGACACCGTCCGGGAACTGGTAGAGGCCGTGAACGCCTCCAAGGCGAAGATCGCCGAACTGGAGGCCAGCAAGCCTGTGAAGGCCGAAGAAGAGGCCGGGGCCCCTGATGAGGCCGAAACCGCCGGCAAGGCCTGCCCCATCTGCGGCGCCGTCAGCGACAGCAAGTTCTGCCCCCAGTGCGGCGCGCCTATGGAATAATCCCCGCCGCAGGCGATTTGTACATCTGCATCAGCGCCGAATCAAAGCGCGGGCACGGAATTCTCCGTGCCCGCGCTTTTTGATCTGCCGGCCGCTTTCCCCTGGCAGGGAGGTGGTCAAAGATGGTGATCCCGCAGAAGCCGCTTTGCCTGCTCCCAAAGCTCGTCGCTGACCGTTTGCACCACCGCCACCTTTTGCACCAGATCCGGCAGGGCCTTCACCAGTTCCGCCTCCACCAGCGTCTCGTTGGTCAAATCTGCGGAGGGGCACCCGGCGCACTGGCCCAGCAGCTTCACATAGAGCACGCCATCCTCCAGCCGTTCCACGGCGATCTCTCCGCCGTGGGCCCGCAGGGCGGGGCGGACCTTCTCCTCCAAAACCGCTTCAATTTTCCGCAGTTTCTCATCCATTGTCCTCTTCCTCCGTCTTCTCCGCCTGAACGGCGGTAATCTCCTCCCGGATGCGGCGGCGCACATCGTCGAAAAGCAGTTCCCGATTGTGGCGGAAATAGGCGGAGCAGCCGAAGTTTTCCACAAACCAGCTGGTGTCATACCCGGCGGTAATTTCCGTGACGAACATCACCATCTCCTGGCTGTCGCCAAAGGCCTCCTCCAGAAAGCGGAAGGCGTTGTCGAACATGCCGCCGGTCTCTGTCCCCAAGGATTTCCGCTTCTCCACTTCCTCCCGGAACCAGCCCCGGACGGCCTCCATGGCGTCCGCCGGGTTCTCCCTGCGGAGGCGGCTCCCGTACCCCTCCAGGGCGTTGATCTCCCGCTGGCCCAGATCCCGGGCCTCCCGCTCCAAACGGCCCGCCTCACGGGCCTGTTTCAGCTTTTCCTGCCGCTGGAAGACCAACTGGGCCAGTACCGCCGCCGGATCCGCATCCTGGATCTTCTCCTTGAACTCCAGAAGGGCGGCGTGGAGGGCGGTAACCAGGGCGTCCTGGAGGCGGGTATCCCGGGCGGACTCATGGAGACGGGAGAGGATCAGGCCCAGAACAGAGAGTTTTTCATCAAAAGGGGCCTCCCGCAGTTCCAGCATGGTAATCCGCTGCCACGTGCCCCGAAGGATATCCTCTACGTGGTAGGTCCGCTGGTACTTGTAATAAAGTTCCAGGTAGTTGGCAAAATCCTTGGCAATCCGGGGCATCTGGATATACTGCCCCACCACCTCCCGGTCTACCCGGAGGCCCAGGTCCTCATAGGCGCGGATCAGTTCTCCCAGATCCTCCCAGCCCCGGGCGGTGGCGAACTGGAGGCCGTCCACCGCCGTTTCTACCCGATAGAAGTTGTCCTTCTTGATATCCAAATAGGAGACAACCGCCCCGTGGACGCCCTTCCGGACAGCGTACTCTTTCCAGACGGCGAAATCCGCCGTAATATCCATCCGCTTCACCCGATCCAGCGTCACCACATCGAATTCCCGGACGGAGCGGTTATACTCCGGCGGATTCCCCGCCGCCGCAATAAGCCACCCCTCCGGCAACCTCTGGTTGCCGAAGGTCTTGCACTGGAGGAATTGCAGCATCATGGGCGCCAGGGTCTCCGAGACGCAGTTAATCTCGTCCAGGAATAAAATCCCCTCCCGCAGGCCCGTCCGCTCCATAAGACGGTATACTGAGGCCAGGATCTCACTCATGGTGTATTCCGTAACGGAAAACTCCTCACTGCCGTAGATCCGCTTCTCAATAAAGGGCAGTCCCACGGCGCTCTGGCGGGTGTGGTGGGTGATGGTATAGGCCACCAGCCCCACCCCGGCCTCCGCTGCCGCCTGCTCCATGATCTGGGTCTTGCCGATGCCCGGCGGGCCCATCAGCAATACGGGCCTCTGGCGGACGGAGGGGATCAGATAGTTTCCCAGCCCGTCCCGGGCCAGATATGCCTTGAGGGTGTTCAAAATCTCCTGTTTTGCCTGTTTAATATTCATAACGGCCTCTCTTTATTCTCCTAGTCTCTTTATCCGCGCCCCAGGGCGCGCTTTCCGGGAAAACCCTGCGCCCCCGGCAGTTACAGCTGGGGCAGATCGTCTATCTCCAGCCCGTCCAAATCCGCCGCCTCCCGGACAGCCCGCTCCAGCCCCGGCAGATCCAGCACCAGCCGGATGGCCCAGGGGGGGATCCTCACGGAGAGGGGCGGCTCCTCCAGAAGGATGAAGGCCGTCTCATAGGGCGGCCGTTTCTGCGGATAGACTCCCATGCCGTCGGTGAAGTAGAGGAGGCCCCGGAGGCTGGTGAAGGCCCCCGCCTCCCGGAGTTTTTCCACGTGGTCGAAAACCGGGCGGAAATCCGTGGCGCTGCCGCCTGCCAGCTGGAAATTTTCCATATAACCTTTCAGTTCCTCCAAGTCCCGGATGATCCGATCGGACCGAATCTGGTCGTCGCACTGGAGAATCCGGATATTCACCTTCCGGGTGAAGGTGCCCGCGCTGCGGAGGATGGCGTAGGTGCAGGCCAGGAACTGCCGGACCAATTCCCCGGAGGTAGACATGGAGGTGTCCACGGCGATGACAAAATCCTCTATCCGCTTTTCCTCCCGGGTTTCCGGCGGTTCCACCAGGGGCATATTGCCGTAAAGCCGGAGGCCATAGGTGTAGAACACATAGTCAAAGGCATCCCCGTCCACCGCCAGCACCTCCCGGGGGACGGCGAACCGGCGGAGGAAGGCCCGGTAATCCACGTCGTCCCGTACCGCCGCCTTCACCTGCTCCAAAACCGTACCGCCGCCGGTGGACTGCCCCGCCAGGACGGTCTCCATAGAGGTCTCCGTTTTTTCGGAGAGATCCCGCCACTTCTGATCCTGCCGCTGGGACTGCTGGCCTTCCCGCTCCATATCCCAGAGGCCGTGATCATCCACCAGGAAGGCCCTCTGGAGCATGGCCCGCTCATACTCCGGCAGATCCAGCCGCAGCAGGCGGCGGTAGATCCCCTCGGCGGTCAGCACCGGCATGTCCATGCGGCACTCCCCGTAGAATTTCCGCCTGCGGGGGGCGCTGTCCCCCGCAAGGCAGGGGTACTCCAAATCATCCAGAATACTCTCCACCGCCGCGTCGCAGGCCAGATCCCACAGTTCGGACACCTTCCCTTTTTTCTTTCCCAGATGCCGCAGCATACAGTGGAGGATCACATGGAGATAAGCCCGGTTCACCGCCGTCCGGGAGCGGAGGAACCGCTCCGCAAGATACGCCCCGTCGTAGTACAGGGCCTCCCCGTCCGTGGCCAGGGAGAGGGTCACCCCGCCGCCGGGACGGAAATCCAGGGCGCACAGCGCCGCGTCCAGATAGGGGAGGTGCAGGTACAGTTCGTTCCGGGCAGCCAGCAGAATCTCCCGCCCCACAGGGGCATAGTCCCGCCTGTCATCCATCCTTCCACGCCTCCTCTCTCCGCATCCTTCACAAATCAAAGGCCTTTTCCCGTCCTGCCGGGAACCGCCTCCGCCGCTCCTCCAGCAGAACGGCCACCGCGCCGGTATCCTCCCCCGCCCGGGCCAGGGCCAGGGCGGCAGACAGGACCTCCTGATCCGGGGAGAGGCTGTCCAGCAAAAACCGCAGGCCGGGCCCGTCCCGCTCCGCCAAAGCCGCCTCCAGGGCCTCCCCGGCATGGCCTTGCAGATAGGCGAGGTAATCCTTCCGCGCCCGCTCCGTCAGTTCCCGGGGATACCGGAGGCGGCGCAGGGCCAGCCGGATGGCTGCCTCCGGGTCGTGCTCCATGGCCAGGAAACCCGGCCAAAGCTTGTCATACTCCCGCAGATCCAGCCGCTTGCTGCGGAAGCAGTGGTGGTAGGGGTAACCGGCCCCCTGGATATTGTAATCAAAATGGTGGGCGGGGCAGTTCTCCTCATACTGCTCCGCATACTCCGGGAACAGCAGCCGGACGGTTTCCCCCTCCGGCCCTGTGACGGTCACGTCCAGTTCCCGGCTCAGTTCCCCGGCAAAGTAGGCCAGGGCCTCCCCCTCCTCCGCCTGGGTAATGCGGAGGGTGTCCAGCAGGCGGCAGTTCATCAGGACGCCGCCGCCCCAGTAACGGACACTGTCGTAAAGGCAGAGGGTTTTCAGGCCAGAGCAGTTGAACAGGGCGTAATCCCCCACCCGGCGGAGGGAGGGCGGCAGGGCCAGTTCCTCCAGGCGGCGGTTGCCCCACTCCGCATCATCCGGCACGGGGCCGCAGGCCACCCTTATCCGATCCCCCGGCGCCTCACCGGCAGAAGGGGAGAGGGCGTGATCCCCCAGGGCAGTCACCGGCAGGCCCAGCAGCGTTTCCGGCAGGGCGGCCCTGGCGTCGCAGGTGGAGGCCCGGACAATCACCACGCCGTCCGCCTCCCGCCGGACAATCAGTCTCCAGTTGTTCACGCCGCTGACGGTCTCCAAGCCGGACGCCCCCGTTCCTTTTTTGAAATCCCCAGTAGTATATCACATTTCCCGGCAGTTTTCCAGGGCGTGTTCCGGCAGCCCGGGCAGGCGGCCCCGCCCGCTTCCAAAATTTTTTGCAAAAAATTTTCCCGCCCCTCTTGACAAACCGTTTATACTGTGTATACTGTTCATATACAGTACGAACGGAGAACATCCATGGAACTGATTATCCGAAACGTCAACAGCCAGCCGATTTACGATCAAATCTATACCCAGATTAAAGCGCAGATTGTCTCCGGGGCCCTGGGGCCCGGGGAGGCGCTGCCATCCATACGGGCCCTGGCAAAGGACCTGAAAATCTCCGTCATCACCACCAAGCGGGCCTACGACGAACTGGAGGCCGACGGCCTCCTGTACACCGTGGCCGGCAAGGGCTGCTTTGTAGCGGAGAGGAACATGGAACTCATCCGGGAACAGCATCTGAAAGAACTGGAGGGGCATCTGTCCGCCGCCGCGGAACTGGCAAAGAACTGCGGCGTTTCCCGAGAGGAACTGCTGGATATGCTCCGTATTCTCACAGAGGAGGCATACCTGCATGAACGCGATTGAACTATCCCATATTGAAAAAAACTTTACCGGCTTTTCCCTCCAGGACATCAGCCTGACGGTGCCCAGCGGCTCTATCTGCGGCCTGGTGGGGGAGAACGGCGCCGGGAAATCCACCACCATCCGCATCCTCATGGGTGCCCTGCGGCCCGACGGCGGATCCGCCAGCGTCCTGGGGGTGGACACTTCCTCCCCGGAATTCCTCCGGATCAAGGACGATATCGGCGTGGTGCTGGACGAGGCCTACTTCCCGGAGATCCTGAACGTCGTCCAGGTGGGGAAGGTGATGGCCGCAACCTACCGCAGCTGGGACAAGGCGCTGTACGAATCCTATCTGGACCGCTTTGAACTGCCCCGGAACAAACCCTTCAGCAAGTTTTCCCGGGGCATGAAGATGAAGCTTGCCATCGCCTCTGCCCTGAGCCACCATCCCCGGCTGCTGGTGCTGGACGAGGCCACCGCCGGCCTGGATCCCATTGTCCGGGACGAGGTTCTGGACATCTTCTATGAGTTCACCCGGGAGGAGGATCACTCCATCCTCATCTCCTCCCACATCCTCAGCGACCTGGAAAAACTCTGCGACTACATCGCCGCCATCCACCGGGGCCGCCTCCTCTTTTGTAAGGACAAGGACTCCCTCCTGGAGGAGTTCGCCCTGTTCACCGGTACGCGGGAACAGGCGGACAGCCTCCTGCCGGAAGCTGTAGTGCACCGGGAGGAGAGCCCCTACGGCGGCGTCCGGGCCCTGGTGCGGCGATCCCTGGTGCCCGGGACCATGCAGCTGGAGCGGGCCGGGGTGGAGGATATCATCCTCTCCATGGTGAAAGGAGCAAAGTGACATGAAAGCCCTTTTGATCAAAGATCTCTATGTGGTTAACAAGCAGCTGCGGCTGTATCTCCTGATTCTCGTGGTGTTTATCACCTTTAACCGGGACTTCGGCAGTATCTTCCTGCCGGTCTGGTGCTCCATGCTGCCCTATACCTCCATCGCTTACGACGAGCAGAGCAAATGGGACACCCTGGCAGGCATGATGCCTTACTCCATCCGGGATCTGGTGCTGAGCAAGTACATTTTCGGCTGGATCTGCGTAGCCGCCATGACGGTGGTCATGGTTATCGTCCAGTGGGCCCTGGCCCTTGCAGGGTTCTCCGGCGGGCCGGACTTCCTCATGATCCTGGTGGGGCTCTGCACCAGCGCCTCCGTCATGGCGGTCTCCCTTCCGGGCATTTTCCGCTTCGGCGTGGAGCGGGGGCGGATGTTCATGTTCCTCTTCATCTTCCTGATCTGCGGCGCAGCCGGGACGGCCTCCTACTTTGTGGAAGAGGTGCCCGCCGCCATTTCCGCCGTAAAGTTCCTCCTGCCCGTTGTGCCCCTGGTCCTGACGGCGGTTTCCGTGCCCCTGTCCATGAAGTTTTACGCCCGGCGACGGCGGTAAACGGCAGGAACCCGCAGCAAAAAATCCCCGGCGGAATTTTTTCCGCCGGGGACCATTTTTTTCCGGATAGCCCTTGCATTTTCGACACGAATCGATTAAAATAGGGTCTGGAAACATAAACGCGGCAGGCCGCAAGGTCCGAACCACCCTGCGGCCCTGTACGAGTGAAAGCCCACTCAGCACAGCGATTGATAATCGCACCACGTAAGATAGCATACCAGATCTGCCGCCCTTTTTCAAGGGCCTTGCAGGTTTTCGCTGTGCGCTTTCGTGTTTTGATTTGATCAAAGCGGTGTTGAGTAAAACGCTCGGCACCGTTTTATGTTTCCAACAAAGCCCCGCGGGCGGGGCCCACCTCCTTTCACGCAAATCCCCTCGCCCCGCCCGCACGGGCTTTCGTTGGAACCCCTGTACCCTCCCATTGAGCAGCCCAGGTTTCCCTCTCCCGGGCCAAAACCCTTTTGGCCGCGCCGCCGCGGATCCCGGCGGACGGCCCCGGCTGCCTGCGGGAAAGGCTGCCTGCGGGCCTGGGCCGGGCAGTTCCCGGCCTCTCCCCGGAAAGGGCAGCTTCTCCCCAAAGTTTCATTTTCCTGATCTTCCCTGTGTATATCCCCTGGGAAATCCGTCCATACTTCCCCTAGAACCTATATTTTAGGGAGGGATTCAAGTATGGAAAACAAACTGAAAACCATCCTCAGCGGCACAGGCTTTTACGTTGCCCTGGCGGCCTGTGTCCTGGCGGCGGGCGTGGGAGGCTATTTCCTGCTGTTCCACGAGGATCCGCAGCCGGAAGAGGATCTGCCTGCGCTGGCGGAGGATTCCGCCTTCTCCCCCTACGTCCGGGAGACGGAGCCGGTGGTCGAGACCACGGCCCCCGCCCCTCTGGAGGCAGCGCCGGAGAAGACGGCGCCGGAGCCGCCCCCCGCCCCCATGCCGGAGGCGGAGGTGGACGACACGCCGGTGATTGCTGAGGCCCCCAGGCTCATTGTCTCGCCTCTGAACGGCGAGGTGGTAACGGTTTTTGCCGTGGATGAGTTGGTGTACAACGAGACTATGGCGGACTGGCGCACCCACGACGGCCTGGACATCGCCGCCCCCCAGGGCACCACGGTGCTGGCCGCCAGTTCCGGCACGGTGTCCGCCGTCACGGAGGATCCCATGATGGGCACCATGGTGGTGATTGACCACGACGGGGGATACCAGACCACCTACGCCAACCTCCAGGCCCGGCCCAACGTCCGGATGGGGGAGAGCGTCTCTGCCGGGCAGATCATCGGCGCGGTAGGCTCCACTGCCCCGGCGGAATCCGCCCAGGGGCCCCATCTCCACTTCTCCGTCAGTAAGGACGGCGTCCCCATGGATCCGGAAGCGTATTTGAAGCAGTAAACAGGAAAGCGGACGCCGGAGCGTCCGCAGAGGCTGACGAAACTGGCCAAACGGCCTTTTTCGTCAGCCTGAAATTTTTTTGCGCCCTATCCGCCCCAAACCGGCCCCCAGGCTTTCCAGGCCGTCCTGGGGCCGGGGAGCCCGGTCATTGCAGCACTTTCCGGATATTTTCCTGCACCCTTCCCGCAAGCTGCCCGTACTGCTCCCGCTCCTCCTGGCTGAACCCGGAGAGCCTTGCGGCGGTGAAATCCCGCCACGCGGCCTCCATATCCTCCAGGACCGGGGCGGCATCAGGCTGGAAGGCAATGTCCAGCCGCTTTTCCCGGCCCTCGGCCTCCCGGGCTTCCGAAACGCCGATCAGTTCCTTTCCCTCCAGCCGGTTCAGCAGGATGGACAGCCCGCCCCGGGAAAGGCCGGTAAAGTCCGCCAGTTCCCGCCGGGTGGACGCCCCGGGCTGCCGGAGATACAGCAGCAGCCGGGCCTCCTGGAGGGACAGATCGTTTTTCAGGGCGGCGGCCTCCAGGTAGTAGTCCAGCAGCTTCCGTTCCCGGAAGAAGTCGAACAGCAGGCCCTGGCCCTCCAGCGCGGCGGGGGGCACCCGGATCCGCTCGCTGCCAAGCCGCGCGGATACCGGCGGGACTACGCCGTCCTGGGCGGCGTCAATGAGGAAACGGTAGATTTTCAGGCGGCGCTTTTCGTATTCCTCCTCATCCAGGACCGTCTTGTAAAACTGGTTGTAATATTCAAAGGCCGACAGTTTCATCTGGATGGTCTTGGAGATGCTGAGCCCCTGGGTGCAGAGGGAGCCCTTGGTCTTTACATAGTAGTAGATGGGCACTTGGAGCGCGAAAAAACGGCGGGCGTGGCGGATATACTCCAGGTTGAACATGAAATCCTCGCACCAGCTGATGTCCGGATCCATCCGGAGGCTGTGCTTTTCCACAATATCCCGGCGGTACAGCTTGTTCCAAAGCACGCCGTAGTAAAAATCCGCGGGGTTCTCCATCATGTGGGCGGCGTATTCCTCCCGGCTGAGGACGCCGTCCTCGTCGATGTCCCCCTTGTGGGAGACCCGCTCGCCCACAACCCGGTAGAAGTCCGCCACCACCAGATCGCACCGGTGCTCCTCCATGGCCCGCACCAGGAGTTTGGTCGCGTCCGGGGTAATCCAGTCGTCGGCGTCCAGGAACTGGAGATAGCGGCCCCGGGCCTGGCTGAGGCAGAGGTTCCGGGTGCCGGACACGCCGGAATTCTCCTTGTGGAAGACCCGGACGCGGCTGTCCGCGGCGGCGAAGGCGTCGCAGATACTGCCGGAGCCGTCCCGGCTGCCGTCGTCCGCCAGAAGCAGTTCAAAGCTTTCGTACTCCTGATTCAAAACGCTTTCCACGCAGCGGCTGAGACAGGCTTCGGCGTTGTAGACAGGAACAATAATGCTGACAGATGGTTTCATGGAATACCTCCAGAATCAGTCCAGATGCAGCCTAAACTGCGCAGGGGATGCCGCCGGGCAGAATCCCCGTATGCCCGCATCAGGCCCCGCCCTGCAAGCGGGCCTCCGCGGCCCGCATGGTCCTGCGGAGGAAAATGCTGCTGAGCGTCAGGGACACCAGTTCCGCCACCAGGAAGGCCAGCCAGACCAGTTCCAGCCGTCCGCTCCGGGCCAGCAGCCACGCCGCAGGCAGCAGCACCACCAGCTGGCGGCACACGGAGACAATCAGGCTGTGGAAGGGGTTCCCGATAGCCTGGCACACGGAACCGGCAATGATGCAGAAGCCTGCCAGGGGGAAGTGGAAGCTGATAATCCGCAGAGCCGTGACACCGATGGCGTACATCTCCTCAGAGGGGCTGAAAAAGGACAGCAGCATCCCCGGCGCCAGCTGGAAGACGGCAAAGCCCAGGGTCATGATGCAGACAGCAGAACAGATGGTCAGTTTCATGGTCCGCCGCACCCGATCCAGGCGGGCAGCGCCATAGTTATAGCTGACAATCGGCACCATGCCGTTATTCAGGCCGAACACCGGCATGAAGATGAAACTCTGGAGTTTGAAATACGCGCCGAACACGGCGGTAGCCGCCTCCGTAAAGGAGATGAGGATCTGGTTGAGGCCAAAGACCATAACGGAGCCGATGGACTGCATGATGATGGAGGGAAAGCCTACCCGGTAGACCTCCCGGATCACCGCCGTGTCCCAGCGGATGGCTTTCAGGCGGATATGGATGTCCGGGTTGCACTTGAGGTTGATGACAACGCCGGCAGCGGCGGCGACAATCTGGCCAATCACCGTGGCCACGGCGGCCCCCGCTACCTCCAGCCGGGGCATACCGAAGAGGCCGAAAATCAGGATGGGATCCAGGATAATGTTCAGCAGCGCGCCGGTCAGCTGGGTATACATGGAGAGGGTGGTGCGTCCTGTGGATTGCAGCAGCCGTTCAAAGCAGAACTGGCTGAACAGCCCCACGGAGCAGCCCAGGCAGATGCGGGCGTAATCCACGCCGTATTCCACGATGACGGCGTTGTCCGTCTGGGCCAGGAAGAAGGTCCTGGAGAAGAGCAGCGCCAGGGCGGCAAAGGCAGCGAAGCTGAGCAGGGCCAGGAAAATGCCGGTGTTGGCGGCCCGATCCGCCATATCCTGCCGTTTTTCCCCCAGGGAGCGGGAGAGAAGGGTGTTGACGCCCAGCGTGGTGCCTCCGGCCAGGGCAATCATCAGGTTTTGCAGGGGGAAGGCCAGGGACACGGCGTTCAGGGCGTCCTGGCTCAGCTGGGCCACGAACACGCTGTCCACCACGTTGTAAAGGGCCTGGACCAGCATGGAGATCATCATGGGGACAGCCATGCCTGCCAGAAGGCGGCCCTCCGGCATGACGCCCATCTTGTTTTCCTGGGGCGTCCCGCCAGGAGCAGGTGATTGCATTTTGTTATCTTTCATCTGTATATTCCTTTTTGTATCTTTAGAAGTAAGGCGGAAAAAGGACGCGGCCCTGACAGCCGCGCCTTTTCAAAAAGCTTGGGAGAGGGACAGTCAATTCTCCGACAGCGGAGGCAGCGCGGAAAATCCCCGCCTCTTCCGGTATCTGCAAAAGCCGTTATTTTTTCAATTCCCCGGTGGCCAGCTGGGTGAGATAGGCGTTTAAAAAACCGTCCAGGTTGCCGTCCATCACCTCATCAATGGCGCTGGTCTCAAAGCTGGTGCGGGTATCCTTCACCATCTGGTAGGGCATGAACACATAGGAGCGGATCTGGCTGCCCCACTCGATTTTCATCTGGACGCCCTTAATGTCGGAGATCTTCTCCGCATGCTGCTGGGCCTTCAGCTCCAAAAGCTTTGCCCGGAGCATCTTCATGCAGTTGTCCTTGTTCTGGAACTGGCTCCGCTCCTGCTGGCTGGCCACCACGATGCCGGTGGGCTTGTGGATAAGCCGCACAGCGGAGGAGGTCTTGTTGACGTGCTGCCCGCCTGCGCCGCTGGCCCGGTAGACCTGCATTTCAATATCCTCTTCCCGGATCTCAATGGAGTTGTCGTTTTCAATCTGGGGCATGACCTCCACAGCGGCAAAGGAGGTCTGCCGCCGGGCGTTGGCGTCGAAGGGGGAAACCCGCACCAGGCGGTGGACGCCGTTTTCGCTTTTCAGAAGGCCGTAGGCGTTTTCACCCTCAATGGACACGGCAGCGGATTTCAGGCCCGCCTCGTCCCCGTCCTCGTAGTTGAGGGTCTTCCACTGGAACCCATGCCGCTCCGCCCAGCGGGTGTACATGCGGTAGAGCATCTGGGCCCAGTCCTGGGCCTCGGTGCCGCCTGCGCCGGGGTGGAACTGCAAAATCACATCGCAGCCGTCGTACTCGCCGGAGAGGAGGGTCGCCATGCGGGTCTCCTCCACCTGCTCCTCCAGGGCGGCGAATTCGGATTTCAGTTCCTCCAGCAGCTCTTCGTCCTCGGCCTCCTGGCCCATCTCGCAAAGGGCCGTCAAATCTTCCAGGGAGGAGACCAGCTTCTCCTGCCGGACAACCTTGTTTTGCAGCTGCTTCAGCCGCTGCTGCACTTTCTGGGAACGCTCCAGATCGTTCCAGAACCCGTCCTGGGCGGTTTCGTCCTCCAGGCGGGCGGCTTCCTGCCGGGCGCTTTCAATGCCCAGGGCGGCGGAGAGTTTCTCCAGTTCGGGGCTCAGGTCCCGGAGTTTCTGTTTATATACGTCATATTCAATCAAAGCCATAAGCGGTTCTCCGTTCTTCTGTCATTTCGCACCGATTTCCAGCGTTTCTATTATATAGGAGGATATTTTATTTGTAAAGAGGACTTTTTGACAAAAAAGGGCAGGGATTGCCCCATCTGAAAATACAGAATGGGGAGCGGTTTTTCCGCTCCCCATTTTTCACACGGCCTCCGCCGTCCAGAACTGCCGGATATCCTCCGCGACGGCCCTGCCGGAGAAGTAGCCCTCCTGCCACAGGGCCCGCAGGACGTCCTTGTCCCGCTCTGTCCGGGAACAGCCCAAGGTATCCTCCGGGGCGATCACCCGGATCTCCCCAGTTTTCTCCAGGGCAAACAATTCCTCCCGGCAGCGGTTGTACCGGATCTCCCGATCCCGCAGGGATTTCATAAAGGCCGGATATTTCCGGAACGCCCGCTCCATCACCCGGATGGACCGCCCCTGCTCCTTCCGGTAGTCCCGCTCCCGGGTCAGAACCACCACCACTCTGTCGCAGCCCGCCTCCAGGGCCCGCCTCCAGGGGATGGGGTCGGCACAGCCGCCGTCCAGATAGGGCTGGCCCTCCAATTCAATGACAGGGAACATCAGCGGAATGGCGCAGGTGGCCTGGAGCAGCAGGTTATGCTCGTCCCGGCGGGGGACCGGAAGATACTCCGCTTTCCCGGTGTTCAGGTTCGTCACCACCGCCTCCACCGTGCCGGGATAGGCCTCGAAGGTGTCGTAGTCAAAGGGCAGCAGCTGGTTGGGGATGGTGGTATAAGCAAACTCCAGCCCAAAATAGGAGCGGTTGTCCCGCTTGGCCCAGTTCCGGACGCCCATATAGCGGGAATCCCCCGCGTAGGTGGTGATCAGCTTCAGGTTCCGGCGGCTCTGCCGGGAGAGGTAGCTGACGCCGTAGGCAATCCCTGCGGAAACGCCCACCGTGTAGTGGGGCAGGGGGAGGCCTGTGTCCAAAAAGGCGTCCAGCACGCCTGCGGAAAAGATCGTGCGCAGGGCGCCGCCCTCCAGCACCAGTCCGGTTTTCATATCGGGTCCCTTCTTTCTTCTTTGGTTCCAGCAAAACAGGCTGCGGGGCCGCAGTCTCCGGCCGCGGATCCCTATAGGCTATCATAGCACGGCAGGGCCTGTTGTCAAGCCGTGGCCCGCCCTGGTGAGGATAGAAAGGGGCCGCCCGGCGCTGTGCGCCGCGCGGCCCAAGCGGGTGGGATATTGGAAAGCTTCCTGGATTATCTTACACCCCGGGAGATCTTTTGTAAATAGGAAGTTTTGCCGCATTTCCACTATTTTTGTCGAAACTGATAAAGCGCGAAAGATTTTTTCTTTTCCCTTTGCAAAATGTGACAAATGTGTTATAATGGAAAAAAGGGAGGCTCCCGTCTCTCTTCCACACGAAAGGAGCGATCTCGATGAAATACACCTATACCTGTAAGAAAGTCTCGCTGAGCGACTCCATCAAGGCTTACACCGAGAAGAAAATCTCCAAGCTGGATCGGTATTTTGGAGACGAGAACGCCAGCGCGTCCGTGACCTTCTCCGTGGAGAAAAACCACCTTTGCAGCGTGGAACTGACCATTCGGGGCAGCGGTACGCTTCTTCGCGCCCAGACGGAAGCCCCGGATGGAGATATGCGCGGCGCGGTAGACGCCGCGGTAGGATATATTGAGCGTCAGATTTTGAAAAATAAGACCCGCCTGGCCAAGAAACTCCGCAGCGAGGGGTTCCCGCCTCCCGCCCCTGCGGATGATTTCGAGGTGGCCGAGGAGAAGGAGTTCCCCATCGTCCGCACAAAGCGGTTCTCCGTGAAGCCCATGAGCGCCGAGGAGGCCATTTTGCAGATGAACCTGCTGGATCACAACTTCTTCGTGTTCCGCAGCAGCGAGGACGACAGCCTCTGTATCGTCTATAAGCGGAAATCCGGCGGCTACGGCCTGATTGTCACGGACGAGGAGCAGTAAGAAAGAGGGAGGCCCTTCGGGCCTCCCTCTTTGTCCCCGGCCGCCGCGCACCGGGCCCTTCTATGTCCCCTATGTACCCTACAGCACCCACTGCACCAGAAGCAGCAGGACGAACCCTGGCAGGCCCAGGGCGCCAATCACCAGCGCGTTCCAGAGATTGACACCCAGGGCCAGGCCGGTGAACTCCGCCGTGAGATTCACCGCCCAAAGGGCCAGGAACCCCAAGAGGGTATTCACCAGCAGTTTGACCGCTATCCGCAGGGGTGAACTGAATACCCGCAGCAAGGCAATGAGGAAGAATCCTGCCAGAAGCCCGGCGATGATCTTCTGGCTCAGGTCCATACCACATCCCCCCGCAGGAGCGGCCCGGAGGCCAGGGCCCCTTCGCCGGGGCTCCGCTCCTTAATGGACCGGATCAGGTAGTTGCACCGGGCTTTCACCGCACTAATCTGGTACACGCAGGACTCCACCAGTTCCGGATCCACCGCCTCGTCGAATCTCTGGTAGGCGCAGGCCAGATCCGTCTGGGCCCGCAACAGTTCGGCCTTCAGGGCCAGCAGTTCCGGGTCGGGCTTTGTTTTTTTGAGAGAAAATAGTTTTTTCATATGGCGTTGTCCCTCCTGATACTATTCATACGGTCAGTTTGGACAAATATGCCAACTTTCATACGGAAAGGCGGGAAGAAAATGTCAACGGAACAGGAACGCTTTATGGCGGAGGCCCTTGCCCTGGCGGAGGAAGCCGCGGCAGCGGGGGAGGTGCCGGTAGGCTGTGTGGTGGTCCGGGAGGGGCAGATTGTGGGCCGGGGACGGAACCGCCGGGAGGAGACATGCTCCGCTCTGTCCCACGCGGAGGTGGAGGCCATCGCCCAGGCCAACGGGGCCCTGGGCTCCTGGCGTCTGGAGGACTGCGAACTGTACGTGACCCTTGAGCCCTGCCCCATGTGTGCCGGGGCGATTCTGAACGCCCGCATCCGGCGAGTCTGGTATGGGGCACGGGACAACACCTTCGGTGCCTGCGGCGGCGTGACGAATCTTTTTATGGAGAATTTCCCCCATCCCCCTGCCCTGGTAGGGGGCGTACTGGAGGCGGAGTGCCGGGAGGTTTTAAGCCGGTTTTTCGCAAAACTGCGGGAAGGCTGAAGGATCGGATGAAAAAGGGGGGGGCTGGGTATTGCCAGGTGCGGGCCTGCCGCCTTTGTCCCGAAAACGCGGCCTGCGGCATCTGCCACGCCGCTCGCTGCGGCTTTTTGGGCCGTCCATAGGCTCCCCGCCCTTGGCGCGAGCCTCCCGCCTGCAGCGGGCGGGGCATTTCCCGGCGCGGCAGGGCAGGGGATAGCCCGGCTTAAAGCGGGATAGTTGGTTGACATAAGATTTAAGACTTTCTTAACAATTGAGGCTGGTTTGCTTAACAAATCTCCTGTATCTTAATACTTGCAAGAGACAAAACTTCTTTTCATCCAATCTTCCAAAAATAGTACCGGGACCAGCCTGCGGCTGGTCCCGGTACTATTTTTGGGCGGAAAGGGGGAAAATCCGCTGGTTCTGCCGAAAAGAGAAATCCGCAGAGAAGCGTCTCAGCAAGGCAGGCGGGGAATTTACCGGCTGTGCCCCCAGGGGCGTCCGGTGAGCAGCCGCCGGAAAAGCGGAGGCGGAAACAGCCCTTTGGGCTGCCTCCGCCTCTGTTATCCATTTTTACAGGCGCGTCACCACAGGGATCACCATGGGGCTGCGCTTTGTATTTTTGAAGAGATAGCTGCTGACGGCGGATTTCACCGCCCCGCGCAGTTCCCCGTCGTCCCGGCCCCTGCGGCGGCTGACGCTGCCGGCGGCGTCCATAGCGGCGGCCTGCAGCGCCTTGATCAGATCCCCGGACTCCTTCACGTAGATGAAGCCCCGGGTAATGATCTCCGGCGGGGACAGCAGATCCCCGTTGTGGGAGGAAATGGGCAGTACCACGACCACCATGCCGTCCTCTGCCAGCCGCTTCCGATCCCGCATGACCACGGCCCCTACGTCCCCGACGCCGGAGCCGTCCACGTAAATCTCCCCGGCGGGGACAGAACTGCCGATTTTCATGGTCTTGACCGTCAGTTCAATCACGGAGCCGTTGTCGGCAATGGCGATATGGTTCCGATCCATGCCCATCTGCTGGGCCACGTGGGAGTGGATTTGCAGCATCCGCTGTTCCCCGTGGAGGGGGACGAAGAAACGGGGCTTCGTCAGGGCGTGGATGATTTTCAGTTCCTCCTGGCAGGCGTGGCCGGAGACATGGAGCATGTCGGCCTTGTCATAGACCACCTTCACGCCCTTGCGGAACAGTTCGTTGATAACCCGGCTCACCGTCACCTCGTTGCCGGGGATGGCGGAGGCGGAGATAATCACCTTGTCCCCGGGGCCTACCTCCACCTGCTTGTGCTGGGAGAAGGCCATGCGGTACAGGGCGCTCATCTCCTCGCCCTGGGAGCCGGTGGTGACAATGACCTGCTTGTTCTTCGGCAGGCCTTTCAGCTTGTTGACGTCCATCAGGGTGTTTTTCGGCACCTTCATATACCCAAGTTCCGTAGAGACCTTCATGATATTCTCCATGGAACGGCCCGTAACGGCCACCTTCCGGCCAAAAGCGGCGGCGGCGTCCAGCACCTGCTGGATGCGGTGGACGTTGGAGGCGAAAGTGGTGACGATGATCCGCTCCTCGCACCCCTGGAACTGCCGCATGAAGGTCTGGCCCACGGCGCTCTCGCTCATAGTGTAGCCGGGACGTTCCACGTTGGTGGAGTCGGCGCAGAGGCACAGGACGCCCTCCTTCCCCAGTTCCCCGAACCGGGCCAGGTCAATGACCTCCCCGTCGATGGGGGTGGCGTCAATTTTGAAGTCGCCGGTATGGACCACCACGCCCATCTTGGTATGGATGGCGAAGGCGGCGGAGTCGGCGATGGAGTGGTTCACGTGGATGAACTCCACGGTGAATTTCCCCGCCCGGACGCTCTTTCCCGGCTCCACGGTGATAAGTTTGGTGGACTTGGCCAGCCCGTGCTCCTCCAGCTTCAGCCGGATGAGGCCGGCGGTGAAGCGGGTGCAGTAGATGGGAAGATTGACCTGCTTGAGGACATAGGGAATCGCGCCCACGTGATCCTCGTGGCCGTGGGTGATGAAGAGGCCCCGGAGACGGGAGCGGTTCTTGATGAGGTAGGTCACATCCGGGATGATGCAGTCAATGCCGTACATGTCGTCCCCGGGGAAGGCCATGCCGCAGTCCACCACAATGATCTCGCCGCCGTACTCATAGGCGGTCATGTTTTTGCCGATTTCGTTCAGGCCGCCCAAGGGGATAATTTTCAGTTTTTCTGCCATAGATACTAGAACTCCTTTAATTCATACAGAATATGTAACAAACGCTCTCAGCCTCGGAAACCGGATGGGCCCCAAAAACGGGCACGCAAAGAAGAGACGGCTGTCGCCTGCCCGGCCCCGTTTCGCCGGCAGGGGTTCAGTCACGTCATGTTCGTTTCCCATATACCCGATGATGAGAGAATTGCCGCGCCCGCTTTTTGCGCAGGCTCTATTTAACCGGAGGGAACCGCGTCCCAGGCCGGTGAAATACGATCAAGCACGGCGGAGGAATCCGGAGCCTGCCCGAAAGGCAACTCCGGCGTCTCGACGCCGGATTTTATGTAGTATAGCACAGACAGCGGGATTTGTATACATAAAATTTTCTTTTCATGGAAAGTGTACCAAAATAACCTTGACAGGAACCAGAAACATGTTATGTTATTAAATCATATGACTGTGCCTGAAAGGGGATTTTCAGGCTTTCTGCCGGAATTTGCGAAGGAGGACGCCATGCGGGCAACCATTAAAATCATCGCGGAGCGGGCCGGGGTTTCCATCGGCACGGTGGATCGGGTGCTCCACAACCGGCCCTATGTGAAGGCGGAGGTCCGGGCCCGGGTGCTGGCGGTTATGGAGGAACTGGACTACCGTCCCAACCGGGTGGCCAGCGCCCTGGCCATGAGCGGCACCCCCTGGCGGTTTGCCGTGGTGCATCCCGCCTGGGAGGGTTACGTGGGGGAGGCCATGGCCGCCGGAACTGCCCGCTTCCTGGAGGAGCGGCGGGATTATAACGTACAGGTGGTATCCTACCCCTACCGGCAGGCAGATATGACCCAGTGCCTCCGCCTGCTGGACAGGGCGGTGGAGGAAAAAGCCCGGGCGGTGGCCCTCTGCGCCGCCGGGTGCCCGGCCCTCCGGGACAAACTGGAAGAACTGGCGGAACGGCATATCCCGGTGGCCGCCTTCAACTCCGACATTCCCGGCTCCCGGCGGATCTGCTACGTGGGGGAGGACGCCCACCGGGCAGGCCGCATTGCCGGGGAGATCGCCGCAAAATTCCTGGGGCCCGGGGATCCGCTGCTGCTGGTCTACGCCGGGCCGGAATATGCCGGCCACAGGGGCCGGGCGGAGGGCTTTTTGGAGCGGCTGGAGGAGCGGGGTTTCCGGCGGGAGGACTGCCGGATCGCCGCCACCCACGAAAATTTCTCCGAAACCCTGGCGGCGGTATCCGCGGCCCTGGCAGATACCGCGCCGCCCCGGTACATCTATATGGCCAACCAGAGCGTAGCCGCCTGCGCCCAGGCCATCCGGAAGGCGGGGCTGGCAGGGAAAATCCGGGTCCTGGTTCACGACAGCGGCCCGGAGGTGCGGCAGCTGCTGCGGGAGGGTCTGGTGGATTTTACCATCGATCAAAATCTGGCCTACCAGAGTTATCAGGCCCTGAGCGTGCTGTTTGCCGCCGTGGTGGAACACAAGGAGCCGGAACGGGACTGCTTCTATCCGGAGAGCCCGATTTTAAATGCCGAGACCATTTGAAGCCCGGCAGGGGGATATCCCCGGCAGGCCTCCCTGCGCTTTTTATGAATATTCATTTTAGTATTCATTTCTCTTCGGTTAAAATGCACAACCTTACCGGGTACATGTGGGGAGTTCACCGGAAAAATTCCAAAAATGGCAGAATTTACACAAATATTTATGCAAAACTAATGAAAAAGTATTGACATCTATTCAGGGGAGTGGTAAGGTAACACCAGTTCCGGGCAGGCCGAAACCGCCTGCCTGAAAGCTGGAAAACCCCGTCCTGCGGGGACATTCTATTTCGATGAAAAGGAAGATTGCTATGAAAAAACTGTTCACGCTTCTGCTGACACTGGCCATGGTGCTGTCTCTTGCGGCCTGCGGCGGCGGAAAAGACACCCCCGACACCGGCTCCGACGCCAATAACGCCGGTTCCGGCACCTCCAGCGATACCGACACCAACTCCGGCACCCAGGACGGCAGCGAGAAGGAAATCGACTTCAGCGCCCTTTCCATGGAGGAACTGAAAGCCATGGTGGAAGAACTGAAGCCTCAGCTGCAGACTGTCACCGAGGGTAAGCTCACCGTTGCCACCAGCCCCGACTTCGCCCCCTATGAGTTTTATGCCATTGACGAGAACGGCACCCCTGTTCTGGCAGGCTTCGATCTGGCCCTGATCAATTATATCGCCGATTTTCTGGGACTGGAAGCTGACGTCAACCCGATGGACTTCGATGGCGTTCTGATGGAGGTAAATAACAAGACGGTTGATCTGGGTGTGGCCGGCCTTTCTCCCGATCCCGATCGGGCCAACATCATGGACTTCTCCAATCTCTACTACATCGGCGGCCAGTCTTTCGTCACCGTGAAGGGCAAGGAGGATCAGTTCCCCAACCTGGAAGCCACCAATGATCCCAAGTACCAGATCGGCGCCCAGACCGGCTCTATCCAGGTGACTCTGATGCAGACCAACAGCCCCAACGCCCAGCAGATCCAGCTTAGCAAGGTGCCCGATATCCTGATGGAACTGATCTCCGGCAAGCTGGACGGCGCCTACATTGAAACTGCCGTGGCCGAGTGCTACGCCAAGAACTACCCCGAACTGGCTATTATCCTGGACGTACCCTATGACGTAGCCGGTTCCGCCATCGGCGTGCAGAAGGACAATCCCGTCCTGCTCCAGGCTGTCAACGCCGCCATTGCCGCCGCCCTGCAGGACGGCTCCATGGCTGATTTCGTGGCGGAGGCCAACGAACTTGCCACCGGCGAGGTCTATGAGGGCCTGCTGGACGAGCAGGGCCGTCCCCAGGGCTGAGTAAAGCCTTTTTGAAAACACAATCTGCCGGTTCCTCCCCCAGCCGTGGGGAGGAACCGGCCTGACGTCCGTGTTGACAACCGGAAAGAGCCTTTCCGCGTTTTCCGGTTGTGAGTACAGACCCGGAATTTAGAGAAAATGAGAAAGGGGAATCCCCCATGGGTGATTTCAACCGGCGGAAAAATGAACCGGAGCGCCTCTCTTCCGGAGGATCGGTCCGGCAAGGTGTTCTCACACTGGCTTTGCTGGTCTTTTATATCGTCTTGATTGGCGGTGCAGTGGCGCTTCTTGTACATCTTGTGGAGAAAAGCCACATAATTCGTCCGGAAAACTTCCCAACGGTCATGCGTTACAGCCTGCTGTTCCGGCAGGGCCTTGCTGTCACGATACTATTGGCACTGACAACGGTGATCATTGGTTTTATACTGGCTATTTTGCTGGCGGTTATGCGGATGAGCAATTTCCGCCCCGCCCTGTGGCTTGCCAAAAATTTCCCCAATGTATTTGGATTTTTTGAGAGAGACGCACAAGGGCTGAAGCGGGACAGCGGTTTTCTCTATCAGGTCAGCCAATTCAATCCCTTGGGCTTCTTCGCCACCGCCTACGTGGAAGTTATGCGTTCCACCCCGGTATTGGTGCAGATTCTGATTATCTATCACAGTGTCTTTACGCTTGTGAAGCTGCCCACATTTCAGATGTTTGGCTTCATTGCGTTCAATCGGTTTGTTCCCGGCATGGTCACAATGGGACTGAACTCGGCGGCATACCTGTGTGAGATTATCCGCTCCGGTATGCAGTCCGTGGACGGCGGCCAGACTGAAGCCGCCCGGTGCCTAGGCCTTAAACAGGTGCAAAACCTTCGGTACATCATCATGCCCCAGGCTTTGAAAAACATTTTGCCGGCCATCGCCAATGAGTTCGTGGTGATTATCAAGGAATCCGCTATCACCTATGTTATCGGCGTGCAGGATCTCATGTCCAGCGTCAACGCTGTAAAGGGCGCAACTTACGTTATCATGGAACCTCTGATGATTGCTGCCATTATCTATTTCTGCCTCTGCTTCCCCACCAGCAAGCTGATTGCCTACTTTGAGAGGAGGATGCGCCGTGGCGATGTCCGATAACATCATCCAGGTCACCGACCTGAAAAAATACTACAACCACGGCGCCATCAAGGCCCTGGACGGCGTATCCGCCGGCATCCGCCGGGGCGAGGTGGTGGTAGTCATCGGCCCCTCCGGTTCCGGCAAGTCCACCTTCCTGCGGAGCCTGAACCTGCTGGAGGAGCCCACCAGCGGCTCCATCATCTTCGAAGGCGTAGACATCACCCGGAGGAAGTACAAGGATCCCCAGACCGGGAAAATGGTGAAAGTGAACATTGACAAGCACCGCCAGAAAATGGGCATGGTGTTCCAGCATTTCAACCTCTTCCCCCATATGACCATACTGGACAACATGACCCTGGCCCCCATCAAGGTGAAGGGCACGAACAAAGCCGAGGCGGAGGAAAAGGCCCTGGCCCTTCTGGAACGGGTAGGCCTGAGGGATCGCGCCGCCGCCTATCCCATCCAACTCTCCGGCGGGCAGAAACAGCGGGTGGCCATTGTCCGGGCCCTGGCCATGGAACCGGAAGTCATGCTTTTTGACGAGCCCACCTCCGCCCTGGATCCGGAAATGGTGGGGGAGGTACTGGACGTTATGCGGGGCCTCGCCCAAGAGGGCATGACCATGGCGGTCGTAACCCACGAGATGGGCTTCGCCCGGGAAGTGGGCGACCGGGTCCTCTTTATGGCGGACGGCCGTCTGCTGGAGGAGGGCGCGCCGGAATCCCTGTTCATCCATCCCCAGAATCCCAGGCTTCAGGATTTTCTCAGCAAGGTGCTGTAACACAAAAGCGCACACAGTGTGTGCGCTTTTCTTTTCAAGGAGGAATTTTCCATGACTGACTGCAAACACGCGGCCCTGGCCGCCATTGACGAAAAGGCCCCTGTGGTCAACGCTGTGTCGGACGGCGTTTGGGACTGCGCGGAACTTTCCCTCCAGGAGGAGCGCTCCGCCGCCCTGTACTGCCAGGTCCTGGAACAGGAGGGCTTCTCTGTGGAGCGTGGAATCTGCGGGATTCCCACCGCCTTCTCCGCGTCCTTTGGCACAGGGCGGCCTTTCATCGGCCTGCTGGCGGAATATGACGCCCTGTCCGGCCTTTCCCAGAAGCCCGGAAGCCTGGAACGGGAGGAACTGGTCCCCGGCGGCTGCGGCCACGGCTGCGGGCACAATCTCCTGGGGGCCGGGGCCCTGGCGGCGGCCCTGGGGGTCAAGGCCTATCTGGAATCCGCCCAATGCCCCGGCACCGTAACCCTTTACGGTTGTCCCGGCGAGGAAGGCGGCGCGGCTAAGGCCTTCATGGCCCGGGACGGCCTCTGGTACAGCCTGGACGCCGCCCTGACCTGGCATCCGGACGACGCCAACGAGGTGGTTACCGGCTCCTCCAACGCCTGCATCCAGACCCAGTACAAATTCATTGGCGTGGCCTCCCATGCCGCCGGGGATCCGGAGCGGGGCCGCAGCGCCCTGGACGCGGTAGAGTTGATGAACACCGGCGTCCAGTATCTCCGGGAGCACATGAGTGACAGGGCCCGCGTCCACTACGCCATCACCGACGCCGGAGGCCGCAGCCCCAACGTGGTCCAGCCCCGGGCCTCCGTGCTGTACATGGTCCGCTCCAACCGCGTGGCTGAGGCGGTGGAACTGCAAAAGCGGGTAGACGACATCGCCAAGGGCGCGGCCCTGATGACCGGTACCACTTTTGAGAAGGTCTTTATCGACGGCCTGGCAGACACCGTGCCCAACCACGCCCTGGAGGCAGTTCTGTACCGGAATTTCCAGGCTATAGGGGTTCCGGGCCACACGGCGGAGGAACACGCCTTTGCCGACGCCCTGGCGAAGACCTATCCCGGCAGTGATGGGATTCCCGGCATCGGCGCGGAGTTTGACCCGGCCATTGCGGAGGAGGTCAGGGCCCTCCGGGTGGAAAACGGGGGACACGCCATGAACGACTTCCTGTGCCCACTGTATCAAGGCCCCGCTTTTGAGCCCGGCTCCACCGATGTGGGGGACGTCAGCTGGCAGTGCCCCACCGGGCAAATCCACGCCGCGACATGGCCCAACGGCAGTCCCGGCCACAGCTGGCAGAACGTTTCCGTCGGCCGCACGGATATTGCCCGCAGGGCGGCCCTCCACGCCGGGAAGGTGCTGGCGGCAGCGGCCATAGACCTGCTGGCAGATCCGTCCCTGCTGGCGGCGGCAAAGGCAGAATTTCAGAAGCGGACGGAGGGGGGCTATGTCTGCCCCATCCCCCAGGACGCCGTGCCTACTATAGCGGATTGATCCATCATGGTTACCTGCCCGGCGGAGCCTTTCCGCCGGGCAGGTTTGTTCCGTTCCCCAATCCCGGGGATAGACCGGGGCGCTTTAGACCTTTTCCGGGGGCCCCGGCCTCCGGAGCGTCTCCCGGCCTTCAAACCACCGGTTCAGCAGCAGGCTGTCTATATTGGCCTTTCTCTGGTTCCGGATAGAAATCCCGTTATAAAAAACGCCAAAAACGTCCGCTCCATTTCTCTGCCCGCATGTTTGGCGGAATGTCGCCATACCGTACAAAACCGTTTCCTGCTCTTTGCGGGCCGTCCTCAGGGAAAACCGGGCTATCCGCTGGTACAAGTATAGCTTCACGGCTCCAAATGTCACATAGGCATGCTGCAAGAGGGGCCGGGCTGGTCCTGCAAATACCGGCCGTCCCTTTCCGGTGGGAGGTATACAAAGGAAGGGCTGTCCGCAGACCGCCCTTCCTTTGTATACCTTTACTTATCTGCCTCAGGGGCAGCCTTTGCTTTTCATCTGAAAAGCTTCCTCCCAATCCAGATGAAGAGGCACGCGCCTGCCACATCCACCAGGAGGTTGGCGAAAAAGCCGTAGGCATAGAAGCCCAGCAGCCCAAAAACGGCGCTGCCCACAAAGGAGCCAATGACGCCCACCACCATATTCCGCAGGACGGTGCCCTCTGCGTTCATCAGCTTTCCGGCAATCCAGCCTACCAGCGCACCCATAATCAAAGACCCAATTAAATGAAACATTGTTTAATCCTTTCCGCCGCCTCTGCGGCCGGTTCTCATTTGTATCTTATTCGCAGTGTTTCCCGGAGGCGCATCAGTCTTTGATATACGCCCGCACCCGATAGGTGGCGCCGATCTCCTCCTCGCAGATTTTCCGGCAGTTCTCAATCTCCTCCGCCGGGATGGTATCCACCACCGTCATGGTCACGTTTGGCACGTACTTCCGAATCTCCCTGGTAAAGTCCTTCATCACCTGATAGGCGTTGGGAACCCGGGGGTTGCACAGGGCCTCGTACTTTTCCGCCGTGTCAGTGTTCAGTGAGACGGACACCTCGTCAAGCCGGCCCGCGAACTCCGGGCACACGTCCCGTCCATGGATGGCGCAGGCGGTGCCGTTGGTGTTGATGCGGGTAAACATTTTGGTGCCGTGGGCCTTCATCTGATCGATGACCCAGAAAATATCCTCTAGGCGGTAGGCGGGCTCGCCGAAGCCGCAGAACACCAAATGCCGGTACTTGGAGAGATCCCGCCCCTCGATATCGGCCAGGATCTCCTCTTTTGTGGGCTCCCGCTCCAGCCAGAGGTTATCGCTGTAGATGCTGCCCTGGCTGGCCTCGTTGTGTCGGAGGCAGAAGGAGCAGCGGTAATTACAGCGGTTCGTGACGTTTACGTACAGGTTGCCTTCGTACTCGTAGGTAATGGTAAATCCGGGTTTCATTGTTATTTCTCCTTTTTCCTCTATTGGTTATAGCTGTGAAGATGGAAATTGCACAGGGTAAACACGCCGTCCTGATACTCTATACTGGCAGAGGTCTCCGCCACATACCAGGGCACCGGATTGCCGACTGGGGACAGGCAGAATGCCCCATGGAACTGAATGTCCCCCCAGTCCTCCGCGCTGAAATTGGCGATACTCCCCGTGCATGCGGTTTCAAGATCCATATCGACATCCCCGGTGTCGAACCAAACCAGTTCCTCCCCCAGAATCGCGAAAGTCTGGCCCTCCAGGGCGGCGGCGCTCATTGGCTCAGACATCTGCTCCTGCCAGAGGCTCCGGGGAAACTGATAATCCGTCAGCGTCCCGTCAGGCCCTTTTTCAATGACATGCAGTTCCTCTATGGAAATCCCTGTACCGCCGCCGGCATGAGAGATGATAACCAATTCCTCCTGCTGATCCCTATCCGCGTCGAAACAGTACAGTTGTGGCCGCACCATTCTGGGCAGGCCATCCCGCCAATCAAACTCCGCCAGGCTGTCCCCCCAGCGGATGAGGGCCCTTCCGGGCTCACGGCCGCTTACCGGCAGCGGCAGGCCGTAAAAGGCCGCGTCCGCCTCCGGGACCTCCGCCAGCAGGCCGGTAATATTGCCGCTGTACGCCCAGTCCTGGTAGTTCTCCCACAGCCTGTCCGGATCCGCATCCACAGAGGGCGGCAGCCGGTAGTCCTCCGCCGGAGCCCGGCCTTCCGTCACCAGGGCGGGGGCGGAGAGGGGTTCCACCGCCTTCAGTTCCGGCAGGGCCGTATCAGGATGCTCCGGCTTTGGGTCCGATCCCGCCGGAGGCGTATCCCGTTCCTCCGAAACTGCCCTCATCTCTTCCGGAGGCACGTCCTCCCCTGGCCCCTCCGCCCCGCAGGCGGATAAGGCAAGCAGGGCCAGCAAAAGCGCCAATACCCGCCTCAAAGCAAACCCTCCAGCCCAAAAAGCCGCAGGCCGTTCTCCCAGGTCACCCGGGCCATTTCCTCCGGCGGAACGCCTTTCCACTCCGCCAGCTTTTCCACAATGTAGGGCAGGTTCCGGCTGTCGTTCCGCCTGCCCCGGTTGGGGACAGGGGAGAGGTAGGGGGCATCCGTCTCGACCACTATCCGATCCAGCGGCGTAACGGCGGCCACCTCCGGGGCCCGCTTGGCGTTCTTATAGGTGATGGGGCCGTCAAACCCCAGATACCAGCCCCGCTTCAGCAGCGCCTCCGCCATCTCGGGACTGCCGGAGAAGCAGTGGAACACTCCCCGGAGCCCCGGGTACGCCAGGACAATATCCAGGCAGTCCCCGTGGGCCTCCCGGTCATGGACCACCACCGGCAGATCCAGTTCCAGGGCCATGTCCAGCTGCCGCCGGAATACCTCCTGCTGGAACGCCTTAGGAGGATTCTCCTTCCAATAATAGTCCAGGCCGATTTCGCCAATAGCCACCGCCTTCGGGTGGCCGCACAGGGCCCGGACGGCCTCGAAGTCCCCGTCCGTACATCCGGCGCAGTCCTCCGGGTGGATGCCTACAGCAGCATATACGCCCCCATATCCTTCCGCCAGGGCCAGGGCGGCCCGGGAACTCTCCACATCCACGCCGGGAACCACCACCGCCTCCACACCGGCGGCAGGCAGGGCCTCCAGCAGTTCCCGGCGGTCCTGCCGGAAGGCGTTGTCCTGATAGTGGGCGTGGGTATCAAAAAGCGGCATACTGTCACCTCATTTTCCTGTTGTTTTTATATTGTACCACCTTTTTTTAAAAAGGCAAATGGCCGGGAGGGAAATTGCAGTATTGTTTTTCCTGAATTTTCAGGTATAATAGAGCGGTAAGGAAATACCGGCACCCTTTCATCCGGGGCCGCCGCGAAAAAGGAGAGGTTTCCCTATGGAAAAGTACTATATTACAACCCCTATCTATTACCCCTCGGATAAACTCCACATCGGCCACACCTACTGCACCGTGGCCACGGATACCTTCGCCCGGTATAAGCGCCTCCAGGGCTGCGACGTGATGTTCCTCACCGGAACCGACGAGCACGGCCAGAAGATTGAGGACAAGGCCCGGGAGGCCGGGGTGTCCCCCAAGGAATTTGTGGATAAGATCGTTGAGGGCCCCCGGGGTGTGCTGGATCTGTGGAAGCTGATGAATATTTCCAACGACCGCTTTATCCGCACCACCGACGATTATCACGTCCAGTCCATCCAGCGGATTTTCAAGCGGATGTTTGACAAGGGCGATATTTACAAGGGCACCTACAAGGGCAAATACTGCAAGCCCTGCGAGTCCTTCTGGACGGAGAGCCAGCTGAAAGACGGCTGCTGCCCCGACTGCGGCCGCCCGGTGGAGGACGCGGAGGAGGAGGCTTACTTCTTCCGTCTGAGCAAGTACGCGGACAGGATCCGGGATCTGTTGGAAAACACCGACTTCCTCCAGCCCAGGAGCCGGGTCAATGAGATGGTGAAGAACTTCATCGACCCGGGCCTTGAGGATCTCTGTGTCTCCCGCACCTCCTTTGACTGGGGCGTGCCCATTGACTTCGATCCTAAGCACGTGGCCTATGTCTGGATGGACGCTTTGTTCAACTATATCACCGCCCTGGGCTATGAAAACAGCCGCTATGACGATTACGAAAAGGGCTACTGGCCCGGCGTCAACATTGTGGGCAAGGAGATTGTCCGGTTCCACTCCATCATCTGGCCCGCTTTCCTCATGAGCCTGGATGAGCCCCTGCCCAAGCACGTCTTCGGCCACGGCTGGCTGTTGCTGGACGGCGGCAAGATGAGCAAGTCCAAGGGCAACGTGGTGGATCCCTATATCCTGGCGGAGCAGTTCGGCGTGGATGCCCTGCGGTTCTTCCTGATGCGGACCTTCCCCTTCGGCTCCGACGGAAACTTTTCCACCGAACTGCTGATCCAGACCATCAACACAGATCTTGCCAATGACCTGGGTAACCTGGTTTCCCGCACCACCGCCATGGTGGACAAGTACTTCGGCAGTACCCTGCCGGCGGATCAGCGGTATCAGGCGGAGATGGACGATAATCTGAAGGGCATGGTCTCCGGCCTCCGGGACAAGTACCAGGCCGCCATGGACTCCTTCGCCCCCCACAAGGCCCTGGAGGAGGTATTCCGGGTGGTGCAGCGGGCCAACAAGTATATTGACGAAAACGCCCCCTGGGCGCTTGCGAAGAACCCGGAGGAGCTGCCCCGGCTGGCCTGCGTGCTGTATCACCTGCTGGAGGCCACCCGTGTCTGCGGCGTGCTGCTGACGCCCTTCATGCCGGATAGCTGTGAAAAGCTTTTTGCCCAGATCGGCGCAGAAGCGGAGGTCCGGACCTGGGACAGCGGGGCCCGGTGGGGAGCCCTGCCCAAGACGGTCACCGTCCGCCGGGGGGAGAACCTGTTCCCCCGCCTGGATATGGACAAGGCCTTGGACGCCCTGGAGGCGGCGGAGGCCGCTGCCAAAAAGGCGGATCTGCCGGAGATTGAACTTGAGCCCCAGCTGGAGGAAAAGGTGGATTTCGATACCTTCTGCAAGTCCGACTTCCGGGCGGTGAAGGTGAAGGCCTGCGAGGCGGTGAAGAAGAGCGAGAAACTCCTGCGCTTTACCCTGGACGACGGCACCGGCACGGACAGGCAGATCCTCTCCGGCATCCACAAGTGGTACGAACCGGAAGATCTGGTCGGCAAGACCCTGATTGCCATTGTGAACTTGCCGCCCCGGAAGATGATGGGCCTGGAAAGCTGCGGCATGCTGATCTCCGCCGTCCACACGGAAAAGGGGGAGGAGTGCCTGCACCTTCTGATGGTGGACGACAGTATCCCTGCCGGGGCCAAACTCTGCTAAGGGGAAAAGGGGAAACGGATATGCGTCTCCAAAGTGCGATTTTTGATATGGACGGCACACTGCTGGACTCTATGGACATGTGGACGGATTTGGGCCCCTCCATGCTCCGCCGCCTGGGGGTGGAGCCGGACGGGACGGATCAGGCAAACCTGCTCCACAAGCCTCTCAGCGAAAAAGCAGCGTACTGTAAGGAGAAATACGGCCTCCCTCAAACGATAGCGGAAATCATGGCGGCAGGCGCCGCGATTGTGGAGGAGTTCTACAGCACCCAAGTCCAGGCAAAGCCCGGCGTTCCGGAGTTTTTGTCCCTCCTGAAAATGGAGGGCGTCTGGATGTACGTGGCCACCGCCACGGATCGGCCCCTGGTGGAAATGGCCCTGGCCCACACCGGGCTCCGGGACTATTTCCGGGGAATCGTCACCTGCGCCGAGGCAGGCGCCGGCAAGGAGAGCCCGGAAGTCTATGAGCGGGCCATGCGGCGGCTGCGCTCCGGGAAAAAAGATACGGTGGTGTTTGAAGACGCCCTGTTTGCCATCCGGACGGCCAAAGCCGCCGGATTCCGGGTTGCCGGGGTGTATGACAAGGTTTCCCAATCGGATCAGGAGGAGATCCGGCGGCTGTCGGACTACTATATCCAATCCTACGAGGAAATGTATCACCAGGGCCTGCCGGAAGGGACGGACGGCCTGTAAGACGGCAAAATACGGCAGGGGGACCGTTTGGTTCCCCTGCCTTGTCTATCAAAAGAATCCTTTACATTTTTTGAGAAAGTTCCGCGGAGCGGGTTTCTCTCCCATGTACACGCCGCGGGAAAACAGTTGAAACCCTTTTCTGCCTGGGGGCGGCAAGTCCTTGCTGAGCACTTTTTGGGCAAGGGGGCCGTCTGGTTCCCCTGCCCCTTTTCCCGGATTCAGGTTTCGTCCTTGATATAAGTCATAATGTCCCCGGGCTGGCAGTTCAGGATTTCGCAGAACATTTCGATCGTGTGGGTGCTGACGCTTTCGTCCCGCTTTAAACGGGTGATCTGGGCAGGGCTGATGCCGTAGGTTTTGATCAGGGCGTACTGGGTGATGGACTGCTTTTTCATCACATCCCAGAGTTTTTTGTAGGATATCACAACATTCAAGCCTCATTTCTTACTTGAATGTTAACCGAAAACGGTGTATATTAACATTAACCAATATCGGTTATTACCCAGGAGGCGGCAAATATCGCTGAGAAAACAAACGATGAGGAAGATGCGGAATGAAGAGCGAAACGGTAATCCTGATTGGGGCAGGCGGCCACGCAAAAGTGGTGGCGGATATCATACTGCGCAGCGGTGACCGGATCGCCGGTTTTCTGGACGGGGCCCGCCGGAGCGGTGAATTTTTGGGGTATCCAATACTGGGAGACGACGGTGCGTACCGAAACTTCCTGGACTGCTCTTTCATCATTGCCATTGGGAATGCCCAGGCCCGGGAGCGGATTGCCCAATCCATGCCCGGCGCAGCCTGGTACACGGCTATCCATCCCGGCGCGGTGATCTCCCCGCTGGATACCCGGATCGGGGAGGGCACGGTGATTATGGCTGACGCGGTGATCAACCCAGGAGCCCATATCGGGCGGCACTGCATCATCAATTCCGGCAGCATTGTGGAGCATGACAACCGCATCGGGGATTACGCCCATATCTCTGTGGGGGCAAAGGTGGCGGGGACTGTGCGCATCGGTGAAAAGACATGGGTGGGCGCAGGGGCAACCGTCAGTAACGGTGTCAGCGTCTGCGGCGGCTGTATGCTGGGGGCAGGCACGGTTGTGGTGCGGGACATTACGGAGGCAGGTACTTATGTGGGCGTCCCGGCCCGGAAGATTAAATAAGGGAGGGGAAGGAACCCCCTCGGGAAAAGCAAGCTACAGCATCCCCTGCGGCCTTTGCCGCAGGGGATTTCATCTGCCCTTTTTCCCCACATATTCCCGGATTTCCCGCCTGTCCGGCGGCGATTTCAACAAACAGGAAAAAATTTTTCCGTTTTCCCCTTGACGACGGCGGGAACTTGTGCTACTGTATTAGTAAGCTAGTACAAAAACAAAGGAGGTGCGCCATGCATTGGCAATTTTCCAACGATGCCCCTATATACACCCAGCTGATTGCGCAGATTAAAATCGGCATTGTCGCAGGCGCGTTCCCTCCCGGCGAGCGATTGCCGTCGGTGCGGGATTTGGCCACAGAAGCAGGCGTGAACCCGAATACCATGCAGCGGGCCATGACGGAACTGGAGCGGGACGGGCTGGTATACAGCCAGCGGACCGCCGGGAGATTCGTGACGGAGGATAGGGCCATGATTGAAGCCGCGAAGCGTTCCCTGGCGGAGCGCCATATCAAAACCTTTTTGGAAGCTATGATCCGTCTGGGCTACCAGCGGGAAGAGATGCTGAGCCTGCTGCGGCAGGAACTTGGCGGGGAGGAGGAAAAGGCATGACAGTCCTATCGTGCAGTGATTTGTGCAAAAACTTCGGGAGGGCTGCCGCCCTGGACGGCGTAACCCTCTCCATTGAGCCGGGCCGGATCGTGGGCCTGCTGGGCCCCAACGGCAGCGGCAAAACCACGCTGATCAAGCTGGCCAACGGCCTGCTGACCCCCAGCGCCGGGAGTATTGAAATCTGCGGCATCGCCCCGGGGCGGGAGACCCACAATATGGTCAGCTACCTGCCGGAGCGGACCTGCATCCCCATCTGGATGTCTACCGGGCAACTGCTGGACTTCTATGGGGATTTCTATCAGGATTTCCGCCGGGACGCGGCGGAAGAGATGCTGGATCATCTGCGTATCCCTCTTACGCAGACGGTGAAGCAGATGTCCAAGGGCACCCGGGAAAAGGTGCAGCTGATTATGGTGATGAGCCGGGCGGCAAAGCTGTACCTGCTGGATGAACCCATCGGCGGCGTGGATCCCGCCACCAGGGATTATATCCTCTCCACCATCATCGGCAATTACAACCCGGAGGCCGCCGTGGTAATTTCCACACATCTGATTGCCGATGTGGAAAAAGTCCTGGACGAGGTGATTTTCCTGAACCGGGGCACGGTGGCCCTCCAGTCCTCCGTGGACGAGATCCGGGAGGAGAAGGGCATGAGCGTGGATGAACTGTTTCGGGAGGTGTTCAAATGTTAGGAAAATTGATGAAGCACGAGTTCCGTGCCACCCGGCGGGTAATGCTGCCGCTGTACCTCATCCTGCTGGTTACCGCCGTAGCGGCCAACTTCTCCACGCGGATGTTGTTTGACAGCCGCCACTGGGTGCTGACGACCCTGGGCACCCTGTTGGTTATCTCCTTCGGCGTGGCGGTTGCCGGCGTCTGTGTCATGCCCGTGTTGTTGATGGTCCAGCGGTTTTACAAGAACCTCCTCCAGGACGAGGGATACATCATGCTGACCCTGCCGGCCTCTATCCACCAGCACGTCTGGGCGAAGCTGATTGTCTCCGCCGCGTGGTTCGTCGTCACAGTCGTAGTGGTGATTGCGGCGGGGTGCGTAATGGCCTTTGATATAGGCGTCATCCGGGATTTCTTTGAGGGGCTTTGGGATCTCCTGTGGGAACTCCGGAAACTAGAGGCGTTTTACGCCTTCAACGGCGTAGGGTATCTGGCGGAACTGGCGGCTCTCGCTTTCTTCGGCCTTGCGGCCATGTGCCTGCAGTTCTATGCCGCCTTGGCCATCGGCCACAGCGCCGCCAACCATAAAATGGTCTGCTCTGTGGGCGCGTTCTTTGCCCTCCAGTTTGCCACCCAGTTCCTGGCCAGCACGGGGCTCTACCAGTTGTCCTTTGTGAATTGGCCCGGCTGGCAGATTTCCGGCATGGCGGCGATTCATGTGGGGATGCTGGTTGCGCTTGTCTGCGTAGTGGTCTACGGGGCTATCTTCTATGCCGTCACGGTATATTTCCTGAACCGGCGGCTGAACCTGGAGTAAGCAATTCCCGGAACAGCAGGCAGCAAAAGGGAAATCAAAGGGCGGAACCAGGCCCTTTGTCAAACTTCCGGTCAAATTTGACGGTTTTTTGTCCAGAGTTAAAGAACTATTCAAGATTTCTCCCGCAGGATGGTGTAAACTATTCGTACAAAGTGGGAGGTTAGGGCCTTATCCCGGGCGCCCCCGCGTTTTCTTTGGAGGTTTCCATGTTCCCTTTTTTCGAGACAATAACCGGCAAGGTGCTGCTGACTTTCGGCATGGCCATGGTGCCCGTACTGGAACTGCGGGGGGCTATCCCCATGGGGGTGGCCGCAGGGCTGCCGCCTCTGGCCGCCTGCCTGATTGCCATTGCAGGCAATCTGGTACCTGTACCCTTCATCATCCTGCTGATCCGCCATATTTTCAATTTCCTCCGGGAAACCCGTTTTTTCGGCCCTAAAATCGTGGCCCTGGAGCGGCGGGCCCATTTGAAGGGCCGGGTGGTGCAGAAGTACCGCCTGCTGGGCCTGGTGGTGCTGGTGGGCGTCCCCCTGCCGGGCACCGGGGCCTGGACGGGGGCGCTGGTGGCCTCCCTGCTGGATATCCGGCTCCGCCACGCCTTCCCTGCCATCCTGCTGGGATTGATCATCGCCGGGGCCATTACCACCGCCGTGACTATGGGCGTGGTGCATCTGTTCTGAGCCATTCCCGGCAGCGGAAGGCCCCGCCGGCAGATATGCCGGCGGGGTTCAACTCAACCAAATCATATGGAGGTATATATGCGTAAAAAAGGAATGTTCGCCGGGTGCCTGCTGGCCCTGGCGCTGCTGCTGGCAGGATGCGGGGCCGGTTTGCCTGGCGGGACGGAAGAGGGAGCGGAATCCCCAGAGGAACTGCTGGACGGCCTGGACAGCGATTGGGGCACCAAAAACCACCGCTGGCAGATCCTGGACGATCAGGGCAATGAACTGCTTACTGTCTCCGAAGAGAAGGCCGTTGCGGAGATTGATGGGCTGTTCCAGGAGGACGGCTGGAAGAGTTTTTCCATCGGCAAAGAGGAGGAGGCGGAGACGCCCCTGTACACCTATGTCTTCTGGCAGGAAAAGACCCTTCTGGCCGGGCAAGATCCCAAGGAGGAGCGGGAGTATGAGGAGGTTATCCGTTTCATGATCCCGGCAGAGGGGAACACCGTCACCATGCTGGTCCTTGCGGGCCTGGAGAATGTACAGGTACCGGAGTATATCGATTTGGAGGATCTCCTCACCTTCCGGAGCGGGGCGCCGGAGGAAACCCTGGAGGCCCTCCGGGATCCCTGGCGGTTTGCGTAAGGGGCCCGATCAGTCCTCCAGTTCCAGTACCACTGGGCAGTGGTCGCTGCCCATGACCTCGCTCCAGATATCCGCGCCCCGGATCCGGTCCTTCAGGCGCTGGGAAACAAGGAAATAATCGATCCGCCACCCGGCGTTGTTCTGCCGGGCGTGGAAACGGTAACTCCACCAGCTGTAAGCCCCGGTTTTCTCCGGATAGAGATACCGGAAGGTATCCACAAAGCCGCTTTCCAACAGCTGGGTCATTTTTGCCCGCTCCTCGTCGGAGAAGCCGGGGTTCATCCGGTTGGTTTTGGGGTTCTTGATGTCGATCTCCTGATGGGCCACGTTCAGATCCCCGCAGTACACCACCGGCTTCTGCAAATCCAGATCCAGGAGATAGTCCCGGATATCGTCCTCCCACTCCATCCGGTAGGGTAGGCGGGCCAGCTGGTCCTTGGAGTTGGGGGTATAGCAGCAGACCAGATAAAAATCCGGAAATTCCGCCGTAATCACCCGGCCCTCGTGGCGGTGGAAGTCCTTGCCGAAATCATAGGTGACGGACAGGGGCTCCCGCCGGGTAAAAATGGCTGTGCCGGAATACCCGGCCTTGTCGGCGCAGTTCCAGTAGCGGCTGTATCCCGGCAGGTCAAAGGAGGCCTGCTCCGGCCGCATTTTTGTCTCCTGGAGGCAAATGATATCCGCGTTGGCAAAGGCGCAGAAATCCAGAAACCCCTTCCCCAGGCAAGCCCGCAGGCCGTTTACATTCCAGGACACCAATCTCATAAGCGTATTTCCTCCGGTACAATGTGGGATAGCCCCATTGTACCGGATTTTTTCGGGAGATGCAAGCCGCCTTGACTTTCCTTCCGGCGGATTTTATAATGATATTGGCCATATCATTTAATAAAAAACTGCGTTTTTCAAGGCAGGTCGGCACCTGCCGGCACGGAAAGCGTGGATATAAGCCGGAGATGCGGCCCCGGCGCTGCAAGGATGGTGCGGAGATGGGTAAAAAGCTTTCGGAAATGAGCCTGGAGGAATTATGGGCGCTGTTCCCCATTAATTTGACAGCGCATCAGGATTGCTGGGCAGAATGGTATGCGGAGGAGGCGGACGCCCTGCGAAAGCTTTTGCCCGGCGGGCAGGGGCTGCGGATCCACCATATCGGCAGCACCGCGATACCGGGTATATGGGCAAAACCGGTTATAGACATCCTGCTGGAGGCCCCCGCGCCGGACGCCCTGCGGGCCGCAGGGGAACGACTGGTGGCAGGCGGCTGGATTTGCATGTCGGATACGGGAGAGCGGATCTCCCTCAACAAAGGGTACACCGAAGCGGGGCTGGAGGAGCGGGTGTTCCATCTTCATCTGCGCTTGCCGGGGGACTGCGGCGAGATCCGCTTCCGGGATTACCTGCGCGCCCATCCCGAGGCTGCAAAAGCGTATGAACGCCTCAAATTGTCCCTGTGGAAAACCTGCGGGCATAACCGGGACAGATATACGGCGGGAAAGACGGGATTCGTGACAAAATATACACGGCTGGCGGAGGCTGAGGCGTCCCGCCGGTATGCTGCCTGCAAAGAGGCCGAACAAGAAGGAAAAAAGGAGATTGCCATGACAGCTGTGATTTTAAAGGGCACCGTTGTCTCCGCCCTGCCCCAAGGGCTGGAAATCACGGAGAACGGATATCTGGCGGCGGAGGACGGCCGGGTTACGGGGGTATTCCAAACCCTGCCGGAACGGTACGCCGGGGCCCCCGTGGAGGACTTTGGACAGGCGCTGATTGTCCAGTCCTTCTGCGATATGCACCTGCACGCCCCCCAGTACCCCATGCTGGGCATGGGGATGGATCTGCCCCTTCTGAACTGGCTGGACACTTACGCCTTTCCTACAGAGAGCCGGTTCTCCGATCCAGCTTACGCCAGGAGGATCTACCGGCAGCTGGCCCGTGAACTGGTGGAAAACGGCACTACCCGGGTCTGCATGTTCTCCTCCCTCCACCGGGAGGCCACGCTGGTTCTAATGGAGGAGTTGGAAAAGGCCGGGGTCACCGGCTATGTGGGCAAGGTGAATATGGACCGCAACGGCGGAACGGATCTTCAGGAGACAACGGAGGAGTCCCTCCGGGAGACCCTCTGCTGGCTGGAGGAATGCCAGGGCTTTCCCCACATCAAGCCTATCCTTACCCCCCGGTTCACCCCCTCCTGCACCGATGGGCTGATGGCCTTTTTGGGGCGGACAGCAGCGGAGAGGAACCTGCCCATCCAGTCCCACCTGTCGGAGAACACCGGGGAACTGAAGTGGGTGGCTGAACTCCATCCGGATTGTAGGCAGTATTGGCAGACCTACGCCAAATTCGGCCTGTGGAACAGCCGGACTCTGATGGCCCACTGCGTCTGGAGCGATGAGGCAGAGCGGCGGGCCATGGCGGAGGCCGGAGTCACTGCCGTCCATTGCCCGGATTCCAATCAGAACCTCTGTTCCGGCGTGGCGCCGGTGCGCTCCATGCTGCGGGAAGGGGTCAAGGTGGCTTTAGGAAGCGATATTGCCGGAGGCGACCGCCTTCCTATGCTGGATGTGATGGCTGCCGCTATCCGGGCCTCCAAAGCCCGGCGGGTGCTGGATCAATGGCAGACAGATTTCCTGACTGTGCCGGAGGCCTGGTATCTGGGCACTTCCGCCGGGGCGGCCTTTTTCGGGGAGCAGCCGGGCTTTGCCCCGGGGAACGCCCTCCACGCCGTGGTCCTGGCAGATGAGGCGCTTCCCCGGGCCCGGACGCCCCAGGAACGGCTGGAGCGCTGCCTTTACCGGCGGCAGAAGGGGGCAATCCGGGCGGTATGGAGCGAGGGCAGAAAGGTATATTCCGCCCCATAAGCAGCTTTTTCAGGAGAGCAGGGCATTGATCTCCTCGATCTCCAGATCCTGAAGGGCCCAGTTGATGCCGTAGCCGATGACCTTGGAGAGATCCCGCACCTGCTGGTCGATGTCCCGGGGCGTGACCATCAGCCCCTGCCCCTCCTTCTGGAGGGACTCCGGCCGGACGTTTTCCACGCCGGACTCCTCCAGCAGATCCGCTGCCAAAGTGGCAGCGTCCACCACGGTAGGCACGCCGATGGCGAACACCGGCACCCCCAGGGTCTCTCGGTTCAGGGCCGCCCGGTGGTTCCCTACGCCGGAGCCGGGGATGATGCCGGTATCGGAAAGCTGGATAGTGGTACAGACCCGCCCTACCCGGCGGGAAGCCAGGGCGTCGATGGCAATGACCAGGGCGGGCTTGATCTCCTCCGCCAGACCCCGCACCGCCTCGGCGGATTCCACACCGGTGGTGCCCAGCACACCCGTCCGGAATACCGCCACAGGCCGGAACCCGGCGAAGTGCCGGGGCATGGCGGCAATGAGGTGGCGGGTGATGAGGACGCTGTCCGCTGCCAGGGGGCCCACGGCGTCCGGCGTCATGGCGGCATTGCCCAGGCCGATGATAAGGACCGGCCCCTCCGCAGGCAGCAGCCCCTTCAGCTGGGAACCCACGGCCCGGACGGCCCGTTCAAAAAAGTCCGTCTTCCGCTGCCAGAAGGAGGTCAAATCAATCGTCAGGTAGCTGCCCTGGGGCTTGCCAAGGGCTTCTTCCCCCCTGTTGTCCAGGATGTCCACCCGGGTGACGGGATACCCCTCCTGTTTTGTTTTGGTGGCCTTCACGCCGGAAAGCCGGGTGGTCCGCTGGGCCGACTCCTGCCACAGTTCCCGGGCCTCCAGGGCCAGATCCGTCCGCTTGATATACATATATTGGCTGCCTCCGCACACAAAATCTTGTAGTTCCAGCCCTAGATTTTGCGTTCCGGGATACAATATGCAAAAAAGACGAGAAAATCCGAAAAAAAGACTTGCTTTTTTATGGATTCCCTGCTAAAATATCATTCTGCACGGTGGGAAATCTTGTCCTGCCAATTTAAGTTTTGCCAAAGGGAGGTGTTTGGTTTGCCGAATATCAAGTCCGCCAAGAAACGCGCGCTGATCGGGAAGGTGAGAAATGCCCGCAACAAGGCTGCGAAGTCCGATCTGAAGACCGCCATTAAGAAGTTCGAGGTCGCTGCCGCAGAAGGCAATCGCACCGAGGCCGATGGCGCGTACAAGGTTGCCGTGAAGAAAGTCGATCAGGCGGTCAGCAAGGGTGTGCTCCATAAGAACACGGCCGCGCACCGCAAGAGCGCCATGACCTTGAAACTGAACCAGCTGGGCTGATCATTGATGGGTTTGACAGAAAGGACATCCAAAAGGGATGTCCTTTTTTCATTTCCCTTTTTCTTTTCGGAAAAAGGTGGTACAATAGCTTAGTCCTCGTTTGGAAAACCAGAATACCCAGCCGACGGGCCTCTTCCCGCCATTGATCAAACAGGGCCCAAAAACCGCAGCAGCCTCTGGGACACACAGGAATTGATCCGGCAGGGCCGGATCTCCGGGAAAGGAACAAACGCTATGATTGAAAACGAAACCCTGAAAGTCCTCCGGGATCGCCGGAGTATTCGCAAATACCAGCGGGAACCCATCACCGACGCGGAACTGGACGCCATTCTGGAGGCCGGCACCTGGGCCCCTACCGGCATGGGCAAGCAGTCCCCGGTGATGGCTGTTGTACGGGATCCGGAGACCATTGCCTACCTCTCCCAGCTGAACGCCGAGATCATGGGCAAGCCCGGCACGGATCCCTTCTACGGCGCGCCTACCGCCGTGGTGGTACTGGCGGACAGCGGTAACCCCAACTGGCTTCAGGACGGCTCCCTGGTGATGGGGAACCTGATGAACGCCGCGGCCTCTCTGGGCGTGGGCTCCTGCTGGATCAACCGCACCATGGAGACCTTTGACCGTCCGGAGGGGAAGGCCCTGCTGCAAAAATGGGGCCTTCCGGAAACCCTCCGGGGCGTAGGCACCTGCATCCTGGGCTACGCCGATGGCCCCGCCCCCGAACCCAAGCCCCGGAAGGCGGGCTACATCGTCCGGGTGTAAGCCATGGATACGGTGCAGCCCAATATCCGCCTGGACAAAGAGGCGGGGGAACTCTTTATCATCGACCAGACCCTCCTGCCCAATGAGGAGCGGGAAATCGCCTGCAGGACGGAGGCGGAAATGCTGGAAGCCATCCGTTCCCTGCGGATCCGGGGCGCGCCCGCTATCGGTATTTTCGCCGCCTACGGGCTATACATCCTGGCCCGTTCCATCCCGGAGACGGAAGATTTCCTTCCCTGTCTCCGGCAGTACGGCGACAGCCTGAAAAGCGCCCGCCCTACGGCGGTGAATCTGGCCTGGGCGGTGGATTTAATGCTGAAAACCGCCGTCGCCAGGGCAGGGGAGGGCCGGGCGGCCCTGCTGGAGGCCCTTTACGAGCAGGCGGCGTTTATCCACCGGGACGACATTGCCAAGTGCGCCGCCATCTCGGAATACGGCCTCTCCCTGATCCGGGACGGCGACGGTATCCTCACCCACTGCAATGCCGGGCCTCTTGCCACCTCCCGGTACGGCACCGCCCTGGGCCCCATCCTGCTGGGAACGGAGCGGGGCATGTCTTTCCATGTCTACGCCGACGAGACCCGGCCCCTTTTACAGGGGGCACGGCTCACCAGCTACGAACTCTGCAAGGCAGGCGTGGATGTAACGCTCATCTGCGATAACATGGCCTCCATGGCCATGAAAAACGGCTGGATCCAGGCCTGCTTCGTGGGCTGCGACCGGGTAGCCGCCAATGGCGACGCCGCCAATAAAATCGGCACCTCCGGCGTGGCTGTCCTGGCGAAATACTACGGCATACCCTTCTACGTGCTGGGCCCTACCTCCACCGTCGATATGGCCTGCCCCAGCGGCGGGGAGATCCCCATCGAACTGCGGGATCCCACCGAAATCCGCTCCCTCTGGTACAAGAAGCCCATGGCCCCGGAAGGGGTGAAGTGCTGGAACCCCGCCTTTGATGTGACGGATCACAGCCTCATCACCGCCATTGTCACGGAAAAGGGCATCTGCCGCCCGCCATATACCGAGAGCCTGGCGGCGCTCTTCCGCCGGGAGGGATGAATTTTCCTATCTGCGAAAAAAATTTGGCGGGATTTCCCGTCAAATTTTTTTCTCCCTCTTGTAACGTTTGGCCTGTAAAACGGATATATAGGGGAAACCACCTGAAAGGAGGCGGCGTTATGGAGGATATGGACGCCATTTACCGGCAGCACGCCCGGACCGTATACCATTTCCTGCTGGCCCAGTCCCATGACCCGGCCCTTTCGGAGGATCTGACCCAGGAGACCTTTTACCAGGCCGTCCGCTCCATCGGCAGCTTCAACGGCAGCTGCAAAATCTCCGTGTGGCTGTGCCAAATCGCAAAGCACCTCCTGTACCAGCACCTGCGCAAAGCGGGCAGGGAGGTCCCGGAGGATCTGCCGGAGATTCCCTCCTCCTCTGCGGAGGAGAGCCTTTTGGAGAAGGAGGGCCGGATGGATCTCCTTCGGCAAATCCACAGCCTCTCCCAGGACGCCCGGGAGGTGATGTATCTCCGGGCCTTCGGCGGCCTCAGCTTCCGGGAGATTGGGGATGTGTGCGGCCGGACGGAAGTCTGGGCCAGAGTAACCTTTTACCGTGCCAAAGAGCATTTGCGAGAAGGAGGAATTTGTGATGAACCATGATCTGACCTGCCCGGTAGTCCGGGATCTGCTGCCGCTGTATGTGGATAATCTGGTCTCCCCGGAAACCGCCCAGGCGGTGGAACGCCATCTGGAGGGCTGCCCCGCCTGCGCGGCGCTACGGGACGATTTGAAAGACCCTCTTCCCGTTGGGAATTCACCGGAGGACGTGGCGGACAGGGAGGTGGACTATCTCAGGAAGGTAAAGCGGCGGAACTGCCTCCGGGTAGCCCTGGCGGCCTTCTGCGCAGCGGCGGTAATTGTGGGAGGGCTGGCAGTGAAGGTCTTCCTCATCGGCACACCACTCCAACCCCAGAGTTTTGCCCTGCGGACTTATGTGGAGGAAGACAACACCCTGCATCTCATTATTGACTCTGTGGAGTCTGCCGCGGCCTTCTTCGGGTGGGATGTAGAAAACACGGAGGGCTCCGTTTCCGTCACCGGGCGGCGGGTGGAGGCCTCCCCCTTTCACCGGGAGGGCTGGGGCCGGATCACCATCCCCCTGGAGGGGGTGTCGGAGGTGTCCCTCTGCGGCAGGATCGTCTATCAGGACGGCCTCCTGATTGACGCCGCCGTGGCCAATCAATACGAGGCCCGTGTCCCCTATGTGGGGGATGCCCCTGCCCTGCGGCGGCTGGCGGATGCTTTCTCTCTGGAATCCAGCTTCGCGTCCTACACCATGGAACTGTCCACCAGCCGGGAACCTTATCGTTGGACGCTGCATTTTATCCCCCCCTTCCATTCGGACGGTTTTATCTGCCTGAATATGTCCTGCCAGACGGGCCCCCTCTTCCTGGCCCTGGTAGGCAACCTGAGTGAGGTAGGCTGGACCTACACCGACAAGGAGGGCAACCTCCATGACCACGTAATTACCCTGGAGGAGGTCAACGCCCGTCTGCCGGAACTGACCGCCCTTTACAACCAGGCAAATGGCACAGACTGGCCGGTCAAAAGCAGCGTGAAAGAGTACGCTTCCTCCACTGCCGATCTCCAGCGGCTGTTTGAGATCCTGGATTATGATTTGGGCTTCTGCCTTGGAGAGAGCACCAGGGAGAGTTTTTCCAACCGGGAGTTTGGAAAGCCCGCCGCAAACGTAGATTCCGACGGGCGGTGCCTGAGGCTGCACCGCTCCTACAGCTGACGGCTTTCCGCAAACTGGACTGTCCGGCGGAAGAAAATCAATTGGCCCGGAAGGGGAAATCCCCCTTCCGGGCTCCTTTCTGTTTGGACGTTATCCCCCGATGGGGAACACCACGCCGCCCACGCTGATGGATTCCATCTCCTCCAGGGGGATGATCTCATCCAGTACCTGTCCCTTGGTGCAGTGGGAGATGTCCGCGTCATAATCCGGGGTAATGCTGCTGCCCGCGCCGGTAAGATCAATTACCGTGCCGTCGGTTTTAGTCAACAGGATTTCCACATTTCCCGTAAGCCGGTCGGATTCCCAGGCGTCCTCTTCAGATACATGTCCATTATCACTGCCGACCCACACCGCCGCTTTATCCGCCGTATAAGCTACCCGAACCGCAATAGGGGACACGCTGATCTCGTCAATGTTAAATTCCACCCCGTCCTGGGAGAATCTCTTTCCCTCTCCACTTCCCAGGCGGACAGAACAGTCCTCAAAATCAACCTCATAGCGGAATTTCCAATGGCCTTTATATAGAGGCACTATCTCGTTTGTTTCTCCATCCCAATAGGTCAGATTCCTGAAGTCCACTGTGGCAGTAACATGTTCCATCGGCTTGCCGGTAGAACTCATGGCCTCCACATATTGAACGGCAGAATCCTCCGGATCCTCATCCACAAACCAGCACATGCCCGAAGCGCCCGCTTTGCCCCAAGCAATGCCGCCATAGCCATCAATATTCAAACTGATATCTTCCAGGGTCTTACCTTCCGGCAAAAACCGCTCCCCGTCGTCCCGGCTGATGGTATAGATGACAACGGCATTGTACTCGTCCCCCATAATGGCGTCGGCGGTGATGGTGATGCCCTTATCCGTGTCGCTGGCCCCAATGGGACGGCCGATTTTGTCAATGACTTCCGTCTGGGCCACCGTCCCGCCGAAGAGGGGGGCGAACACCTCCGCCGGGTTGGGAAGCACGCCTGCCGCGCTGGCTCCCACCGCCAGCACTGCCGTCAGGCATGCGGCAATCACCAGTATTTTCCCGAGAGGGCGGCGGGTCCGCCGGGTCTCCTGCCGGGCCGCCTGGGCCGCCCCGGCGGCAATGGACGCCTTCTGCTCATCCGTAAAGGCCAGGCCCTCCAGGGCCTGCCGGTATTCGTTTTCAAACTGTCTGCCCATCATCCATACCTCCCAATAAAGTCCGCAGTTTTTCCCGTCCCCTGGCCAGCCGCGTGTGGACGGTGGCAGTGGGAACCCCCAGGATTTTCCCAATCTCCGCCGCCTGATACCCCTCGTAATAGAAGAGGTAGATCACGGCCCGGTAATGGGGCGGCAGGGTGTTCACCGCCTCCAGCACGTCCCCGCCCGACGCCTCTGGCGCGGCGGTCTCCTCGCAGGCCTCCAGGCCGCAGGTACGCTGCCGCCAGGGGCTTTTCAGCAGATCTTTACAGGCGTTGGCGGCCATACGGAGAATATACGCCCGCTCGTGATCCGGGCTTTGGAATTCCCGGGGGTCTGCCAGCAGCTTGACAAAAACCGTCTGGCACACGTCCTGGGCGTCCTGTGTGTTTTTCAAATAGGTATAGCTGAGGCGGAGGATGGCGTCCGCGTAAGTATGTGCAAGACGTTCCGCCTGATCCTGTATCTGGTTCATTGCGTTCAACTCCTTTTGCGCGCGCTCAATAAGGATACGATTGGCGAATGGAAATACTTTCATACAAGGAAAAATTTTTTGAAAAAATCAAATGATTAAAAATGGCTGATTTTTCAAAAAATCACTGTCTTCATATATCCATATAAATAAAAGGGATTGGAGGAAAGGTAAAAAAATATTCTCTGCTCACTATTTTAAAATTATTATTTCCGTTTGCGCTTTCACATTATTGTTCTTCCTATATAATATTTCATCTTCAAATATATCTAAAGTTCAACTGATTACAGAAGAAAACCGGCATACTATTGGAAAAGAGTCTCATGAAAAAGGACTCCCTCAAAAAACTGAGATTAAAGAATACGATCAAGATATTCCAGAAAATAATATATTACATTCAATTGCAGATGATTTCGTTTATCCCGGAACATCAATTAGCGAAATACAATTTAATGCTGGTGGGGATACACCCGAAGTAATTGTCCCAAATGGCGCTATTGGAATTTTAGTAAATCAGGATTCACAAGGCTGGAACTGTATAGAAGGAAACAAGATCCTATGGTCTTTTTCTAAGTATCCCCTTAACAATAATAAAGCCCAGGCAATCGCTATTGGATATATCAAAGATGGGGTAATGTATGAACCACAAATATTTCAATCTGAATTAGATGTTAATTACTCTTACGCAGTTAAAGAATCTGGGCTTTATTATCTGTATTTTATGGGTGCATCCTCAGACCCAATTTCTATAAAGAAAGGAGTGGTCCAACTGATTTTTTAATCAATTTACCGTACGGTACTTTAACAACAGAAACTATCGAGGAGACGAATGAATATTTCCTTATTTGCATGAATACTTCATCTGATCCATTTACAATTAGAGCCGTTTATTTTAATTTCTGATATATTACCTTTTAGAATCCAATAATTAGGGGAATAGACCCCGGCCAGCAGGCCGGGGTCTATTCCCTCATTTTAATTTTCAGGAAGAAAACATTTCCTAATCAGGATCTTCTGGTATCTCAAAGGTCTCCTGGGCTCTCCGGAATGGGTTCTGCCGGGGTTTCCCGGGAGGCGTCCCGCTCCGCCAGGGCCATGGAGATCACCTGATCCCCCTCCTCTTTGAAGCGCATGACGATGACGCCCTGGGCGGCGCGGCTGCTGGTCTGTTTGATGCTCTCCACAGCCATGCGGATCAGAACGCCGGACTGGGTCACCAGCAGCAGATCCTCCGAACCGTCCACTACCTTCACACTGACAATCTTTCCGGTCTTTTCCGTGATCTGGTAGTTCTTAATGCCAAGGCCGCCCCGGTTGGTAATCCGGTACTCCTCCACAGGCGTCCGCTTGCCGTAGCCTTTTTCCGTAATGGACAGCACGTCAAAGCCCTCTTTGGCCCGGGCCGCGCCGACCACGTAGTCCCCCTCCCGGAGGCGGATACCCCGGACGCCCATGGACTGCCGCCCGGTGGGCCGGATCTGGGTTTCGTCAAAGCAGACGGCCATGCCGTCGTGGGTGGCGATTAAAATCCGCTGGGCGCCGTCGGTCTCCCGGACGGTGATCAGCCGGTCGCCCTCCTCCATGGTCAAGGCCCGGATGCCGTTGTTCCGGAGGTTCTTCAAGGTGCTGGCAGGGAGCCGCTTCACTGTGCCGTTCCGGGTGATCATCACCAGGAACCGGCCGTCGTCCTCAATGGAACGGGTGTGGATCATGGTCTGTACCCGTTCGCCCTGCTCCACCTGCAAAATGTTGATAACATTGGTACCCTTGGCCGTCTTGCCGGAGACAGGGATCTGGTAGCCCTTCTTCCGGTAGACCTTACCGGTATCCGTGAAAAAGAGGATATAGTCGTGGGTGGAGGCGGTGAATACATCCGCCACGGCGTCTTCCTCCCGGGTGGTCATACCCTTGCGGCCCTGTCCTCCCTTGGACTGGGCGGCGTACTCGCTGACGGGGGTACGCTTGATATACCCTGCCTGGGTCATGGTAAATACGCACTGCTCCTCGACGATAAGATCCTCAATGTCGATCTCGTCTTCTACATCCTGGATCTCCGTGACCCGATCGTCCCCGTACTTGTCCCGGATTTCAATGAGTTCATCCTTCAAAACGCCCCGCAGCATCTCTTCGCTTGCAAGAAGCTTCTGGAAGTAGTCGATTTTCTCCTCCAGTTCCTTGTACTCGCCTTCCAGCTTCTCCCGGTTTAGGCCCTGGAGGGAGATCAGGCGCATCTCGCAGATGGCCTGGGCCTGCACCTCATCCAGGCTGAACCGTTCCATCAGCCGGTCTTTGGCGTTGTTGTAGCTGGAACGGATGATGTTGATGACTTCGTCGATGTTATCCTGGGCGATCAGCAGGCCCTCCAGCAAATGGGCCCTCTCCTGGGCTTTCCGGAGGTCGTATTTCGTCCGGCGGAGGATGATCTCCTCCTGGAAAGAGATGTACTCATCCAGGATATGCCGGAGGGAGAGGATCCTTGGCTGCTTCTGGTTATCCACCAGGGCCAGCATGATAATGGAAAAACTGGACTGCATGGCGGTCTGCTTGAAGAGGTTGTTCAGTACTACCTGGGGATTGGCGTCCTTTTTCAATTCAATGACGATCCGCATGCCGTTCCGGTCCGTCTCGTCCCGAATGTCGCTGATGCCCTCCAGCCGCTTGTCCTTTACCTGCTCCGCCATGCTTTTGATCAACTGGCGCTTGTTGACCTGATAGGGAAGTTCCGACACCACAATGCGGGTCCTGTCCTTGCCGAATTCCTCAAATTCCGTCCTGGAGCGGACGGTGATCCGGCCCCTGCCGGTGGCGTAGGCGGCGCGGATGCCTGCCCGGCCCATAATAATCCCCTTGGTGGGGAAATCCGGCCCCTGGATATGCTCCATAAGATCCGAAAGCTGGGCCTCCGGGTTCTCCAGTACGCAGACTACCGCATTGATGACCTCCCGCAGGTTGTGGGGGGGGATGTTAGTGGCCATGCCTACGGCAATGCCGCTGGAACCGTTCACCAGCAGGTTAGGGAACCGGGAGGGGAGGGCCCGGGGTTCTTTCCGGGTCTCGTCGAAGTTTGGATCCCAGTCTACGGTTTCCTTGTCGATATCCCTCAGCATTTCATTGGCAATCTTGGACATGCGGGCCTCGGTATAACGGTAAGCCGCGGGGGGATCGCCGTCGATGTTGCCGAAGTTGCCGTGGCCGTCTACCAGGGTGTAGCGCATGGAGAATTTCTGGGCCAGACGGACCATAGCATCGTATACGCTGCCGTCACCATGGGGATGGTAGTGGCCCAGCACGTCGCCAACGCAGGTAACGGACTTTTTAAATGCCTTATCGCTGGTGAGCCCGCCCTCATACATGGTGTAGAGGATACGGCGGTGGACAGGCTTCAGGCCGTCCCGTACGTCCGGCAGAGCCCGGCCCACAATGACGCTCATGGCGTATTGCTTGTAGCTTTCCTCCATTTCGCTGACCAGTTCCGATTCTGTGATAACCTGGTTAGGGAAGGCGATGTCTTCCGGCTTGTAGTTCCTGTTATGTGCCATAGGGTGTCACCTCCTCAATAATCCAGATTTACAGCGTATTGGGCGTTCCGCTCGATCCATTCCTTCCGGGGCTCCACCGCCTCGCCCATCAACACGGTGAAAATCTGATCGGCGGCTACGGCGTCCTCCAGGGTAATCCGCCGCAGGGTGCGCTTTTCCGGATCCATGGTGGTCTCCCACAGTTCGTGGGCATCCATCTCACCCAAACCCTTGAAGCGGCTGATCTCCACTTTTACATTGGGATTGTCCCCCCGCATTTCGGCGGAAACCTGATCCCGTTCCTCGTCGGAGTAGGCAACCCGCTGCTGCTTGCCCCGGGTCAGCTTGTAGAGGGGTGGCACGGCAGAATACACGTAGCCCCGCTCGATCAAAGGCCGCATGTACCGGAAGAAGAAGGTCAGCAGCAATGTCCGGATATGGGCGCCGTCTACATCGGCATCGGACATGATGATGATCTTGTGATACCGCAATTTATTGATATCAAATTCCTCTCCGATGCCTGCGCCCAGGCCCAGCACCAGGGGATAGAGTTTGTCGTTGCCGTAGATCTTGTCTGCCCGGGCCTTTTCCACGTTCAGCATCTTACCCCACATGGCCAGGATCGCCTGGAACCGGGAGTCCCGCCCGTCAATGGCGGAGCCTGCGGCGGAGTCACCCTCCACGATATAAAGTTCACAGAGGGAGGGGTCACGTTCGTTGCAGTCCTGGAGTTTGTCGGGCATCTGGCCGGACTCCAGCCCGGTCTTCCGCCGGACGGATTCCCGGGCCTTCTTGGCGGCCTCCCGGGCCCGGCTGGCGGTGAGGGCCTTGTCCAGGATCATCCGGCCTACCTGGGGATTTTCCTCCAGGAAAGTATCCAGCTTCTCCGTCATGATGTTGTTGACCAAAGTCCGCATTTCGCTGTTGCCCAGCTTCGCCTTGGTCTGGCCCTCAAACTGGGCCTCCGTCAGCTTGACGGAAATGACGCAGGTAATGCCCTCCCGGCAGTCCTCGCCGGAGACTTTTTCGTCCTCCTTCAGCATTTTATATTTGTGGCCGTAGTTATTCAGCACCGTGGTCAGGGCCCGCTTGAAGCCCTCCTCGTGCATACCGCCCTCGGGAGTGTGGACGTTATTGGCGAAGGAGAGGATCATCTCGCTGTAGCCGTCGTTATACTGCAGGGCCACCTCAGCCATAGAGTCCTCCTTCTGGCCCGCCACATAGATAACGCTCTCGTGGAGGAGGGTCTTGCTCTTGTTGAGCCAGGAGACAAATTCCCGGATACCCCCCTCATAGCACATATTGTCCTCCTGCTCCAGGCCGGGGCGGAGATCCACTGTGCGGATACGGAGGCCTGCGTTCAAAAACGCCTCCTCCCGCATACGGGTGTGCAGGGTGTCATACTGGTAAACAGTATCCTCAAACATCTCCGGATCCGGCTTGAAGGAAACCGTAGTGCCGGTATGGTTCGTTTCGCCGATAATGGTCATCTCCTGGGTCACGTGGCCCCGGGCAAACTTCATCTCATAGATATGCCCGTCCCGGTGTACCTGGACTTCCATCCACTCGCTGAGGGCGTTGACCACAGATCCGCCTACGCCGTGGAGGCCGCCGGAGACCTTGTATCCGCCGCCGCCGAACTTCCCGCCGGCGTGGAGCACGGTGTATACTACCTCCAGGGCGGGCTTTCCCGTCTGGGCTTGGATATCCACCGGGATACCGCGCCCATTGTCTACTACGGTAATGGTACCGTCGGCATTGATTTGGACAAGGATCTCCGTGCAGTACCCGGCCAGTGCTTCGTCAATGGAGTTATCTACAATCTCATAAACCAGATGGTGCAGCCCGGAGGCAGAGGTAGACCCGATATACATACCGGGCCGCTTCCGCACAGCCTCCAAACCCTCCAGCACCTGGATTTCCGAGGCGTCGTACTCGTTTTCTGCGGCAACCGCAGTGGATTGCAGGATTTCGTTTTCCGCCATATTGTCTCCTTTCCGGGGAATCCCCGCAAGGCAAAGGGAACCAAGCCGTACCTTTCCGGCCCATTTCGCTTTGCCTTGTTACTTGGTATCGTTTATTCAAACTCCAGCGAACTGCTCTCCCCCCGCTTTTGCAGGGTGGCGGAGTTCAACTGGGATAAATACACAATCTGCCTGTGATAAGGGTGGTCACACAGGACAAAGGACTTCGGAAGATCACCGGATACATCCAACACCACACCTTCCCGTTCCGCCCTGGCCAAATATTCCCGGGTGCGTTTCCCGGCGGAGCAGGTGTCCAGATCAAAAATGCCGATAATCCGCCGCTGGGGGAGCATTTCATTCTGTCCGATATGGAGATACATGGATCCTCCTTCCATTTTATCCTTTTTATCAGGAAATTTATCCCTCCACGGCTCCCTGCCTCACGTGAAATACCCGCCCGCCCAGAAGCCTGGGGAGCCGGTCGTCCTCACAGCAGGTGATCAGCACCTGCCCTCCGGCAATGCGGTTTAAAACAAACTCCTGCCTCCGCGGATCCAATTCGCTGAGCACATCGTCCAGCAGCAGTACCGGGTACTCCCCAGTGACGTTCCGGTAGATCTCCCGTTCCGCCAGCTTCAGGGCCAGGGCTGCTGTCCGCACCTGCCCCTGGGAGGCGAACTGCTTTGCTTCCCGCCCGTCAATAGTAATGGACAAATCGTCTTTATGAGGCCCGGAGAGGCACAGCCGGGAGGCCCGTTCTGCCACCTGATGGGCTTCCATATGTTCCCGCAGCTGTTCCGAAATGGCCGCCGTGCCGGCTGCGGGATCCGTTACGGTTTTCACCGTCTGATACCCCACTTCCAGCCGTTCCCGCCCGCCAGAGCACTCCAGGTGGTGGATTGCGGCGTATTGGCTGAGTTTTACCGCGAACTGCTGGCGGTAGTGGATAAGGACGGCGCCAAAGCGAATCAACTGTTCATTGAATTCCGGCAGCGCCTCCAAAAGGCCGGGATGTTCCTCCGCATCCCGCAGGATCCGGGTTTTATGGTCATAGGCCCTGTGGTATTCCGCCAGGGCGGCGGCATACCGGGGCCGCAGCTGGCAGAGGGCATTATCACAGAACCGGCGGCGGGCAGCAGCCCCCTCCCGGATAAGGAATAGATCCTCCGGGCAGAAAAACACCGTCTGGTAAACGTCGCTGAGAGCGGCCCCGCTTTTGGCGGAGACCTGGTTGACGGACATTTTCCGCCGCCTGTCCCGGTACAGTTCCACCCGGACACGGAACTCCCGCTCCCTGGAGAATACCTCCGCCTCCATGCGGGCGGCAGGCGCATCGAAACGGATCATCTCCCTGTCAGTCCTGGCCCGGGGGGATTTTCCCCGGGAAAGGTAGACCACGGCCTCCAGAAGATTGGTTTTCCCCTGGGCGTTCTCTCCAAAAATCACGTTGCAGTCCGGGTCCAGTTCCACCCGCTGGCGGGCATAGTTGCGGAAATCCTCCAGTTCCAGACTGTCAATCCGCATAAGCTACCGTAAGGATCTCCCCGTCGAAGAGCACCTGATCCCCAGGACGGATTTTCTTTCCCCTCTGGGTACAGGCCTCCCCGTTCACCTGGACTTTCCCCGCCTGGACGGCCTCCTTGGCCGCGCCGCCGGTCTCCACCAAGTTGGCGAATTTCAGCAGATCCTGCAATTTGATATATTCCGTTTGAATGACTATGGTCTTCATCATCCCTCCGAGGCCTTCAGCCGCACCGGGAGCACCATATACAGGAAGTTCTCTTCACCCTCCGTAGGGACGATGATGGCAGGGGATACACCGGTGTTCAATTCAATTTTTACCTTATCCGCCGGAGCATAGCGGAGGGCCTCCATTAAATAACGGTTATTGAAGCCGATCTCCAAGCCCTGCCCATCCCCTTCAATGGGGCAGACGTCCTTTGCTTCCCCGTTGGCAGTTTTCGCGGAGAAAAAGATCTTGTTGTGATCAAACACACAGCGGACAGGGCTTTTCAGTTTGTCGGAGATCACAACGGAGACCCGGTCGATGCTCTCGATCAACGCTTTGGCATCCCCTGTGACGGTAATGGGGTTCTTCCGGGGGATGGCGTTCTTGTAATCCAGGAATTCCCCCTCCAGACGGCGGCAGATCAGTTCCGTATCCCCCACTTCAAAGAGAATGTGCCGCTTGCCCAGCGTAACAGAGGCGGGATCTTCCACATCACTGCAAATGCTCTTGACTTCGTTCAGGGCGGAACCGGGCGCCACAAAGGAGAACCCGGCGGAGGCAGACTGGCCCAGCTTCTCCCGGCGAACTGCCAGACGGAAACCGTCCACCGCCACCATGGTCAGTTCCTGGCCCTGGATTTCGAATAGGGCGCCGGTATGCACAGGACGGCTCTCATTGGTGGATACGGCGAAAGCTGTTTCCTCGATCATGGCCCGCAGGGTTTTCTGTTGGAGGGACACGCTGTTTTCATCCTCTACCTCCGGGAGATCTGGGTAATCGTCGGCAGAAATGCCGGAGATATCAAATTTTGCGTCCCCGCAGCTGAGGTGTACGATCTTTTTCTCGTCCACGCTGAAGGTCACAATGTCGTCGGGCATCCGGCGGATGATGTCGCCGAAGAGACGGGCGTGGAGGACCACATCCCCTTCCTCCGCCACGCCGGCGGATACCTTGGTACGGATACCGGTCTGCATGTTATAGCCGGAGATGGTCAGTTGGTGGTCGGCATGGAGCAGGAGCCCTTCCAGCGCGGGGATGGAACTTTTTTGGGCCACGGCGCGGCTGGTAACGGCGATCGCATTTTGCAGCAAGACTTTTTCGCAGGAAAATTTCATAGGGCGGCCGTCCTTTCTATCGAAACGTCGTCTATTTAAGAAAAGAAAAGATCAAATGATTTAGAAAAAGTAGACGTAGGGAGAAAAACTGTGGAAAAGGAGGAAAAACCTTGCAGCGGCAGGGAAAAGCGGCTCAACAGGGATTGTGGAGGAAAACGGGATCTTTCCACACATCTTTTTGCAAGGCAGGTATTCCACAGGAAAGTTTTCCTTTTCCACAGAAGACTGTGGAAATATGTCAGGATTGGGAAGTGATGTTGGTTTTGATGTCTTTGATGGTTTCGGCAAAGACGGGGTCCTTTTTCATCTTCTTCTCCACCTGCTGGATGGAGTAGAGGACGGTGGAGTGATCCCGGTTGTCAAACTCCTTGCCGATGTCGTCCAGGGAGAGGTGGGTCATGTTCCGGATCAGGTACATGGCCACCTGCCGCGCCACCACGGCGTTACGGATGCGCTGCTGGCCCCGGATGATATCCACCTCAATGGAGTAATGCTTGCCGATATAGGACAGGATGTTCTGGGGGGAGGGGGCCGTTACCGTGCGGTTCAGGATGTCCTGCATAGCCTGGTTGACGGTCTCCTCGTCGGCACTGCTGCCCAGCAGATCCTTGTAAGCCAGGATTTTGTTGACGGTCCCCTCCAGCTGGCGGACGTTGGCAGTGACCCGGTTGGCGATGGTAAAGGCCACGTTGTCCGGCAGTTCCATCCCCAGGATGGCCGCTTTGTTCTTTACAATGGCTACCCGGGTCTCAAATTCAGGCGGCGCAATGTCCGCCAGAAGGCCCCATTCAAACCGGGTACGGAGCCGGTCGTCCAGCAGGGTCATTTCGGAAGGGGGGCGGTCGGAGGTCAGCACAATCTGCCGCCCGGTCTCATAGAGGTTGTTGAAGGTATGGAAGAATTCGTTCTGCACCTGCTCCTTACCGGCCACAAACTGCACGTCGTCCACCAGAAGCAGATCCGCTTCCCGGTATTTGGATCGGAATTCGCCGCCCCGGCCTGCCCGGACCAGTTCGATGAATTCATTGATGAACTCATCGCCCTTGATGTAGACGATTTTGGAGGTAGGCCGTTTTTTCCGGGTGACATTGGCAATGGAATAGAGCAGATGGGTTTTGCCGAGGCCGGAATTGCCGTAAATCAAAAGGGGGTTGTAATTTTGGGCGGGATGCTCCGCTACCGACATGGAGGCGGAATAGGCCAGCTTGTTGGAGGGGCCTACCACGAAGGTTTCAAAGGTGAACTCATCGGAGGTAAAGCGGTCCCTCTGCTGTTTCTGCCCGGCCCCCTGGAGTTCCTCGTAAGCAGGGGCGTCCAGGATGACCACTTCAAAATCCATGGAGAAGATGTCCTTCAGGGCGGCCTTGATGTTCTTCATAAAGAGGGACTCCACGTACCCTTTCTTGAAATCGTTGGTGCAGTAGAGCCTAAGGGTATTCCCCTGGATATCAACCGCCTCCAGTTCGTCGAACCAGGTGTTGATGGTGGTCTCAGATAGATCGTTTTTCATATGTCCAAGGACGTTTGTCCAAACGTCTTTCACGGAATTCAAAATAGACGGCACCTCCTTGTGGTAGGGTCCGCCGCCGGGGGAGGCGGCGTTGGGGTTATGAAAAATGGACAAAATAATACAAAAATATTATAGCAAAAAAGCAAAGATTAGGCAATACTTATTCTAATATTAAGCAACAAAAAACCACCGGATTGTGGAGATATTTATGGTCTTTTTCCGTCAAAAAAACACAATATTTTGAAAACGATGTGAAAATGCCGGAAAAAGGGCAATTTTCCGGGAAATCACAAGTTATTCTTGACACCTTTTGAAAAAACCTGTATACTAATCATTGCGTCAAAAAACGCTTGAAATGTTTACTGCGTCCTCCCCCCGGAGGATGTCGAGTAAGCGCCGCCGGTGAGGCGGCTGGAATTTTCGCGCCCGCCCCGGCGGGCCGCGCACAGGAGGTGTCTCAAGCATGGCAACCAAACGTACCTATCAGCCCAAGAAACTCCACGGTCAGAAGGTCCATGGATTCCGCAAGCGGATGGCCACGTCCAATGGCCGGAAGGTTCTGTCCCGCCGCCGGGCCAAGGGCCGCGCGCGCCTTTCCTACTAAGTGGAGCGGAGACACCTGAACACTGTTTTAAGGGGCGGTTGGAATTTTTAAGATTCCTCCGTCCCTAAAAGAGTTTCCCATTCAGGTGCCGAAAGACAGGGGGGCCCCATGAAACGAGCCGTTACGCTGAAAAAAAATTATGAGTTCCGCAGGGTATACCAGAAGGGGGCCACAGCGGCAGGCGGAGGCCTTGTGATCTACTGCCGGAAGAACGGGAGGAGCCGCAACCGGCTGGGTATCACCACCTCTGTCAAGCTGGGCTGCGCGGTGGTGCGGAACCGTGCCCGCCGCCGCCTGCGGGAGGTGTTTCGCCTCCATGGGCAGGAACTCCGCAGGGGATACGATGTGATCCTGGTGGCACGGGCAAAAACGGCTACCATGCCCTGGAAGGAACTGAACGCCACGTTCCTGCGGCTGTGCCGGAGGCTGGATCTTTTGGAGGACAAGCAGTGAAGCATATTCTGCTGGCTCTGATACGCTTTTACCGGCGGGCCATATCCCCCTACCGTCCCAGGTGCTGCAACTACATTCCCACCTGTTCCCAGTACGCTGTGGAGGCCATTGAAAAGTATGGCGCCTTGAAGGGCGGCTGGCTGGCCTTCCGGCGGATCCTGCGGTGCAACCCCTTTCACAAGGGAGGGTATGATCCTGTGCCCTGACGCCCCTGTCCCCCGCGCTTGCCCTATCCCGCCGGAAAGGCGGCCCTCTTAGGCTTTGTCCGGAAACGGCGTTCCCGTCTGACGCGGACAGGCCTGACTAATCTTGCGGAGGAAAATCTTATGTTCTCAACCATTGGATACATCATTTGTATCCCGTTCGCGGCGCTGCTGAGGCTTTTTTATAACCTTACCGGTTCTTACGGCGTGTCGCTGATTCTCTTTACCCTGGTCATCAAGCTGATCCTGCTGCCCTTCCAGATGAAGTCCAAGAAGAGTATGATTCGGATGAACCGTATGAACGGGAAAATCCAGGAGATTCAGAAAAAGTACGCCAATAACCAGATGAAGATGAACGAGGAAATCCAGAAGTTCTACGCGGAAGAGGGTATCAACCCCATGAGCGGGTGCCTCTGGAGTTTCCTGCCTATGCCTATCATGTTCTCCCTTTACTATATTGTGAGGGAACCTATCGTTTACTTCATGAACTTCGGCGGGCGGGCCGCTAACCTGGAGGTCTTTGAGAAGGCCAAGGAAGTCGTTTCCTCTCTGGGCCTTACCTGGAGTACGATGAAAGACGGGGCCGACGGCGTCTATGCCCAGATTGAGGTTTTGCAGCACATCTCCTCCCATACCGGGGATCCTGCTGTCCAGCAATTTCTGGCGGATCATCCCAACTGGGTGAATATGGATTATCATTTCCTGGGGATTGATCTGACCGCCATGCCGCAAAACGCCTTCGGCGCTTTGAAGGACGGCGTGACCTGGGCACTGGCGGGTTTGATCCTGATCCCCGTCCTTTCCGCTCTTTTGAGTTTCCTGCTCAGCAAGGTCTCAATGGCCGGCAGCCAGGCCGAAGGTACGGCAGCCGCCACCAGCAAGAGTATGATGCTGATGATGCCTCTGATGAGCCTGTGGATTGGCTTTATCATGCCTGCCGCCTTGGGTGTGTACTGGATTGCCCAGAGTGTATTCGCCATTATCCAGGAGGCTATTTTGGGCCGGTTCTATACGAAAAAAATTCAGGCGGAGGAAGACGAACGGTTCCAGGCCCGGGAGGCTGACCGGAAACGGCGGCAGGAGGAGGCCAAGCTTCTCCAGGAGCAGCAAAAGCAGCAGGCCGCCCAGAAGAAGAGCCTGCGGGAGAAACAGCAGGCTGCCCAAGAGGCAAAGGCTGCCAAGGCCAAAAAGGCCGGCACCAGTACCACCGAGGCGGGCCGCGTAGGGGAGAGGCCCTATGCCCGGGGCCGTTCTTATAAGCCGAATCGCTATGGCGACGAGAATTGAGGAAAACGAGGAAATAAGGAGCCGTTATGAGAGACTTTATTGATGTAACGGGAAAATCGGAAGACGAAGCCATTCAAAACGCCCTTCGTCAGTTGAATATGGATCGGGATGACGTGTCCGTTGAGGTTCTGGAACGGGCCAAATCCGGCTTCCTGGGCCTGGGCAGCTGCCCCGCCAAGATCCGCGTCTACTACGGACCGGAGGAAGAGGAGGAGGCAAAGCCTGTTCCCAAAACTGTTTCCCCTGCCCCTGAAAAACCCGTCCCTCCCAAGCCTGAGCATCCCCGCCGGGAACGGCAGGAGAAGCCTAAGCCTGTGGAGAAACTCAAAAGGCCGGAGCCTGTCCGGAGGGAAGAGCCGGTGGAAAAACCCGCTGCCAGGGAGAAGGAGGAACCGGCTGCCGTCCCCGTAAACCTGGGTGAGGAAGTGAACGACGAAAAGGCCCAGGCTATCCGCGCGTTCCTCTCCGGCCTTCTGGGGCACATGGAGGCCCAGGCGGAAATCCGTGTCTACCAGCCGGAAAAAGGACGCTATAAGGTCATTCTGGAGGGCAAAAACATGGGGGGGCTGATTGGCCGCCGGGGCGAAACCCTGGATGCCATACAGCAGCTGACCAGCTACTGTGTCAACCGCAGCGGCGGCGGCCGTGTCCGTGTCCAGTTGGATGCGGAGGGTTACCGGGAAAAGCGGGAGCAGAGCCTCCAGCATCTGGCCAGGAAGGTGGCGGGAAAGGTAGTCAAGTACCGCCGCAGCGTTACCCTGGAGCCTATGAACGCTTACGAGCGCCATGTGATCCACACTGCCTTGCAGGAGGTGCCCGGTGTGACCACTTATTCCACCGGTGCGGAGCCTAACCGCCGGGTGATTGTGGCCTATGACAGGGCCAAGGGATAATCTAAATGCGGGAAAACTGTTTTGAATAAGCAGTTCCAAATCTGAAAAGCCGTCCGGGAAACCCCGGACGGCTTTTTTAGGTTGTTGGAAGAGCCCTTTGCAAAAGTTTGCCGCCTGCAGGCGGCAAAGGGTTTCCATCCTTTTTCTGCTTTGCCTTTCAGATATTCAAAAATCCTGGAACCGCACCTGGTTAGGCAGTACATCGCCGCCGATGCTCCGCAGCTGATGGGCGTTTTCCTCTACCAGGGAGTCGGTAATGGACATTTTCTGGATAATATGCTTTACCGTGGTATCCAGGGCAGTGCCCTCCCTGTAGTCCGCCGGGAAGATGAAGTCCACCCGGCTTTTGACCAGCAGATCTTCCACCCCCTGACGGTTTTCCTCCTGGTAGACGGCAATAGCCTGTCCGCCGTATGCCCGCATCATCTTCATGCAGGGCACGTCCGAAAGGCCGTCCCCCACATAGATCATGTTGGTGAAGGGCACCCGTTTGCTGTCGTCCGGCATGGAGGCGTTGAGATCGTGGTCGTTGGATACGTCCAGGACGCCCTTGTTGATCCGGTAGACAAACTGGGTTTTTGCCGTGAAATTGACTGCCAGCTTGGGCCAGACCGGCACGCCCTTTTCATCATAATAAAATTCGCTGGCATAGATTTCCCGGAATTCCTTGCTGATGGAGGAGCCCTCAATAATTTCCCGGAGCCCGGAGGAGATGATATAATGCTCCACCTGCACCCCTTGGCTGCTGCCGAAGGCATTGATCCGGCCAAACCACTCTTCCACACCGGGGAAGAGGATGATATCCCGTCCTTTTTCCACCAAATCCGCCCGGGTGAAGGGGCGCCCACGCCTTTCGGCCTCCTGAAGCATGGTGTACATATAGGCCAGGATGCCGTCCATATGGTTGGCCCAGCCAAAGCCGTTGGCCTGGGCCCAAAAGGAGGCGGGTGTCATGCCGAGGCTGGGGATGAAGGCATAATTCTGCATATCCGTGGTACAGAGGGTTTTGTCAAAATCATAGAGAAAGGCCACGATAGGCCGCTGATGATCCATAAAAGCGCCTCCGAAAAAAGGCGGCTCCCATTTGAGCCGCCTTTTGTGATATTCCCGGGTAAACCCCAGTTTTCCCCGTCAGCCTCCGCTGGTGTAGTTGCGGCCGAATTTCAGATCCTCCAAGTTGATACGGCGGGTGGGCTCGTCTGCCGGATCTATGGCTTCTTCTTCCTCCTCAAAGGGATCCTCCTCCGGATATTCGCTTCCGGCGGAAATATCTACTTCCGCCAGTGGAGGCGTTTCGGGCTCCGGTTCCGGTTCCGGCGGAGGGGCAGGTTCCGGCTGTACCGCCGCCGGGGTAAAGGCCGGTTCAGCAGCAGGGAGTTCCAAGGGCAGTTCCGGCAGTTTCTCCAGGAAGGCCAATTCCTTCTTGCAGATTTCCTGACTGGCAATAATAAACCGTTTCAGTTCCGTCTGCCCCTCCCGCATACGGGTTTCCAGGGCAGTCAGTTCTTTTTGCAGCTGCTGCTTGCGTTTATCGATATCGGCGTCCGTCTGGACGAGGATACTGTCCCGTTTGGATTCCGCCTCGTGGACAATGCTGTCCGCCATCCGCTGGGCGGTCAGCAAGGTGGCCCGCATAGAATCCTCTGTGGCGCGGTACTCCTCCACCTTTTCCACCAAGACCTTCATCTTGGCCTTCAAGGCGGCGTTTTCCTTATAAAGCGCGGTATAGTCTTCGGTCAGCTCGTCCAGGAACTCATCGACCATAGCCATGTTGTATCCGCCCATCATGGACTTGGTAAAGGCGTGTGTGGAAACCTCCTGCGGCGTCAGCATAGTGAACAGTACCCCCTTCGTTTCTTTCTGACGGTGCCAAGCGGAACCCCTTCCTCCCGCAGGTATCTGCCCAGAGGGGGAGGGAGGTGTCTGCGTTAGAGATACAAGCCGTTGTTCTCCAGTTCGTCAATGAGATCGCCCTCAATATCCACGTGGTAGGGCGTGATGATATATGTATTGGCGGCGACTTTTTTGATCTTCCCTTCCCCGGCATAGGCTACGCCGGAGAGGAAGTCGATAAGGCGGCGGGCGATGTCCTTGTTAGTGGACTCCAGATTCAGGACCACAGTCCGCTTGTCCTTCAGGTGATCGGCAATTTCCGAGGCGTTTTCAAACCGCTCTGGCTTCACCAGCACCACCTTCAGCTGGGTGGTGGCGTGGATATTGACCACCTTACTGCGGCGGTCGTCAAATTTGCTGCGCCTGTCCTCAAAAATGTCCCGCCGGGAAGGTTCTTCAAATTCTTCAAAATCCTCATCTTCATCCTCATAGGGATGGGCCCATTTCTTGATATCGTCGATTAAACCCATAATAAAGTCCTCCTCTCCCCGCCGCGGGGATTTCTCCTTGTGGTTCATTATTGTTGTGTATCCGGCGCCGGGGCATAGAGCGACTTACGGATTCTGGTAATTCCGGGCGCCGAAAATAGCTGTCCCCACCCGGACCATGGTAGCCCCGGCCCGGATGGCATCCTCATAATCGCCGCTCATGCCCATTGAGAGATATATTAGTTTATTATGAAACAATTTTTCGTTGATGTCAACATAAAGTCCGCGGACTTCCTCAAAATAATGCAAATTTTCTTCCCGGGAGGCGTCAAAAGGGGGAATGGTCATGACGCCCCGCACCCGGACATGGGACAGGGACAGGGCTTGTTCCGCCACGGCGAAGACTTCATTGGGAGAAAAGCCGCTTTTTGCCTCCTCCTGGCCGATGTTCACCTCCAGCAGCACGTCCTGCACGATGCCCAGCTTTCCGGCGGCTTTTTCAATCTCCTCCAGCAGGGCGGAGGAGCCGGCGGATTGGATCAGGGCGGCATGCCCCACCACCTGCTTTACCTTGTTGCGCTGCAAATGGCCGATAAAGTGGAGGGGCGCGCCCTCATAAGCGTTTTCCCCCAGCTTCTGGACCATCTCCTGGACGCGGTTTTCCCCCAGGGCGTCGATACCTGCGGCGACCGCCTCCCTGCAGGCGGCGGCGTCATTCATTTTGCTGGCACCCACCAGGGTGATTTCATCAGGGCCCCGGCCCGCTTCTCTGGCGGCCGCAGCGATATGTTCCCGCACGCGGGCGATGTTTTCCGCAATGGACATGGTATATTCGACCTTTCTCTTTCTGAATGAATGATCTCCTTATGTCTTCCGCACGACCTTGCCGTCGTATAGATCCTGGGCGCTGATGATCACTTCATCCCCTGGCCGGAGACGGAGTTTTTCATCCTGGGAGGCGGACTGCACCAGCAAAAAGCCCTCACCGTTGTAGAGGATCTCCACCGGCTTGAACCAGGCCTCTGAACCGATGATGCAGTAAATGCCGGAGATTTGAATCTGGGAGGTGGATCCGTCTTCGTTTTCCTTGGTTTTTGTGAGAATCCGCAGGGCTTCCTTAGGCACACGGATACCCTCCAGGGTGTTGGTGATCACCTGGGCGCTCTGCTGGCGCAGCAGGGTCAGATGGGAAAGATAGGTTTTTCCCTGGAAAATTACCACAGACCGCCCGTTTTCCTCCGTCCCTACGGATTGGATGGTCACCGGCAGATCCCGTTCTACGCCCTTGGAGAACCGCAGGGACAAATCTCTGGCCTCCCGCAGTGTTTTGATGTCGGCGGCGGGCATGACGGCGGCATAGTACCAGGTGTCCCCCAGGATCAGCTTCCCCACGTTGGATTTGACGGCGGGATCAGCCTGGATAGAAGCCATTTGGGAGGGGGTAAGGCCCTCCATGCTCTCCGGCATGAGGACGGTTTCATAGCCGTCCACTACAGCGGAATAGAGCCCCGCCTTGGGGGCGCTGATCCGCCGGACAGACCCGGCGGTCTGGGATCGCAGGGTCCGGAGTTCCTGCCGCAGGGTGTCCAGCAGGGTATCCACGTCCTCCAGATCAGACCAGGAGAAATCCCGCTTCAGCACCATGGCCCGGAGGGAGGCGGTGTGGGACTCCGCCGTGTCCAGCCGCCCGGCGGCCAGGGCGCCCCGCACATCCCGGATGGACTGGGCAATCTGGGCGTCCAGCTTGACGTTAGCCTCATAGCCGTAGGCGGATTCCTGGGCGTACTCCAGCTGTTCAATCCGGGCGGCCAGGGATTCCATCTCACTCTGCCGGTCCAGGGAGGCCTGATCCACGTAGACCATCGCCACCATGCCGCCGGAACTGACCCGTTCCCCCTCTTTCCGCTGGAGGCGCAGCAGGTCGCTGTCGTCGTCCGGCAGGACCTCCTCCCGGCGGATTACGTATCCGCCGGTGATCTCCACACATTCGTCTACGGAGTAATTGTAGGCCATGGTGGTGGAGAGGGGATTATCAAAATAGTTGAAAATCTGAAAGCTGAAGTAGACCAAAATGCCTAGGGTGATGGCCAGCATCAGGAACTTTATGCCGAGAGAACTGCGTTTCATGGATTAAGCCCTCATGTGTTCCCTCCCGGGGCAGGGGAGAGGGGATCTTCCTCCAGGGGCACCGGGCGTACCGGCGTGATGGTGGAGATGGCGTGTTTATATACGACCTGCTGTTTCCCGTCTCCCTCCAGGACTACCACAAAGGCATCAAAGCCGGTGATGATGCCCCGCATCTGGAAGCCGTTCATCAGGAACATGGTGACCGGCAGCTTGTCCCGCTTCGCCCGGAGGAGGAAGATGTCCTGTAAATTTGCTTTTGTGTTCTGCATAACTGTCCGCTCCTTTTTTCTCTGCCCTCTTTGGGGCCTTTTTATTTTGAGCAGGACGATAGTTCAGGAAATACCTATGTACCGTCCGCCCGGCAGCGGCCTGTCCGGCCGTCCTATGTTTAGCATACGCCGGCGGCGGATAGGATTTCTGTCGAAAGCTGGAGGGCCTGAACAAAATTCCGCTCTTTTTCCCAGGATATCCAGTGGATGGCCTCGTTTCGCCGGAGCCAGGTCAATTGCCGCTTGGCGTATTGCCGGGAACGGAGTTTCACTTCCTCTATAGCCTGGTCCACAGAGATTGTGCCGTCCAGCACGCCTGTAAATTCCTTGTAGCCAATGGCCTGGAGGGCCGTAGCCTCCGGCGGCAGGTTCTGCCGCAGCAGGGACTCTACCTCTTCCAGAAGCCCTGTCTCCACCATCCGGTCTACCCGGCGGTTGATGAGATCCCACATATCCGCCCGGTTGGCAAACCGCAGGCCGATCCATACGGCATTGTACCGGGGCGGAAGGTTCCTGGTGGCCTCGTTGTGGGCGGTGATGGTAGTCCCGGTCTCCAGATAGACCTCCAGAGCCCGGAGGATCCGTTTTTCGTCGGAAGGGTGGAGCCGCAGGGCGGCTTCCGGATCCACCTGCCGCAATTCTGAGAGGAGTACGGCGGCGCCCTCCTCCCGCAGGCGGGTTTGGAGGCGTTTGCGGATCTCGCCTCCGGCCTGTCCGGCGGCAAAGCCGTGGCCCCGGATCACCGCGTCCAGCCAGAGGCCGGTGCCGCCTACCAGGATAGGCAGCCTGCCTCTTGCCAGGATACCGTCGATGATGGGAATAGCCTCCCGGGCGTACCGGGCGGCGGACCAGCTTTCCCCGGGATCTGCCACGGCAATCATGTGGTGGGGGACCCCGTCCATCTCCGCCGCTGTAGGGGCGGCAGTGCCGATGGCCAGGCCCCGGTAAATCTGCATGGAGTCAGCGGACACCACCTCGCCGCAGAACCGTTTTGCCAGCAGGACGCCCAGGGTGGTCTTCCCGCAGGCGGTGGGGCCTACCACACAGACGACTGTTTTTTGAGAGGTTGAGAGCCCTTCCGCCATTTCAGCCTTCGTCATAGACGGCTGTGATGACCGGCCTGCCCTCCCGATCCAGCAGGGGGGTCAGCCCGCCGGCGCCGGCATCCCGGAAGAAGAGGTAATTCACGCCGGTCTGCCGGTCTACCAGAACCCTGACGCCAAGGGTGAAGTTCTCCTGAGAATAGGAGATGATGAAGCGATTGTCCTTTTTCGCCATAAAAATGCCTCCTGTCAGAACAAATGGGCAGGGACGGCAAATGCCTGTCCAATACCTTATCAAAAAGGCGCGATTAAAATTGTTACGCCCGCTTGAACATCTTTTCCAATTGGTATTTCGTGAATTTCACCGCTACGGGGCGTCCATGAGGACAGAAGCAGACTTCTCCGCTCTGCACCTTTTCCACCAGTGCCCGCAGCTCGGAAACGTCGCTGGTCCAGCCGCCTTTGATGGCGGCCTTGCAGGCCATGGTGTGGAGCAGGGCCTCCCGGCGTTCCGCCGGGGACCGTTTGGCCCGCAGGGCTCCCGCCAGTTCCTCCAGAGTGGAAGCCGCGTCCCCGGCATCAATGTCTGCCGGGACTTCCCGCACCAGGATGGCCCCGCCGCCGAAGTCCTCACAGGCAAAGCCAAGGGATTCCAGCAGGGGGAGGTTTTCTAAAAGCAGGGCTTTGTCCTCCCGCCCCAGTTCCACGGCCGTGGCCTGAAGGAGGGTTTGGCGCATAGGCGGCTCCTGGGAGGCCAGCAGGCGGTTAAAATTGATCCGCTCGTGCGCGGCGTGCTTGTCAATAAGGTACACGCAGCCGTCCCCGCTTTCGCAGATGACGTAGGTATGGAGCACTTCCCCGGCGATCCGCCAGGAGGGCTCCCGGATGGGTTCAATGGCCTGCTGTTCCTCCGCCGCCTGGGGAATGGCGGGAGGCAGGGGAGGGGCCGGTACGGTGGCCACCGGGGAAATCGCCGGGTTTTCCGGTTTCGGGGCGGCAGGCTGCTGAAAAATTCCTGCCTCCGGAGGGGCGGGGGATGCCGTCCTTTCGGGGGGAAGGGGATCTGTGGGTACCGCCGCTTCCGTAGGGGCGGGTTTCCGGGGAATCACCGACGGCGGCGAGGAGAAGGCACCTCCTTTTGGGAAAGGGGCCGGGCGGGCGGCAGTCTGATAGAGAAATTCCGGAGCACTATCGGATACCCGCACGACAGATTCCCGGCTCTCCCGCCGGGCAGGGGGGCTCTCCGGTTTGGAAAGGGCTTTTTGCTCCCGGTAGGTTTTGGCGTCCATGGACTGGAAGAAATCCTGCCGGGGCGCGGCTAAAGTTTCCGCCGGTTTCGGGGCTGGCCCGCCACCGGACTCCAGGGCGTCCAGCACGGTGTGGTACACCGCGTCAAAAACCTCCCCGTCCTTGGCGAACTTCACCTGGGTTTTGGCAGGGTGGACGTTTACATCCACAGACGTTGCCGGCAGGGTGACGGAAAGGACGCAGCCGGGGAATTTGCCTTTCATCAGCCGGTTCCGGTAGCCCTCCTCCAGGGCCGCTGTCAGCAGCTGGGATTTGATGAAACGGCCGTTGACGAAAAACACCTGCATGGATCGGGAACCCCGGTGCTGGAGGGGCTGGGTGATGAAGCCGGAGACGGCGGTGTCCCCGCCCCGGCCCTGGATGGGGATCAGGGTTTTGGCGAAGTCCCTGCCCAGGGCGGCGTATATGGCGGAGTCCAGCCGCCCGTCGCCTGGGGTATGGAGGGCATCCATCCCGTCCTTGAGAAACTTGAAGGAAATGTTGGGATGGGACAGGGCCAGATGCTGTATCAGCCCCGCCACGGCGGCGGTTTCGGCGCTGTCCTTCTTCATGAATTTTAACCGGGCGGGGGTATTGTAAAACAAGTCCCGCACTGCGATGGTAGTGCCCTCCGGCGCACCGGTTTCCTCAACCTCTCCCGGCACGCCTCCCTCCAGGGTGAAAACGGCGGCGTTCTGCCCGTGGGGCCGAGAGGTAATCTCCACCCGGCTGACGGCGGAAATGGCCGCCAGGGCCTCGCCCCGGAAGCCCAGGGTGCCGATGGAGGACAGATCCTCCGCATGCCGCAGTTTGCTGGTGGCGTGGCGGAGGAAGGCGGTGGGCAGTTCCCGGGCGGGAATACCGCAGCCGTTGTCAGTGACCCGGATGAGGCTCATGCCGCCCCGCCGCAGTTCCACCACAATGGCGGAGGATCCGGCATCAATGGCGTTTTCCACCAGTTCCTTCACCACGCTGGCGGGGCGCTCTACCACCTCGCCTGCGGCGATCAAATCCGCCACATGGGGGGAGAGTTGTTGAATGGGGGGCATAGGCTTACCTCCTTGTTTCCGGTTTCCTGCAATGGGGGGCAGGGCTTAGGCTTTGTTTGAAAATTATCAGGATGCCGGAAGGGCGGATCTTTTTCCACCGCCCTGCGTTGGGTTTCCAGCTATACGCAAAGTGTGGCTGCGGCAAACCGCCTTGGTTGGCAGAAAAACCTCTTGCCGTTGGCCATCCTGCTATTTTTCAGACAAGGCCTGGCTGTGCGGAAATCGTTTTACAGCAGGGCGGCGGCCAGCAGGGGGATGGTGACAATAGAGGCTGCCGTGCTGACAAGGGTGATTTGCGCCATGCAGGACTGGTCACCGCCATACTCCATGCAGAGCATACTGCCGTTGACCGCCACCGGCATGGACATTTGAATGACTGCAATGCCCAGTACCAGCCCCTCCACGCCGAAGGCACGGAGGATCAGGAACAGCAGTCCCGGCAGGATCAGCAGGCGCAGGGCGGAGACCGCCCAGAGCCTGGGGGAACTGAACACCGATTTGATGGACAGGGCCGCCAGCAGGGATCCCACCACCATCAGGGAGAGGGGTACGGTCAGATCCCCTACGAAACTCAGACACTCTCCTACCAGCATAGGCGGGCGGGTACCCGTCAGCGCCAGGGCAAGGCCGATGAGGGACGCTATCACACAGGGGGAAAACATCTGTTTCAACTGGATGTTTTTTGCCCCCACCAGCATCAGGGGGCCAAAAGTAAAAGACAGCAGATTGAAGGGAAGGGCCAGCACCACCGCATAGAACAGGGCATCCGGCCCGAAGAGGCTCACCACCACCGGATAGCCGATAAAGCCCACGTTGGGAAAGGCCAGGGCGAACCGCCAGACGCCGATCTCTCCCGGTGTGCCTCCCAGCAGGCGGGGGACTGTACAGGCGAAGAGGAACTCCATTCCGTAGAAAATCACGCCGACTTTGAGAATGGAGAAGATCACCGCCGGATCCGGCAGTGCCTCCCCGGTCATCACCGCCGCCACAATCATGCAGGGCATGGAGATATTCAGGATGATTTTGGAAATCCTCCGGTCTGTTTCCTCCCCCAGATAGCCCAGGGCGTTGGCGGCGTAACCGGCGGCAATGGCGAAGAGAATCACCAGCATTTGACTCAGGGTATCCCAAAAACTCATAATAGGCCTCCGGCGCTCACGGCGCGTGATGTAAGGACTTGTATTCATTGGCGGTGGATGCCGGAAGGACGGGGGATTTTGCCGCCCTGCAAGGCAAAAAATCGCAGGAATACTGGGTGTAGTTCAAAATTTTTTAACATGGCAGGGCCGAAAAAAGGCCTGTCGGGACGGCGTTCGGCGCCTGTGAATACATGGCCTAAACGCATTTTTATACCGTCAGCCAGACGGACAGGGCGTTGGCGGCGGCATGGAGGGCTACGGAAGTCCAGAGGGTCCCGCTGTGCTCATAACTCCAGGCCAGTACCGCTCCGGGCACCAGATACTGCACCACCAGCAGCAGATAGGCGGGATCCCAGCTGGCTGCGGCCAATTGCCATGTATGCAGCAGGGCGAACAGCACACAGGAGGCGGCATAGGCAATCCCCCGGCTTTTCTCCCGCAGCCCGCCGAAGATCAGCCCCCGGAACAGGACCTCTTCCACGAAGGGGGCCACGAGGATGACAATAAGGAGGGTGGTATAGGGCATTCCGCTGATTTGGGCGGAGATGGCGGTGTCGTTGAGATTGCCGGAGAGGGGATGGCCTAAGGTGACGAAGAGCATGAGGCGGAATACCAGTTCGTTCAGGCCATACAGGGCCACAAGCCCCAGGCCCAGGGTTTTCACGGCGTCGTTGAGGTTATCCAGCAGGCGGCTGGAGGTTCGGGCCAGGAAGCCGTGGAAGATGATGATGGTTACGGCGAAGAGGATGTAATAATATAGGGTGTCCTCCAGGGCGCTGGAGAGGGAGACGCCCAGCAGCAGTTCCACGATACGGAACACGGGCGCAGCGGCAAAGGGCAGGACTGCCGCGTAGAAGACAAAGAAGATGGAGCCGCCGATCAGCTCGCCGCGGGACAGGTTGGAAACCGAACGTTTTCTCTGCATGGCGTTTTCCCTCCGGGTATGTACGGTAATCACCGGGACAAGGCCCCGGGTGGATGGTTACAGCTTCTGTTTCAGGGTATAAAGCAGGGACATCGCTTCAATAGGCGTCAGCGTATCCGGCTGGCAGCGGCGGAGGGCGTCCAGCACCTCTGCCTCCCCCAGGGCGGACAGGGAGACCTGCCCCGTCTCCTGCCGGGGGGCGGGACGGGGCGCGCCTGCGCCTCCCTCCAGTTCCTCCAGGACCTGCCGGGCCCGCTGGACCACCTTTTCAGGCAGGCCTGCCAGCTTGGCGACTTCAATGCCGTAGCTGCGATCCGCCCCGCCGGGGACGATTTTCCGCAGGAAGATGATGTCCTCCCCCCGGGTTTTCACGGCGATGTTGAAATTCACCGTACCGGGCAGGGTGTCTTCCAGTTCCGTCAGTTCATGGTAGTGGGTGGCAAAGAGGGTCTTGGCCCGCATTTTCCCGGCGCAGTATTCCAGCACGGACCGGGCGATGGACATGCCGTCGAAGGTAGAGGTGCCCCGGCCGATCTCATCCAGAATCAGAAGGGAGTCCTTGGTAGCGTGGCGGAGGATGTCTGACACCTCCGTCATCTCTACCATGAAGGTGGACTGGCCTGCCGAGAGGTCGTCGCTGGCGCCGATGCGGGTGAAGATCCGATCCACCACGCCGATATGGGCGCTGGCCGCCGGGACAAAGCCCCCCATCTGGGCCATCAGGACGATCAGGGCCACCTGGCGCATATAGGTGGACTTGCCTGCCATATTGGGCCCGGTGATAATGGAGACGCGGCTCTCCCGCTCCCCCATAAAGGTGTCGTTAGGGACAAAGAGGGTGTCCTTCAGCATCTGTTCCACAACAGGGTGGCGGCCCTCCTTGATTTCAATCATTCCGGAGCCGTCCACCTCCGGGCGGCAGTAGCCGTTTTTTACCGCCACAGCCGCAAAAGATACCAGGGCGTCCACCTCCGCCACGGCGGCGGCAGTCCGCTGGATCCGCTGGGCAGCGGCAGAGACAAAGGCACGCAGATGGGTAAACAATTCGTACTCCAGGGCTACCACCCGGTCGGAGGCGGTGAGGATCTCATGTTCCAGATCCTTCAGTTCCTGGGTGATGTACCGCTCCCCGTTCACCAGGGTCTGCTTGCGGATGTAGGTGTCGGGCACCTTGTCCCGGAAAGAGTTAGAGACTTCAATATAATAGCCGAAAACCTTGTTGTAGCCGATTTTCAGGGTGCGGATGCCGGTGCTCTCCCGCTCCTTGGCCTCGATTTCCGACATAACCCCTGCGCCGTTTTTTAAAATATGCCGCAGGCGATCCACTTCCTGATTGAACCCCTCCCGGATGAAGCCGCCCTCCCGGACGGAGAAGGGGGGCGCGTCGCAGATAGCGGCGGCAATCTGCCCGGAGACATCCTCCAGGAGATCCAGTTCCTCCCGCAGTTCCGCCATGCGGCGGTCGGTGAGGGCTTCCAGCTGGGTATGGATTTCCGGCAGCCGCTGGGCGGCCGCCTGGAGGGAGGCCATATCCCTGGCCCCGGCAGTGCCGTATACGATGCGGCCCAGCAGCCGCTCCATATCCCCCAGGCCCGTCATGGCGGCGGTCAGTTCCTCCCGGACGATGGTGTTTTCCACCAGCGCCGCTACAGCGGCGTTCCGTTTCCGGATGGCTGTGACGTTAAGGAGGGGCCGCTCCAGCCAGCTGCGAAGGCACCGGGCCCCCATGGGGGTCTTGGTTTTATCCAGGACCCACAGCAAAGAGCCCTTTTTCTCCTTGCCCCGGAGGGTTTCCGTCAGTTCCAGGTTGCGCCGGGCCGCCAGATCCAGTTCCATGAAAAGGCCCTGCTCGTAGTAGTCCAGTTCGTTGATATGGGAGAGGTCGGTTTTTTGGGTTTCGTACAGGTAGTCCAGCAGCCCCCCCAAGGCCATGGCAGCGGCGGGATTCCCCGCCGGGAGCCGGGCCAGGGCTTCTTCGCCGAACTGGGCCTGGATCCGTTTTTCCGCTTCCCCGAGAAGGAACCGCCGCTGGCCGCCGTTTTCCACACGGCAGCGGAATTTTTCCCGCAGGGTATCCGTCAGGGCCGTTTCGCTGTATGCGCCGTCGCTTAAAATCGCTTCAGCAGGGGAGAAGCGGCCCAATTCGTTGATCACATGTTCTACCCGCTCCTTCCCGGTGAAGGAGGTCAGGTGGGTCTTGCCGGTGGAGATATCGCAGAAGGCAGCCCCGGCGGAGTGGGCGTCCAGATAGATGCCGCAGAGGAAGTTGGAGGCGGTTTCGTCCAGGCAGGTGTTGTCAATCACGGTGCCGGGGGTCACTACCCGGAGGATATCCCGCTTCACCAGGCCTTTGGCCTCGGCGGGATTTTCCATCTGCTCGCAGATGGCCACTTTGTAGCCCTTTGCGATGAGTTTTGCGATATAGCCCTCGCTGGCGTGGTAGGGCACGCCGCACATGGGGATTTGATCCTCCTCCGCCTTCTCCCGCTTGCCCCGGTCACGGGAGGTCAGCGTCAGGTTCAGTTCCCGGGAGGCCAGCTTCGCGTCGTCGGCAAACATCTCGTAGAAGTCGCCCAGGCGGAAGAAAAGGATGGAGTCGGGATGGTCTTTTTTAATTTCCAGATACTGCCGCATCATAGGGGTAATTTTCGCCAAAGGGGCACCTTCTTTCCGGATGGGTTATGGTTACAGGACCGGATGGGCGGAGTCCGCCGCCTCCCCGTACAGGGCCCAGGTGTTGCTGCCGGTAATGCGCACCTGTGTGAACTGGCCAATGAGGGAATTGTCCCCCTTGAGCCGGACCAGCCGGTTCCCCTCCGTCCGGGAGGACAGGGGGAACGCCGGGTCGCCGCTCTCGCCGTCCACCAGCACCTTGAGGGTTTTCCCCACATAGGCCTCGTGGAGCGATGCCGATCGGGCGTTCTGCACGGCGAGAAGCTTATCGAACCAGACCTGTTTTTCCGCCCGAGAAACCGGATCCGGCATTTCCGCCGCCCGGGTACCGGGACGGGGGCTGTAGATAAAGGTAAAAAGGGCGTCAAACCCGATTTCCTCCACCAGGGAGACAGTATCCATGGCCTCCGCTTCCGTCTCTCCGGGAAAGCCGATGATTACATCGGAGGTCAGTACCAGTCCCGGCATAACGGACCGGGCATAGGACACCAGTTCCAGATACTGCTGCCGGGTATACCGGCGGTTCATCTCCCGCAGAACCCGGTCGTTTCCTGACTGGAAGGGAAGATGCAGCTGTTTGGCCACGTGGCGGCAGCGGGCCATGGTGTCGAAGAGTTTTTTCGTGGCGTCCTTGGGGTGGCTGGACATGAAGCGGATGAGGTACTCCCCGGGAATCCTGTCGATTTCCTCCAGGAGATCGGAGAAATCATACCCCCGCTCCAGATCGTTTCCGTAGGAATTCACGTTCTGGCCCAGCAGGGTAATGTCCTTATACCCGGCCTCCACCAGTTCCCGGACCTCCGCCAGAACGGCTTCCGGATCCCGGCTCCGCTCCCGGCCCCGGACGTAGGGGACGATGCAGTAGGAGCAGAAATTGTTGCAGCCGTACATGACGGATACCCAGGCCCGGACGCCCCGGTCCCGCTCCACGGGAAGGCCCTCGGCGATAAAGCCATGCTGATCCTCCACAGAAAAGACCCGCTTTTTTGTCTCATAGGCCTGCCAGAGGAGTTCCGGGAACCGCCACAGGGCATGGGGGCCGAAAACCAGGTCCACATGCCGGTAGGACTCCCGCACCCGGCGGGAGACCCGCTCCTCCTGGGCCATACAGCCGCAGAGGCCGATGATCTGTTCCGGGTTTTCTTTTTTTGTGTGGGTGAGGATCCCCAGGTTGCCGAATACCCGCTGCTCTGCGTGTTCCCTGACGGCGCAGGTATTCAGCAGGACGAGGTCCGCCTCCCGGGGCTCCGCAGTCAGGGTGAACCCCATCTCCCGCAGCATCCCCTTCAGGCGCTGGCCGTCGGCCTCGTTCTGCTGGCACCCGAAGGTGTCCACGCAGGCCAGGGGATGGGCCTCCCGGGCGGCAAACATGGCCCGGATTTTCTCTTGAAAGTCCCGCTGGCGGGCCAAAGCCTCCGGCGGGACCAGTACATTGGCGCGTTCCAAAAGTTGTTCCTCCAAATGCAGATACTTTAACTAAAATAATATATCATAAAAGGGAAAAAAGCACAAGACAAAATCCGCCATGTTCCCTTTTCTGCGTGTGCCCCAAAAATCGGGGGCCTTCCGGATGGCTGGGCTATCAAATTGCGGCATGTTGGGAGAAAACCGGCGGACGCTTTTGAAGCGTCCGCCGGTTTTCATGGAGCCCGGAGATCCAGCGTCAGCCGCAGGCCCAAAAGGGGCGGCAGGGAGTGCAGAGGCCAGATTTCCCCCGGGGAGAAGGGAAAGACAGCTTTCAAAAGGTCAAAGGTGATGCATAGCTTCCCCTCTTCCAGCAAAACCTGGCAGGCGGGGCTTTCGGAAAGGATCGTGTTTTCCACCTGCTGCGCCCCTGGGGACGGAGGGGAAAACCATCCGGCGGCGGGGATCAGCAGAAGGGTTATCAGCAGTATCCAAAGCCAATACTGCCGGTACATCGGTTTTTTTCCCGGGGCTTCAGGGATGCGTTTGTCTTTTTTCATCTTGTGTTCACTCCCATAGATGGTTTCAATATGAGGAATATTCCTCATATTGGGCTTTCATTATTCTATGGGATAATGAACAAAATGTCAAGAACCTGTGTAGATAACCGGGATTTCCCAGCCCGGATAGGGTTTACGGTTGTCCATGCAGGGACTCGGGGGGCTGAAGCTATGATTTCCTTTGCGCCGCTTCGAAGGATTTTGAAAGAACGGAAGATTTCTACCTATTTCCTCCGGAACAAATGCGGGGAGTATAATTTGGACAGCAAGACCATTCAGCGGTTGATGGGGGACGAGTCTGTATCCACATATACTCTGAATGCCTTGTGCAATATCCTGGAGTGCGATCTCTCTGAGATTGTGGAATTCCGGCCGGATCACGGGGGGGAAAAGGGGACGCCGGAAGCTTGAGATCCTGCTGTTCAGGCAAAGCTGGATCCGTGCCGCTATCTGCCCATTCCTTCAGCTTAGCCCAAAACTTTTCGCAAGAGCCCGCCGCCCGCAGGCAGCAAAATAGTTCAATCGTTTTTCTCCGGCACCTATGTGTGAAAAACACTTGGCATGACGTGAGCACCGGATGGCCCGCCTTTGGGGGATAGCCGGGGCGCAGGGTGAAGGGGTGCCGTGTTCCAAAAGGGATGGAAGTATTTTTGGGATGCACGAAAGACGGGGGACGGCACACAGTGCCGTCCCCCGTCCTTCTTTGTTACCTGTTTTATTCCATGCTGTCAACCAACCGGCTGAAAGCGGCGGGGTTTACATCGTCTTCCGCCACCACATGCACCCGCTTGCCAATCAGGGCGTACAGCCCCAGCAGGGAGCGGGCGTCCAGCATGACGGTACCGCTGTTCAGCCAAACCTCATAGGGCGCCTGGCTGGCAATCTGGTTGATGCGCCGGATCTGGCCCTCGTTTTTTATATTCAGTTCTTTGATCATGTTGTTACCTCCTTGATCCTCTGCCCGCCGCACAGGTTCCCGGCGGGATGGTTGGTGCCTCGCTGTTCTCAGCGATTGGCCACAGTTTACCAGTCAAGGTGGAAACTGTCAAGGCGAGTTTTTATCTAAATTGTCTAAATGAGTAGATGCAGATTTGTCTATAATCACTATTATTTGCGGAGATGTTTGCGTAAAGAGGGGCCGCCCGCCTGTTTTGCGGACGGCCCTTCCGGGGATTTCTGCGGTTTAATACTCCGCCTGGCCGGCGTAGACCAGCTTGGCGTCGCCTGTAAGGGTGACCCGTTCGTCGGTGAGGTTGACGATGAGATCGCCCCCCTTTGCCCGGACGGTGATGTCCGCCCCCTTGGCGCAGTGGCCCAGGGCGATGGCTGCCGCCACAGCCGCGCAGGCGCCGGAGCCGCAGGCCATGGTCTCGCCGCTGCCCCGCTCCCAGACCCGCATTTTAATGGTGCTGGGATTTACCACGCGGATGAACTCCGTGTTGATCCGTTGGGGGAAACAGGGGGCGTGCTCAAAGAGGGGGCCTGTCCGCTCCACGTCTACCTGATCCACCCGGGAGCAGAATACCACGCAGTGGGGGTTTCCCATGTCCACGCAGGTGATATTATAGGACTGGCCGCCGATCTGCACAGGATGGTCAATTATCTGCCGCTCCGGGAAGTCCAGATGCAGGCCGGAGATATCCAGCGAAGCCCGGCCCATATCCACGCTGGCGGAGGTGACCTTCCCGTTGGTGGTGTAGACCTTCAGCTGCCGGACGCCGCTGGCGGTCTCAATGGTCAGGGTCTCGCTTTTCACAAGCCCCTGGTCGTAAAGGTACTTGCCCATGCACCGGAGGGCGTTGCCCGCCATGGCCCCTTCGCTGCCGTCGCTGTTGAACATGCGCATTTTGGCGTCGGCCTTTTCCGAATGTTCCATGAGGATGATGCCGTCGGCGCCTATGCCGTAGTGCCGGTCGCAGAGGGAAACGCACAGGGATTCCGGGCAGGTGATGGCGCCGTTGAAGTTCTCCAGGAAGATGTAGTCGTTGCCGCAGGTCTGCATCTTGGCGAAAGAGAGGGTCTGCCGCCGGTTCCGCAGGTGGCAGATATCCACCAGTTCCGTATTTTCCTGGGTATACCGGGAGGCCAGAATATCTGCCAGGGCTCCTGCCGTGTCCAGGGAGGTGAGGCAGGGCACGCCCAGCTGGACGCAGCGGTGGTTCAGCCGGATGAAGTCCCGGATGTAGCCGGGCTCCGTGGAGCCGGTGAGGATCACATAGTCGATCATCCCGCTCTCCAGAAGCTGGAAGACATGGTTGTCCTGGCCCAGCTTGCCTACAACCTTCACTTCAGTGCCCAGGCGGGAGATTTCGTATGCGGTGTGCTCCGTAGCGTAGAGGCGGAAGCCCATTTCATCCAGTTTCCGGGCAATGTTGACAATCTCCGGCTGGTCCCGGCGGTTTACGGAGATCAAAACCCCCGCGTGCTCCGCCTTTTCCACCTTGTACCCGGCGGAGACCAGGCCTTTGAAGAGAGCCTCCTGCATATCCTTGCCCAGGCCCAGGACCTCGCCGGTGGATTTCATCTCCGGGGAGAGGGCGGCGTTGGCGTCGGTAATTTTCTCGAAGGAGAACACGGGCACTTTCACAGCTACATAGGGGGGCTGACGGTAGAGGCCTGTACCGTAGCCCAAAGACTGGAGGGGCTGGCCCACCATGACCCGGGTGGCCAGATCCACCATGGGCACGCCGGTGACTTTGGAGATATAGGGGACTGTCCGGCTGGCCCGGGGGTTCACTTCAATGACGTACAGTTCCCCCTGATAGATGAGGTATTGGATATTGATGAGGCCCTGGGTGCCCAGGGACAGGGCAATGCGCTCGGAGCAGTCCACAATGGTGTTCAGCATCTTGTCCCCGATGGAGAAGGGGGGATAGACGGCGATGGAGTCGCCGGAGTGGACGCCGGTGCGCTCGATATGCTGCATGATGCCGGGGATGAGGACGTCCTTCCCATCGGAGATGACGTCCACTTCCAGTTCTTTGCCCATCAGGTACTGGTCAACCAGCACGGGGTTTTCAATTTCGCCGGAGAGAATAACCTCCATGTAGGTTCTGACATCCTCGTCGTTGTGGGCGATGACCATGTTCTGCCCGCCAATGACGTAGCTGGGCCGCAGGAGGACGGGATAGCCCAGTTCGTTGGCGGTTTCCAGGGCTTCCGCCATACCGGTGACGCCCCGGCCCTGGGGACGCTTGATGTGGAACCGCTCCAGCAGTTCGTCGAACCGCTCCCGATCCTCCGCCATGTCGATGGACTCGGCGGAGGTGCCCAGGATGCGGATGCCTTCCCCGTCCAGGAATTTTGTCAGCTTGATGGCGGTCTGGCCGCCGAAGGCCACCACCACCCCCACAGGCTGCTCCACCTGGATGATGTGCATGACATCCTCCGGGTACAGGGGCTCGAAATAGAGGCGGTCGGCAGTATCGTAGTCAGTGGAGACGGTCTCCGGGTTGTTGTTGACGATGACGACCTCATAGCCCAGTTCCTTCAGTGTCCACACGCAGTGGACGGAGGAGTAGTCGAACTCGATGCCCTGGCCGATGCGGATGGGGCCGGAGCCCAGGACCATAATCACCGGCTTTCCGGACCGGGGGAAGGTGCGGGATTCGCAGAACCGGTCAAAGCTGGAGTAGAAATAGGGGGTCTCCGCGTCGAATTCCGCGCCGCAGGTGTCCACCATCTTGTAGACGGCAGGTTTGACAGGGGCCGGGAGGCGATCCGCCCCGGACAGCCGCAGGAGGGCCTTGTCCGGGTAGCCCAGCCGCTTGCCGGTTTCGTAGGCTTCGGCCGTCAGGCCGTCCCGGGACAGGCCGGCTTCAAATTCTGCCAGGTTCCGCAGCTTTGCCAGGAACCAGCGGTCGATTTTGGTGATGTGATGGATCTCCTCCAGGGAGAACCCGGCCTTCAGGGCCTCGAAAATGGTAAAGAGGCGGCGGTCGTCCACCCGCTCCAGCCGTTCCCGGAGGGGCGTTTTCCCCTCGTAGGGGCGGTTCAGGGTGTCCAGGCCGATCTCCGCCCCGCGGATGGCCTTCATAAGGGCCATCTCAAAGCTGGGGGCGATGGACATGACTTCGCCGGTGGCTTTCATCTGGGTGCCCAGGCGGCGGGAGGCGTCGGCGAATTTGTCAAAGGGCCACTTAGGGACCTTCACAACGATGTAGTCCAGGGTGGGTTCAAAGCAGGCGCAGGTCTTGCCGGTGATGTCGTTTTTGATCTCGTCCAGAGTATACCCCAGGGCGATCTTTGTGGTAATTTTGGCAATGGGGTAGCCGGTGGCCTTGGAGGCCAGGGCAGAGGACCGGGAGACCCGGGGGTTGACCTCGATGACGGCGTATTCAAAGTTTTCGGGATTCAGGGCCAGCTGCACGTTGCATCCGCCTACAATCCCCAGATGGGTGATGATATCCAGGGAGGCGGAACGCAGCATCTGGAATTCCCGATCCGCCAGTGTCTGGGTGGGGGCTACGACAATGGAGTCCCCTGTGTGGATGCCTACCGGATCCAGGTTTTCCATGGAGCAGACGGCAATTACGTTGCCTACGCTGTCCCGCATGGTCTCGAATTCAATTTCCTTCCAGCCGAAGATGGCCTTTTCAATCAGTACCTGGGTGATGGGGGAGGCGTCCAGGCCCGTCTGGGCGATGATCCGCAGTTCCCCTTCATCCTTGGCTGCGCCGCCGCCTGCGCCGCCTAAGGTAAAGGCGGGACGGACGATGACCGGATAGCCGATGCGGCTTGCAACTTCCAGGGCCCCCTCCACTGTCTCTGCAATGTCCGAGGCGATGACCGGCTGGTTGATCGCCTTCATGGCCTCTTTGAAAAGTTCCCGATCCTCTGCCCGGGAGATGGCGGCGGCGTCGGTGCCCAGCAGGCGGACGCCCTCCTGCCGGAGAAAGCCCTCCTTGTCCAGCTGCATGGCCAGGGTCAGGCCTGTCTGGCCGCCTAGGCCCGCCAGGATGGAGTCCGGGCGTTCTTTTTTGATGATCCGCTTGATGGCAGCGGGGGTCAGGGGTTCCAGGTAGATCTCGTCCGCCATGGCCTGATCCGTCATGATGGTGGCGGGGTTGGAGTTGCAGAGGACCACGTTGATCCCGGCCTCTTTCAGGATCCGGCAGGCCTGGGCCCCGGCGTAGTCGAACTCGGCGGCCTGCCCGATGACAATGGGGCCGGATCCGATGACCAGGACTTTTTTAATGCTGGTGTCCAACGGCATTACAGGTCGCCTCCTTTCATCAGGTTAATAAAGCGGTCGAAGAGGAAGGATGTATCCTGGGGCCCGGAGCGTGCCTCCGGGTGGAACTGTACGGTGAAGGCCCGGAGGCCGGGATAGTCCACGCCCTCGCAGGTGCCGTCGTTGGCGTTGGCGAAGGAAACCTTTCCGGCGGGGAGGCTGGCGGAGTCCACGGCATAGCCGTGGTTCTGGCTGGTGATGTAGGTGCGGACGCCGTTCAGATCCCGCACCGGCTGGTTGACGCCCCGGTGGCCGTATTTCAGCTTGAAGGTGGAGCCTCCGGCGGCCAGCGCGGTGAGCTGGTGCCCCAGGCAGATGCCAAAGAGGGGGGCCTTGCCCAGAAGCTTTTGGATCTGGGCGATCTGGTAGACGTTTTCCGCCGGGTCGCCGGGGCCGTTGGAGAGCATTACGCCGTCAGGGTTTGCGGCCAAGACCTCTTCCGCGGAGGCAGACGCAGGCAGGACGGTGACGGCGCAGCCCCGCTTTTGCAGTTCCCGGATAATGTTCTGCTTGGCGCCGTAGTCCAGAAGGGAGACCCGGAACCGCTCTTCCCCTTCAGCGGGGCAGAGGACGGGCTCCCGGCAGGTGACGGACTCCACCACGCCGGACACGGCGTAGGCGGCCACTGCCGCGAGATCGGCGGGGACTTCGTCGCAGATGCAGGCGTTCATGACGCCGGACTCCCGGAGAATCCGGGTCAGTTCCCGGGTATCCACGCCGCAGAGGCCCGGCACGCCCCGCTCCTTCAGGAACGAGTCCAAATCCCCCTGGCAGCGGAAGTTGGAGGGTTCCTGGCACCACTCCCGCACCACATAGCCCCGCACATGACATTCGCCCTCGAAGTCTTCGGGGATCACGCCATAGTTGCCGATGAGAGGATAGGTCTGGGTAACAATCTGTCCCGCGTAGCTGGGATCCGTCAGGGTTTCCAGGTAGCCGCACATGCCGGTAGTGAATACCAGTTCGCCGGTTGCGTCCGTCTCCGCGCCAAAGCGCGTGCCCTCAAACACCCGGCCGTTCTGTAAGACCAAATAGCCTTTTTTCATCTCTTCCTCCTGTTATAGCCGCCGTATGGATCATAATAACCTAATCTTACATATTATGATGGTTTTTCCCCCATCCGTCAATCGTTTCTGGGAGATTTCGACATAGAGTTTTTGAAAAAAGAGGTACTACTTTTTGTGCGTTTTTGCAAAAAGCCTGCCGCAGCCGGGGATTTCCAAAAAACGGGCCGGCTTTGAGGCCGGCCCGTTTCGGGATTTTGCAAGATAAAACGCTTGTACGCCGTAGGCGCGGCGGCTCGCATACGTTCGCAGAGGGAAAAAAGAAGATGCTCCGGGTTCTATTCATCCAGCTTGAGGACGGCGAGGAAAGCTTCTGTGGGAATCTGTACCGTACCCAAAGACCGCATCTTCTTTTTGAACCCCGCAAAATCCAGGATTTTGCGGGGCCCCGGTATCAGAATAAAACCGGGCAGGCGGAGCCCGCCCGGTACAAGGTTTTGCAAAGCAAAACGCTTGTACGCCGCAGGCGCGGCGGCTCACATGTGTTCGCAGAGGGCAAAAAGAAGCTGCTCCAGGTTCTATTCATCCAGCTTGAGGACAGCGAGGAAAGCTTCTGTTGGGATCTGTACAGTCCCGAGAGATCGCATCTTCTTTTTGCCCTCTTTCTGCTTTTCCAGCAGCTTCTTCTTCCGGGTGATGTCGCCGCCGTAGCACTTGGCCAGCACGTCCTTCCGCATGGCCTTGACCGTTTCCCGGGCGATGACCCGCCCGCCGATGGCCGCCTGGATAGGCACCTCAAACAGCTGGCGGGGGATGTTCTCCTTCAGCTTTTCGCACAGTTTCCTGGCCCGGGGATAGGCCTTGTCTTTGTGGGCGATGAAGCTGAGGGCGTCCACCTGCCCGCCGTTCAGGAGCAGATCCACCTTCACCAGATCGCTGGGCCGGTAGCCGGAAAGCTCATAGTCCAGGGAGGCGTAGCCTTTTGTGTTGGCCTTCAGGGTGTCGAAAAAGTCATAGATGATCTCATTGAGGGGCATTTGGTAATGGAGTTCCACCAGGTGGGTGTCCAGGTACTGCATATCCTTGAACTCCCCCCGCCGGTCCTGGCACATGGGCATGATGTTGCCTACGTAGTCGTTGGGAGAGATGATGGAGACCTTGACATAGGGCTCCTCCGCCCGTTCGATGGAGGCCGGATCCGGATAATTGTGGGGATTGTCCACCTTTACCAAGGAGCCGTCGGATTTGTAGACGTGGTAAATGACGGAGGGCAGGGTGGTCACCAGATCCAGGTCAAACTCCCGCTCCAGCCGTTCCTGGATGACCTCCATGTGGAGCATGCCCAAAAAGCCGCAGCGGAACCCGAAGCCCAAGGCCACGGAACTCTCCGGCTCAAAGGAGAGGGAGGCATCGTTCAGCTGGAGTTTTTCCAGGGCGTCCCGTAGGTCAGGGTATTTGGAGCCGTCTTCTGTGTAAATGCCGCAGTAAACCATGGACTGCACAGGGCGGTAGCCGGGAAGGGCCTCCGCCGTGGGGTTGGCAGCGTCAGTTACCGTGTCGCCCACCCGGGTGTCCTTCACGTTTTTGATGCTGGCGGTGAAATAACCTACCTCCCCGGCAGAGAGGCTCTCGCAGGGCTCCATGCCAAGGGGCAGCAGGTGCCCGCATTCCAGTACCTGATAGGACGCGCCGGAGGCGATCATTTTCACCGTCTGCCCTGTCCGGAGGCTGCCCTCCATCAGGCGCATGTAGACGATGACGCCCCGGTAGCTGTCGTACTGGCTGTCGAAAATCAGGGCTTTCAGGGGCGCGTCCGGATCCCCCTTGGGAGGCGGGACATGTTTCACAATGTCCTCCAGTACCGCGTCAATGTTCACGCCCATTTTGGCGGAGATTTCCGGCGCGTCCATGGCCGGGAGGCCGATGATGTCTTCCACTTCCTGCTTGGACTGCTGGGGATTTGCTGCGGGAAGGTCAATTTTGTTGAAAACCGGCAGGATCTCCAAGTCGTGTTCCATAGCCAGGTACGTATTGGCCAGGGTTTGGGCTTCTACGCCCTGCGTGGAGTCCACTACCAGCACGGCGCCCTCACAGGCGGCCAGTGAACGGGAGACCTCGTAGTTGAAGTCCACGTGGCCGGGGGTGTCGATGAGGTTCAGATCGTAGGTTTCCCCGTCTGCGGCTTTGTAGCGGAGGCGGACAGCCCTGGCCTTGATGGTGATGCCCCGTTCCCGCTCCAGATCCATGTTGTCCAGCAGCTGGCTTTCCATTTCACGCTGGGACACGGCACCGCATTTTTCGATGAGCCGGTCAGACAGGGTGGACTTGCCGTGGTCAATATGGGCGATGATGCTGAAATTCCGGATATTTTTCTGATTGCTCATTTGGAAGTACCTCCGTTGACATTGCTATCCAGCAGGCCGTTCAGGCGGGCATCGGTGGTGCTGAGGATTTGGGTCAGGCTCTGGCAGCGGCCGGGATAGGCGTCTTTCAGGGCCTGGGGGCTGAGATCCGGGAATTCCGCCTTTTGGGACGACTGGGCCCGGAGGGCCCGGACGTAGGCCGCTTCGGCAAGTTTCATATCGGCCCCGGCAAGGCCCATGGTGCAGGCGGAAGGATCCAGGGAGAAATAGCTTTCATTGGCCCCGGCGGAGCGGTACAGGTGCCGGTACAGCTGGTACACCCCGTCGGAGATGTAGGCGGCTGCGGCGTTGATGGCGGTTTTGTCCCCCAGCTTGCCCAGAAGGCCGAACAGCACCCCAACGGCCCCTGCCAGCAGCTTGCTTTGGAGGGTTGCCATGATGCTGCCCTGGAGGATGTTCCCCGGCTCGGCGGCGTTCAGGATTTCCTCGGAGGTCAGCATGCTGCCCTCACGGGAGAGGGTGCGGCCCAGGATGAAGTCGGCGGAGACATTGTAGTAGTCGCAGGCCCTTACCACAAAGGGGAGGCCCGGCTCCCGGATGCCGTTTTCATAGTGGGACAGCAGCGCCTGGGAGATGCCCAGATCCTTGGCGGCAGTGCGCTGGCTGACACCCCGTTCTGCCCGCAGCAGGGACAGTGTGCGGGAAAATTCAGAGGCCATTTCTCTATCTCCTTTATGTCCGGCGGTCTGCCGGAGTTCTCTATACGCGACGTATAGTTTACCAAAAAGGATACTGCTTGTAAAGGTGGATTTCCTGTTTTTTTAAAAGAGCCTGCTATAGGATGGGCCTCCGGCGGCGGATGGGGAGAATTCTGCCCTTGACATTCCCCCCGGAACATGATACAGTGGCAGACGATCAAAGGCTGTGAACGGGAGGAGTATCCCCATGGCCCCGGTGAAGAGACAGGGCGGCTGGTGAAAGCCCTGGCGGGGAAGGGGAGAAGGCGCCCGGGAGCCGCGGGGCGGAAATGCCCCGCCGGGATCTGCCGTTATCAGGGAAAAGTGCGTGTCCTGAGGACACGAATGCAGGTGGGACCGCGGACGGGAACCGTTCGCCCTGAGCCGGGAGGCTTGGGGCGTTTTCTTTTTTGGGAGGGGCGCTATGGAGGAGATGCTGAGGTTGGTTTGCCCGGGGCTGGAAAACGGCGGGGTGTTCCCCAAAGAGTATACCGGGTATGGGGAAGACCGATCCCCGGAATTCCGGCTAGAGAACCTGCCGCCGGAAACTGAGGCCCTGGCAGTGACGCTGGAGGACTTGAGCCATCCAGTCAAAGGCTTTACCCATTGGGTTGCCTGGAACCTGCCTGCTGGGGATCGGATTCCCGGGAACCTGTTGCCGGGGAGGAAGCTTCCCAGCGGCGCCCGGCAGGGGGCGGCTTACGGCCTCTTCCGCTATGCGGGCCCGAAGCCTCCACGATGCGGGGGCCCCCACCGTTACCGCTTCACCGTGTATGCCCTGGACACCCTTTTGCCGGATCTGCCGCTGTGGGCCGGAAAGCGGGCCTTTCTGAAGGGTGCGGCTGGGCATATCCTCCGGAAAGGGATCCTGACGGCGCAGTTTCCGTAAAGGCTGTTTGACGGCGCGGCAAATGGATATGAAAGACTATTTTAATAAGGAGATATGACAATGGACAACAAGCAGAAAAGCATGGACAAAATTGTGGCCCTCTGCAAGGGCCGGGGCTTTATTTTCCCCGGCAGCGAAATCTACGGCGGATTGGCCAACACATGGGACTACGGCCCCTTGGGTGTGGAACTGAAAAACAACATCAAAAAGGCCTGGTGGAAGAAATTCGTTCAGGAGAACCCCTACAACGTGGGCTTGGACGCCGCCATTTTGATGAATCCCCAGGTCTGGGTGGCCTCCGGCCACGTGGGCGGCTTTTCCGATCCCCTGATGGACTGCAAGGAGTGCCATGAGCGGTTCCGGGCTGATAAAGTGATTGAGGATTGGTGCCAGGAGAACAATTTCGGCCTGGGCCACAGCGTGGACGCCATGACCCAGGCCCAGATGAAGGAATTTGTGGAGGAGCACCAGATTCCCTGCCCCTCCTGCGGCAAGCACAGCTGGACCGATATCCGCCAGTTCAACCTGATGTTCAAGACCTTCCAGGGTGTTACCGAGGATGCCAAGAACACCGTGTATCTGCGGCCTGAAACCGCCCAGGGCATTTTTGTCAACTTCCAGAATGTCCAGCGGACTACCCGCCGGAAGCTGCCCTTCGGCGTCTGCCAGATCGGAAAGTCCTTCCGTAATGAGATTACCCCCGGCAACTTCACTTTCCGCACCCGGGAATTTGAGCAGATGGAACTGGAGTTTTTCTGCAAGCCCGGCACAGAACTGGAGTGGTTTGCCTACTGGAAGAAGTTCTGCCACGAGTGGCTGCTGGGCCTGAACATGAAAGACGGGAACCTCCGTCTTCGGGATCACGAGCAGGAGGAACTTTCCCACTATTCCAACGCCACTACCGACTTTGAGTACGCCTTCCCCTTCACCGACTGGGGCGAACTGTGGGGCGTGGCCAGCCGCACCAATTTCGACCTGAATGCCCATCAGACTACTTCCGGCAAGGATCAGACCTATTTCGACCAGGAGTCCGGCGAGCGGTTCATCCCCTATGTTATCGAGCCCTCCCTGGGTGCGGATCGGGTGGCCCTGGCTTTCCTGGTGGAGGCCTATGACGAGGAAGTTGTGGATCCCGACAAGAACGATGTCCGTACCGTCCTGCGGTTCCATCCGGCCCTGGCCCCCTTCAAGGCCGCCGTACTGCCCCTCTCCAAGAAGCTGGGGGACAAGGCCCGGGAGATCCAGCAGGAACTGGCCAAGGAGTGGATGGTGGATTACGACGACACCGGCTCCATCGGCAAACGTTACCGCCGGGAGGACGAGATTGGCACGCCCTACTGTATCACGGTAGACTTTGACACTGTGGGCGACGCCGAAAAGGCCGGGGACAACTGCGTCACCGTCCGGGATCGGGACACCATGGGCCAGGTCCGGATTCCCATTGATCAACTTAAGGCGTATCTGGCTGAAAAGCTGGCCTATTGATGCTTTTTGCGAAGGAATACCCGCCCTTCAGGTAACTGAGGGCGGGTATTTTTTAAAAGAACATCCCCATGAACCCGTCCGGCCGCTCCTGGGCCTGGTTCCAGATTTCGTAGAAATGGGCGGGGGAGACCGTCTGGGCGGTCATGCCCTCGTGTTCCAGGGAGATGGATCGCAGATCCTCCGGGAAAGGGGCCTTGGACAGGGCGTCCAGGTTCCCCCGTTCCCCGCCGTAGGAAAAGACAAGGCCGTTTTTGTAAAATTCCACTTTCCGGGTCTCCCGGCGGCAACTGTCCAATTCGGAGTAGATTTGATAGGGCTCGTCCTCTTCCTCGTGTTCCCACTCCACCAGTACGTAAGTCATAGGGCCTCCTTTTGGGCTTGGAAAAATCCTTCGATTTCCTTTTGGGATGCCTGCACACTGCCCTGGGCAAAACCGTTCCGCCCGCCGCCCCGGCCCCGGAGGGCGGCGTTCAGGGCCTTTACCAGCGGGGAGATATCTGCGGCGTCCGCCCTGACAAGGGCATAGGCGAAGTGATCCCCCTCCCCGGCAAAGACCGCGGAAAGGCCGCCGCAGGCCTTGGCCACGGCGTCGGAGAGGCGGCGCACACTGTCGGGCCGCAGAGGCTCCTGGAACAGGAGGACGTTTCCCTTCCCGGCATTTTCCCGGGCGATATCCGCGAAAACCTGTTCCTCCAGATGGGCTGTCCGGATTTTCAGGGTGGCCAGTTCCTCTTTTACCCGCTCTACGGCGGCGGTAATTTCTGCGGGCTTTGCGCTGAGGCCCTGGGCTATGTCCCTGGCCTGGCTGTAGACCTCCGCCAGGTACCGGAACGCCCGCTCCCCGCAGAGGATCTCCATCCGGACACCCTCCCGGAACTTCTGGCAGGAGAGGATTTTCACAAGGCCCACCTGCCCTGTAGCGGTTACGTGGGTGCCGCAGCAGGCGCAGCAGTCCGCTCCGGGGAAGGTCACAATGCGTACCTGCCCGGTGAGGGCTTTTTTGCTGCGGTACTCCAGGGATTCCAGTTCTGCCGGGGAGGGATAGGTAATTTCCACTTCCCGATTCTCCCAGATGATCCGGTTGGCCTTGGCCTCCGCCGCCAGGGCCTGCTCCCAGGAGATGTCTGCGTTATAGTCGATGGTGACGGTCTCGGCCCCCAGGTGGAACCCTACGTTGCTGCAATGGTAGTCCCCGCAGAGGATGCCGCTGAGGACGTGTTCCCCGGAGTGCTGCTGCATATGGTCAAAACGCCGGTTCCAGTCGATTTTGCCCATGACAGTTTCCCCCTCTGCCAGGGGGCCGGAGCAGCTGTGCACCACCACGCCGTCCTTTTCATGGACATCCAGTACCCGGACGGCTCCCAGGATCCCCAGATCCGCAGGCTGTCCGCCGCCCTCCGGGAAAAAGGCGGTTTGATCCAGGACTACCTTCCAGACCTCACCCGCCGCCTGGCAGGACAGAACCTGGGCGGGAAAGGATTGAATAAACGGATCCTGATAATAGAGTTTTTCCGTTTCCATGGGAAACTCCTTTCATTTTGATGAAAAGGGCCGATCTCGCCGGATCGGCCCTTTCGGGAAGAATCAGCCATTTTTGGGCTGTACCAGGGCAATGTGCAATTCATCCAGCTGCTTCTGCGTTACCTCACCGGGGGCGCTCATCATCACGTCCTGGGCGTTTTTGTTCATGGGGAAGGGGATGATCTCCCGGATGGACTCCTCTCCCGCCAGCAGCATGACCATCCGGTCTACGCCGGGGGCGATGCCTGCGTGGGGCGGCGCGCCGTAGGTGAAAGCATTGTACATGGCGGGGAATTTGGCTTTTACGTCCTCTTCTCCCAGGCGCACCATTTCGAAGGCCTTCACCATAATCTCCGGGTCGTGGTTCCGCACTGCGCCGGAACTGAGTTCCACGCCGTTGCAGACCAGGTCGTACTGGTCGGCGGTAATGGAGAGGGGATCGATCTCCCCACGTTCCGCCTTCAGCAGGATATCCAGCCCGCCGGAGGGCATGGAGAAGGGGTTGTGGCAGAACTCCAGTTCCCCGGATTCCTCCCCGATTTCGTACATGGGGAAGTCCACAATCCAGCAGAACTCATAGCGTTCCTTGTCCATGTGCCCCTGGCAGGCCGCCCCCAGGGTTTTTACCAGGACTCCGGCGGTCTTTTGGGCTGCGCCCAGGGTACCGGCGGAAAGGGCTACGAAGGTGTTGGGTTTCAGGCCCAGGGCGGGGACGACGGTATCTTTAATGGGTTGGACAAATTTGGCGATGCCGCCCACAATTTCCCCGTTTTCATCCAGGCGGAACCAGTAGGGCTTTCCGCCGGAGACGACCTCCACGTCCGCCAGGGTCTTGTCAATGAATTTCCGGGTCTCGTGGAAATCCGTAACCGCCACGGCCTTTATGGCCTCCGCGCCCTCGAAGGGGCCGAAGCCGCAGCCGGCGAGGGCGGGGGCGGCGTCCTGCACCCGAAGGTCAATCCGGAGGTCGGGCTTGTCGGTACCGTAGGTCTCCATGGCCTCCCGGTATCCGATGCGCCGGAAGGGGGCGGAAGAGGCCTGATTGTATTTGCCGTATTTGGCGAAGATGGGAGGCAGCACGTCCTCCAGTACGGCGAACACGTCCTCCTGGCTGGCAAAGGCCATCTCCATATCCAGCTGGTAGAACTCGCCGGGGGAGCGGTCGGCCCGGGCGTCCTCGTCCCGGAAGCAGGGGGCAATTTGGAAGTAACGGTCAAAGCCGGAGGTCATCAGCAATTGCTTGAACTGCTGGGGGGCCTGGGGCAGGGCATAGAACTTGCCGGGGTGGTTCCGGGCGGGCACCAGATAGTCTCGGGCGCCCTCCGGGGAGGAGGCGGTGAGAATCGGCGTGGTGATCTCCAGGAAGCCGTGGTCCGTCATGGCCTGCCGCAGGGCGGCCACCACCTGGCACCGCAGGACGATATTGTCCTTGACGGCGGGGTTCCGCAGATCCAGGTAGCGGTATTTCAACCGCTGGGCTTCGTCGGCCTCCCGGCTGCGGTTGATTTGGAAGGGCAATTCGTTGTGGCGGCAGCGGCCCAGGACAGATACCTTTTCCGGCACGATTTCAATCTCACCGGTGGGCTGCTTGGGGTTTTTGCTGTCCCGTTCCCGGACGGTGCCTTCCACGCTGATGGTGGATTCCTTGTTGATGGCTTTGAAGGTGTTTACCATCTCCTCGGATTCCGCCACCACCTGGGTGGTGCCGTAAAAGTCCCGGATTACGATGAAGGCGAGGCCCGCGCTGACGATGCGGATGTTCTCCATCCAGCCGGATAGCTTGACCTCCTGCCCGGCGTGGCTGGCGCGGAGTTCGCCGCAGGTATGGGTACGGTTTTGTGTCATAGTGTTGGCTTCCTTTCCCATAAATGGTGAATTTGTTATACAAAAAGGACTATGAGATATTGATGTTACGGATTGGATTCTCCGGTTCAGCCGTTTTGGGCGGAATTATCCCCGGTTTCCGGATGTTCCCGGATAACCGCCCCTTTGCGCCGGGCCTCCAGCCCCGTTTTGATGCGGCTGATGGTCGCCTTGGCGTCCAGCTTCGTCTGCTCGCCGGTGGACATGTCCTTGCAGGCCACAACTCCCTCCCGGATTTCGTCCTCACCCAGGAAAATGGCGTAGGGGATGCCCAGCTTTCCGGCGTAACTGATCTTTTGCTTGAACTTTTTCTCCTCGCAGTGCAGCTGTGTCCGGATGCCGTTTTCCCGGAGTTCCGTAGCCAGGGAGATGGCGGTGGCGAGATCCTCCGTCATCGGCAGGATCAACGCGTCTGCCGGGGCGGTGGGGAGATCCGGGTTCAGGAGGCCTTGTTCGCCCAGTACGTAAAACAGCCGGGTCAATCCGATGGAAATCCCCACGCCGGGAAGCTGCTTGTCGGTATAGTACTCCGCCAGGTTGTCATATCGCCCACCGGAGCAGACAGATCCGATCTCCGGATGATCCAGCAGCATGGTTTCGTAGACTGTGCCGGTATAATAATCCAGGCCCCGGGCAATGGTCAGATCTACGGCGAAATTTTCCCTGGGGACCCCGAAGTTGCCCAGGTGCTTTACCACCGTGTTTAGTTCCTCCAGCCCCTGGTCAAGGGTTTCGTTCCGGCCCCGCCAGTTCTCCAGCTGGGAAAGGATTTCCTGGCTTTCGCCTTTGATGGAGATGAACGACAAGATTTCCCGGGCGCTTTCCGCGGGAATACCGAGTTCCCCGGTAAGCAGGTTTTCTACTTTTTCAAAGCCGATCTTGTCCAGCTTGTCCACTGTCCGCATGACGTCTCCGGCCACGCCGCTCAGGCCCAGGGAGGCATAGAAGCCGTTCAGGATTTTCCGGTTGTTTACCCGGATGCGGAAACGCTTCAGGCCCAGGGCGGAGAAGGTTTTATAGATAATGGCGGGGATCTCCGCCTCGTTCAGGATGGAGAGTTTCCCGTCGCCGATGATGTCGATATCCGCCTGATAGAATTCCCGGAAACGCCCCCGCTGGGCCCGTTCTCCCCGGTAGACTTTGCCGATTTGGTAGCGGCGGAAGGGGAAGGTCAGGTCGTTGTAGTGGAGGGCCACGTACTTTGCCAGGGGGACGGTCAGGTCGAACCGGAGGCTCAGATCCGCATCGCCCTTCTGAAAGCGGTAGATCTGCTTTTCTGTTTCACCGCCGCCTTTGGCAAGCAGGACTTCGCTGGACTCAATCGCCGGTGTATCCAGCGGGGTGAAGCCGTAGAGGCTGTAGGTCTCCCGAAGGATCTCCATGATGCGCTCCATCTGCCGCTGGGGGGCGGGCAGCAGTTCCATGAAGCCGGACAGGGTGCGGGGGGCAACTTTTTTCGTGGCCATAACAATGGACTCCTTTTCTTTGGTAGGGATGGGATGTTTTCTATGGCGTTGCCAAAGGAAAAGGGGGAGCCGCTTCCCTTGGGAAGCCTCCCCCTGGCGTCAGCTGCGGAAAAGTCACGCGATGGGCTTTGTGGACGGATTGACGATGCACCGCCAGTCCAGATCCCCGCGCGCAAGACCCAGGACCAGCATTTCCGCCGTAGCGATATTGCTGGCAAAGGGGATGTTGTTCTGGTCGCACAGCCGGGAGATATAGGAGATCTCGTCTGCCCGTTCCTCGCAGGCGGGATCGTTGAAGAACAAAACCAGATCGAATTCGTTGTAGGCGATGCGGGCGCCAATCTGCTGGCTGCCGCCATGGGCGTAGGTCAGGAAACAGTGGACGTCCAGTCCTGTGGCGTCAGCTATCATGTGACCTGTGGTGTTGGTTGCGTACATGTGGTGGCGGGAGAGGATTCCCGCATAGGCGGTGCAGAATTGGACCATGAGTTCCTTCTTGTTGTCATGGGCCATCAGGGCAATATTCATATCCGGCTCCTTTCTTATTTAATGCGTTTAATGCGCGCCAGAGGGACTTTTTCGCCTTGGATGCGCTTGGCAATATTTCGGTATGCCAGGGCTGCGCCCTGGCTGCTGTGGAGAAGCAGCGGAGCGCCCTGGTTCAGGCAGAGGGGAAGTGCGTCGTCCTCGGGGACCACCCCCAGCAAGGGGAGGCCCGCCCGGTCGATAGCGTCGTCAATGGTGGCATGAAGCTGGCGGAGCATTTTCCGCCGCACACGGTTCACCACCAGATGCAGTTCCCCGGCGGGAAAACGGCTCAGTTCCATAACGGTATGCTGGGCGTCTCGCAGGGAGGAAGCGTCGGCGGTGGTGACCACTACGCAGCGATCCGCGCCGCCTGCGGCCAGCTGAAAGCCGCTGCCCAGCCCGGCAGGAGCGTCCAGCAGGCAGTAATCAAATTGGCGCCGGACATCCGCCAAAAGCGCCTTCATTTCCTCCGGTGTCACAGACCGGCGGCTGCGGACGGGGGCTGTCAGGAGGAAGAGCCCCGGTACTTTGGGGTGTTCCACTGCAGCGGATTCCAGGGAACAACGTCCCTGGGCCACGTCGGAAAAATCCATCATGGCCTGATCGGTGAGGCCCAGGGCCAGATCCAGGTTCCGCAGGCCTACGTCGCAGTCCAGGCACAGGACCCGCCGGCCGGCCAGGGCCAGGGCGGACCCGGCGCAGGAGACCAGTGAGGTTTTTCCGGTGCCGCCTTTGCCGGACACCACGGCAATGCATTGTCCGCTGTTGCTCATGGCGCCGCCTCCTTTCCGCAGCACTTTTATTATAACACAAATGTGGGGGATTTGCGCAAGGTTTGGGGACAAATTCGCAATATTTTGTTAATTCCTCTAAATTCCGGAAACTATAGCGGCTGTTATAGGACAAAACTGTGGGCTCTTTTGGGGAAAACGCCTATTAGCAACCGCGGCAGAACATGGGGTCAACAGCCTTTTGCGCGCCATCGAGGCGTTTTCGGCGGCCTGTGGCCGGAAATGCGTAGTCAGGAAAGCGGGCTTTTTTTGATCTTGGCAAAGGCCCTGGGGTACTTTTCCGGCGTTTTCCCGGTCTTCCGGATGACGATGACCCGGTGCCGCACATCCGTGCCGGGGATGGCGTAATCCACCGTCCGCTCCACGGTTCCGCCCAGCTTGGCGATGGCGCCGGAGGCCCTAGTCAGTTCTGCCTCGGAGTCCACGGACTTCATGGCCAGGAAGACACCCCCCACCTTGATCAAAGGCAGGCACAGTTCCGCTAACACCGGCAGGGCCGCAACGGCCCGGGAGGCCGCCACGTCGAAAGACTCCCGATGCTTGACGGCGTATTCCTCCGCCCGGGCGTGGACAGTGCCAATACCGGTGAGACCCAGTTCCTCCCGGACCTCCTCCAGCCAGTCCAGCCGCTTGGCCAGGCTGTCCAGCAGGGTGACATCCAGGGAGGGGGAGAGGATTTTCAGTACCATGCCGGGAAACCCGGCCCCTGTACCTACATCCACCAGGGTTTTGCCCTCCAATTCCCCCAGTGTCAGCAGGGCGGCGCAGTCCAGCATGTGGAGGCTGGCCACCTGTCCCGGCTCCGTAATGGCCGTCAGGTTCATCACCTGGTTCTTCTCCAGCAGCAGCTGGGCGTAGCGGTCCAGCTGGTCGGCTGCCTCCGGTGGGGGACGGAGGCCCAGTTCTGCCAGGCCCTGTTCCAACTGCAGCGTGATCATGCCCGTTCTTTCAGGAGGTCGCGGATTTCCGCCAGGAGTTTTTCCTCAGGGGAGGGGCCCGGCGGCGGAGGCGGCGGAGCCGCCTCCTTTTTCCGGTGAAAGCGGTTAAGGGTTTTCACCATGCAGAAGACCACCAGGGCCATAACCAGGAAATTCAAAACCGCCTGAATAAAGTTGCCGTAGGTGATATTGCCGGGGCCGATTTTCACCGCCAAGTCCGCAAAGGACAGGCTGTCGGTGAAGATGCCCAGGATGGGCATGATGATGTCATTGATAAGGGAATTGGTGATGTTGCTGAAAGCGCCGCCGATGATGACGCCTACCGCCATATCCATTACGTTCCCCCGAGCGATAAAGGCTTTAAATTCCCTCCAAAAGCCGGTGTTTTTCTCCATATGGTTCTCCTTTCCCGGTTTTACGCCTTGGGGGTCAGCTGGGTCTTGCCGCCCATGTAGGGCCGGAGGACTTCCGGGATCCGGACGGAGCCGTCGGCCTGGAGGTTATTCTCCAGGAAGGCGATGAGCATTCGGGGCGGGGCCACGCAGGTGTTGTTGAGGGTATGGCACAGCTGCATTTTGCCGTTTTCATCCTTATAGCGGATCCGCAGCCGCCGGGCCTGGGCGTCGCCCAGGTTGGAGCAGGAGCAGACCTCAAAGAATTTCTGCTGCCGGGGGGACCAGGCCTCAATGTCGCAGCTTTTTACCTTCAAATCCGCCAGATCCCCGGAGCAGCACTCCAGCTGCCGGACGGGGATGTCCAGGGAGCGGAACAGTTCTACGGAATACTGCCACAGCTTTTCATACCAGTCCTTGGATTCCTCGGGCTTGCAGACCACGATCATCTCCTGCTTTTCAAACTGGTGGATGCGGTATACGCCACGCTCCTCGATGCCGTGGGCGCCCTTTTCCTTCCGGAAGCAGGGGGAATAGGAGGTGAGGGTCTGAGGTAGGTTTTCCACGGGGAGGATCTGGTCGATGAAGCGGCCGATCATGGAGTGTTCGCTGGTGCCGATGAGATACAGATCCTCGCCTTCAATTTTGTACATCATGCCCTCCATGTCCGTCTGGGACATGACGCCCTCCACCACGTTGCCGTGGATCATGAAGGGGGGGATGCAGTAGGTAAAGCCCTTGCCGATCATAAAGTCCCGGCCGTAGGCCAGCACCGCTTCATGGAGCCGGGCGATGTCCCCCAGCAGGTAGTAGAACCCGTTGCCGGAGACACGGCCTGCGGCGTCCATATCAATGCCGTCAAAGGACTCCATCAATTCCGTGTGATAGGGGATGGGAAAATCGGGCACCGTGGCATCGCCGAACCGCTCCACCTCCACGTTTTCGCTGTCGTCCTTGCCGATGGGGACGGAGGGGTCGATGATCTGGGGGATCAGCAGCAGCCGGTGGTGAAGTTCTTGCTCCAACTCCGCTTCCTGGTGTTCCAGTTCCGCCAGGCGGTCTGCCTGCTCCTTCACTTGGCGTTTCACCGCCTCCGCCTCTTCCAGCTTGGCGGGGTCTTTCTTGGCCTGGCCCATCAGCATTCCGATCTGTTTGGAGAGGGTGTTCCGGTTGGAGCGGAGTTGATCCGCTTCTGCAATGGCCGCCCGGCGCTTGGCGTCCAGGTCAATGACCTCGTCTACCAGGGGGAGTTTGCTGTCCTGGAATTTCTTTTTGATGTTTTCCTTTACGGCTTCGGGGTTTTCCCGGATGAAACGAATGTCCAGCATGGTTGATTCTCCTTATCTTGATATGGATATCCCGCCGCCGCGGGAATGTTTCACGTGAAACATCGGGTACGCTCAGGATTTCTCCGGCAGCAGCGGCCGGAGCCGCTCTATTAGGGCCTGGGCGGCCTTTTCGCCGCCGGAGAGGGAGGCGGGCAGGTTTCCGCCGGTGTACCGGGAGGTGTAGCTGATCCTCCCCGCGCCCAGCTGGAGCATCAGCGTCCCGCCGCTGCTGTCCCAGAAATAGAAGACCAGGGTTTCCTTTGCTGTGGCTTCGGTGCGGATAACGCCCTCCTGAAACTGCCGGGCAAGGTTCCCAAGGCGCCTGCGGAAGCGGAGACCTTCCACTTCCTCCAGAATATTCTTCCACAGGGGGTCGCCGGGCAGAAGCCCGATGTTTCGGGACTCCTTCTGGCCCTGCCCCGGGTCGGCGCAGGAGATCCGGATGTTGATGGCCGCCAAATCCCGTATGCCAGGCCATAGACGTCCACCGGACGGCAATACCACCCGGCGGCCAGAGCCAGCGCCAGGACCAGTGCGGCAATCAAGGCCTTCCAATGGGCCTTAATCCGCTTCACGGAACTGCGCCTCCTTCCTGTTCCTCAAGGGACTCCAGGATTTCTTGATACCGATCTGCGGTCTTGCTGTCCTGGGGGAAGTAGTCGCTCATGGGGGAGGCGGCATTTTGGTTCATGGTTTCCAGAATGATACGGCACATATCCGTGTCTCCCTGGAGAAAGGCCTCGTCCAGCTGCCAGAACCACTCCATGGCCTCCTGGGTCCGCTCCAAGGTATGGGCGGTATTGTTTTGGGCGTCGTTGGCGGCCTGAGCCCGCAGTTCCGCCTGGGTGCAGGCCTCCTGGAATTTCGCCAGTTGGTTTTCCAGATCTGCCGCCCGTTCTTCCGCCAGCTGGGCGTCCTTCATGGCGGCGATGGACTCCCTCAGCTGGCCGATGGCCTCGGCGTTGTTCCGCTGGTGCATCAGGAGGGACAGGGCCATTAGGAAGAAGGCCACGATGAAGAGGATAAGGATGTAAATGATCACCGGCTTCTTGCCGCCCCCGTCGGGATTCTCCTGGGGGCTGCCGCCGGCCTGGGGCGGGATTTCACCACCGCGTTTCTCCAATTTCATGTGGCCGGTCCTTTCTCCGGCATCCGCAGAAGGGCTAAGGCCTCCAGGAGGTCGTTCAGATCGTCCACGCCGTAATATTCCAGTTCAATTTTCCCCTTTTTCCTCCCGGTGACAATCTTCACGCCCCGGCCCAGCCGGGAGGCAAGATCCTTCTGGGCCTCCGCCGCGTAGTCCACGCCGGAGGGTGGGGCAGGGGGCTTTTCCTTTTTTTCCGCCCCAAGGCGCTTGGCCAGGGCCTCCGTCTGCCGCACGGAGAGCCCGCCGGAGATGACTGCCTCTGCGGCGGTTTCCTGGAGGGCAGGGGAGAGGGTCAGCAGGGCCCGGGCATGTCCGGCGGAGAGGACGCCCTCCTCCACCAGCTTCCGAACGGAGGGGGTCAGATGCAGCAGCCGCAGGGCGTTGGTAACAGCGCTGCGGGATTTGCCCACCCGCTGGGCAGCCTCCTCCTGGGTCATGTGGTAGGTTTCGATGAGGGACTGGAACCCGGAGGCCTCCTCCATAGGATTCAGATCCTCCCGCTGGAGGTTTTCAATCATGGCCAGTTCCGCCGCCTTGCGGTCGTCGGCCTCAATGATGATTACCGGCACCTCCTGGAGCCCCGCCAGACGGGCGGCCCGCCAGCGGCGTTCCCCGGCGATAATCTGATAGTAGCCGGAGGCCAGCTTGCGGACAGTCAGAGGCTGTATGATGCCGTGCTCCCGGATGGAGTCTGCCAGTTCCGCCAGGGTCTCTTCGTCAAAGAGTTTCCGAGGCTGGGAGGAACAACTCTCCACCTGGGATATGGGAAGGGACAGGCTGCCGGCGGTCTCGGTTTTGAGGGCCTCGTCGCCCAGCAGCGCGCCAAGGCCCCGGCCCAGGCCGGTAGGCTTCTTAGATGCCATGAAGGTCGCTCCTTTCAGCAGGTAGAATGGATATACATTTAAATTATAGTCCTGCCTCCGCTTTTTCAATCACCGGCCCGCTGCCGGATGAGAAAAAGCTTCAGGCGGATTGGTTTTTCAAAAATTCCGTAGCCAGGGCGGCGTAGGCCTCCGCCCCCCGGGAGAGGCGGTCATAGGCGCTGATGGGCTTCCCGTGGCTGGGGGCCTCGGAGAGGCGGACGTTCCGGGGAATAACGGTGGCGTAAACCTTGCCGGGGAAGTAGTGCTTTACTTCCTCCGCTACTTGCAGGGAGAGGTTGGTGCGCCCATCAAACATGGTCAGGAGGACGCCGTCCAGTTCCAGGGAGGGGTTCAGGGAGCGCCGGACGATGCGGATGGTGTTCATCAGATCCGACAGGCCCTCCAAAGCGAAATACTCTGCCTGCACCGGCACCAGGATGGCGTCGGCGGCGCAGAGGGCGTTCAGGGTCAGCAGTTCCAGGGAGGGGGGGCAGTCGATCAGGAGGAAATCATAATCCTCCCGCACGCCCTCCAGCGCCTCTTTCAGCAAAAATTCCCGGCGATCCATGGCGATTAACTCAATGCCTGCTCCGGCTAGGGCTTTGTTGGAGGGCAGTACATCGCCGAAACGGGTATGTACCAACGCTTCTTTGGCGGAGGTCTCTCCGATAATGACCTCGTAAATCCCCTTAGAGACGGTCTTGTCCACGCCCATGCCGGAGGTGGAGTTGGCCTGGGGATCGAAATCGCAGAGAAGGACCCGCTTTCCCATTTCCGTCAGGGCGGAGGAGAGGTTGACACAGGTGGTGGTCTTTCCCACGCCGCCTTTTTGATTGACAATCGCTACAACTTTCGCCACAGAGGCACCTACTTTCCAAATTCCGGGACCCTTGTCCCAAGATTCCGCCGGGTAAGAGATAAAAAGTGCGTTGCGCCGTGTGGGCGTTTCCGCTTGCCGGAAAACCGCCGCAGCCGGTGTTTTGCGGCTTTTACGGGAAGGATCCCCGAAAAAGCGCACGAAAAGGACGTGACGCAGGCGTCACACTGTGGCTATTATAGCAGGGGTTCCAAAGGCGCGCAAGGCCAAAAATAGAAAATACGGCCAAAATTCCGCAAATAATTCCGGCGAAAAGGCCAACAGGGAAGGGCTGCCTGCCGTCCGGGAAATCATAACTACCGGCCTGCCGGTGGTATATGCAAGTGTCCTTAGGGTCTGTCATCAGCTAAATTTATGGGGCCATCAAAATATTCTCACTGGCATGAGGTGCTCTACTGCTGTTGAAATGGCGATAAGGCGCTCTTTTTCCGATTTTCTAAACCGTCAACTTTCGTTCCTATCATTTTTCCCGTGGTTTTCCGCTTCGCCGGGATATTTATTCTGGGCATAGTTAAAACTTTTTAGAACCGCCGGCACAGCCAGCGGTTTCCGGTTCATAAGTTAAATCCTCCGGCTTAGCCGGAGGATTGAGTAGGCCCTTTTAGGGCTTGATACCGGCAAGCGGCTCAGGACGTATGAAATATCTTTTGCCTGCATCTATGCCCCGCCTTCCGAAAAAGGGCAAATCATCTTCTGTTTGAGACTTTTGTGCATCTGCCGCATAGCAAGTGGTTCTTCGCCTCGCCGGCTGCTTTTTGCTAAAGCATACAAGGGGAACCCACCGGTTGGACTGGTGGGCCTTTCTGCTAAAAAGGAACCGGGGGATGTTTCACGTGAAACATCCCCCGGTAAAGGAGATTTAGGATTCCGGCCCCAGAAGAAGGCCGCCGTAGGGGGGTAACTCCAGTAAAAGCCGTCCCTCCGCCGGGACAAAGGGCTGCCCGGAGAGAAGATCCCGGAGAGGGGCACCCCAGGGGAGATCCAGGCACTGACACGCTGGTGAGGCATTGACCAGGGTGAGCACCGATTCTCCCTCAAATTCCCGGGCGAAGGCCAGCAAAGGCCCGGAGGCGTGGAGCCAGCGGAGATCCCCCCGGTGCAGGGGGGCCAGATCCCGACGGAGGCAGCCCAGACGGGAAAACCAGTCCCGCAGCGTCTGATCCCCGTGATCCCAGTTGTAACCGCCCCGGTTCAGAGGATCTTCAAAGCCCTCCATAGCCACCTCATCCCCGTAGTAGATCATAGGCGCGCCGGGAAAGGAGAGAAGGATGAGAACTGCCAGACGCACCAGGGACAGGCCCTTGGATCGTTCCTCCGGAGAGAGGCGGTAGGCGGCCCGGTCATCCTTGGACTCCGGCGTGCAGTTCGCCCCCAGGAGCGTAAGGATGCGGGGGGTATCGTGGGTGCCCAGGAAATTCATGGCGGAGTAGAAGGCGTCCCTGGGGTAGTTTTCCCGGAGGGCCTCCATGGACTCCCGGAAGTCCTCCGCGCCGCCGCCTAAAAGATAGGTAAGCAGGGCAGAGCGGAAGGGATAGTTCATAACGCCGTGGAGTTCCCGGCCCAAAAGGTATTTCCGCCGCCGGGAGTAGGCGATTTTACTGCTGGCGTCCTCCCAGACCTCCCCCAAAAGAAGTGCATCCGGGCTGGTTTCCTCCACGGCGGTGCGGAGTTTTTCGATAAAGGCGTCCGGCAGTTCGTCGGCTACATCCAGCCGCCAGCCGGAGGCCCCGGCCCGCAGCCAGCGGCGGACAATAGAATCCTCATGTTCAATAATATAATTGGTATAACCCGGGTGATCCTCCCGGACGGCGGGAAGCGTATCGATTCCCCACCAGGAATCATAGCTGTTGGGCCAGGGATGGAAGGAAAACCAGCCGTAATAGGGGCTCTCCTGGCTTTGGGCTGCTCCCAGGGTGGGATACCAGCCGTCCTGGTTGAAATAAAGGCTTCGGGAACCGGTATGATTGAACACGCCGTCCAGAACCACCCGGATGCCGCGTTCCCGGGCGGATTGGCAGAGGGCCCTGAACTCCTCCTCCGTGCCCAGCATGGGATCAATTTTCCCATAGTCCGCTGTATCATAACGGTGGTTGGAGGCGGCCTCAAAAATGGGGCAGAAGTAGAGGACGGAGACCCCCATCTCTGCCAGATAATCCAGTTTGGAGGCGACGCCTGCCAGGGAGCCGCCGAAGAAGTCCCGGTTTTGGACAATCCCGTGTTCGTCCGGCCGCCACTCCGGGATGTCATACCAGTTTTCATGAACCCAGCGGTTCCCGATCATCCCCGCCGTATCCGGAATGGAGAGGCGGCAGAAGCGGTCGGGGAAAATCTGATAGACCAGCCCCCGGCCGAACCAGGCAGGGGTATGGTTTTCCCGGTAAACCGTCAGCTGCCAGGGCTCCGGCTGGACCTTCCAACGGTAGCCCTGCTTATCCAGGATACAACCGCTGCCGTCGTCCCGCCAGAAGCAGAAGTGATACCAGATCAGTTCCGGTTCCGGCGGTGCGGGGATCGAGACGGAAAAGCAAGCCCGATCCCCCTCATAGCCGGAAAAGGACAATTCTACTTTCCGCTCCGACTGGTAAAACTCCAGATTCAAAACGATTGCACAATGGGTAAAGCGCTCTGAAGCCAGAGGATGGCAGCGGAAAACGATTTCCTGCCCGCAGGGGACTGCCCCGTAGGGCTCCTTGCACTGGGGAGAGCGGGGGTCAAAGACAAGCGGTTCAGACATGAAAAGACTCCTTAGCATTAAAATGGCCGGAAATCCCGGCCTGAAAGGCGGCATCCGCCGCCGGAATTGCAGAACAGGGCCGGGGGCCGGAAAAGCCCCCGGAAGGAAGGGAGAAAGCGGGGTCAGGGCAGAAGCTGGTTTTCCCCGGTAACGGCGGCGTCTTCCCCGGCGGTGAAGTAGGCGTTCAGCACCTCCACGGCGGCAGCGGCCAGGGCGGAACCGCTGTTGCCCCGCTCAATCACCAGGGCCAGGGCGATTTCCGGATCATCATAGGGGGCGAAACAGACGAAAGTGCCGTCGTTGGTAATGCCTGTGCCCAGCTGGACGGTGCCGGTTTTGGCGCCGGCGTCTACCACGCAGTTCTGGAAGGCACCCGCCAGGGAGGAGGTGGTCAGATCGTGCATACCCTCCTTGACAGCCTCCAGCGTACTGTCGCTGATGGAAACCACATTGGAGGGGGCGGTGTTGCCCAGGGCTACCACCTCCGCGTTGTTGTAGGTCTTCACGGCCTTGAGAAGATGGGCGTCATAATGTTTGCCGCCGGAGACCAGGGTGGCTACATAGTTTGCCAGCTGGATGGGCGTGAAAAGGTTGTCGGACTGGCCGATAGCCGCCTGGATGGTGTCGCCGCCGTACCAGACACCGCCCCGTTCCTCCCGCTCCTGGGGGCTGGCCAGCAGGCCGGCGTTATCACCGATCTCCAGGCCCGTAGGCTTGCCCAAGCCGAAGGCCAGGGCGTATTCGTCCAGTTTTTCGATGCCCAGGCGGTAGCCCATCTCATGGAAGAAGGTGTTGCAGGAGCCGGTAATGGCCTGGACGATATTGATGCGCCCATGGCCGCTGCGGTACCAGCAGTGCCAGCGCCAGCGCTGGGTCCCGGCCACGATTTCGGGGTAGTCCCAGTAACCGGGGTCTATAATGCGTTCGGTAAGGGTGGTGACGCCCTCCTCCAGGGCCGCCACGGCCACCAGGGGTTTGAACGTGGAGCCGGGGGCATAGCGGCCGCTGGTAGCCCGGTTGAAGAGGGGGCGGGCAGGATCGTGATTATATTGATCCGACTCCTCCCGGTAGGCGGATAGGCGGTAGGTGGGGTAGGAGGCCAGCGCCAGCACTTCCCCGGTGCCTACTTTTACCACGGCCAGACCGGCGCCCCGGGTTTCGTTTTCGTTATTTTTGTTCAGATCCCGCTCCTGGTTCATCTGCTGGACGGTGTTGGCTAAAATGTCCTCGACCGCCTGCTGGAAGTCCAGGTCGATGGTGAGTTCTACGGTATTGCCTGGCTTGGGGTCATCGCTGTAGTATTCACCGGTGATTTTGCCCTCGTTATTGGTGGAAACCATCCGCTTGCCGTCAATGCCCCGGAGGTAATCCTCGAAAGCGGCCTCCGCACCGGAGCGGCCAATGGTGTCGTCCGGCCTGTAATGCTTGGCCCGCAGGGCCTCCATATCGTCCTCGGCATAAATGGGGCCCACCATACCCAGGATATGGGCGGCGTAATCGGTCTCATATTCCCGGGCATAGGCGCTGGTGACCTTGGCTCCGGCACAGCCTGCGTCATTGATGATGGAGATAAACTCTGTATTGATGTCCTCCGCCAGCACGTAGGTGACGGTGGTGATTTCCATAGCCCGCAGAGAGATCTCGTACCGGATGCCGGATACCAGGCGGGCGTCCAGCTGGGAGAAGTCCTCCGGCAGGGCAAAGTCCTCCCGCATCCACTGGAGGACCCGGACAGGGGTGAGGCCCGCGTTGTGGAGGAACTGGGCAGTTACTTGGGCGGCGGTGAGCCCATCCAGCAGGGCTTCTCCCCGCCGCAACCGCGCGCCGGTGAGAGGTGCGGAGAACCGGACGTCTGCCAGTTCCGGATGCTGATCCAGATAGGCGGTCACAGCCTGTTCCTGAAGGGCGGCGAACTCCTGAAGGGCCATGGCTCCCTTGGCCGCAGGGGAGACAGGGGCGGCGGAGGCGTCCTCCGGGGAGTCCACCAGATTGGGATTCTGGAGAAGATAGCGGATCAAAGCCTGCCTGGCAGGCTCCAGATTTTTGAGATAGGAGAAAAAACGCCCCCTGTGCAGGTCGGAGAGTTCATCTACTGTGTAGGTATAGGGAGGGTGGCTGGTGATGGGCAGGGAGTCGTTCCAGGCGACATTCTGCTGGCGGCAGAGTTCCACCAGCTGCAAAATGGCACGGTTTTCATCCTGATTGGGCTTTAAAAGGCTGGCGTCAAAGGTCAGGTTATAGGTAGAGCGGTTGGACACCAGCACCCGCCCGTTCCGATCCGTCAGGATGCCCCGGGAGGCCTCCACCTGTTCGGGGCGGACGATGGAGCGGATGGAGCGGTCGGCGTATTCCTGGTAGTGGTTTACCTGAAGGTCGTAAAGGACCCACAGGTAGACCAGCAGGACTGCCGCAAGGAAGGCTCCCAGCAGATATAGGCGCATATGGCGGGATTCACGTTGATCCATGGGTACTCCTTTGCTGCGTAAAAGCGGCGAAACAGGGTGCGCCGCAAGGGCGCAATTCTGAATTTGAATAAAGCGGTCAATTCTCCGCGTGGGTCCGGCAGAACACTGCCCGGAAGAGGAGGGTCACAGGGATGATGAAGGGTGCGGTAACGCAGAACTCCCGCAGGGCCAAAAAGGCCCCGGTCTCCCAGGCGGGACGCCCGTTGAGCCAGAGGAGGAAGCAGTGGAAGCCGTCCGTCAGGCAAAAGGCTCCGGCGGCGGAGACCAGGGAGCAGAGGAAACCGGCCTGCAAAAGCCCCTGGGCCAGCAGAGAGGAAAACAGTCCGGCCAGCGGGAAAACCAGGGTGTAAAAGCAGGGAATCGGCCCCGGCAGCAGCAGATCGCACACAACCCCCATGGAGAGGGAGAAGATTGTGCCGGAGGAAGGGGATTCCCAAGTGGCGGGGATCGCCGCCAGCAGGGGATAGAGGAAGGGGATGACGCCCCAGACGTGTATCCGCTGCAAAAGGGCGGTTTGGACAAAGAGGCAGAGGACGGCCGCCAGGGCATAGAGGAACCATTTAAAAATCACTTCATTGCGGACCAGCAAGACGGGGCCTCCTCTCCCTTATGTGACAATATCAAAATCCTTGATGATAAAAACCTCTGTCAAGTCGTCGAATTCCACGCTGGGAATCAGCACGGCATAGGAAGCGGAGCCGGAATCGTCAATCTGCACCACGTCCACAGTGCCGATGACCAGCCCGGAGGGATAGAAGCCGCCCAGGCCGGAGGTCTGCACCACGTCGCCGCCCAGCAGCTGGCTACCAGCAGAGAGGTACTCCAGCCGCAGGCGGTTTTCCTCCATCAGGGAGAAATCCCCTACAGCCAAGGCCAGATCCTTGGTCCGGAATACCTGCGCGCCCAGGGAGGTGTCCGTATCCACAATGGTCAGGACGGTACACCAGTTCACGCCTACCTCCCGGACAATGCCAACCAGGGCGCCGGTCTCGTCAATCACGCAGTCGCCGTTTTCCACGCCGTGGGCAGTGCCCTTGTTGAGGCTCAGGGAAGAGGTCCAGTTGGAGACCGCGTGTTCCGTAATGAGGGCGGCCTCCAATTGAAAATCCCGCCGCTGTTCCCGCAGTTCCAGCAGTTCCCGGAGCCGCTGGTTTTCATCGCTGTCCAGTTCTGCCTGCCGGATATCCTCCTCCATCTGGGCAATCCGCTGGCGGAGGGCGGCATTTTCCTCCTCCAGGGCCGTGGTATTCCGGTAGTAGTTCTGCTTGTCGTTAAACCAGGTGGCAACGGCCGTATAGGCAGAGCGGAAGGGGGAGGTCAGCGTTTTGGTCATGTTCACCAGGGGAGAGGATGTAACGCTGAAAAAGGATAGTGCCGCCATAGCCACGGCGATAACCGCCCCGGCAAAGAGAATCCAGAGACCGTGCTCTTTGAGAAAATTTTTCAAGCAGCCACCTCCTTTATGGACGGAAGGAAAAGAAAAATCCGAAAATCATATGAGGAATCAATCAAAAAAAGAAACGCCGAACTGCCCCAGCATCCGGCTGAGGCGCAGGACCGGCAGGCCCATCACATTGAAGAAGTCGCCGTTCAGCCGTTCCACCAGAAGCGCCCCCATTCCCTGGATGCCATAGGCCCCGGCTTTGTCCATAGGTTCGCCGGTGCGGATATAACCCAGCAGTTCTTCCCGGGAAGCGGGACGGAAAAAGACCTCCGTAGCCTCGCTCTCCGTCAGGGAGCGATCCCCCTGCCGGACAGTCACGCCGGTGCAGACGGTATGGCGCCGCCCCTGGAGGGCGGTCAGCATCCGCAGGGCGTCCGCCTCGTCCAGGGGCTTTCCCAGGCGCTGGTCGTCCAGGAACACCATGGTGTCGGCGGTGATAACAATTTCATCCGGGGCGCAGAGGGCTGCAGCGGCGTCCGCCTTCTCCCGGGAGATGTATTCCACCGTCTCCCGGGGGGACAGCCCGGCGGGATAGGACTCCTCCACCTCCGGGATCCGGATAGCAAACTCCGTAATGCCGATACGGGCCAACAGTTCCTGCCGCCGGGGGGAGGCGGAGGCCAGAACGATTCTGCTCATCCTTATTTCCCCGTGGAGCCGAAACCGCCCCGATCCGGGCCGTCCAGATGCTCTACCCTGGTGAATTGCAGCTGCGGCTGGTTCCGCATCAGACGGAACTGGCAGATCCGGGCGTTTTTCTCAATGGTGACAGGGCGGGTGGCGTAGGCCGGCATCCGCCACTGGTCGTTGTCCCCACAGTATGAACAGTCCACAACGCCCATGGAGTTAGCCTGCAAAATCCCGTAATTTTTGAAGGTGGAACTGCGGGGCACAATGTGGGCCTCGTATCCCTCCGGCAGGGCAATGGCCACCCCCAGGGGGATCAGGCGGAATTCCCCGGCCTCCAGGGTAATATCCTCAGCGCAGCGGAGGTCAATCCAGTCGGACTTGCCGTCCACGTAGCACAGTTCATCCAACCCTTCCGTAAAGTATTTGACTTTCAGTTCTTCCATAAGTGTCTCCTAATTTCATGACGGTTAGTATAAAAGCAATGGTGCTATACCATCTGCAATCGAATTTCCCCTTATTCCACGCCCCGTTCATAGAGCCCGCGGGTAAACTCCCCCTGGGGCGGCTCCTGCCGGAGATAGGCATGGAAGACCTCCAGGCACGTTTCCGGCGTTTCCGTAGTGAACCGTAGCCGGGCGTAGCGGAGCCCGGCCCGCTGCCACTGGGGTTTATCCGCCAGCCAGAGGACTTTGCTGTTTTGCAGTTCCGTCCGATGGCCGAAAGCGGGGAGGAGGGGGAAGGAGGCCCCTGTGCGGTCATTCAGGAAATTGGGGAGATCGCACCGGCATCCGCCGTTGTTGCGGATGAGGCAGTTTTCCGTCAGCATCAAAGGCAGGCGGCCATAGACAATCGCCTCCGCGGGAAGGAGTTTCTCCATGTCCCGGATCTGGGCAAACCGCAGTTCAAAGGCGAGGCAGGCGGAGGCCAGCCCCTTCTCCCGCAGATAGGCCAGGGAGCGGCTGTTGAATACGTTCAGGCCAAAGTCGCCGTACAGGGCAAGGCCGCTGTCCCGCAGAAGGGAAAGGTGGCCGATGTTCCCAAGCAGGGCGCCTGCGGCACCTAAGGCCTTGGCCCGATCCAGCCAGTCCCGCAGGCGGCCCTCATCCCGATCCCGCCAGACACGGGGCGGCACGGCGCACCATTCCCCGCCGTATTCCGGCAGGGCGGCGCAGTCCGCCAGCTGTTCCAGGGGGACATACACCCGGGCAGGGCCCAGGGCCAGTAGTTCCGGTGAGGCCTGGGCCAGATTCACAACAGAAACGGTCCATTCCGGCGCATCCCCGGCGCAGCCTGCCTCCGGTAGAGGGGGCGGCGGCAGTTCCCGGCGGGCAGGCGGCGCAGTGCGGGCCTCTGTCAGGGCAGAGAGGGCCGACCGCCGCAGGCCGTTAAGGGCGCTGGCTGAAAGGTAGAGGCCGCTGTCTATGGCAAGGGAAATCTCTTCACAGCGGTAGGGCGTCCCGCCGGTTTTGGAAAGGCGGCTCCGGAGATCCTCCTCCGTCAGCGCCCGGTTCCCGGCGGTTTCCGGCACAGGGCCGGACACGGTGACGGTATGCCCGTCCCGGTCCCGGACAGCCAGCGTGCAGGGCTCCCCCGCCCGGACCGTACAGGCAAAGGCGGCGGGAACGGTCCGCAGGCTGTCCTTCTCATAGGAGGCCCGGGCCTCCTGAAACAACGCCGCAGGCTCCGGGATGTTCTCCGGCCGGGCGCCGAACATGGGGTAACCGGTCTTGCCCCGCCAATACCAGTCCGTAAAACCGGAGCGGGAAAAGGCCTGATCCAGTTCCGCCCGCTCGGCGGCGGTAGGAGGACGGTGTTCCGCCAGAAGACGGGCGTAAATGCGGGTGACTACGGCCACATACTCCGGCCGCTTCATCCGGCCCTCCAGCTTCAGGCAGGCGACGCCCATGGCCTCCATCTCCTGGAGGTACTCTGCAAGGCAGTTGTCCTTCAGGCTGAGGGGCCGTTTGTTCCCTGCGGGCTCGTTGACGCCGTAAGGCAGGCGGCAGGGCTGGGCGCAGCGGCCCCGGTTGCCGGAGCGGCCGCCTACCACGGCGCTGAAGGCGCACTGCCCGGAGCAGCACACGCAGAGGGCCCCGTGGACAAACACCTCAATTTCCGCCGGGCAGTTCTCACAGACCCGGGCCGTATCCTCCCCGGAGCACTCCCGGGCCAGGACAACCCGCTCACAGCCATCCTCCGCCAGCTGGATTGCCCCGCCTGAGGTAAAAACGCTCATCTGGGTGCTGGCGTGAAGCGGAAGATCAGGCAGGGACTTCCGGAGCAGGTCAAAGAGGCCCCAGTCCTGAACCAGCACAGCATCCACTCCCAGGCGGGCGGCGGAGGCGGCGGTCTCCAGGGCTTTGGGGAGTTCCCGATCGGTCAAAAGGGTATTCAGGGTCAGAAAGACCCGGACGCCGTAGGTGTGGCAGTAGGCCAGGGCCTCCCGGAACTCCTCGTCGGAAAAATTCCGGGCGCTCTGACGGGCGTTGAACCTGCCCCAACCTAAGTATACCGCGTCCGCCCCGTTTTGCACCGCCGCCCGGAGGGCCTCCGGGGAACCGGCGGGGGCCAGCAGTTCCATCACGCCTCCTGATCCGCGGGAGGCAGAGGCAGGCTCTGCTGGTTAGGCAGCTGTTCTTCCGGCTGGGGAGAATCCGGGTTTTCGTGATGGGGCGCATCCTGCCGGAGGGTTTCCGGCGCAGGCTGCGGGGCAGGCGGGGAAACCGGCTGCGGCGCGGGCCGGGAGGGATGGCGATCCTGCTTTGGCGCGGGCTTCTGGGCCGGACGCTGCAAGCGGTCCAGCTTCTGCTGGAGGCGGAACACCTCCCGCTTCATCTCGCTGACCTCCCGCTGGGCTTTCCCGGCTTCGTCCACGTAGCTTTTGATCTGGCCCCGCAGCTGTTCCGCAGAGGTCTGGGCCTTGAACAGTTCGTCCGCGATATTGACGGCGGTCAGCACGGCAGCGTCAGTGCGGCCCACCCGTGCGCCGCTTAAAACCTCCTGCATTTTACCGCCCACATAGGAGCCGACACGCTGCATATAGGCGGCGGATTCCTCCGCTATGAGGGTGTACTCCTCTCCGCAAATATCCACAACCACCCGGTTTGCCATGCAATACTCCTCCTTTTTCCAACAGAAATAGACAGTGGGACGGTCCCCACACAATTTTACAGCCTACAGTATACCATACCAAATCCGCCAGCGCCAGAAAAAATAAGGGAGATTTTGAAAAAATTCACAAAAGGCCTTTTTTCCTCCTGCAGGCAGAAAAGATACGGGAAAAGGAGGGCGGAACGGCCCAGCCGCTCCGCCGCTTTTCAAAAGGGCGCCGGGGCCGCTTCCGGCGGAAGGCAGATTTCTCCCTGGGAAGGCTTGTCCTCCCGGGAAAATTCGTGTAAAATAGGGGAGAACGAACGAGGAGGGGAGGGGAACCGGCATGGCCAGTATTTTGATTCACACGGAAGACGAGAGCGTTACCTTGACCGCCCAGACGGTGAAGCGGCTTCTGGAGCGGGGAGACGGCGACGCGGCCCTTTTGTATCTTGCCCTGCTTCGCCGCCACGGCGCTGTGCAGCCCCGATCCCTGGCGGGGGAACTCCGGTGGGAGCGATCCCGGATTGAAGCGGCGGAGGCGGTGCTCCGGGAACTGGGGTTGGTGGCCCCGGCAGCGGAGAGCCTGCCGCCGGAGCCTGCCGACGAGCGGCCGGAGTACCGGCAGGCGGAGATTGCGGAGCGGCTGGAAAAGAGCGGGGAGTTCCGCCTTCTGACCGCCGAGGTGGAACGGAAACTGGGGAAGAAGCTGGCTACGCCGGATATCGGCATCCTTTTGGGGCTGATCGACTACCTGGGCCTCCCTGCCGACGTGATCTACCTTCTGGTCTGCCACTGCGCGGAGCGGGTCCGGCGGCGGTCCGGCGAGGGACGCCGCCCGGGTATGAAGCAGATCGAGCGGGAGGGCTACGCTTGGGCCAGGATGGGCATCGACACCCAGGCGGCTGCGGCGGAATATTTAAAGCGGTACGCCCAGCGCCAGGAGGCGCTGCCCCAGTACATGCGGGTACTCCAGCTGGGGGACAGGCCTCCGGCAGCCTCGGAGGAGAAATATTTGGCTGCCTGGCAGGATATGGGCTTCCCGCCGGAGACCGTGGCCATCGCCTATGACAAGACGGTGTTCAAGTGCCACGAACTGCGGTGGGCGTACTTAAACGGAATTCTGAAACGCTGGCACGAGGCGGGGCTCCATACCCCCGCGGAGGTGGAGTCCGGAGACAGGCCCCGGAAGGCCAAAGAGCCAGAGAAGGAAAAGCAGGACACCGCCTGGATGAAGAAGTACATCCAGCAGCGGGACAGGGGGGTGTAAGCAATGGGCTGGGACGGCAAGGTGATGCGGCGGGCCCTCCAGCGGTTCCAGGAGGACCGGCGGCAGCGGGAGGAGCGCTTGGAAGAGCGGCGGGAGAAAATTTTTGCCCGCCAGCCCCGCCTGCGGGAGATTGACAGGGAGTTGCGGGCAACCATGAGCCGGATCATTGCCACCGCCCTCCGCCGGGGCACAGACCCCCGCCCGGCGGTGGAACTGCTGAAGGCGGAGAACCTGTCCCTGCAAAAGGAGAAACGGGAACTGCTGGAGCAGATGGGCCTGCCGGAGGACTGCCTGGAGGAAAAACCCGCCTGCCCCCTCTGCGGGGATTCCGGTTACCGGAACGGCGCGGTGTGCCGCTGCCTGCGGCAGTATTACGCCCGGGAGCAGCAGAGGGAACTGTCCCGGATGCTGGATCTGCGGGGCCAGAGTTTTGAAACCTTTTCTCTGGACTGGTATTCAGAGGAGTGCGACCCGGCTTTGGGAATCTCCGCCCGGGAGAATATGGACTGGGTGTACCGGACGTGCAGGCGGTATGCCGGGCAGTTCGGCCCCGAAAGCGGGAGCCTGCTGCTGACCGGGGATCCGGGCCTGGGCAAGACCTTCCTCTCCGCCGCCATCGCCCGGGAGGTCAGCGGAGAGGGCTGGTCTGTGGTGTATGACACCGCCGGACACATTTTTGAGAGTTTTGAGGCGAAAAAGTTTGGCCGGGAGGAAGGGGAGGACTCCGATGTGGGACGGATCCTCCGGTGCGATCTGCTAATCCTGGACGACCTGGGCACGGAGATGACCACGGCCTTTGTCCAAAGCGCCTTGTACCAGATCATCAACGGACGGCTCCTGGAGCGGCGAGCCACCATCCTCAGCACAAACCTCCGGCTGGAGGAGTTGGGACGGCGGTACTCCCCCCAGATTGCCTCCCGCCTGGAGGGGGAATATCAGATCCTTCCCTTCTTCGGGGAGGATATCCGGAAGTTGAAAAAGGAGCAGGAATAGCCGGGAAACCGGCGTGTTTCGCCTGTTTTGCCTGAACACTGCGGAGGAGGGCGGCAGGGATAGGCCCGGTTTAAAAACAGGTAAACGCCCCGGCGGGAAATCCGCCGGGGATTTTGCTGTTTTCCCAACAGGCCCGCTGTGGAAGGATGATGCTATGCGAAAATGCAGATAGGCTGTGCTCCTCCTGCCGCCGGTATGCCGCTGTTTTCTCCTGTTTTAGGCAGGGCTGTCCGATCCAACCGGGATAACATCAGCCATCGCCCCATGCCGGAGGAGACAGCGGCAATAGAGGGGCAGGGGATAAAGGCTGGATCGCAGCTGATGCAATTCATTCCCGGCTGGCCGGCAGGGAATTGCAATAAACCAAGGGGACAGCAGGCATAAACCGCTGTCCCCTTAGGCCTTGTTTGAAAAATGTCAAATAGAAGTAGGTTTTTCCGCTTTTGTGGCATTCCCGTACCGACAAAAAGCTGTTTCAAAAAACGCACATTACCCCAGCGTCTCAGGAAGGACGACATAGGAGGGATCCCCGGAGGAGTTGGTTTCACCGGGATTCAGTGGGGCGGGATCCGGCGGCAGGAACTCCGGCCAGTCGGTCTGGGGCGGCGCCGGGGAGTTTTCCTGGGACGTGTCCTGAGGATCCGACGGCAGGACAATGGGGAAATCCGTCACAGGCGCGTCTGCGGCGGCGGAGGGCCCCCGGAGAATGACCTTGTTCCGGGACTTGTAGTCGCTGGTGGCCTCGTAGCTACTGGAAATCAGCTTGCCGGTCCCGTCATAAAGGTTCCGGTAGGTCCGGACCCGGTAGCCGGTGTAGGGCGTGGTCTTCACTGTCTCCTCCCCGGGTGCGAGGGTGGGATCATCCTCGTACACGGTCTCAAAGGGAGTGGAGGACAGCTGCTCATAGGTCATTTTTACGGTAATATCGTCGGTTTTTGTGCCCAGAATCCGGACGGTCAGATTGTTGTTCTTGAAGATAGCGGAGATCTTGATGGGATAATCAGTGTTGTTGGTGAACTTGTAATCCGGCCCGCCCCAGGAGACGGTGGCGTCCATGCCCTTGGGGATATAGCTGGGCACAAAGCGGTGGGCGTACCGCTCCGTAATTTCTAGGTTTGCCAGCAGGCATGCTAAGTACAGGGTGGAGGAGGGCTGGCAAACACCGCCGCCGATTACGTCCACAGTCTCCCCCTGGATATAGGCGGAGGCGGGGCCGTAGCCCTTGGCTTCGGTCCGCTTGCCAACAGTCTCGTTATAGGAGAACACGTCGCCGGTGTTCATAATGGTGTTGTTGAAGGCCTCTGACGACAGCTTCACGTTGGTAACACGGAAGCCGGTGCCGCTCACATGGGTGGTGGCTTCGCCCAGCACATCCCGGAAGAGGACGGCTTTTAACTCCTCGGCGGTGACGGTGGGGTATTCGATGGCGGCGGGAATGGTAACAGTCTCCCCAGGGGCGGCGGCATCCATCCTGCTCTGGGCGTCCGCCACATCGAAATCCGCCCCCAGCTGTTCGGGGGTGATGGTGTCGGTTTCCGCGTCATAACCGGCATTTTTCATCTCGCCGGCGATGGCGTCATGGATTTCCTGGGCGGTCATCTGCGCCCCGGCTTCCACAGTGTAAGGGACATTCATCGTCAGATCCCCGTCCCAATAGCCCCGCTCTAACCCGGTTTGCAGGGCCTGGGCGTCCACGGTGCGGCCATCCAGGGCCATAGTGACGGAAAGGGTGTCCTCCCCGGTTGTATAGGTGGTGTCCTGTTTTTCCCAGGAGATTTCAGCGGCAACGTCCTCCGCCACTTCTGCGGCCTGGCTGGAGTTGACGGTAATATCCTGCGGCCCTCCGCCGTAATAGGTACTTGTGCCGGAAGCGGCCAGGAAACGCACCCCGGAGGTGAGGAAGGAGCCTTCTTTCGAGGCCGCAGAGGCCCCTGCCACAAGGGCGTCCACATTGATATCCGCCCCCAAATCCGCCAGGGGGATACTGGCATCCGGTGTTTCTCCGTGCTCCGGAGGGAAGTCCAAGGCGCTGTCGTAGAGGTAGAGGCCGATTTCCAGATCCGGCAGGGCGGCCCTTACGGTCTCCGCCGCCTGCTCCGCAGTCAGTCCGCCTACGTCCTGGCCCAGAATATAGGTGTTTTTCCATATGGTAGAGCCTTGGCTGGCATAGGCGCAGAGCGCCACATAGCCTGCCGCCAGCGCGGCCAGCAGTCCGCCGGTAACACCCAGGGCAATCAGCGCCCCATGACCGCCGCCATCTTTCAGCCGGGATCCCCCGGCAGCTTTTTGCGCAGCGGCTTCGTTGACGGTATCTTTCATTGAAGCCCCTCCTGTTGTTACATCAATATCGAAAACCAACGGCCCCGGATTCGGTCCGCTTTTCGCCTATTCTACCACAGTTTTTCAAAAAAAGTGATTACAATCCAGTAACAACGGGGAAATTTACTGCGCAGAAGCGGAGTGATTTCCATGTTTACCCATATATTTGGGGATCCGGATGGTAAGAAGGATGTCATCCTCAGTGTCCACACGGCCGCAGTCGGCGTCGATGCCTGCGTCGCGGATAAGCTTCAGGCCCCGATCCAGGCTGTTGAGGAACAGGCGCACGTCCTTGACGATAAACGTCCGCCGTCCGGCAGGCGGCGTGGATTCCAGATCCTCCAGCCGCTTTTCGATGTACTGCTCCGTCTGGGCCACGTTCATCCCCTTCCGGATGACGGCCCGGATGGCCCGCAGCCGCTCTTCGTCGTCCTCCAGCCGGAGGATGGCCCGGGCATGCCGCTCTGTCAGCCCGCCTTCGGAGAGGATCTCCCGGCAGGCAGGGGAGAGCCGCAGAAGCCGCAGCTTGTTGGCCACGGCGGAGGGGGAACGTCCCAGCTGGGCCGCCGCCTCCTCCTGGGTGACACCGGATTCCCGTATGTAAGCGGCGATAGCCTCCGCCTCCTCAAAGTAGTGGAGATCCTCCCGCTGGAGATTTTCTACCAGGGCCAGCAGGGCCGAATCCTGATCGCCGATCTTCGCCTCAATGCAGGGCACTGTCTCCAGCCCCGCCAGCCGCGCCGCCCGGAGCCGACGCTCCCCGGCCACCAGCTCCCAGCCGCCGGGCTGCCGCCGGACCGTCAGGGGCTGTAGGACGCCGTGCCGCCGGATGGACGACGCCAGATCCCGCAGGGCATTTTCTTCAAAAACCCGCCGGGGCTGGGCGGGGTTGGGCCGGATATCCGACAGGGGCAAACGCAGAACTCTTCGCTCTTCCATGACCTCCATGAAACCGCCTCCTTTGTATTGCATCCCATTGTACAGGGGATTGGAAAAAAAATCGGGTGGAATCTGTCGAAGGGCAAAAAAGGAAAAACGCTGTGGAAAAGGAGGCCCCGCAGAGACGCGTACATGCGTCTCTGCGGGGCTGTAAGCAGGGGAGGCCAGGAGGGCGTTTGTGTCTGTCCCGCAGGTGGGCATCAGCGGCCCGCCTCCTCTAGGCATTCTTCAATGTAGGCGTAATCCTCCGCCAGACGGGGAGAATCCCACTTCTCCCTGGCCTCCGCCAGCATGGCCCCGGCGGCCGCGTATTCCCTCCGCTCCAGGGCCGCCAGCATGTCCAGCACCGCAAGGTTCCCGCCATAGGGCTGGCGATCCCGGTAGGGGAGAAAGACGGCTTCGCTGGCCTCATACAGCTGCATGGCTTTGGAGGCCTGCCCGCTGTAGAAATAGCAGATGCAGAGGTTCAGGCGGTGTACCACCCGCATATCGCCCCGCAGATGTGCGGGGGACAGCGGCTCCAGGATGGAGATCGCCTTGGCGTACTGCTTCAAATCGCAGTATCCGGCGGAGAGGTTCAGCTGGAAAAGGTTTTTCAAAAACCGGCCCCGGGCCTGCCCCCGCAGCTTCTCCACCGCCTTGATGTAGGCCTTGGGCTCCCCGGCCTCCAGGAGGACTGCTGCCTCCTGCATTTTTTTTACGTATCGGCCTATGTACACCGTGTTGAACAGCACCAAGCCGATCAGGATAACCCCGGCGGTAATCCAGTACCACGTCATGAAAACACCGGACTCAATCTGGAGTTTTGACCGGAGAAAGCCCAGGAAAAGCCCCAGGCAGATACCGAGAACTAAGATTCTCAAAATACGTTTCAGATGCTTCATCACTCCGTATCACTTTCCCTGTCAGAGGCGGCAAAGGTAGGCGTACCAGCCGCCGTCGCTGTAGGTCTCCCGGATATCCAGGCCCGCCGCTGCGAGGCCCCGGCATACCTCCTCTGTCCGGCCTTCGATAATGCCAGAGCAGAGGAACACGCCGCCGGGCCGCAGAAAGCCCCGGATCAAGGGGGCCAGGCCCAGAATCACGTCCGCCACAATATTGGCCAGAATCAGATCGTACCCGCTCCCCAGGGACGCCCGCAGATCCTCATCCGACAAAACGTTGCCGATTTCCACCTCCAGCGATTCCCGGCCGATGCCGTTCAATGCGGCATTGTCATAGGCCACGTTCAGGCACATGGGATCGATGTCCACCGCCTTGGCAGAGGAGGCCCCCAGCTTGAGAGCGGCAATGGACAAAATCCCGCTGCCGCAGCCCAGATCCAAAACCCGCTCGCCGCCCTCCACGGCCTTTTCCAGGGCGGTCAGGCACATCCTCGTAGTGACGTGGCCGCCGGTGCCGAAAGTCAGGCCTGGATCCAGCAGGAGGGATACGCGGCCGCAGGGGTCTGTCCCCTCCGCTTCCCACTGGGGGATCACCAGCAGGCGTTCTCCGATCTCCATGGGCTTGTAATACTGTTTCCAGCTGTTTTCCCAGTCCCCGTCCTGCACGTTGTTTAGGGTCATCAGAAGGGAACCGCAATCTGTCCGCTCCCCACGCAGCTGCTCCAAAGCAATCCGGGCCTCGCCCATTTTGGCGAAGCCATCCTCCCCGGCGGGGAGATAGAAGGTAATCCGGGAACGGCCCCGCATCCGCTGTTCCAGTTCCTCGTCCACATAGTCCCAATACTGCCGGTTGTCCTCCAGAAAGTCCCGGAATTCCGTTTCATCCTCAATGGAAATCCCGTCAATACCCAGGGCGGAGAGCATGGCCTCCACCGGCTCCAGGCCCTGGTGGTTTGTGTCAATATGCAGTTCCAGCCAGTTCATAGCCTTACTCCTTTTTCCCTTTTTTGTTCTCTTTCTGTTGGCGCAGGAGGCTGACGCAGCGGCTGCTGGCAACCCCGGCGGCATAGCTGAGCAGGGCAAAGTGGATGGCGTTGTCCGCCAGATCCGCGTCATGGCCCCGGCTCTCAATCTCCCCGGCGGTGATGTTCAGGGCTTTGTCCAGGCTCCGGCAGAAGGCGGCGTAGCCGTCCTCCACAGGCCGCTCCCCATGCAACTCCTCCTTAATGAGGAGATCCATATCCCGGGTGGACATGACCCTCTTTAGGACGCAGATGGCGGTAAGGTAGGCCACGTGCTCCCGGCTGTACTTCTTTCCCTCTGCCCGGGGCACCAGGCCGCTCTTTGTGTAGTTGTTCACCATGGCGGCGGTGAGACCGTCGTCCTCGTCGAACCGGATAATCTGCCGGTCCATGTAGGTGAGGATTTGATCCATGTACAGGGCAAAATCCGGCAGCTGATCCCACTCCACCGGCCGCTGGGTCCGCAGGCGTTCTAAAAGGGCGTTTAAATCGTCCATTCCATACTCCTTTCCGGATGATCGTAATCCTGTCATGTAAATGCAGTCTTTTCGTCAGTATAACATCCTTTTGTGGTTTTGTAAACCGTATTTTAAGGCGGAAAGAACTATCTTACAAGACGGAGGACATAAAAAAACCCGGCGGACAAATCCGCCGGGCATAAAGCTGAAACGAAGTCTATTTTCCCACACAGAATCGGGAGAAAATCCGGGAGACAATCTCTTCCTTTGCCGTCCGGCCTGTCAGTTCCCCTAGGGCGTCCAGGGCTTCCTCTACGTCCGAAAGGGCCGCGTCAGGCGTCAGCCCCGTCTCCAGGGCCCCCAGCGCCTGCCGGAGAGCCGCATAGCAGCGGCGGGCGGCCTCTTCCTGCCGCTGATCCGTGAGAAAAGAACCGGCCTCGCCGGGATCGCCCCCAGGGAAGAGATCTGCTACAGCCCGCTCCAAGACGTCCATGCCCTGGCCGGTAAGGGTAGAGAGGCAGACGGTGGAGGCGGGGACGTTCCCCTGGCCGATTATCCCCAAGGAACCGGCCCAAAGGCCGGAGAGGTCGCATTTCGATTGGACATAAATCCAGGGCTTCCCGGTTCCCGCCACTTCTTGGAGAAGGGAGCGGACTGCCTTCCAGTGGCTTTCATTCTCCGGGCCCATCTCTATGGAACTATCCGACACCAGGAGAATCAGATCGGCGGCCTCCATGGCCCTGCGGGAGCGTTCGACCCCCTTCTGCTCCACCAGATCCGCCGTCTCCCGCATCCCGGCGGTGTCGGTGAGCCGCAGGAGCACCCCGCCGCAGAGGACGGACTCCTCCACAGTGTCCCGAGTGGTGCCGGGGACGTCCGTGACGATAGCCCTGTCATACCCCGCTAAGGCGTTCAGCAGGGAGGATTTCCCGGCGTTTGGCAGGCCAACAATGGCGGTGCGGACGCCGGATTTCAAAACCCTGCCCCTTCCGCAGCCCTCCAGCAGGCGGGAGAGGGCGGCAGAGGCAGATTCCAGCGTCCTGGCGATTTCCTCCGGGCCCGCGTCTTCAATATCCTCGTCCGGGTAGTCCACCACGGCGTAAAACCGGGAGGCAACGTCCAGCAGGGTGTCTTGGATGGGCTCCAGCCGCCTGCGGAGGCCTCCATCCAGCTGGGCGGCGGCGTTCCGGGCGGCGGCGGCGGTTTCCGCGTCAATGAGGTCGATGACGGCCTCCGCCTGGGTCAAATCCAGGCGCCCATTTAAAAAGGCGCGTTGGGTAAATTCCCCTGCCCGGGCCTGCCGGGCCCCGGCGGCAAAAAGGGACTCCAGAATTTCCCGGAGCACCACAGGGGAGCCGTGGCAGTGGAATTCGGCGGAATCCTCGCCGGTGTAGCTATGGGGGGCAGGGAAACGGACTGCCAGGCCGTTATCCACAGTGCGGCCCTGGGCGTCCAGAATCCGGCCCAGGGTCATCTTGCGGGGCTCCAGTTGGGGGAAGGAACGGATTTCAGCCTGGAAAACCTTTCCGCAGACGGAAAAACAGTCTTTGCCGGAGACCCGGATAACGCCGATAGCGGACGGGGCGGGCGCGGTTGCAATGGCGGCGATGGTATCCACAGTAAAACACTCCTTTTTGCGGCGGGGGGAAGGTTCAAGGAAAGCCGGGGGTATCAAAAAGAGGCGGGCACGTTTAAGTGCCCGCCTTCGCCGGTTATTTAATCCGTTCGCCGGCGGCCTCTTTGGCCTTGATCTCCCGCACGGCGTCCTTATGGCTGAGATTGACACGGCCCTTTTCGTCAATGTCCGTGACTTTCACCCACATCATATCGCCAATCTTGCAGGCGTCCTCCACCTTCTCAATCCGGTGATCCGCCAGCTTGGAGATGTGAACCAGGCCGTCCTTGCCGGGGGCCAGTTCCACAAACGCGCCGAAGGTCATCAGCCGCACCACGCGGCCATAGTAAAGCGCACCCACCTCCGGGACGAACACAATGTCGTCAATGCACCGCTTGGCAGCGTCGCAGCTGGCGGCGTCTACACCGGCGATGAAAATGGAGCCGTCGTCGTTGATATCAATCTTGGCCCCGGTGTCCGCCACAATCTTCTGAATGACTTTGCCGCCGGAGCCGATAACTTCCCGGATCTTGTTGGGGTCAATGTGCATGGTCAGCATCTTGGGGGCGTACTTGCTGACCTCCTCCCGGGGGGTGGAAATGGCGGGCAGCATAATCTGGTCAAGGATCTGGCAGCGGCCGTCATAGGTGATATCCAGGGCGTTCTTGATGATCTCCATGGTGAGACCGTCGTTTTTCAGATCCATCTGAATGGCGGTGATGCCCTGCTTGGTGCCCGCCACCTTGAAGTCCATCTCGCCGTGGAAGTCCTCCACGCCCTGGATGTCAATGAAGGTGGTGAAGGAGCCGTCGTCGTCCTGAATCAGGCCGCAGGAGATGCCCGCCACAGGGGCTTTGATGGGTACGCCCGCGTCCATCAGGGCCAGGGTGGAGCCGCAGACGGAACCCTGGGAGGTGGATCCGTTGGAGGAGACCACCTCGGAGACCACACGGATGGCATAGGGGAAATCGTCAACAGAGGGGATCACCGGCAGCAGGGCCCGTTCCGCAAGGGCGCCGTGCCCGATTTCCCGGCGGCCGGGAGAACGGGCGGGCTTCGCCTCACCTACGGAGTAGCCGGGGAAGTTATAATGATGCATATACCGCTTTTCCGTCTCCTCCCAGATGGTGTCCAGCTTCTGGTTGGCGGAAAGGGTGTCCAGGGTGACGGCGGAGAGCACCTGGGTCTGGCCGCGGGTGAAAAGGCCGGAGCCGTGTACCCGGGGCAGAAGGCCCACCTCGGCGGCAAGTGGCCGGATCTCATTCTTCTGGCGGCCGTCCACGCGGTGGCCCTCCAGCAGCCAGGCCTTGACGATCTTCTTCTGGAACTTATAGGTGATTTCCTCCAGGAACTGATCCATATCGGGATGATCTTCCAGATATTTCTCATGCCACTTCTCAATCATGGCGTTCCAGCGGGCCTCCCGGACGTTCTTGTCGTCGGTATCCATGGCGGCCTTGGCCTCGTCCATGAAGGTGGCGACGATATCGTCAAAGAGTTCCTGATCAAAGGCGGCGTGGGGATAGTCGAATTTTGCCTTGCCTACCTCGGCCACCATCTGGTTGATGAGGGCAATCTGCTTCTGGTTTTCCTCATGGGCCATCTGGATGGCGGCGAACATGGTGTCGTTGTCCACCTCGTTGGCCCCGGCTTCGATCATGACAACCTTTTTGCCGGTGGAGACCACGGTTACATCCAAATCGGAGACCTTCCGCTGTTCGCTGTCGGGGTTCAGCACCAGCTTGCCGTCCACCAAGCCCACCTTCAGGGCGCCCACGGGGCCGTTCCAGGGGATGTCGGAAACAGCCAGGGCGGCGGAGGTGCCGATAAGGGCGGCCACTTCGGGGGAGCAGTCGTGATCCACGCTCATGACGGTGGCCATGATGGAAACGTCGTTCCGGAAATCATGGGGGAAGAGGGGGCGGATAGGCCGGTCAATGACGCGGCTGGTCAGAACGCCCTTCTCGCCGGGCCGGCCCTCCCGGCGGGTGAAGCTGCCGGGGATGCGGCCCACGGAGTACATCTTCTCCTCAAAGTCCACGCTGAGGGGGAAGAAGTCGATGCCGTCCCGGGGACGGGCGGAGGCGGTGGCGCACACCAGCACGCGGGTGTCGCCGTAGCCCACCATCACGGCGGCGTTGGCCAGTTCAGCCAGCTTGCCCACCTCCAGCGTCAGGGGGCGGCCCGCCAGATCCATTTCGTATTTGCGATAATTGGGGAATTGTCTTTTGGTGATAATGGTTGACATGCTTTTGCTCCTTTACATTCGTAATAATGACGGGAGCCGACCTTTTCGCATTTGAAAGCGTGTCCGAAGTTCGGGCAGACTTTCAAACACAAAAAGGCATCCACTCCCAGGCGGAAAAGGGAACGGGGACGGGGCCCCGGCGGGGGAGCAGAACCTCCCGCCAAACGTCCGTTTGGCGGGAGACCCTTGGCGAGGGCCGGAATCAGGCCTTCGTGCCGCTTCTTATTTACGAATACCCAGCTTGGCAATCAGGGCGCGGTAACGCTCGATATCCTTCTTCTGGAGATAGTCCAGCAGGCTCCGGCGCTTACCGACCATCTTCAGCAGGCCCCGGTTGGAGTGCTTATCCTGGGGATTCTGGCGCATGTGCTCCGTGAGGACGTTGATGCGCTCGGTGAGGATGGCGATCTGGACCTCCGGGGAACCGGTATCGGACTCGTGGGTGCGGTTTGCGTTGATGATTTCGGTCTTCTGTTCTTTGCGAAGCATGGTTGTTATCCACCTTTCCATTGTTTCCCCCGCAGAACCGCGCTCTGGGATGGTGAAAGTCCGCAAAACGAGGCCCTGGGGTGTTTTTTCCACGCGCTATTGCGCGCGGAGTTAATATATCACAAATATTTCCCCTTGTAAAGCGGGTTTTCATAATTTTTATGCCCAATTTGCGAATAAAAGATTCCTTTTTGGGGCAGTAGGGAGAAAAAGCCGGGGCTTATTTGACGGCGGCCTCCAGCACCGCCGCCATCCGCTCTGCAAAGAGCCGCCCTGCCAGGGCCGCTTCCTCCGGGGAATTCCCGGCCGCGCCCACCTCCACCAGGAGGGAGCCGGTGGTGGCGTGCTGGTTGTACCGGGAGTTCCGCAGCAGCAGGGGGCGCATGAGGGTGGGGTACTCCGTCAGGATATCCTGCTGGATAGCCGCCGCCAGCCGCAGGTTCTCCATCCAGTCGGGATGGGTCAGGCCGCTGCCGTCGCTGCCGATGACCAGGGACATCTGGGCGGCGGCCCCCAGGCCGTCGATGGGGGAGACTACCTTATACTGGTTGCCCTGGCCGTCCTCGATGGCGTCCCGGTGGACGTCCAGGATGAACCGGATGGAGGGGTACTGGGCCAGGTAGCTTTGGATGGCGGAGAGGGCCCGGTCATAGGCCCCGTTGTAGTTAGGGTAGTCGTACAGGGTCCGGTCGTGGAGGACGGAGAGACCCGCATCCCCGAAAACCGACGCCATTTCGTCCCCTACCTTTACCACGTTGTACCGGGAGTCCGTGGTGCGGTAGGCCCCGGACCAGACCACGGACCCTTCCGCCGGGGTATATGCCTCGCTGCCGTGGGTGTGGAGGATGAGGATCTGGGGCTCCTCCCCGGTGAGGGTTGCGGCAAAGGGCTCCTGCAAATCCGTAACAGACAGCGCATAGCCGGTGGAGTTGCTGATGTACACCCTGCCGCAGACGGTATAGCCGGTGGGGTCGGTGGGCACCAGGGTCCGGGCGGGTACGCCGTTGTCGATTGCCTCCGGGGCCTCCATGGGGGTCTCCTCCAGGGGGACGGCCTCCGGCTGTTCCGGCTCCTGCCCGGCAGGGGGCGTCTCCGGCTCTTCGGCGGACCACAATTCCGCCACCGCCGGACGGGCGGACAGCAGCAGGGGGGCTTGGGCAATGGCCAGCGCCGCCGCCGGGGACAGCTGATCCCTGGCCCAGAGATCCCCCAGTTCCCAGCGGAGGATGCCGGTGGGGGCCGCCTCCCGGAGGGCGGCCCAGGCGGAGGCAGCGGAGCCGCTGCCTGCGGTGACCGCCACGCCCCACAGGATACCGGCGGCCAGGAGGAGGGCCTCCAGCCGCCGCAGGAGCAGCAAGGGCTTTTTCTTCATCGGTATCACCTCTTGGGACAACCTATGAGCCGGGGCAGGAAATTATGCCGGGGGAGGAAAGGTATGGCAGCAGTACAAAAAAGATGGCGGTTGTTCACAGTTTGTTCATGATTAGAAGGGCATTTTTGGCTATGTTATAAGAAGCAGTATTATGTAACCTGAAACCCTTGTGTCCGAATATCGATTTCTGGAGGAAACGCTATGAAAAGATTTTGGAAAAAGCAAGTACCGGCGCTGTTTTTAGCGTTGGTCATGGTCATGAGCCTGATGCCTGCGGCATTGGCAGCGGAAAACAATGATACCAGCACGACACCACCTGCACATACAGAACACGATTGGGGTGCGTGGACTGAGGAAGGAGGTAAACACAAGCGGGTTTGTGGCGTAACAGGTTGCAAAGAAGCAGAAACCCACGATCCTAGTTTTGAGGATAATTGGAAGCAAAACGGCAGCAGCGGTCATATTAGGACTTGCACAGTCTGTACGGTTACGCAGACCTCGAATCATACGTTTTCCACTACCTGGGAAGATAAAGATGCCAGCAGCCACAAAACTGCTTGCTCCCTTTGCCGTTATGAGAAGACCGAGAGCCATAATTTCGACAGTTATACAGACAATGGATACGGCAAACACCAAAGAGTCTGTTCCACCTGCGGCCGTACCGATGAAGCAGCCCACAACTATACATACACGGATGTGGGCAACGGCACCCACAAGGGCGTGTGTGACGGCTGCGAAGCGGAAGTGTTTTCTGTGCACACGCCCGGAGCGGACGGCAAGTGCACCGCAAAGGGCTGTGCTTTCCAGCAGGTTGCCAATAACTGCACCGTAACCTTCTACAACGGCAGCACTGTGGTGGAGACCCAGACTGTCGCCAAAGACACCGCGCCCACCGCGCCCAAAGACCTCTCCAAGACCGGGCATACCTTCATGGGCTGGAGCGCCACGCGGCCCACTGCCTCCGTTTACGGCGGCGAGAGCTGCTTGACCGGCAACCAGGTAAGCAACCGGAGTGTCAGCCAGAATACCAACTACTACGCCGTCTTCCAGGCCAAGGTCTCCGGCAAGGGCATTACCGTCAACGCCGGTTCCACCAACGGCAAGGTCGTGGGCCCGGACGTCCAGTCCAAGATCAACGACGCCTTCAAGACGGTTACCGGCAGGAACTTTTCCCTGGTGACGTTCAGCGACGCGACCCCCTCTATCGGCGGCGTGCTCTATTCCAGCAGCAGCCAGGGCAGCCTCGGCTCCGTCCCCTACACCAGCGCAGAGGTTTCCAAGCTGTATTTTGTCCCCGGTGTGGCCGGAATCCCCTACACCATTGTCTATACCGCCACGGATGCCTGGAATAACACCGTCAGCGGCACGCTGACCATCACCGCCACCGCCAATACCAAGATCGCCTACTCCGCCGCGCCAGGCAAAACCACGGAATTCAAGGACGCCGACTTCTTCTCCATCTTCCGGAGCCGCACCGGCAGTTCTGATTTCCGCTATGTGAGTTTCACCTTCAACAACAACGATTTCAATAACTTCGACGCCACCATCTACGCCGGTTCCACTCCCCTCACCCGGGAGCACCTGAAAACCTCCACCTTCTACTACAGCGATCCCCGGGAAGGGGACTACTCCCTGGACAGCCTGAAATTCAAGCCGGAGAACGGCGCGAAGAGCAGCAAGCTGGTTCTGGAGTTCATCGCCTACGGTGATGACGACGACTCCGCCAGCGGCACCGTGGAGTTGACCATCAACGGCACCGCCGCAGGCGAGGTGGTCTACGAAGTGGCCCCCGGCGGCAAGGTGGAACTGGACGCCAAGGACTTCAACAACGTGTACCAGTCCCTGTCCGACGGCACCAGCCGCAATATCCGCTGGGTGGCTTTCGACGCCGACTCCAACTACACCAAGTTCCACGGCTCCCTCACCTGCGGGGATGAGATCTTCTCCGCCAAGGATCTGTCCTACAACGGCGTTCTTTTCTACTACGGCAGTAGCAATGCCGACGAGGGCGACTACGACCTGAACAAGGTGAAGTTCGAGGCCACCAGCGCTGTGAAGGACAAGAGCACCCTCACCATCCCCTTCCGGGCCTATTACAGCGAAGCCGACTACCAGTCCGGAAACCTGATCATCAAGGTCACCGGCGACGGCGGCGACTTCAGCTATAACGTAGCCCCCGGCAAGTCCGTAAAGTTCGACGCCAGCCGGTTCAACCGTTTCTTCCGGGATACCTACAGCGGGTATACGATGAGTTATGTGGTTTTTGACCGTCCCGCCGCCAGCGCTTTCTCCCACGGCACTCTCTACTACGATTACGGCGGGAGCGACCAGACCTCCTTCACCCGTACCAGCCTGGACGACGAGCGCTTCTATTACAACCCCTCCTCCAAGGACTACGGCCTGGATGATCTGACCTTCGTGGCGGACAAGGATTTCAAGGATAATGTCGAACTGAAATTCACCTGCTATGGCACAGGCAGCCGCTCTGTCAGCGGTACGCTGGTTATCCGCTCCTCCACCGCCGAAAACGGCGGGGACGTCCCCTACAAGGTGGCCCCCGGCAAGACCGTGGCCATGAAGCGGGCGGACTTCAACAACTTCTTCCGCAAGAGTTACGCCAGCACCCTCAGCTACATTGTGTTCAGCCGTCCGGACAGCGGCGTCTTCTCCCACGGCACGCTCTACAGCGGCTACGGCACCAAGGACCAGACCTCCTTCACCCATAGCAACCTGGGCGGCAAGTACTTCTACTACAACAGTGCCGACGCGGGCCGTGGCGATTATTACCTGGACGACCTGCTTTTCGCCGCCGATATCGGATTCAAGGACGCCATTGAACTTTCCTTCACTGCCTACGACGAGGACGACAACTATGTGGAAGGCAAGCTGACCATCACTCCGGACGGCACCGGCATTACGACCTCCAACTTTGGCGGCAATGTCCGTTATTCCACCGTCCCCGGGACCAACGTCCAGATTAACCCCAACGACATTGCCCGGTACTACAAGCGGGCCGTGCCCGGCCAGACCATGCAGTATATCACCCTGCTGGGCGTGCCCGCCACCGGGACCCTGTACTATAACTATTACGGCACCAGCACCTATGGCACCACTGCCCGGACCCAGATTACCGTTGCCAACTGCGCATCCATGTCCCTCTATGCCAGTCCCAGCAGTGCGGCCCAGTACTCCTTGACGGAACTGACCTATGTGCCCTCCGGCGTCAACTACTGCGCGACAATCCCCTTCACTGCTGTAGGCACCGGCGGTGCGCTGACGGGCTCTATCCTGATCAGCGTCAACAACAGCGCCGTGCCTGAGGTGTACGGCGTGACCATGCGGAACGGCTCCATCAGCCTGCCTGCAACCTCCATCTATAACGCCGTTCTCAACGCTACCGGCACGGCCCTGAGCGGCATCCAGCTTCTGAGCCTGCCCGCCGCCAACACCGGATCTGTCTATGTGGGCGCTACCAACACCCTCCGGGCGGATACCGCCACCATGTATTCCTACAGCGGCACCGGTTATCAGATGAACCAGCTGCGGTTTGTGGCCAGCCCCAACTTCACCGGGTCTGTGGAGATCCCCTATGTGGCCCTGAACAGCACGGGCGGCGCTATTGCCTCCGGCACTTTCTCCATCGGCGTGGTGAACTCCGTCAAGAGTTTCAAGGATATGCCCAACAACACCTGGTGCTACAAGTATGTCACGGAACTGTCGGATTCCAATATCATTTCCGGCTACAGTGACGGCAGCTTCAAGCCCAACAGCACCCTCACCTACGGCGCGGCCTTGAAGCTGATCATGCTGGCCGCCGGATATCCCGAGCAGGCCCCCACCGGGAAGAACGTGTTCAGCGGCTATCTGGATAAGGCCAAGGCCGAGGGCATCGTCACCCGGAGCAACGTAGATCTCTCCGCCCCCATCACCCGTTTGCAGGTGGCGCAGATTGCCGCCGGGGCCATGAAGCTGAACACCTCCAATCTCTCCAGTGTGAAACCCTTTACGGATACCTCCGACGTGTATGTCCAGGCCCTGAATGCCGCCGGCATCGTGGAAGGCTACTTTGCCAACGGCACCAGCACCTTCAAGCCAAACAACACCTTGACCCGCGGGCAGATTTCCGCCATTGTCTGGCGGATGTACCGCTATCAGAAATAACCTCTGCGCTGAAGGAGGGCGGGACGCAAGTCCCGCCCTCCCTGGATCTGGATGGGCTGGTAATGGCGGAACAGCCGGTATACCGTCTTTGGGAGACATGCATATTGGCGGCGGCAGGCCTTTGGGGGGACGGCGGCGGAAGCGGCCCTGTCAAAATGGTCAAACAAGCCTTCAAAATAGATCGCACCTTGCGGTAATTCGCTGAAATAGCGGTTTGGCAGGTTCAATTTTTTAATAAAATATGAAATCTCAAAAAAAGTATGGTATACTTAGCGCTGACTATCGAATGAAGGCGAGGACACCATGTTGAAAAAGATTGTAACCGTACAAATTCCCAATGAGCAGGTCGATTCCGCCGTAACTTTCTTCATTAAAAAGGCCAATGAATTTTCCAGCCGGATCACCGTTTCCCGGCAGGGCAACACCGTAAACGCGAAAAGCCTGCTAGGGCTTTTGTCCATGCAGCTGACCAAGGGCACGGAATTGCTGCTGGAGGCAGAGGGCAGCGACGAAGCAGAGGCTCTGGACGCCTTGGAAAAAATCATGCTGGATCCCGCCTGAAAAGAGGAAAATGCCGGAGGGCAGACGTTTCCGGTTCCCTTTTGCCGGAGGCATCCGGCGCGAAACAGGATGGATTCCCTTTCCCCAGACATGAGCGGGCCCGCCGGTATTCCGGCGGGCCCGCTGCTTTGTGTGTGGCCTCCCTACTCTCCCTCCAAAAGGCAGAAAGCCCCGATCCGCCTTTCGGCCCTCCGCTTCTTCCCAAGCAATGGTATCTTCATAAAAAGGATTTCATTTTCCTCTTCCCTTTTGGGAAACATTGTGGTATAATAAAAAATGACAGGTGCCATCTCCCTGTCCAAGCGCCCCATCCGGGCGTTCGTCCGGCGGTATCCCCGCCGTTCTCTAAACAAAAAAATGGAGGCTGCCCGTGCCTTACACGGGTTATTTTCCTGTGCAGGCCTCCAAACTACATGTCAGGAGGTCTTTTCTATGTCCAAATCATCCCGCTTTACCGTCCGCCGCCTGTCCACTGCCGGCATCATTGCCGCAGTCTACGCCAGTCTCACCCTGCTGCTGCCTATCCCCCAGTACGGCGGTATCCAGATCCGGGTGGCGGAGGCCATGACGGTGCTGCCCTTCCTGTTCCCGGAGGCTATTCCCGGGCTGGCGGTGGGCTGTTTCCTGGCGAATCTCGCATCCCCCTTTGTACTGGACTGGCTGGTGGGCACCGCAGCGACGCTGCTGGCCGCCCTGTGGACTGCCAGGACCAGGAACCGCTGGCTGGCCCCCTTGCCGCCGGTGATCTGCAACGCGGTTCTGGTGGGGGCGGAGATCGCCTGGTTTGAGACCCAGAGCGGCGCCGCCTTCTGGCCCGCCTACGCCTTCAACGCCATTACCGTAGGTCTGGGAGAGGCTGTGGCCTGCTATATCCTGGGATCCCTGTTGCTGCGGGAGTTGCCCAAGGTGCCCGCTCTGCGGAACCGGATGGAGGGCCGTGCCTGACACTAAAATTAAAAGTACCCCCGCTTCGCCAACCGGCGGAGCGGGGGTACTTTTTCAGACTTCCTTAAAAACATCCTTGCCCATGCCGCAGATGGGGCACACCCAATCCTCAGGCAGGTCGTCCCACTTAGTGCCGGGGGCAATGCCGTTGTCGGGATCGCCGGCCGCCTCGTCATAGACGTAGCCGCAGGGCTCGCACTCGTACTTTTTCATAACAGGGTTCCTCCTTGTTTAAAATCAGGCAGACTGCCTCGTTTGCCGCCATAGTGTGCGCGGCAAAAATAATTTGGGCCTTATCGCAGATTACTATACCAGAGATCCGGAAAAGAAACGATTGCATTTGCAACAGTCGAGGAAATTTTTCCCCTGTCCCGTGCCCGGATTCCCGGTTATTGAGACGTATTTTTCCCGCGTCCCTTTGGGATTAGCCACGATGCCGCCCGAAGGGGCAGGGGAGGCCGGGAGAAATACCGTTTTCGCACCGTATCAAAGGGTTCCAAGGCGTAGGCGGCGAAAAGGGCATCCCGCTCCGGGGGCCGGATAGGCGGCGCGGCCAGGGGCAGATTCCCCGCAATGGCCCGCTCGGCGGGGAAAGCCCTGCGGGCCAAGGGCAGTTGATCGAACGCATGGCTCCCGTGGGAGGTGTTGACCAGCAGCAGGCTTACGCCCTTTTCCTGCTCCTCCGGCAGTTCGTCGGGCCGCAGGCCCAGGAAATCCCCCAGGGTAAAGTCCCCGGGCCGGGCCATGGAGGTGTAGGGGCATTGATAACAGCTGGGCCGGAACAGCAGGCCTTGGGCGGCAGCCCGTCCATACTCCGTCCGCAGGAAGGGGCAGGAGTCCACAGTCCCGTTGTCATAGACAAGGGTCAGGTGGCTGTCCTGCCAGCCAGTCACTTTATTGCAGAACCGCACCGCCTGGAGGCCTTTTTTCCGCCGGACCTCTATGGAGCGGGCCATATCCTCCCAAAGGCCGGGGGAGGGGACGCCGCCACAGACCAGGTCGCAGGTGATCAGGTTTTCCGGCCTGCCGCCAAGGTAGGCGTACAGCCCCGACACCTGGCAGGGGGTGCCGCAGAAGAGCACCTGCCGGGTCTCCAGGCACTCCCGGGCCAGCCGGAAGGTAAGGCCAAGGTCGCTTTGCAGGAATTTTGCCCCCCGGAACCGCCAGAGTTCCTTCTTGGAGAAGCAGGCTGTGTGCCGGAGCCGCTGGCGGTCGTCCAGGGCTGCGCCGAAGACCACGCCGCCTCCCTCCAGCACAAAATCTGCCAGGGCGGAGAACACGCCGCCGGAGGTGGAGTCCCTGCGGACTTCCCCGTCCCGGTTCCAGGCGGCAAAGGCCGCAGGCAGATGGTGGGTTTCCCGGGGCTTTAAAACCGGGCAGATCCGGGTGCAGAGGCCGCACCCGGCGCACTTTGCGCCGTCAATCACCGGGTAGGCAAAGCCCTCCCGATCCCGCTCCATGGAGATAGCCTCATGGGGACAGGCACAGGCGCAGGCAGTGCAGCCAGTGCACCGCTCCCGATCCACCGGAAGGCAGGGGCCCTCCGGCGTTTTCTCCGAAGGGTGAGGCAGATCCGCCGGTTCGCCGGTCAGGGCGGCCTTGAGCAGCCGGAGAGAAATCTCCCGAGCCTCCCGGAGGCGGGTATCCACAAGGGCCCAGTCGATGGGATCCAGCAGATTTGCGCCGTCCCCTTTTCCTGCAATCCGGCCCGTCAGGCCCAGGCGGCCCAGAAGAGCATATGTCTGGGAATACTCCGGCGCGGCCAGTTCGCCTGGGGAAAGGGCGGTGAAAAAGGGCTTGTGAAACAGGATGGCCAGGGCCGTCCCGGTAAAGGAGTCGGTACAGACATAGGCAGCCCGCCGGAAGAGGGACAGCGTTTCCGCAGGCCCGGCGCCCCGCTTCCCCCGGGGAAGGGCAGGCCGCCCGCCGTCGGATCGCACCGCAGGCAGGCTCGTTTCCGCCGTGAGGCGGCGGAGGTAGGGGGCCAGCACGCCCGGCTCCCCACCGCAGTCTAGAAGGATGCAGGGGGCGCCGCTGCCGGAGGAAAGGATTTCCCACCGTTCCGCTTCCGGAAGAAGGAGGGGATCCAGGGCCAGGGGCACGTCCTGCCCCGTCAAGGCCCGGTAATGCGCCTGATCCCCCTCTGTCTGGAAAGAGGCATGGGAGAGCCCCGCCAGAATCTCCGGGGAAAGGGCCTCCCCGGGATAAAGGGCGTAAGCGGCCCGACGGGAACCTGTCCTGATTGGGGCGGGCTGGGGGGCGGCTTTGCCAAAGGCCCCGGCAAAGAGGATCATGCCGGAGGGGTTGTTGAACTGTGATTCGGAAAGGGAGATGTACCGCCGGAGAAAAGCCATATCCGGGGGTTCCCGCTTCCCGGCGGGAGAGGGGGCCGGTAGACAGCAGTCCGCGCCCAAATCCCCGGCAGCCAGGGCCAGAGCGGCCGCCTGAAGGGCATCCCGGCCCTGGTAAAGCGTGACAAGACCTGTTTTCAAGGGAAAAACTTCCTTTCTTAGGGCTTTGCCTACAGGAAAAAGGGACACTGTCCCTCTGGATCAGGGTCAGGGCACAGGGGGATGGAGGTCATCTTCGGCGATCCAGTCGGCCACGTCCACCACTTCAAATTCCTCCGGTGTGCGGCGGATGACCACCCGGCTGAGGCCGGAGTTGATGACCAGGCGGCGGCACATGGAGCAGGAGGTGGCGTCGGACAGCAGTTCTCCCGTCCGGGCGTCCCGGCCCACCAGATACAGCGTGCCGCCTACAATGTCCCGCCGGGCGGCGGAGATAATGGCGTTGGCCTCCGCATGGACGCTGCGGCACAGTTCGTACCGCTCCCCCCGGGGCACCTGCATGGCCTCCCGGGAGCAATAGCCCAGATCCACGCAGTTGGCCCGGCCCCGGGGCGCGCCGTTGTAGCCGGTGGCAATGATCTCATCGTTGTTGACAATGATGGCTCCGTAAACCCGGCGCAGGCAGGTGGCCCGCTCCAGAACGGTCTGCGCAATATCCAGATAGTAGTTTTCCTTATTGATGCGGTTCATGGCAGTCCTCCGTCTTTCTGCGCGGCAGCTGCGCCTGTCCGCGTCCAAGGGGCGAAACAGGGCGAAAACCGGCGTATCACAGCGAATTTACGGATATTATACCATGGAGTTATGTCTTTTGGCAAGAAACATCTCCCCGCCAAAAAGCGGTTGGGAGAATTTTTCACAGGTTTTCCTTGACAGGGAGTTCCTACAGGTGTAGGATAAAGAAAATACTACAATTGTAGGAGGTGCGCTGTGGCGAAACTGTCGGAACGGGAATGGACGGTACTGAGTGCGCTGTGGGACAGCGGCGGGGCCACCCTGGGGGCCCTGACGGAGGCCCTGCGGGAGGAGACCGGCTGGAGCCGGAACACGGTTTTGACCTATCTGACCCGCATGGAGGCCAAGGGGCTGGTGGTCATCGACAAAGAGGGGTATCCCCGCCTGTACCGGGCGGGGCTGGACAAGGCGGCCTGCCAGGCCCAGGCCCGGGACAGCTTCCTCCGGCAGGTGTACCAGGGGGCTGCCGGGGATCTGGTGGCGGCGTTTTTGCGGGAAAAACCCATCTCCTCCCAGGAGCGGGAGGAACTGCGCCGCCTGCTGGACGAGATGGAGGTGTAGCCGGTGAGAGACATCTGGTCCTTTCTTCTGCAAACCCTGACGGCCTCCGGGGCGGCGGTTTTGCTGCTGGTGGTAAAGGCCATGTTCCGGGATAAGCTGTCCCCCCGGTGGCAGTTTGCCGTCTGGAGCGTACTGGGGCTGGTGCTGGCGTTCCCGGCGGGCCTTGGCGGGCGGCATGCCTTGGTCAACTGGGCCCTGCTGCTGGAAGCCGCTAAGTCCCTCCTCACCGGGGACTACGGTACGTTGATCCGGGTGAACGCTCCTGTGCCCCTGCTTCCTCCGTCCCTGCCGGGGGACGCCGCCCAATGGCTGTTCCTTTTCTATACGGCGGGGGTATGGTTCTTCCTGATCCGGTATCTCCTGGCCTATCTCCGTCTGCGGCGGGCCCTGCGCCGGGGCCGCCCGGCGGATCCGGCACCGCTGGAGGCCGCAGCGGAACGGTACGGTCTCCCGGCCTGCCCAGCCGTGGAGGTGGAGGGCCTGTCTACCGCCTTTGTCTGCGGCGTGTTCCGGCCCGTCCTGGCCCTGCCTGCCGGAGGTGAACCAGAGGAGAAGGTTCTGCTCCATGAACTGCTCCACCTGAAATACCGGGACGCAGCCTGGGGGCTTGTCATCTGCCTGTTCCGGTGTATCCACTGGTGCAACCCCCTTCTCTGGTACTGCGCCGGCCAGGCGGGGAACGATTTGGAATCCCTCTGCGACCAGCGGGTTCTGGAGCGCCTGGAGGGGGAGGAGCGCCGGGAATACGGGCGCATCCTCCTCTCCATGGCGGACGAGAGGTACGCCTGCGCCCCCGGCACCTCCTCCGTGGCCAACGGCGGGAAGAATATCCGCCGCCGCATTGAGGCTATTGCACGGTTCAAGCGGTATCCGTCGGGGATGGCCCTGGTATCTGTATGCGTGGCGCTGGTGCTGGCGGGGCCTTTGACGGTAGGGGTGAAGGCGGAGGCCGGGATCCCCGGCTATCTCAGTGACCCCCTTCGGACAGTCTGCGCCCGGACCATCCCCTGCACCACCCCTGCCGGGGCTTTTGACGCCTACGCCAAATCCCTGCTGGCCGGGGAGATCCCCTACCGGGCCATGTGTGCCCCCCTGTCAGAGCAAAAGGCTCTGGTGGAGGCCTGCGAAGGAAATGACTACGACCCGGAGTGGCTGTGGAGGCAGGCTGGAGGCGTGGACAGCTGGCTGGATCGCCAGCAGGGATATGAGATTTACAACCTGTCCCCTGCAGGGGACGGGGCCTACGAAGGCACTCTGGCCCTGGCGCTGCAATATACCCCCGGCGCCGCTATCTGGGACGGATGGGACGGTACCGTGCATACCTGCTGGTACGCCCTCCAGCCCCTCCGGGCAGAAAAGGAAGAGGGCCGTTGGGTTATCCGGCCCCTGGAGGATTTCCGGGCCGTTCAGGGAGATGAACGGATGGGGGGGAATCTGAATCTGCCGGCCTGGGAATATACGGCCCAGGCAGGGGACTTCATCCTGAAACTCCGCTATCAGACCCTTTCCCATGTGGACAGCTATCAGGTAAACAGCAGCTGGATAGGCTCCAGCCGGGAATTCCTCACAACCCCCATGACCGACGGGCGGTTTTCCTCCAAATATCACACCATGACCCAGGCGTTTTATACGGGCAGCCCGGCGGATAAGGGAAAATACTTTGCCATCGGCATTTCTACCTATCCTCTGGAGGCAGGAGAAGAACGGCCTGCGTCCCTGCGCGGGCCCGGCATGCCCAACACCTCCGGCGGCGGTTCCACAGGCGAGGACTGGGCCGCCTGGGAATTGGAACCGGGCTGGGAGAGCCCTATACTCCTCTCCGGCCACGGCGGAGGGGGAAGCGGCGGAGATGAGGATTGGATCTATTTTCCGCCGGAGGCCTACGCTGCGGATTTTTACCTCAACAATCACCGCTTTGCGGAATTGACCTTGACGCGGGAGGAAGGAGGCAATCCCCATGACTGACCGGAAAACCCTGTACAACGGCCTTACCGGTGCCGCCTGGGGCTATTTCCTGCTGTATGTGGATTTCAACATCGGCCCCGTCAGTATCCTCCCCCGGTTTGCAGGGTATCTGATGCTGTTGGGGGCTATCCGGGATCTCTCCGGGGAGCGGCGGGATCTGATCCTTCTGCGGCCCCTTGGAACCCTGCTGGCAGTCTGGAGCGCCGGGGACTGGTTTCTCAGCTGGGGCGGATTGGATATCGACGGCCATATTCTCTTCGCAGATCTCCTTATCGCGGCGGCCCAGCTGTATTTCCATTTCCAGTTCCTGACGGACATGGCCGCCCTGGCGGAACTGTACTGCGCGCCGGAAGGACGCCTGGATTTGCGTATCCTCCGGCAGAGGAATCTGTACGTGCTGCTGATTACTGGGATTTGCCTGATTCAGACTGTCAACGGCGGCTTCGGCAGCGCAGTGTGGTCAAACGGGGCTGCTGTGATACTGATGATATTGGCAATCCTGCTGTCCATTGCGCTGATGGTGAACCTGTTTGCCCTCCGGGCCTGTTTCAAAGAAGAGGAGGTTCGGCCCTCCGCATAATTTTTCTCAAACGGCGCAAACTCCTTTCAAATATCCATGGGAAAGGAAGTTGCATCAATGCCGGAGAGAATTGTCATCGCCCTGGGGGGCAACGCCTTGCAGTCCAAGGAGAGCGGGGCCACAGCGGAGGGGCAGCTGGAGGTGGTCAAGCGTACCTGCGAGCACATTGCGGAGATCAGCCGCCGGGGCTACGAAATGGCGGTGGTTCACGGGAACGGCCCCCAGGTGGGCCGCATCGTCCTAGCCAGCGAGACCGCCAAGGATGTAGTGCCCCCCATGCCCTTCGACGTGTGCGGGGCCATGAGCCAGGGGTATATCGGCTATCACATCCAGCAGGCGCTGAAATATGCCCTCAGCAGGCGGAACCGGAACTACCCGGTGGTCACCCTGGCCACCCAGGTGATTGTGGATAAAAACGACCCCGCCTTCCGGAACCCCACCAAGCCCATCGGCGCTTTCTACAGCGAGGCGGAGGCCAAGGCCCTGGAGCAGGAGAAGGGCTACACCATGCGGGACGATGCAGGCCGGGGCTGGCGGCGGGTGGTACCCTCCCCGCTGCCCAAGAAAATCGTGGAGATTGGGGCCATCCGGCTGCTGTGGGATCACGCCATTGTGGTGGCATGCGGCGGCGGGGGCATCCCGGTGGTGGAGAATATGGACGGCACCCTGGAAGGGGTGGCGGCGGTAATTGATAAGGACTTTGCCGCAGAACTTCTGGCGGAGGAAGTGGATGCCGATGCGCTGATGATCCTGACGGAGGTGGAGAAGGTGGCCATCCGGTTCGGGCAGCCAGACCAGCGGGACTTGAGCCGCCTGAGCCTGGCGGAGGCCGCCCGGTTTGTCCGGGAGGGCCACTTTGGCGTGGGCAGTATGCTGCCGAAGGTGGAGGCCGCCATGCGGTTCGTCCGGCACAACCCCAGCAAAAAGGCAATTATCACCAGCCTGGATCACGCCTTGGATGCCCTGGACGGGAAAACCGGCACGATCGTCACCTTTTCATAACGGCAGAAGCGTATGCGGAAATTTCCGCATACGCTTCTGCATGTCAAAAAAGTGGCCGTGCCACTTTTTTGAACAGGTTTCGGTACGCTCTGCGCCTCGGTTGTCCGCTTTCAGCGGACAATTCGACGCTCGCGTCCCGCAAAGTGTTTTTCCCGCGTACACGCCACGGGAAAAACGATTCAAACGGATTTCGCCGCCCCGGCGGCGAAACTCCTGCGGAGGGTTTTTTTGACAGTTTGGAGCGTATGCAGGAATTTCCGCATACGCTCTTTTATCCGCGTTTCAACCGCTTCCGGGCGGCGGAGGAGCCGATACCCAGTTCCATCCGGTATTTTGCTACCGTCCGGCGGGCGGCCTGCACGCCCTCCTCCGCCAGCAGGGCGCAGAGCCTTTGATCGCTGAGAGGCCGCCGGGGATCTTCTGCCGCCACCAATTCCAGGATCCGCTGCTTCACTGCCTGCCGGGAGTGTCCGCCGGGGCCCACCGCCCGATTGAAAAAGTACCGGAGGGGATATGTCCCCTGGCGGCACTGGAGGTATTTCCCCCGTACCGCCCGGGAGACGGTGGAGGGGTGCAGTTCCAGGGCGCTCGCCAGGGAGCGGAGGTTCATAGGGGCCAGTTCCCCGGTGCGGCCCTGAAAAAAGGGCAGCTGGGCCTCCAAAACCGCCTCCGCGCATCGGCGGAGGGTGCTCCCCCGGCGGGACAGGCTGTCCAAAAGCCACTGGGCCTGCCGCATCTTCTGACGGAGGTATGTCCTGGTTTCCTCCTCGTCTGTTGAGCCCAGCAGGCGGAGATAGTAATCGCTGACGGTGATTTTCGGAAGGTAATATTCATTTAAAACGATCTCCGGCTTCCCGTCCTCCACCACTACAAACACGTCAGGCCGGACATACAGCGCCTGCTCCGCAGGCTGGAAGGCCTGCCCGGGACGGGGATCCAGATCCGCAATGGTTTCTGCCGCCGCCTGCACTTCTTCCAGAGAAAGCCCCAGGGTATTGGCAATGGGGCCGTAGTGCTTTTTCCCAATATCTGGCAGGAATTGCCGGACAATCTCCCGAAGACCGGGATCGCGATTCCCGCGGCGGTCCAATTGCAGAAGCAGGCATTCGGGGAGGCTCCTGGCCCCCACCCCCGCCGGCTCCAGCCCCTGAAGCATGGCCAGGGCTTCGTCAATCAGCGGCTGGGGGATGTTCAGTTCCGAAAGTCCCTCCAGATCTTCCTCCGCCAGATAACCGTCCTCATCCACCAGTTCCGCCAGGTAGTTCCCCAAAGCCAGGAGGGGCTTGGGGAGGCGTTTGCGCTCCAGCTGGTCCCGGAGGAAGGCGGCCAGGCTCTCTGTTTCCCGATCCACAGCCCCCCGCTCCGGAAGCGCCCCCTCGTGGGAGAAGGACGCGCCGGGGATGCCGGCGTCAATCCAGACGGCCTTCTGCCGCAGTTCCTGATAGGCGTCCCGGAGATCCGGGACGTCTTCCCGCTCCAGAAGGGGGTTCTCCTCGGTCAGCCGCCCCAGGTATTCCAACAGTTCCTGGGAGTTCATTTGCAGGACTTCCATAGACTGCATCAGCTGGGGGGTCAGCTTCAGCTGCTGCCGCAGTTCCGTTTTCAGCGCAATCAAACTCATGGGGCAGTCTCCCGCGGGACATATTTGGCGATTTTCCGGGCGGCGGTGGCCTGGGAGATGCCCAGTTCCTTCGCCACCGCCACGGTGGTGCCCTGCCGCTGGTAGGCGGCGCGGATAATCTGTCCCTCATAGGCGTCCATCAGTTCTGCCAGGGTGCCTCCCTGGAGGCTCGCCGCCGGAACCACTTCCCCGGCGTACTCGCCCGGCAGGTTGGGCAGATCGATGATGGGATCCTGGACAGTAATCACCATCCGCTCCACCAGGTTTTCCAGCTGGCGGACATTGCCGGGCCAGTCATACTGCTCCAGAAAACCCAGGAACCGGGGGCTGAAGGTGACGGTTTTTCCGTATTCCCCGCAGAACCGGGCCAGGAACTGGTGGGCCAGGGGCGGGATATCCTCCCGCCGCTGGCGGAGAGGCGGGATGTGGATGCGGATGACATTCAGGCGGTAGAAGAGGTCGGAGCGGAAAAGGCCTCGCCGTACCTCATCCTCCAGGTTGCGGTTGGTGGCCACAATCAGGCGGAAATCCAATTCAATTTTCCGGGTGCCGGAGAGGCGCTCAATGGTTTTCTCCTGGATCAGCTGCAAAAGTTTGGACTGGATATGGGGAGGCAGTTCACCGATCTCATCCAGGAACAGGGTGCCGTGGTTGGCAAGTTCGATTTTGCCGATCTTTCCCGCAGAGGACGCGCCGGTGAAAGCGCCCTTTTCATAGCCGAACAGTTCCGATTCAATCAGGTTTTCGTGGAGGACGGCGCAGTTGACCTCGATAAAGGGCCCGCCCACCCGGTTGCTCATGGCGTGGATGGCTTTGGCTACGGCGCTTTTGCCCACGCCGGTCTCCCCGGTGATGAGGATGTTGGCCTTGGTGTTGGCGGTATTCTGCATGAGGGTCCAGAGCCGCTGCATGGAGGCGCTTTTGAAAATCAGGCTGGTAGAGGTAGCCCGGGTCCGCAGTTCCGCAATTTCCTGGGAGTATTGCTGCAGGGAATCCTGCAAATGGCGGTAGTTCCGCTGGATGACGTTGATCTGCTCCATGGAGACGGTGTTGAAGCAAACGGCGTATTTCAGTTCCCCGTCGTTGTCAAAGAGGGGGATGCCTACAGTCATCACATTTTTGTAGGACTGGTTGATGGTCTGGGTAGCGGTGACCTTCCGCCGCTGGCGGATGACCTCCGCTGTGACACAGGGTACGAAGGTGCCGTCCGCCTCCAGGTCGAAAGCGGACTTGCCCACAATGGAATTGTGGGCAAAGCCGAAGTTCTTCTCGTAGGTCTCGCTGACCCGCAGGATAGTGCCCTTGGCGTCAGAGAGCATCATGTCGTCTGCCAAAACCAGGTTATTCTCCGGGTTGATGATGTCAAAAAGGCCTTTCAAATTGATGTCTTCGCCAAAAAGGCCGGAGAAACTTGTGGATTCCGACAAAATTCATCCCTCCCCGCTGCCGATTGGATTCTGAGCGGCATTCTATTCACTTATGAGTATAGCATATTCATTTGTGAATAGAAAGAGGGGATGCACGAAAAAATTCAGGCGGAATTGACAGAAATTCCGCCGGGAATTATCTGACCCGCACAAAGAAGCTTCCGCACTGAGGAACAAGCTGTTCTCTGCACGCCTATTCATTTTTGAATAGAACATCCAGCGCATGGAAAGCCCTTGTATAAATCGCGCAAAAGATACGGGATAAAACTGTACAAAATAGTGAAAATCTGCTGCCTATTCCTGGGGAGGCGGCGGCGAAAAGTTGGCACAAATTTTGCTCATATATCAAGACAGCGAAAGAGCGGGCAGATCGGAACCCGCCCAGCGTTTCTATTTTAAATAGGGAGGAACATCGTTATGTATCAGACCATCCGTTACGAGAAGGAAGGCAATATCGGTATTGCCACCATCAACCGTCCCGAGGCGCTGAATGCGCTGAACTCCACCGTTATCTCCGAGTTGGAGCAGCTGATTGGGGAGGTGGAGAAGGACAAGGATCTGGGCGCGTTCATCCTCACCGGCGAGGGCCGTTCCTTCGTGGCCGGCGCCGATATCGGCGAGCAGAAGCCCTTGGATCTGACCCAGGGCCGCAAGTGGGGCCAGCGGGGCAGCGCCCTCATGCGCCGCATTGAAAAGCTGGAGATCCCCACCATCGCTGCAGTTAACGGCTTCGCCCTGGGCGGCGGTTGCGAGATCGCCATGGCCTGCGACATCATCCTAGCCTCCGAGAAGGCCAAGTTCGGCCAGCCGGAAGTGGGCCTGGGCATCACCCCCGGTTTCTCCGGCACCCAGCGCCTGCCCCGCCGCGTGGGCATCGCCAAAGCCAAGGAACTGATTTTCTCCGGCAAGATGATTAAGGCCGACGAGGCCAAGGAAATCGGCCTGGTGAACGCCGTTTACGCCCCTGAGGCCCTGATGGACGCCGCCAAGGAGATGGCCAAGTCCTTCACCAAGAACGCCCCCATCGCCGTGAAGTATTCCAAGGCCTGCATCGACCGGGGTATGCAGATGGATATCGACGACGGCATCGCCCTGGAGAACGAGCTCTTTGCCATGTGCTTTGCCACCGAGGATCAGAAAGAGGGCATGGGCGCTTTCCTGGAGAAGCGGCCCGCCAACTTCCAGAACAAGTAATCCAGCCTTTTCCATTTCAATTTTCAACAGAAAAGAGGAAACGCAAGCATGAAAAAAGTTCGCGTACTCACGGCGGAAGAAGCCGCTTTGCTGGTACAGGACGGCGACACCATCGCCACCGGCGGATTTGTCAGCTGCGCCTGCCCCGAGGCCCTTTCCAAGGCGTTGGAGAAGCGCTTTTTGGAAACCGGCAGCCCCCGGGATCTGACGCTGTTCTTTGCCGCGGGCCAGGGCCATCGGGACGGCACCGGCGGCGACCACTACGGCCACGAGGGCCTGGTGAAGCGGGTCATCGGCGGCCACTGGGACCGGGCCCCCAAGCTGGGTGATCTGGCCCTCGCCAACAAGATTGAGGCTTATAACCTGCCCCAGGGCGTCATTTCCCACATGTACCGGGACATCGCCGCCCACAAGGTGGGCACCATCACCCATGTGGGCCTCTATACCTTTGCCGACCCCCGGAACGGCGGTGGCAAGCTGAACTCCCACACCACCGAGGATCTGGTGAAGGTCATTGAACTGGAGGGACGGGAACTGCTGCTGTACAAGTCCTTCCCCATCAACGTGGTCTTCCTCCGGGGCAGCTACGCCGATGTGTACGGCAACTGCACCGTCCACCGGGAGATCGGCCCCATCGATGTCACCGCCATGGCCCAGGCCTGCAAGAACTCCGGCGGCAAGGTCATTGTCCAGGTGGAAAAGATCGTAGAGGGCGGCAATCTCGACCCAAAACTGGTGGCAATTCCCGGTATCTATGTGGACGCGGTTGTGGTAGGCTCTGAAGAGGACAACATGCAGTGCCTCGGCACCCCCTATGACGGGAGCCTCACCGGCGAGTTCCGCATCCCTGTGGACGCCATCCCCCCCATTCCCCTGGACGCCAAGAAGATCATCGCCCGCCGGGCGGCTATGGAACTGCCTCAGGACGCTATCGTGAACCTTGGCACCGGTGCTCCGGAAAAAATTGCCAATGTCGCTGCTGAGGAGGGCATCTCCGATAAGATGACCCTGACGGTAGAGGCGGGCTCCATCGCCGGCGTGCCCATGGGCGGCACCCAGTTCGGCGCAGCTGCCAACTCCATGGCCATTATCCCCCATAACGTCCAGTTTGACTTCTATCAGGGCGGCGGCCTGGATGTGGCGTTCCTGGGCCTGGCGGAGACCGCGCCCAACGGAGATCTGAACGTTTCCAAGTTCGGCACCCGCCTGGCGGGTGCGGGCGGCTTCATCGACATCACCCAAAATGCCAAGAAGGTTGTCTACTGCGGCACCTTCACCGCCAAGGGCCTCAAGACCGAATGTGTGGACGGCAAGCTGGTGATTACCCAGGAGGGCGGCAAGAAGAAGTTCGTCCAGCAGGTGGAGCACATCACCTTCTCCGGTAAGTACGCCGTGCAGGTGAAACAGCCGGTCCTGTACATCACGGAGCGGGCTGTATTCGAACTGCGTCCCGAGGGCGTGACCCTCATTGAAATCGCCCCCGGCATTGATCTCCAGACCCAGGTCCTGGATCAGATGGAGTTTATGCCCAAGATTGCCGAGGATCTGAAGCTGATGGACGAGCGCATCTTTAAGGATGAACTGATGGGATTGGCGTAAGCCCAGGGAGGAGCCCATTTCCCTGGATGCAAAACCGCCGCGCCTTGAAAACCGGTGCTGCAATTTAAAAAGTCCCCGAAACCCCCAATATTTTAGGAGGAAAAACAAATGGCATTGATGACCGCGCAGGAATACGTGGAAAGCCTGCGGAAACTGAACACCCGCGTGTACATGTTCGGCGAGAAGATTGACAACTGGGTGGATCATCCCATGATCCGTCCCAGCATCAACTGCGTCGCCATGACCTATGCCCTGGCCCAAGATCCCCAGTACGAGGGCCTGATGACCGTCACCTCCAGCCTGACGGGCCACAAGATCAACCGCTTCACCCACCTCCACCAGTCCACCGAGGATCTGGTGAACAAGGTGAAGATGCAGCGCCTGCTGGGCCAGAAGACGGCCTCCTGCTTCCAGCGCTGCGTGGGCATGGACAGCTTCAACGCCGTGTTCTCCACCACCTTCGAGGTGGATGAGAAGTACGGCACCCATTATCACGAAAACTTCAAGAAGTTCCTGACCTTTGTCCAGGACAACGACCTCACCGTGGACGGCGCCATGACCGATCCCAAGGGCGACCGCTCCAAGGCCCCCCACGATCAGGCGGATCCCGACATGTACGTCCATGTTGTGGAGCGCCGGGCTGACGGCATTGTGGTCTGCGGCGCCAAGTGCCACCAGACCGGCTCCATCAACAGCCACTGGCACATCTTCATGCCCACCATCTCCATGGGCGAGGCGGATAAGGACTGGGCGGTTTCCTTCGCCTGCCCCACCGACGCCGAGGGCATGTACATGATCTATGGCCGTCAGTCCTGCGATACCCGGAAAATGGAGGAGGATGCCTCCATCGACGTGGGCAACGCCAAGTTCGGCGGCCAGGAGGCCCTGGTGGTGCTGGATCACGTGTTCATCCCCAATGAGTACATCTTCCTTAACGGCGAGTATGAGTTTGCCGGTATGATGGTGGAGCGCTTCGCCGGCTACCACCGGCAGAGTTACGGCGGCTGCAAGGTTGGCGTAGGCGATGTGGTCATCGGCGCGGCCGCCCTTGCCGCCGAGTACAACGGCGTGGAGAAGGCCAGCGCGGTGAAGGATAAGCTGATTGAGATGACCCACCTGAACGAGACGCTGTACTGCTGCGGCATCGCCTGCTCCAGCCAGGGCTTCAAGACCAAGGCGGGCAACTATCAGATTGACCTGCTCCTGGCCAACGTCTGCAAACAGAACGTGACCCGGTTCCCCTATGAGATCGTGCGCCTTGCCGAGGACATTGCCGGCGGCCTGATGGTTACCATGCCCTCTCAGAAGGATTTCAGCAGCGATACCGTGGTGGGCCGCAACGGCGAGACTATTGGCGACATCTGCAACAAGTTCTTCGCTGCCCGTGAGGGCGTTTCCACCGAGGATCGCCAGCGGGTCATGCGGTTCCTGGAGAACATGTGCCTGGGCGCGGCGGCCGTGGGCTACCGCACCGAGTCCATGCATGGCGCGGGCTCTCCCCAGGCCCAGCGGATCATGATTGCCCGCCAGGGCAATATCCAAGGCAAGAAGCAGCTGGCAAAGGACGTGGCGGGTATTCAGTAAGCCCGTCCCTGGGGGGCGGAAAGCGCTGCCCCCGGCTGTTCCCTCATAGACCTGTATTCACAGGCGCTGAACGCTGCCTGGCCGGGTTTTTGCCGTCCTGGCCCCTTAAAAATTTTGAAATACATCAGTGTTTCTGGTTTTTCCCTTGCAGGGCGGCAAAATCCTTCGCCCTTCCGGCATCCCGCCATAATACAGGTTCCTACACAAGCCTTCCAAATTTTATATAAGGAGTAGATATCATGGATTTCAATCTGAGCCGTGAACACCAGCTGATCCGCAAGATGATGGCTGAATTCACCGAAAATGAAGTCAAGCCCATCGCCGCGGAGACGGACCTCACCTGTGAGTATCCCCGGGAGAACATCGAGAAGCTGTTCGGCCTGGGTGTCATGGGCATGTGCGTGCCCAAGGAGTACGGCGGCACCGGTGCCGATCCGCTGGCCTCTGCCATCTGCATTGAGGAACTCAGCAAGCAGTGCGCCTCCACCGGCGACATTGTGGCCACCCACAACGGCCTCTGCTGCGACCCCATCCTCACCCACGGCACTGAGGAGCAGAAGAAGAAATACCTGGCCATGCTGACCACCGGTCACAAGGTGGGCGCTTTCGCCCTCACCGAGCCCAACGCCGGTTCCGACGCCTCCAAGGGCCAGACCGAAGCCAAGCTGGTGGGCGACCACTATGTGATGAACGGCTCCAAGATCTTCATTACCAACGGCTACGTGGCCGACGTGTTTGTGGTCTTCGCCATGACCGACAAGTCCAAGGGCACCAAGGGCATCTCCGCCTTCATCGTGGAGAGCAGCTTCCCCGGCTTCTCCGTGGGCAAGCATGAGCAGAAGATGGGCCTCCATGGCTCCCCCACCGCCGAGATCGTGTTCACCGACTGCATCGTCCCCAAGGAGAACCTGCTGGGCCAGGAGGGCAAGGGCTTCCGGATCGCCATGCAGACCCTGGACGGCGGCCGTATCGGCATTGCCGCCCAGTCCCTGGGCATCGCCGAGGGTGCGCTGAACGAGGCCAAGGAGTACACCAAGGGCCGTGTTCAGTTTGGTAAGCCCATCAGCAAGTTCCAGAACACCCAGTTCACCTTCGCGGACATGGAACTGGGCTGTGAGGCTGGCCGCCTCCTGACCTATCAGGCTGCCGTCCTCAAGGGTGAGGGCAAGCGTTACACCAAGGAGGCCGCCATGGCTAAGCTTTTCTGCTCCGAGCACGCCATGAAGACCACCACCAAGGCGCTACAGATGTTCGGCGGCTATGGCTATACCAAGGACTATCCCATGGAGCGCATGATGCGGGACGCCAAGATCACCG
>CAJUDW010000001.1 GCA_910584995.1 uncultured Oscillibacter sp. | reverse complement strand
TCTCCGTGGCCTCCGGCGGCGGCACCGGCCGCACCCTGCACCCGGACAACATGGCCGCTGGCCCCGCCAGCTACGGCATGACCGACACCATGGGCCGGATGCACAGCGACGCCCAGTTTGCCGGCAGTTCCTCCGTCCCTGCCCACGTGGAGATGATGGGCTTCTTGGGCATGGGCAACAACCCCATGGTCGGCGCGACGGTCGCCGTGGCCGTGGCAGTTGCCGAGGCGCTGAAATAAGCAGAAAAAGCGGAATAACCAAAACTCCCCGGAGCAGTGCTCCGGGGAGTTTTTCGGCGTAAGGTTTCGATCCGTTCTGCGCCCTGGTTGTGTGCCTGGGCTTTGCGCCTATAGCGCACAAGTCCAGGCCCGCTTCCCGCAAAGTGTTTTCCCCGTGTACAGGCCGCAGGAAAACGATTGGGCTGCATTTCGCGCCTGGGGCGCAAAACTCTTACAGAGGGCTTTTTTGAGAGCCTGCTTCCCCTCGGAGCAATACTCCGGGGGGTTTTTGCTTGCCGCCTACTTGAAATATTTAATGTTGCTGCTGATAAAATCCATAAATTTTTCCTTGTTCTCATCACTGAGCCCGTTGATCTCCATCAGGCTGGTGATGAAGGTGCGCTCCGGCGCAGGGGGAGCGTTCCCTTTAAGGAAATCCATGCTGACGCCCAAAGCGCAGGCGATGCTGTCCAGGGTGGGCAGGCTGGGCATCCCCTCTCCCCGCTCTATTTTGCCAAGGAAGTTGTCGGTAATCCCGGCCTTTTCCGCCAGCCGTTCAATGGTCAGAAGCTGGCGTTTTCTCTCCCGCCGGATGTTTTCTCCGATTAAGTGAATATCAATCATGGTAACGCCCCCTATTATGCTATTTTATAGGGATTGTCTGTCCGTTTTAAGTTCTTAATATTCCTAAATATATTGACTGATATTCCTCGTTATGATAAGATGATCCAAAAAGAAAACCAGCCTGCCGGGAGGCTGGTTCCGGGGTTTGGAACAATAGAACAAGACAGGATTTTCTCCGGATTTCAAAGTTCAATCTTTCCGTGGGCTTTCTCAAACTCCTCCACTGCGTCCCGGATCAAGATCAAAATCTGGCTATTAGCGGAGCGGCCATTGTAATCAGCTACAATATGAAGTTTATGCAGAAGATTATCATCAATTCGAATAGAGAGACTTTTTATTGGCATACCATCACGACCTTAGAATAAATATATTATATGTTTACTTTATATCTAATCTATGATAGTATGCAGTAACTGGATGCAATATAAGCCTAAAATATATCTAAAAAGGAGGCGCCTATGGTTGATTACCAGAAGATGTATACCATTATGTTTAACGGGGTTACAGACGCATTGGACATGATACGGCAGGAGCGGATACGGGAGGCGCGTTATCTCCTGAAACAGGCCCAGCAGCAAGCGGAGGAAATTTATATCAAAGCATCCGATAGGGAAAGAACATAAAAAGCCGGGGAACGCTTTTGCGTTCCCCAGCCCCGGTTAGTCAAAAAAATCAATTTGGGACATAAAATTTTCAGTGGAGAAAAGGAAGGCCCCAAGGGGATCTTTGCCCCGCCTCCGGGTTTTTGGTATCAGTCCTCGCAGAGACCGGCAGTGATAATGGCCATGGAATAGACCTCCTGGGCGTTGCAGCCACGGCTGAGGTCGTTGATGGGGGCATTCAGGCCCTGGAGAATGGGGCCATAGGCCTCGAAAGAGCCCATGCGCTGGCAGATCTTGTAGCCGATGTTGCCTGCGTTGATGTCCGGGAAAATGAAGGTGTTGGCGCGGCCGCCTACCGGGGAGTCGGGGCACTTGGTCTTGCAGACCCGGGGGGACACGGCGGCGTCAAACTGGAGTTCGCCGTCAATCACGGCGTCAGGCATGATCTCCTTGGCCTTGGCGCAGGCGTTGCGCATCTTGTCCACATCCTCGCCGGCGCCGGAGCCGTGGGTGGAGTAGCTGAGGAAAGCGATCTTGGGGTCAATACCGAAGATCTGGGCGGTGGCATGGGTCTCCCGGGCAATTTCCACCAGCTGCTCCTCATCGGGCTTGATGTTGATGGCGCAGTCGGCCATGGCCAGGACTTCCCGGTCGCCGGTGGCAGAGGGGCGGACCAGGATGAAGCAGGAGGAAACAATCTTGTTGCCGGGCTTCGTCTTGATAATCTGGAGGGCGGGACGGACGGTATCGGCGGTGGAATAAGTAGCGCCGCCCAGGAGCGCGTCGGCGTAGCCCATGCGGATCAGCATGGTGCCGAAGTAGTTGCCCTGGGACAGGGCGGCCCGGCACTGCTCCTCAGTCATCTTGCCCTTCCGCAGTTCCAGCATGGTTTCCACCATTTTGTCCATCTCCGAGAAAGTGGTGGGATCCATAATCTCCGCGCCCCGGATGTTAAAGCCGATATCTTCGGCGGCGGCCTGGATTTCCTCTGCCTTGCCGACCAGGACCGGGGTCAGGAACGTACCGGACAGCAGGCGGGCGGAAGCCTCCAGAATACGGGGGTCGGAGCCCTCGGTGAAGACAATTTTACGGGGATGCGCTTTCAGCTTTTTGATTAAAAATTCGAACATTTTACGTTCCTCCTAAAACAATTCAAGGTTATGCGGAAATTGTCCTCTTTCTATTATACACAAGGATACCGTCCGGTCAATGCAAAAATTTAAAGTGTTCCCTTGAAATTTTGCAGGAAATTTTCCGGAAAGAATTTACAAACATTTCACCATTTCTGCCTAAAAATGTGCAAAAGTAACAAAGAGTGTTCCATATCCTGTATAGAGCCTACAAACCGCCCCCTAAAAGATGTGGAGATTTCTGCGGTCTTTTAGACTTGACGGATCAGGAAAAAGGCGGTATGATAGGAAAGGTAACAAATTGTAACTTTTTTCGATTCAGAGGATTTTGCATTACAGGAGCATTATGAGTCAGAACGCGAAAGAAAAACAGAATACGATTTTACCGCAGTCCCAGGGAGGACGGCGGCTGGCAAAAGAACCGCCGGAACGCCGCAAGTCCAGCCCCCAGGAGCGCCGCTCCCGGATTGATGCCGCGCCGCCGGTGCGGATGACCGCAGAGGAGCGGGCCGCCCGCCGCAGCAGCGGCGGAAGCCGCCAGCGGGCAGGCATCCCCGCCTGGGAGGAGAGCGCGGCCAGAGCCCGTTCCCCGGAAAGGCGGCCGCCCAGCCGCGTGGCGGAGCAGCATGAGGGCGGCGGGCTGTATCAGGCCATAGACCGTAAGATGCGGCGGATCCGCCGCCGGTGGCGGCAAATCCGGAGAGAGGAGCGGGCCTCCCGGTTCCCGGAGTCCAACCGCCTGCTGATTCAGATGGTGCTGTTCTTCTGGGGCATGGTCCCCCTGTGGGCCAGCCTTCTGGAGGAACACACCTGGGGCCGCCGGAAACGGGCCATCAGCAAAGGCGGCCGCGAGGAGGAAGACGGCGGAAGGAAATTTATCCACCCGGTCCTCTTCTTGGCAGGCGCATGCTGTATCGCTGCCGTGGCGCTGTTCTTCTCCACCTACACCTACGGCACCACTGTCACCTACGACGGCAAGGTGATGGCTGTGCTGCCCTCGGAGGAGGAGGCGGAGGATGTGCGCCATGACATCGAGACGGTCACCGCCCAGACACTGGGGCAGACCTTCACCATTGACGACGATCTGATCCAGTACTCTACCGGCCTTTTGAAGCGGACGGATCTGACGGAAGTGGACGACTACGCCAAGGATCTCTCCCAGGAGGTTGGCCTGGTTACGTCGGCCTACTGCCTGTATGTGGACGGGGAACGTATCGGCGCGACGCCCTACGAAGGGGCCCTGGAGGAACTGCAAAAGCAGATCCAGGCCTCTGCCAGCGATGAGGACACCATTTCCTGCGGCTTCTCCGAAGCGGTAGAGGTCAAGCAGGAGTATGTTCCCAGCGACGAGATTGTGAATCTGGGGTATATCGCTGAGGTGCTCTCCAGCACCAAGTCCGCTGAAGTTACCTATGAGGTGAAAAAGGGCGATACCTGGTCGGAGATTGCTCAGGAGCACGGCATCACCTCCAAGGAGTTGGAGGCGCTGAACCCCGGCTATGACATCAACCGGCTGCAAATCGGCGAAGTCCTCACCATGTCCGCCTCCGTGCCCTACCTCACCATGACGGTGGTGCAGCGGGAGCGGTATGTGGATCAGGTAAACTACGATATCGAGTATACCGATGATCCCAATATGTATGTGGGCGACGTCAGAGTGACGTCCAAGGGCCAGTTCGGCGCGGCCGACGTAGTGGCCAACGTCACCTATATCAACGGCGAGGAGACAGAGCGGACGCTGCTGTCCACCGTCACCCTGAAAGAGCCCGTCACAGAGCAGCAACTCCGTGGCACCAAACCCCGGCCCACCTGGCTGCCTACCGGCTCCTTCCGCTGGCCCACTAACGGGCGGATTACCTCCTACTTTGGCTATCGCAAGGCCCCCGGCGGCATCTATTCCACCAACCATGGTGGCATTGATATCGCCACCTCCAGAGGGAATCCCGTCTATGCGGCGGACGGCGGTACTGTCACCTACTCCGGGTGGATGGGCAGCTATGGCTATCTGGTGCGCATTAACCACGGCAACGGCTATGAGACCTATTACGCCCATAACAGCCGCCTGCTGGTGTCCGTTGGCGCCAAGGTTTACAAAGGCCAGCAGATTGCCAAGATTGGCTCCACCGGCAACTCCACCGGCCCCCATTGCCACTTTGAGGTCCGGTACAACGGCGTGCGGAAGAATCCGCTGAACTACCTGCCGTAAAATCCATGTAAAAGGCCCCCGTCCGGCTGGACGGGGGCTTTTTAAAAAGGCTCTGTTCCGCCCTGCGCACCAGCTGCTGGCTTTGGCGGTTTATCATGCGCGGTGTGTTTCCCTGCCTGCCGAAGGTGGATTGTTCCCTGGGGGCAAAAGATGCCCCCTAGGGGGGCCGGGAAAAATGATGGAACTGCTTTGCCGCCTGTGGGGGACAAAGCAGTTTGGGGGATTTCAACGGGGCTTAGGAAGGCCTTCCTGCTAATTTCGGGCAATCAGCCCCATGCAGTTCAGCAGTTCTTCCCGCCTGGAAAGGCTGTTGCCCACCAGGTATACCGCCAACAGATGCCCCGGTGCGCCGATGGCAAACACCGTCATCCGCAGCCCCTCCAAGGTGCGGCCCTGCCATGCGGTGACGGAGAAGCCCGGCGGGGCGTACAAGGAGAGATCCGCCTCCGCCAGGGATCCGGCGGCGGATTGGGCGGCGGTTTCGAATAACTCCAGGAGCCGTCCTGCGCCTGCCGGGGCGCAGCCGTCGGAGACAGACCAGGCGGTGCAGTAAACCGTGAAATCCCGGCTCTCCCGGCAAAAGCGCCACATGGGCGGCTCCGCCTCCGGATCCGGGCTGTAGTCTGCCGGAAGATACACCGTCCAGCCCTCCGGAATGGGATACGGACGCAAATCCGCCATGAAAACTGCCTCCTTCTGACAAAATCCCGCCGCCGGGGCAGGACAAAATGACTGAAAAGGATTGTATCACGGCCCGGTTTTCTTGGCAAGCAGTAAAAAAAGGGGAAAATCCGTTTCCCCGGCAAAAATTACACTTGACAAAGGGCCGAAAGTCCGGTAAAGTAACCAATAACAGAACAAAGCACAGATACAATGACAGGGAAAAAATCCTCCCGGATGTTTCAGAGAGCCGCCGGATGCTGTGAGGCGGTACGGAGGGGAAGGATGTTACTGGCCCTCGAGTATTTCCGCTGACAGCCTTGGCCGTAGGCGGAAACGGGTTTCCTCACCGTTACCAAAGAGGCGGTATTCGCGTCCCAGGCGCCGATGCCGGAAGCGGGCAGTTTTGCCAATGAGAGTGGTACCGCGGAAGTTTCAGGCTTTCGTCTCTTTTTTAGGAGACGGAGGCCTTTTGTGATCTGTGCCGTTTTTAGAACAGGAGGATATCGACCATGAAGCGCATCAAAATTTTTGACACCACGCTCCGGGACGGCGAGCAGTCCCCCGGATGCAGCATGAACCTCTCGGAAAAAATTGACATGGCCCGCCAGCTGGAGCGGCTGGGGGTGGACATCATTGAGGCGGGTTTTGCCATTGCCTCCCCCATGGATTTCAAAAGCGTCCAGGCCATCTCCGCAGCAGTGTCCAAGTGTACCGTGGCAAGCCTGGCCCGGTGTACCAAAGGGGATATCGACGCCGCATGGGACGCGGTGAAGGAGGCCAAACACCCCCGTATCCACGTGTTCCTGGCTACCAGCGATATCCATATGGAGTATAAGCTGAAGATGACCCGGGAAGAGGTTCTCCAGCGGATCACCGACATGGTGGGCTACGCCAAGAGTTTCTGCCAGGATATTGAGTTCTCCGCCGAGGACGCTTCCCGCTCCGACCCGCCTTTCCTGGCCAAGTGTTATGCCAACGCCGTGGCCGCCGGGGCCACCACCCTCAACGTACCCGATACCGTAGGCTACTCTACCCCCCAGGAGATGATGGATCTCATCTCTTACCTCCGGGAGAACGTTCCCGGCATTGAGAATACCGACATTTCTGTCCATTGCCACGACGACCTGGGTCTTGCGGTGGCCAACTCCCTGGCCTGCGTCCAGGCAGGGGCTACCCAGGTGGAGTGCACGGTCAACGGCATCGGTGAACGGGCGGGCAACGCCAGCCTGGAGGAGATTGTCATGGGCATCCATACCCGTCGGGACTTCTACCAGGCGGAGACCGGCGTCAACACCAAGCAGATCTACCGCTCCAGCAAGCTTCTCAGTTCCATCACTGGTGTGGCCATCGCCCCCAGCAAGGCCATTGTGGGGGCCAACGCCTTTGCGCATGAGTCCGGTATCCACCAGCACGGCGTCATCGCCAACGCCCAGACCTACGAGATCATGAACTCCACGGACGTGGGCGTCCCCCAGAACACCATGGTTCTGGGCAAGCACTCCGGCAAGCACGCCCTGCGGGAGAAACTGGAGTCCATGGGCTATGAGTTGAGCGATCAGGATCTGGAGGGCATTTTCAACCGCTTCAAGGTTCTGGCGGACAAGAAAAAGACTATTACCGGATCCGATCTGGAGGCCCTGGTGTTCCACCGGCACAATAACACCCGCCGGGCCTGCGAACTGGTGAGCCACGTCATCAATGCCGGCGACGGCGTGCCCAATATCTCCTTCATCAAGCTGCGGCGGGGCGAGGAGGAGATTGAGGAAGTGGCCCTGGGCGGCGGCCCCCTGGACGCCTCCTTCAAGGCGATTAACCGCATGGTGAACATGGATATCCGCCTGGAGAGTTTCAGCCTTAATGCCGTCACCGACGGCGAAGACGCCATCGGCGAGGCCGTAGTCAAGCTGGAGGCCCCCGACGGCGAGACCTACACTGGCACCGGGCTTTCCACCGACATTATCGAGTCCTCCATTCGGGCCTATGTAAACGGCATCAATAAGATGATCGAGGCTCAAAGCTGATCATCACGATATAGCCGGATTTTTATCTTTGGAACCGCAGAAGAAAGGAAGTGTACCCCCATGGGAATGACCATGACGCAAAAAATCCTGGCCCGCCACGCAGGGCTTGACAGCGTGCGGGCAGGGCAGCTGATCCAAGCCAAACTGGATTTGGTGCTGGGCAATGACATTACCACCCCGGTGGCTATCAACGAGTTCCAGGCGGCGGGCTTTGACAAGGTGTTTGACAAAAGCCGCATTGCCCTGGTGATGGACCACTTCGCCCCCAACAAGGATATCAAGGCCGCCACCCAGTGCCAGCAGTGCCGGGCCTTTGCCCGGAAATTTGAAATCGACCACTACTACGACGTAGGCGCCATGGGCATCGAGCACGCCCTCCTGCCGGAGCAGGGCCTGGTGGCCCCCGGCGAGGCCGTCATCGGCGCAGACTCCCACACCTGCACCTACGGCGCCCTGGGCGCCTTCTCCACCGGCGTGGGCTCCACAGATATGGGCGCCGCCATGGCGGCGGGAGAGACCTGGTTCAAGGTGCCCTCCGCCATCCAGGTGTACCTCACCGGGAAACTCCGGCCCTATGTCTCCGGAAAAGACGTGATTCTAGCCCTCATCGGCATGATCGGCGTAGACGGGGCCCGGTATCAGTCCCTGGAATTCGCCGGGCCCGGCGTGGCGGAACTCTCTATCTACGACCGCCTGACCATCTCCAATATGGCCATTGAGGCCGGCGGCAAAAACGGTATCTGGCCGGTGGACGATATCACCAGGGCCTATATCAAGGATCGGGTGAACCGCCCCTGGGAGGCTGTGGAGGCTGACGAAGACGCGGAGTACGAGCGGGTGGTGGAAATCGACCTGGGCCAAGTGGACTGCACCGTGGCCTGGCCCCACCTGCCGGAGAACGCCCACAACGCCCGGGACGGTCAGGATATTGCCATTGACCAGGTGGTCATCGGATCCTGCACCAACGGCCAACTGGCGGACATGGCCGCCGCCGCGGAGATGTTCAAGGGCCGCCATCTGGCCCCCGGCGTGCGGGGCATCATCATCCCCGCCACCCCCACCGTTTACCGGGAGTGTATGCGCCTGGGCTACACGGAAATTTTCATGGACGCCGGGTGCGTTGTCTCCACACCCACCTGCGGGCCCTGCCTGGGCGGCTATATGGGCATCCTGGCGGAGGGGGAGCGGTGTGTCTCCACCACCAACCGGAACTTTGTGGGCCGCATGGGCCATGTGAAGAGCGAGGTATATCTGGCCTCCCCCGCCGTAGCCGCCGCCTCCGGTGTGGCCGGGCATATCCAGCATCCTGCGGATCTTGGATAACAAACCGTTGTTTCTGCCGCTCCCCGCAGAACCCCTGATTCTGCGGGGCCCCGCTTCATTTTATTCCCAATAAGGAGGTTTTCAATATGAACGCGCATGGAACCGCCCATAAATATGGCGACCACGTGGATACGGACGTCATCATCCCCGCCCGGTATCTGGCCAGCCAGGATCCCCAGGAACTGGCCGCCCACTGCATGGAGGACATTGATCAGGATTTCCGCGCCAAAAGCAAGCCCGGCGACATCATGATTGCCGGACTGAATTTCGGCTGCGGCTCCTCCCGGGAGCACGCCCCCATCGCCATCAAGGCGGCGGGAGTGTCCTGTGTTATCGCCAAGAATTTTGCCCGTATTTTCTACCGGAACGCCATCAATATCGGCCTGGCGATCCTGGAGTGCCCTGCCGCCAGCGAGGGTATCAGCGAAGGGGACCAGGTGTCTGTGGACTTTGACAGCGGCGTCATTACCAATGTGACCAAGAACGAGACCTATCAGGCGGAGCCCTTCCCGCCCTTCATCAAGGACATGATCGCAAAAGGCGGCCTGATGGCCTCCCTCCGGGCAAAGGAGGCGCAGGCATGAACAAGACGATTGCCGTTATCCGGGGCGACGGCATTGGCCCCGAAATTGTGGGGGAGGCCCTGGGCGTCCTGGACGCCGTAGCTGCCAGGTTCCACCACAGCTTTATTTACCGGGAAGCCCCCATGGGCGGATGTGCCATTGACGAATTCGGCGTCCCTCTGCCGGATTCCAGCCTGGAGACCTGCCTGCACGCCGACAGCGTGCTGCTGGGCGCGGTAGGCGGCCCCAAGTGGGACAGCCAGCCCTCTGCCAACCGCCCTGAGAGGGGCCTTCTGAAGCTGCGGGAGGCCATGGGGCTGTATACTAACGTCCGCCCCGCCCGGATGTTCGCGGATCTGGCTTCCTCCTGCCCCCTGCGGGCGGATATTGCCGCCAGGGGGATTGACTTCGTGGTGGTACGGGAACTGATCGGCGGCGTGTACTTCGGCAGCCACTCCACTGCAGAGGAGAACGGGGAGCAGAAAGCCGTGGATATCATGTCCTACACGGAGCATGAAATCCGCCGGGTGGCCCATGTGGCCTTCCAGATGGCCCGGAAGCGGCGGGGCCGCGTCACCAGCGTGGACAAGGCCAACGTGCTGGACACCTCCCGTCTGTGGCGGAAAACCGTGGAAGAGGTTGCTAAAGAGTACCCGGATGTGGAACTGCTCCACATGTATGTGGACAACGCCGCCATGCAGATTGTCCGCGATCCCAGCCAGTTTGACGTGCTGGTGACGGAAAACCTCTTCGGGGATATCCTCTCCGATGAGGCCAGCCAGATCACCGGCTCCATCGGCATGATCCCCTCCTCCAGCATGGGCGAGGGCACCCGGGGCATGTATGAGCCTATCCACGGCTCCGCTCCGGACATCGCCGGGCAGGACAAGGCCAACCCCATCGGCACCATTCTGGCCGCCGCCATGATGCTGCGGTACAGCTTTGACATGGCCCAAGAGGCGGATACGGTGGAGAACGCCGTGGACGCGGTGCTGAAAGCGGGGTACCGCTGCGGCGACATCATGGGCGAGGGCTGCCGCCTGGTGGGCTGCCGGGAGATGGGCCGCCTGATCCGGGAGCAAATTTAACCGGGGGCGTATGCAGGCCCCTGCCGTCAATATAGAAGAGGAAGTTCCGCGGAACCCGCGGAACTTCCTCATTTTCTTAAAGGGGCTTTGCTGTTTTTGGCGTTATCCTCTCCGGGACTGGAGCATCCGCCGCTGGAGAACGAAAATCGACCGCAGGAGGCGTTCCTGCTCCCGGCCCTCCAGATTGATAAACTGGCAGCCGTATTCGAACTTCTCCCCTTCAATCTCCGTCACCCGCCGGATCTCGCAGATGATGGAAAAGGGATCCTCCCAGTCGATGGGGGCAGTTTCCAAAACCAGCCGGTCCCCCAGGGAATAGGACGCCGTACTGATGAACCGCGCCCCGCCGGCGCTGATATCCAGAATCTTGCAGGAGACCCGGTCGTCCTTGGCGGGGGGACGGCCGCTGGGAGCGGTCAGGCCGTCGATGTTGGTCCTCTGGCGGAAGAAGGAGCGGCTGTCCTGTATCTGCAGGACTGCAAGTTCTTCCACCCGCCAGAAGTCCGGGGAACTTTTCGTTACAACACCGCTGATGGCAAAGGCGGTGGAGTCCTTCTGAAAGCCCCGCAGCTTCACTTTGCTGTTGTACAGCGCCTGGGGCAGAGGATCGCCGGATTCCCGGCCCAGTTCCAGAGCGCCGCCGGTTTCCGGCAGGGTCAGGCGGCCTACAAACAGGAGGTGGTTTTCCGTTGTGAGGACTTCCACCTTCATGCCGGGGGTAAGTTCCGGCATGTTGGGAATTTTCTCTTCCGGTTTTTTCTCCGGCTCTGGCGCCGGTTTCAGTTTTCCCTTGAAAAATCTCATGGTTTCTCTTTTCCTTCCGAAGCTTAGAGTGTCAGCACCCGGTGGAGGATCACCGCCATTTCTGCGCGGCTGATGGAGGAGCCGGGATTCAGACGCATGCTGGCGTTGCCCCGTACCACGCCCATCTGGACCAGGGAGGCCACAGCGTCCCGGGCGAAGGCGGCGACCTGGCCGCCGTCCCCGTAGGAATTGAGGGTGCCGGGGGACGCCGGGGGCACGCTTCTCCCGGCCGCCTGCATGGCCCGGCAAATCATGACCATGGCGCTCTGGCGGGTGATGGGGCTGTTGGGCTGGAAGCGCCCGTTTCCGGTGCCCTGGACGATACCCAGGCTCCGGGCGGAGGCCACCGCCCCGGCGTACACACTGTTTGCGGGCACGTCGGAAAAGCCGCTGTTTCCGCCGCTGGTGGAGAACCCGAAAGCCCGGCAGATCATCAGGGCGAACTGGCCACGGGTTACGTTATTGCCGGGACTATAAATGGTGTTGTTATTGTAGCCGTTGACTACGCCCGCCTGCCGGAGGAACTCCACGGAGGATTTTGCCCAGTTGTTGGACATGTCCATGAAGGGCGTGGTGCAGTAGGCGTTGGAAAGGCTGATGGTCACGGAACTGTTGAAACTCCGGCCCTGGGTGTCGTACCCGGTGAAAGAGAGGATGGCAGAGCCCTGGAATTCCGCTTTGGGCACAAAGGTCAGCTGGCTGAGGAAGGGATAGCTGCCGGTGCTGTAGGCAGTTCCGGCCACTGCAGGCGTCCCGGGCTGGGCGGGGGAGATATACCCTGCGTACAGCCGCCCCGCGTGGGGGGCCAGATTGCTGAACTGGACATAGGACAGCGTCCCGCCGGTCGCATTGGAGCAAACGGACTGGAAGTCCGCCATCCGCAGAGTGATGGGAGTGGAACTGCCCATGTAGGAGATGGAGGTGGTTGGCAACGGCGAGGGATTGATGCTGGAGGAAGAGCCGCTCACCGTGATTTGGACAGTGCCCACATAAGAGTCGTCCCCGCTGGTATAGCCGGTATAGGAGAAGGTGACGGTACCGGTAAAGTCGCTGGCGGGCACAAAAGTGATATCGGAAATGTTATTGCCCCTTCCGCTGCGGTAATAGTTGGTATAGGAAGTGACACGGGTATTCCGGGAACGGGAACTGTCGTAATCGTAGTACAGGGTCCCCGCCTTGGAGGAGGGCAGCCGGAAACGGACGTAATCCAGGCCCTCGTTGGAGACCCGGTGGCAGGCGTCGTTGAAATCCGACGCCGCAAAGTCCACCGCCCGGTTTTTGCTGGTGGTGTAGGTGACGGTATCCGCCCCATCGTCCACGTAGATAGTCAGCTTATCCGAGTATCTGCCGCCGGAGACGTCGTACCCGGTATAGGGGATGGTGACCGTGCCGGTGAACCCGGAGGCGGGGACGAAGGACACCAGTTCCAGCTGGAGCTGGGAACTGGATCCGTTGCGGTAGTAGCGGGTGGAGACCGTTACCCGCTCCCCGGGCCTGGTGGAGTTCTCGTAATCGTAGTACAGGACGCCTTCCCGGGCGGCGGGGAGGCTGTCAAAGAGGATGTAGTTAAGGGAGGAGCCGTTCTTGTCCCGGCTGACGTAGTTGAAGTCCTCCGTGCCCATGGTGATCCGCTGGTTGGAGGCGATGCTGTACTCCACGCCGCTGCCGCTGCCGGGGAGATTGCCTCCGTCAGGCACGTACACATCGATCTTCACCTCTCCGGCATAGGAGGCGCCGGAACTGTCGGTGCAGGTGTAGGGCACCCGGACCTCGCCACTGTAGCCGTCGGCGGGGACGAAGGTGAGGGAGTCGATGGAGGGATTGCTGGAGACATAGTATTTCGTGGAACTGGTGACTTTCTGGGAGTACTGGCCGGTGGTGCTGTAATTATAATAGAGGATGCCCTTGGAGGGGGAGGGCTGCTCAAAGATGACATAGCGGATGGTGCGCCCGGTTTTGACCAGGCACATATCGGCGAAATCCTCCGCCCGGAAGTCCAGGGGGTGTTCCGCGGCGGCGGTATAGGTCACGTCGCCGCCGCTCTTGACGGTGACAATGATTTTCCCGCTGAAGGGGTCGCCGTTGGTGTTATAGCCGGTGTAGGTGATGTTGGCGGTGCCGCTGAACCCGTTTTTGGGGATGAAGGTCAGATCCGCCAGGACATTCTGGCTGCCGTTGTAATAAAACCGCTCCGAACCCCCTACGCCGTGATTGGGGGAATCCGGGGATACGTAGCGGTAGCAGACAAGGCCCTGCTCCGTGGGGACGGTGACGTTGGTGATGTAGGAGAGGCCGTATTCGGTTTTTTCCATGCAGCGGGTGTTGAAGGTGGAGCGGATGGTGGAGAAGGGCAGCCGCTCCCCTGCGTTCAGGGTGGCGGTAATGGCCTGGGCGATGTCCTCCTCCACGGTGACTGTGCAGGTGGCAGAGTAGGCATCCCCCACCTGGACGGTGATCTCACTGGTGCCGGGATAGCGGCCGGTGACAAGGCCGGTGGAGGTGATGGGGGCCACGGAGGCGTTGCGGCTGGTCCAGGTGATTGGGGTTGCGGTAAGGGCGTTGCCGAAAAGCTGGAGTTCTTTGGCCAGGTTCAGGGTCCGGCCCACCAGGACGGTCTGGGCGTCGGTGAAGATGATGCCGGAGACCTCCACGGTGTACTCGTCCTTCACGCCGCCTACGGCGGTGGCAGTGATGACAACCTTACCGGGGCTCACGGCGGTGACCCGGCCGCTGCTGTCCACTGTGGCCACAGAGCGGTCACTGCTGGACCAGGTGACGGTCTGGGGCGCGGTGCTGGGGATGACGTTGACGGTCAGCCGCCGGGGGGAGTCCCCAATGGACATAGGGCCGCTGGCGGGGGAAACGATGTGGACTTCCCGCACCTCGTCCGCCGTTACCTGGACTTCGCAGGTGGCCTTGGGCTCGTCTGCGTTCTGGGGGGTGGCGGTGATGGTGAAGTTGCCGGTTTTCTTGGCAGTGAGATTGACGGACTGGCCGGAATTGGACAGGGGATCCACCGTCAGGCCGGTGGGATCGGAACTGACCCAGCTGATGCGGGTCCCGTCGTAATTTTCCAGGGTGCCCACCAGGGTTTCCGTGCCGTTCAGGGACATGGTGAGGGCGTTTTTGTTGAGGGACAGGGTGGAGCCGCCGTGGACGGTGACTTCGCAGGTGTCCTTGTAATCGCCCTGCTCTGTGGTGACGGTGATGGTGGCCTTGCCCTGGTCGACCGCCACAGCGGTGACGGTGCCGTCCTGATCCACAGTGGCGGCGGCCTCGTTGCTGCTTTTCCAGATCAGGTTCTTATTGCTGGCGTTAGAGGGGGAGACAGTGGGGATCAGCGTCCGGGTTTCGCCTACCGCCAGGAAGATTTTGTGGGTGTCCAGCGCCACGCCCGTTACGGGCACGCCGATAGCGGGATATACCACCACGTTGCACTTGATGAAAATCGTGGGGTCATTGGCGTAGGTGACGGTGAGAACCGCCTCGCCGGCGTTTTCCGCGATAATCGTATTGGTAACTTTGCCGCCGTTTTTCCCGGTGTTTTCGGAAATGGTGACATTATCCCGCAGGGAGGCCACTTCTGTGCCCAGGGGCCGGGTTGTTTCAATGTCCCATTCAAAGTCCAGCTTATCCAGAATGGGATCCAGCTTGGTGAACTCTACTTCCAGCCGCTCACTGACGGATTCCCCTTCTTTCAGGGTCAATTCCAGGGTATTGTTTGTGATGCTGCGGAACCGGAGATCTTCAATATCTTTCCCGGCAGCGGCCAGGGCAGGGACGGCCAGGGAGACAGCCAGCGCCAGGGACAGCAGCAGCGCCCCGGCGCGGCGCAGAAAACTCATTTTCATCAGGATACACTCCTTTTTTCAAACAAGGCTGGGGAGGGAGGGCGGACTCGCCCGCCCTCCCGCGGTTTTCATCAAGGCCAAAGCCCTTTAGCGGCCGTCCCAATCGCTGGGAGTAACCTGTACTTCGTACTCGTATGTGACCAGGCTGGGATTGGCCGGATCGACAATAGGATTGCGCACAAAGGTCAGGGTCAGCGGCTTGCTGTGGGTGCGGGCGTTCTCGCCGCAGACGCTGGCGTCCAGCAGGATTGTCCGTTTGTTTGCAACCTCGAACAGGTCAAACACCAGGGTCTTGCCTACGGGGGTATGATCGCCATTCGTGACAATTCCGGCCACGGAGATTCCCTTACCAAGGGTTAAGAACCGTCCTACGTTGCCGTAGGTATTGTTGCCGTCTTCCACATCCAACTCAATTCCGGCATGGCCGTTGGCCAGCTTGTCGCACATATCCAGCAGGAACTTGTTCTGCCCGGTAGTGCCGGAACTGGTGGTCTTCCGGTAGTACAGATTGTCGCTGAACGTCACGATCAGTTGGCCGGTCACGCCTGTAACCGTGGAGGAGTCATCCGACAGGCTCAGGCCCACCACGGTCAGCAGTTCGTTGTCAGGCACGAAGAAGGGCGCGGCGGCGCGGAAGGAGTCCTTGGAGGAGTTGGTGGTGCGGGCCACCGCCAGAAGGGTATAGTAGGTGCCGTCGGCCTCCATCTTCTGGGTAAAGTTAATCATATCGGTGGAGACCCGTTCGCCCTCCAAGGCGTCCGTAGGCAGGGTCAGGGAAATGGTCGCCTTGTCTACAGGTGCGGATGCGCCTTCAGTGGCCGTGCTGCGGATCCGCTCAGCCACGGTGTTGCGGGCGGAGTCGGAGGCGAAGTTGTCGAAGATGGAGCCCATATAGGCGCCGTTGCGGTAATAGCTGGTCAGCATGGCGTCCAGAATGGTTTTCACATTGTACGTGCTCTTGATATCGTCCCATTCCTTGGTGGCGGTGCTGGCGCCGGGGTTGGCCGTATTATAGGTAAAGAGTTGGCTGAAGGTGCCGGAGGTCAGGGAGTCGCTCTCCACTAGGATATAGTCCACAACGGAACTCTTATCCACGGAAATCACGGCGTTTTCACTGTCCACACGCTCAATGTCCAGGATGGGCTTGATAGCTGCCACCGTGCTGAACTGGAACACCATGGTCTCGGAGAACACCGGGGAGACGCCCTGGGTGACCATGTAAACGAAGTAGGTGGTGTTGGGCATCAGGCCGCTGAGGCGGATGGTCTCCGCCACGTTGGCGGTGAGGCTGCGGGTGCTGCCGGAAAAGACGCCCTTGGTGCCCTGGATGCCCTTGGTGACCTGGGTATTGAAGGGCTGGGCCAGATAGAGCATGTCGGATTCTGTGATATCGTGGTCGTTGGGGATATCCTTTCCGTCCTGGTCAACGCCGGGGACGTCCTCAATGTCTGGCCTGGTGTTTTCCTTGGTGAGGGGTTCCACCGGGCAGCGGTAATTCTTTTCGGTGATGTACTTGATGGTGAGTTCACCGTCTTGCTTATCATCCTCGGTGCTGGTATCCACCAGTGGGGCTACCACGTAGTACACCTTGCCGGGCCGGTCCAGCATTACCTGGATGTCGGCGGCGATATCGCCTGCGTCGATGTTGGGGTAGGATTCCTTCAGCTTGGGGGCTTCCTTGTCGGTGAAGGGGATGATGACCTCAAAGGGATCCTTCACGCCGATGGAAACGGAGCCGTTTTCAAGGCCGCGTTCCAGGTCAGACTTGAAGCCTGCCGTGGTCAGGGCGGTCTGGCTGAGGGGGTAGTTTTTGCCCGCCAGGACGGTTGCCTGGATGGTGACGTTCTTGTTCCAGGCGGCGTAGTTCCGATCCTCCTCGATGCTGTCCACGTGGATGGCGAATTCCATCTCCCGGTTCATGTCCCGCAGGGCGGGGTAGTCGGTTTCGCCCCGGATGTACCGGTCCAGGCTGACGAACAGCCGTCCGCCCTGATCCGCTGCGGCACGCACGTCCAGGGTGGGGATGGTGTTCTCGTAATGCCAGGGCTGCCAGCGGTTGGCGCTGTCCCGGGTGCGGGAGTAGAGGGTGAAACTGATGGTTTGATCCGTCCACAGCAGCAGATCCCAGCCGGTGCCGGCGGGTACGCGCTGGGTAGAAACGGGGTTCATGGTGAAACTCCGGTCAATACGGACGTATTCCGCGTCGCCGGTGCCCTCGGTAGCGACGCCGTCGCCGAACTGATCCACCTCGTTTTTGTAGATCTTATTCGTGTCGCCGATAGCCAGATTGACGGTGGCGAAGATGGTAGTGAATTCCGGCAGGGTGGTCACGTCCATCACGTTGCCGGAGGTATCGCAGATACTCTGCAGTTTAAACTGGTAGGTGCCGCCGCTCTGGAGGTTGATGCCCTTCCCGTTGAGGAAGGTGATGGTCATCTTGCCGTCTTTCTTGGAGACTACGGCCTCCCGGAAGTCGATGTCCCAGGCGTCGTCCGTCTGGCCTGGGGCCCGGATGACCGCGTCAACAAAGGTACCGGCATCGGAATGTTTTTGGAAGGTGATGTATTTTTCCAGGGCCGCTCCCAGGGCGTCCTTGGCTTGGTTCAGGCGGTTGGGGTTCTCCTCGTCCTCATGGGCCTGGACTTCCTTGTACAGGGCCTCGAAGTCATCGTACTTATCCTCGTTCTTGTCCTTGTACGTACCCCAGACAACCTCGGAGAAGTTCAGCATCACGTCGGTCTCCGTCAGGGGGCGTTCCTTGCCGGAGGCGTCCTTCTGCTTCAAGGAGAAGTCCTGAGTGACGGTGGGATCAATCTCGTCCAGGGTCTTGACGGGGGTGAAAACCTCCACCTTCAGGGAGTAGTTGCCCGCCCGGTCCTTGGCGACATAGTAGAGGTCATAGGACATCTGGGGCTGGAGGGGGCTGACGTTAAAGGTGTAGTTGGTGTCCCCCTTGGCGGCGTTGGCCCGGCCGTGGGCGGTGGAATAGGTGCCGTTTTCCACCTGGATCTTGGCGGCCAGATCCTCCGGCCGGATCTCCTCCCCGGCCACGGCGGGCCGCAGGAAGGTGTCGCCTGCCGGGACGATGGCCCAGAACAGGGTGCCGGGTTCGCTCATGGAGAACGTCATGGTGGCCCGGTTGCCTGCGGAGCCGGTCTGGAAGACGCGGACGGTGGGCGGCGTCTTATCCAGGGTAGTGACGGTCAGCTTCTTGATGGCGGAACTCTTGCCGTTGTCGGCGTCGATGAGCCACAGGTACAGGTCATAGCTGGTCTGTTCCGCCAGATAGGTGGTGTTGATGTGGGAGAGCAGGTAAGGGGTATCCTTGTAGAGTTCCACTGTGCCGTAGCCCAGGTTGCCGGTGACTGCGCCGGATTTCAGGGCGTCAGGCGTGGGGGCGGTGGAGCCCTTGGGCAGGAGGGCATAGTACAGGCGGCAGTTCTTGGTGGCCATGACCATGGACTGCACCACCTGATCGCCGTTCTTATCCTCCGACAGAATCACTGTGGGATAGCCGCTGGAGAAATTGGGGGTGGAGTCGTCGGTGGTGGTGAAGGAGGTGATCTTCACGGGGCTGTAGTGGTTCCGGTTATCCACCAGCATGGCGGAGAGGTAGTAGGAGCCGCTGCGGGTGAGGCCCGACAGCTTCGCGATCAGTTCCGTCTTGGAGGCGGTGGCGTTCAGGGTGCCGCTCTTGAGGATCTTGGCGGGGTATGCGCCGGGATTCAGCAGTTCCTCCTCGCTGGCGGAGCCGTCTGTCATGGCGGTCAGGGCCCAGCGGATGGTGCCCTTCTTGTTGACACTGAACACCCCGTCCACGGAAGTGGAGGCAATATTCCGCACCTTGGGATAGCCCGACAACAGGCGGGGCTCCTCGGAGGATTCCTCCGCCAGGACGGTATCCATCTGCTCCCGGTTGACATTGGCGGTGACGCCGGGACGGACCACGATGCTGTCCGGCAGCATGGAGACCACGGAGCCGTCGGTGCTGACGTTCAGGATGCCGACGCTGCCGGTCCCGGCCACGTTGGTGGCAGTGTCCAGGTTCAGTTCCCGGATGGAGGCGCTGTTGTCGATGGTCAGGACGGAGTTGGTGCCGACCTCATCCATGGTGAACTTGTCGGCCACGCCCTGGGCCATGACCACAGTGGCGTCAGGGGAGAGGTTTTTCACCTCTTTAATATTGCCGGCCAGCTGGAAGTTGGGATTGTTGTCCCCGTCCAGTTCAATGTACTTCATGCCGAGGCCGTCCTCGGTGAGATCCTCCAGGTAGGCGGAGGAGCGGACAGAGGTGTGTTCAATTTCCGTGAGGCCCTCGGTGCGGATAGTGACGAATTGATCCGTGAGGCTGTCCACTTCCATGCCCGCCGCCTTCACGTTCCGGAGGATGACGCTGCTGTCGCCCTCGTGGCTTTCGCCGGCGCCGGAGACAATGATTTCACCCAGGACGGTGACGTTTTCCAGTTCCACGTTCCCCAGGCCAATACCGCTGGTGAGATACAGGTTGCCGGTGATGGTGGTGTCCCGCAGGGTGACGCCGGGGGAGGTGATGGTGACGTTGCCGTACACGCCGCCCAGGCTCTGATCACCGGGCTCCTGAATCAGGGTGCCCAGCGCCCGGGACAGGAAGCAGGCTACGTGGCCCCGGGTGACAAAGTTTTTGGGCCGGAAGGTCCCGTCCGCGTAGCCCTGGACGATGCCCATGTCCGCCGCCTTCTGCACCAGGCCCCGGCTCCAGACGCCGATATCCTGGTTATCCAGGAAGGTGGTGGTCATGCCGGGGGTGGGGTCGATGCGCAGGTTCCGGCCGATCAGCGCCGCCGCCTGCTCCCGGGTCATCAAGGACAGGGGAGAGGCGGTGTTGTCAGAGGTGCCGTTGAAATAGCCGGCCTTGTGGGCAATCCGGATATCCTCGGAGTACCAGGCGTCGTCCGGCACGTCGGAAAAGGGGTTTTCCGGATCCATTTCCGTGTAGCCGAAGGCCCGGTTCACCAGGGTGACGAATTCAGCCCGGGTGATCTGCCGGTCCGGGTTCAGGTTTCCGTTGGCGTCGCCCTGCATAATGCCCCACTCCACCATCTGGTCCAGGTAGGGCTGCATCCAGTCAGCCGCCCCGGCGTCAGGGACGGTGGGGAAAAACGGCAAAAGGCCGCTCATCAGCGCCAGCGCAAGGGCAAAAGCCGCCAGCCGCTTCAACGCGCTCCGTTTAAAACTGCTTCCTCTGTGGGTGCTGCCATTCATGCTTGGTATACCTCCCGTGATTAGTAGTTCGCGCTTGCCTGCGGGGGGCGGTTTTCCAGCTGGATGCTGAATACCGTTTCCCGCAGAAGCATTTCCTCATCCTCGCACATATCAACGAACTTCGCCGCGTAAAAGACTTTTCCATTGTCCAAGTCCCGCTGGCGAAGGATTTCACCCTTTAAAATCAAAGGCGCTTCCACGGTGGGGACCACGATTTCCACAATCTCCTGGGTCCAGAGCCCGGGCCGGGCCTCAAAGGCGATGCCGCCGCAGCTGAGATTGACAGACCGGGCCGTCCGCCGCCCCGGCCAGATGCCGTTGACGGGGTAGAGCAGGCTGTCGAACTCCACCGGGACCCGCAGGTTCCGGCGCATGTCTGTGGCGGCGGGGGAAGCTGTTGCCAGTACCTCTACCATGACGAAATCACCCCGGCTGCGGAGTACCGTGCACTCCAGGGTCGGTGCGCCCGTCATGCTGAGGAGTTTAATTTTTTCGTGGCAGGCCACGTCGTCGATTTTGTCGTCCAGGATCTCCAGCCGCATGGGCGACGCGTCGGGGGGCGTTTTCCGCTCCCCGCGGCCCAGGGGGTTATCCTGCATATCCATAATCAGATAATGCTGTTCAGCTTGTTTCGATGCCATAACGTCACCTCATTTATGATGGCGCGTTCTCTTCCGCCTTTTTCCCGGTGGAGGGGTCGAAGCGGAGGAAATACACATAGATTTCCACAATCGCCTGGTAGAGGCTGGGAGGGATCTCCTGGCCCAGCTGAAGCTGCGTCAGGATAGTGGAGAGGGAGTTGTCCTCATAGATGGGAACGCCGTTGTCCGCGGCAGTCTCCACAATTTTTTCCGCCATGTATCCCATGCCGGAGGCGACAATCACCGGCGCGGCGTCGTCCGGCCCGTATTGGAGGGCCACCGCTTTTCTCGCCGGATTTTTCAAACCGTCAGACTTTGACATTGACGCTGTTCTTCCCTTCAAAGATTTTGGGGAACACCTCGGTCAGTGTGACCGGGCGGTCCATCCGCCGCACGGCGATGCTTGTGGGCGTCAGTTCGTTGCGCACCAGGATTTTTGAGATTTCCGTCTCAATCTGTTTGGAGAACTGGACCGCCTTGTCCGGACAGGCGACGTACAGATCCACGTTGGTGCCCCGGGTGGTGAGGATCACGTCGAAGAGGCCCAGGGATTGGACGTCCATTTTGAAGAGGAAGCGCATGGACTTCTCTCCCCGCCCGCCGTCCCGGTTGTCCCGGCTGTCCTCGGCGTTGGGATCCACCCACAGTTCCGAGAAGAGCATCCGCCCGTCCCATTGCAGGGGGATGAGGTAATGGTTGATGGGCATGTAGACGCTCTCGTTGATCAGCAGGGCGCTCATCAGGTTCTGGAAGGCATGCTGGATCTCTGCGCTGCCCTCGCCCCGAAGGGCGGCGGAAGCCGCCGCCGTGAGATGGTTGGCAAACTGGACGGCCCGGGAACTGGGTGGCTGCTGCCCCTTTCGCAGCAGGGTCAGCAGAGCCTCGTCGTCAATCCCCCCCAGCTGGGTCTTGAGGGTGCCGTACCCCGCCAGCTGGTGGAAGGATTCCAGCAGGTTGGGCTCGGAGCCGTTTTCATAACGGGTCATGTTCAGCGCCAGCATGGAGAGGAGCGTCCTGGGCAGGCCCAGGTCGTGGGTCCGCTCCACATAAGTGCCCATGTAGGGGAAAACACCCTTTTGCAGGATCTCCAGATTCCCCGCCCTGTCCCCGGCCATAATGCCGTTTTCCAGCTGGGCGATCATGTCCCGCAACTTTTCCGCCCAGCTGGCGGGCATGGCGTCTGCCATGCTGTGAAGGTTTCGGAGTATGTTGCCCTCCAGATGGGGGGTGGAAGAGAAATCCGCGTAGTTCCGGAGGAACTGGAGGATGTCGGTCCGCACCCCGTCGGAGGAGGCCTTGGCGTAGGCATTGCGCAGAAGGGCGAAGAGGGCGCCGCTGAACATGGTCTGGGCCCGCACCTGGCCGCTGAGGAAGTCCAGCAGCTGGGATTCGTCCATCTGGAGCATCTCCAGGATCTGGGACATCTCCTGGGCGATGCCCTCGCTCATGCCAGAGAGGACCACCGTCCCCTGCCGGCCGGAGAGGATGCTGGCCAGGCTCTGGGCCATGCCCGGCGTGTCCCGCAGGCGCTGGAGGAAGGTTTGGAAGTTGGAATCGTACCGGACGCCGCTTCCCTGGGCGCCGCTGTCCTCCTGCTCCGTCCGCCCGTCGGTACGGGTGACGCGGCTGGGATCAGGGACGTTCTGGATTTGGGTATTGTCCGGCGAAACGGGGATATTTCGGTTTGCCGCGGCCTTGTCGTACCCCGGTACTGGATTGGTTGCGCCTAAAATATCGGGCATGGGGAACACCTCGCAGAAAAAACTTTATAGAAAACTTGATGGAGACACTTATTTTTTTATCGCAATGGGTCGATAGTAATGAAAAAGACTAATGAGGTGGTGTCTTCATGAGCAGTAACGATATCCTGGATATGTATATTTACGAGACCAACTCGCTGCTTGAGCAGCTGGAAAATATCGTTTTGGACGCGGAAAAGGGGAATACCTTCTCTCAGGACAACGTGAACGAGATTTTTCGGATTATGCATACCATCAAAGGCTCTTCCGCCATGATGGAGTTCGACAGCCTGGCCAATGTAGCCCACAGAATCGAGGACATGTTCTTCCTGATTCGGGAGGGGACTATGGAGGTTGTGCCGGAAAAGGACCGTCCCGCCCTGTTCGATTTGATGTTCCACTCCATCGATTATTACCGGGCTGAGATGGAAAAGGTGGAAGCGGAACAGCCGCTCGATCAGGATATCGACAGTTTCCTTATAAATATTAATAGTTTGATCGCTAAAATTAAAGGAGAAGAGCCCCAGGAAGAGGAGCCCGCCCCTGCGGCGGCGCCTGCCCCCCAGCCTGCCGCACCCAAGGCCGCCGCGCCTTCCGGCGGAACAGGCGGCGGCAATGCCGAATTCCCCTATGAACTGCGGGTGTTTTTTGACGACGGCTGCGGCATGGAGAACCTGCGGTGCTTTATGCTGGTAACTGCCGTGCAGGAATTCTGTTCTCCGGCAGACTTCCTCTACGAGCCCGCCAACGTGGAGACCGACGCCTCCACCTCCGAGTACGTAATTGACAACGGCTTTTTGCTGATGTTCAAAGACGCGGAGACCCGGGAAAAGATTATCCCCACCGTCCTTACCACCGGCTCCGTCCACTCCTATCAGCCCCACGACTATGTGCCCGCTCCTCCGGCAGAGGCGGAGCCCCCCGCGCCGTCGGCCGCTGCGCCGGCGCCTGCCGCTAAGACACCTGCCGCGCCTGCCGCCCCGGCGGCCCAGAGCGCCCAGGGGATGCAGCAGCACCAGAAGGAAAGCCTGATCAGCGTGAACCTCAGCAAGCTGGATCAGCTCTCCGCCCTGGTAGGCGAGATCGTCATCACCGAGGCCATGGTCACCGGTTCCCCTGATCTGAAGGATCTGCATCTGGAGGCCTTCTCCAAGTCCGCCCGGGAACTGCGCAAGCTGACGGACGAATTGCAGGATGTGTCCATGTCCCTGCGGATGGTCCCGGTGTCCAACACCTTCCAGAAGATGACCCGGATTGTCCGGGATATGTGCAAGAAACTTAACAAGCAGGCGAAGCTGACCCTGGTGGGTGAGAATACGGAAGTAGACAAGACCATTGTGGACAGCATCTCCGATCCCATCATGCACATGGTCCGCAACTCCATGGACCACGGCATTGAGGACAGCGCCGATGACCGGGTGGCCGCAGGCAAGAACCCCACCGGCGAAATTATCCTCTCCGCCAAGGACACCGGCAGCGAGGTCATCATCACTATCCAGGACGACGGCCAGGGCGTCAACGACGAGGCTGTCCTCCGCAAGGCCATTAAAAACGGCATCGCCTCCCCGGATGTGCAGTATTCCCACAAGGAAATCCTGAATTTCCTGATGATGCCCGGATTTTCCACCAACACCGAGGTGACGGAGTTCTCCGGCCGGGGCGTTGGCATGGACGTGGTGAAGAGCGGCGTGGAGAGCCTGGGCGGCACCGTCACCATCACCAGCGAGCAGGGCAAGGGCATGACCACCACCATGCGCATCCCCCTGACCATGGCCATTATGGACGGCATGGAGGTCTCCGTGGGGGATTCCATCTTCACCATTCCCATCAACAACATCCGCTCCAGCCTGAAGATCACCGAGCAGGATATCCTCCATGACTCTGTGAACGGCGAGATGGTCAAGATCATGGACGGCTACTATCCCATCATTCGGGCCCGGGATTTCTACAGCCTGCCCGGCGGCGTGGACAATATCGGCGAGGGCATTTTGATGTGGCTGGAGTCCGGCGACTGCTCCTACGGCCTTTTTGTCGATGAACTTTTAGGCGAGCAGCAGATCGTGGTAAAGCCGCTGCCCTCCTATGTGAACAACATGGATATCAAGAACTACGGCATTGCCGGGTGCAGTATCCTGGGAGACGGCAACATCAGCATCATTTTGGACGCGGGCAGCCTCTATGCCGCCGCCCACGGCGCATAATCCAGAGAACGGAGGGAACGACATATGAGCGCAGTGCAAGAAGACGTCCTGTTCCAGAGGGAAGATGACATTCTGCCCCGGCCGGAAGAACCTGTTATCGAGAGCCGGAATTACCTGATCTTCGTGATTGGGGATCTGAAGCTGGGTGTAGATGCCGACTATGTAGTAGAAATCCTGAATAACCACACGGTGACCTATCTGCCGATGATGCCGGATTATATCCTGGGCATCTACAACATGCGGGGCCAGATCATCCCGATCCTGGACATCCGCCTTCGGCTGGGCAAGCCCTCCAAGGAGGGCGACAGCCTGTTGATCGTGTTGAATTACAACAATATGCAGTTGGGAATCCTGGTGGACAGCGTGGAGTTGATGATCGATATCCCCAATGCGGAGATTATGCCCATCCCCGCCCGGAATGCACAGAAGCTGGTATCCGGCATGTGCACCCTTCCCGACGGTGCGGGTACGATGATGGTGCTGGATTGTGAACAGCTGATGCCGCATGAGTAACGAGAAACAGAAGGTGGGGAGCGCCTTCACTCCCATGACAATTAACGACGCGGACTTCAAACGCCTGGTAACCTTCATCCAGTCCACCTACGGCATTGACCTGACCCAGAAGAAGCAACTGATTACCGGCCGGCTTTCCCCGGCCATCCGCCAGCGGGGTTACAAGGACTTCGCCGCGTTCGTGAACCATGTGCTGGACAAAAAGGAAAACGACGAAATCACCCTGGTGCTGAATAAACTTACCACCAACTATACGTTCTTCATGCGGGAGAAGGAGCATCTGGATCTCTTCTGCCAGAAGATTATTCCGGAGATTGTCCGCCGCCACCAGCGGGACAAGACGCTGGCCATCTGGAGCGCCGGGTGCTCCAGCGGGGAGGAGCCCTATAATATCAGCATGTTCCTCTTCGACTATCTGGGCCCCCAGGCCAAGGATTGGGACACCCGGATTCTGGCCACGGACATTTCCGCCCAGGCGCTGGCCTCCGCGAAAAAGGGCGTGTACACCCTGCCGGAGACCATCCCGCCGGAGTGGAAGCGGAAATATTTCGTGGATAACCGGGACGGCACCCATACGGTTGCCCCCGCCGTGAAGGAAAATGTGATTTTCCAGACATTCAACCTGATGGATCCCATTAACTTCCGCCGGAAATTCGATGTAATTTTCTGCCGGAATGTGATGATCTACTTTGATCAGCCCACCAAGGATGCCCTGGTCCGGCGGTTCTATGACTACACCGTCCCCGGCGGCTATCTGCTGATCAGCTATTCGGAAAACCTCAGCCCCAACGCGCCCTACAGGCGCCTGGCCACCGCCACTTTCCAGAAATGAGGGATTTTCCGGCGGAGAGGCAGTAAACATTTACAGCGGCAAAAAAGCGCGGCTCCGTTTTCGGAGCCACGCTTTTTCCCTTTTTTCGCCCTGCGGGGACTGCAAACTGCAATCTCAGGCCCTTTTCCGGTTTTTCCAGACGGTAGCCAGGATGTCCTTGAGGACCAGAAAGGCGTCCAGATCATTGTAGCCATACCGCTTTTCCAGATCGCTCAGCAGGCGGCAGAGTTCCCCGGCATAGAGGGGGATATCCACTTCGCTTTGATATCTGGAAAGAATTGGGTACTTTTTGCTCCACATTTTCGTCCAGTCGATGCGGTTGGAGAGCTCGTCGGTGGTCTTGTCAATGACTTCCTGGATCTCCTGCACGTCAAGGTCGAATTCGATCAGTTCGTCCAGGGACTGGCCGTACAGGACTGCCAGCCTCTTGGCCTGCCGGATATCCGGCAGGGTTTCGCCTGTCTCCCATTTGGAGATTGTCTGCCTGCTGACGCCCAGCTTTTCCGCTACCACCTCCTGGGAGAGGCCTTTGCTTTTTCTGGCGTTGAACAAGCGGCTGCCTAAATGCATCTCGTGTCCTCCTTGTTTGATTTATCCTGATTATACCGTGTTTTTTCAGGAAACGCTACCAACGGGGCGCGGCAATTCCGCACGGATTGTGTACAGGGAAACCTTGCGGAAGCCTGGAACGGGCCTGAACCTGGTAAAGTTGCCCCCATGACTTGATGCAGAGGCACTGGCGTGATAAAATAAAAACAATTCTCTTAGGACAGGGGAAAAAGGAGCGGGACGGTATGACATTACAGGAATTTTTTGCGGCCCATCCGGAGGCGGCGCTGGCCTTCTCCGGCGGTGCGGACTCTGCCTATCTCCTGTGGGCGGCGGTGCAGTATGGCCGGAGGGTGCGGGCGTATTATGTGCAGTCCCCCTTCCAGCCTGCTTTTGAACTGGCGGACGCCCGCCGCCTGGCTAAAGGGTTGGGGGCGGACATGCGGGTTCTGGCAGTGGATGTGCTGGCCCTGCCGGAGGCGGCGGGGAACCCGCCGGATCGCTGCTACCACTGCAAACACGCCCTGTTTTCTGCCATTTCGGCGGCGGCAGAGGCGGACGGCTTTTCCCTTCTCATAGACGGCACCAACGCCTCCGACAGCGCGGGGGATCGCCCCGGTATGCGGGCGCTGCGGGAACTTTCCGTCCGATCCCCCCTGCGGGAGTGCGGGCTGGAAAAGGCGGAAATCCGCCGCCTCTCCAGAGAGGCGGGCCTCTTTACCTGGGACAAGCCTGCCTACGCCTGCCTCGCCACCCGGATTCCCGCCGGGGAGGCTATTACGGCGGAAAAACTCCGGAAAACGGAAGAGGCGGAGGACTACCTCCGCGCCCTTGGCTTTTCCGATTTCCGGGTACGGCTGCTGGCGGACTGCGCCAGGATCCAACTGCCTGTAGGGCAGTTCCCACTGCTTCTGGCCATGCGGGAGGAAATTTTCAGGGAACTCAGGCGGCGCTACGGCGGGGTGCTGCTGGATTTGGAGGCGCGGGATGAACAGTGAAATCAGACGCCTGCTGGAGGAGGTGCGCTCCGGCGGCATTTCTGTGGACGAGGCTCTGCTTCGGCTGAAAACCAAGCCCTTCGAGGATGTGGGCTACGCCAAGATTGACCTCCACCGGGAGATCCGCCAAGGGGCGGCAGAGGTCATCTACGGTGCGGGAAAGACCCCGGAACAGATCTGCGGCATTGCCAGTGTCATGAAGGGGAACGGGCAGGAACGGATTTTGATTACCCGCCTCTCCCCGGAGTCTGCCGCCGCTGTGGGCCGGGTACACCCTATGGAGTACCACGGGGATGCCCGGATTGGGATCCTTGGCGGCGTCCCACAGCCGGACGGCTTGGGCACCATCCTGGTGGCAACAGGCGGCACCAGCGATATCCCTGTGGCGGAGGAGGCGGCCTTAACGGCGCAGATCCTGGGGAGCCGGGTGGTGCGGCTGTATGACGTCGGCGTGGCGGGCCTCCATCGGACGCTGGCCTATCTGGAGGACATCATGAGCGCCAGCGTGATCATCGCCATTGCTGGGATGGAGGGGGCCCTTGCCAGCGTGCTGGGAGGGCTTGCCGACTGCCCTGTCATCGCAGTGCCCACCAGCGTGGGCTACGGCGCGTCCTTCGGCGGGCTGTCGGCCCTGCTGTCCATGCTGAACTCCTGCGCCAGCGGCGTTTCCGTGGTAAACATTGACAACGGCTTTGGCGCAGGATATCTGGCAAATCAGATCAACCATATGACGGGAAAGGAGCACCATTCATGAGGATTCTGTATCTGGACTGCGGCATGGGCGCCGCCGGGGATATGCTGGCGGCGGCCCTGCTGGAACTTCTGCCGGATCCGGAGGCTTTCTTGCAGGAGGTCAACGATCTGGGCCTGCCGGGCGTCCGGATAACCCGGGAGAAGGCCGTCAAATGCGGCATTACGGGCACCCATGTCTCCGTCACTGTGGACGGGGAGGAGGAAGAGAGCCTGGATCATGTCTATGGACACAGCCACGAGCACGACCATGACCATAGCCACGGCCATAATCACCAGCACAATCATGGACATGATCATGAACATTCCCACCACCACAGAAGGATGGGGGACATCACCCATCTTGTCCGGGATCACCTTCGTGTTCCGGAGCCGGTAAAGGAAGACATCCTGGCAGTTTATGATCTCATCGCCCAGGCGGAGAGCCATGCCCACGGCGTCCCTGTGACAGATATCCACTTCCATGAGGTGGGAACCCTGGACGCCGTGGCTGATATCGCCATGGTCTGCCTGCTGATGCGCCGTCTGGCCCCGGATGAGGTGGCGGCCTCCCCTGTCCGGCTAGGGACGGGACAGGTACGGTGCGCCCACGGCATCCTGCCGGTGCCTGCGCCGGCCACGGCCCATATCCTGCAGGGTGTGCCCGTCTATGGCGGGGATATCCGGGGTGAACTCTGTACCCCTACAGGCGCGGCGCTGCTGCGGCATTTTGCCGCCCGCTTCTGCCAGATGCCGCCTATGCGGACGGAGGCCATTGGCTATGGCTGCGGCAGGAAGGATTTTGAGGCCGCCAACTGTGTCCGGGCCTTTTGGGGCGAAACGGACGAGATGGAGGATACGGTGGCGGAACTCTCCTGCAATGTGGACGATATGACCGCCGAGGAGATCGGCTTTGCGGTGGAACAGCTCTTTGCGGGAGGCGCTTTGGATGTGTACACCGCGCCTATCGGCATGAAGAAGTCCCGCCCTGGGACCCTGATCCGGGTGCTTTGCCGGGAGCGGGAGAAAGAAGCCATCTATGCCCTGCTGTTCCGGCATACCTCCACATTGGGCGTCCGAGAGGCGGCCCTGCGCCGGAGGACGCTGGACCGGAGCGTGGAGACGTTGGAAACCCCCTACGGCCCGATCCGGAAAAAGGCTGCCTCTGGGTTTGGAACGGCCCGGGAAAAATATGAGTATGAGGATCTGGCGGCCCTGGCCAGGACGCGGGATATCAGCCTCCGGGAGGCCGCCGCCCTGCTGGACGGAGGAGGCAGAGAGGTTCCCGGCTGAATAAGAATGAGAGACAGCCGCGCATGCGGCTGTCTCAACCTTTTGTCCGCAGATTTTCCGGATCTCAGTGGGTCAGGATGAATGTTTCCAGGGCCTCCACAGTCTGCACCACTGTCACGGCTCCGGCCTTCTCCAGTTCCCCGGGTTCTGCGTAGCCGAAGAATTCCACGCCTGCGCAGTCCATACCCAGGGCCTTTGCCCCCAAGACATCGTATTTCCGATCTCCCACCATTAGGCATTGCGGGATATCTGCCCCCGTCAGCCCCAGGCGGCCCATAGCCCCGCGGAGGATAGAGGCCTTGTCGCTGTCATCGGAAGGCGGGCTGCCCACCACTGCTGCCAGGGACGGCGCAAAGCCGAAACGCTGGCAGATGGAAACGCACATGGGCTCCACTTTGGAGGACGCCACCGCCATGACATATCCCTGTTCCTTCAGCCGGGCCAGCAGTTCTGCCATGCCGGGCGCGGCCTGGTTTTCATATTGCCCCTGGGGGGCGTACCGGGCCCGGAACAGGTCGATGGCCTCCCGCAGCAGATCCCCGGTGAACCCGCAGTAGGTTTGGAAGGATTCCTGGAGAGGCGGGCCTACGAATTTCAGCAGGGTTTCGTCAGACGGAACGGGCTTGCCCAGGGTTTCCAGGGCGTACCGGGCACAGTTCAAAATACCTGCCTTGGAGTCGGTCAGAGTGCCGTCCAGGTCAAAAAAGATATAGCGATACATAGTTTCTCCCCCTTCTTCCTGAAAAGTCTACCATATTTCCTGGCGTTCCGCAAGGCGGGAGGGGAAAAGTCCCTTTTGGGAAACGTGCTGCTGGACGATAGTTTCAGCGATTTCTCCAAAAGTGCATTGATTAGGATAGGATCTCCGTGTTATAATCGGCTCAGCAAACCGGGATTTGAAAAGTTATATTGCATTTCTGTGCGGTATCCATAATAAGCGGCAAAACCAAGTAACAATGGCAGGAGTAAAGAAGAAATTTGAAAAACTTGGGTTTGGAGCGGTTAAGACATATCTGAACAGCGGCAATGTGGCCTTTTTGAACGGCAAAGCTGATACAGAGAGGCGCTCAAAACAGATTGGGATAATGATAAAAAAGCAGTTTGCTATTAGGCCTCGTTTGAAAAATGTCAAAACGCCCAAGCGGCGGATCTTTTTCCATCATTCTGCGTTGATTTTCCTTGCCATACACAAAGTATGGCTGCGTCAAATCGCCTTGATTGGCGAAAAAATCTCTCGCCGTTGGGCATTCCGCCAATTTTCAAACGAGGCCTAGATATTCCTGTTTTTGTTGTACCAAGAGGACATTTGTCGAGGGGGATTTCACCGAAAAGGGGCAGTGCCTATAAAGCACTGCCCCTGCAAGCACGGATATTCAGTTGTGCGATTCTATATCTCGGCTGATGATGCTCCCTGTCTCAGCATTGATTTCATACTCATACTCCATAGAGCCAGCATAAAACTCCACTTCGTATTCCAGCCGGCCATCGTCCCGGTCTAATTTGACCTTTTTGAAAACCGCATCATTCGCATTGATTCCGGCATCTGCCAAGGCAATCTCCTTGGCTCGATCCGCAGAAATTGTTCCGTTACCAGCAGAACCGCCAGAGGTGCCTACGGGGACAATAAAATCGTCTAATTCCCGACCTGCACTGAGAATCTTCCCTGTAATGGCATCAATCTCATAGTCATATTCTGTCGTGCCACTATAAAATTCTACATCATATTGATACCGTCCGTCATCCCGCTCCAATTTGACCTTCAGGAAAACAGCATTTCCTCCTTTTAGGCCAGCGTCCGCCAAGGCAATTTCTTTGGCCCGATCAGCACTTATATAGGAGCCAGAAGCCCCATTTTGAGCAAGCAAACGATCCTGTGTGGTAAGCTGAACCATTCGATTAGCCGAGTCAAACTTGACATCCAGCCCCATAGCTTCTCCAATAGCGCGGACAGGAGCATAGGTAGTTCCATTGTAGATAAAGACCGAAACTTGATTCCCGGCGGCATCCCTCGGGATAAAGGTTGCCCCATTGATAGAGATGCCAATACCATCCTCTACATCAATAGTCCGTTTGGAAGACGCAAAGGCAGTCATACATAGGCACATGAGTAACAATAGTACCGTAAAGCCAACGCCAAATCCTTTCCAAAACTCCGCCTTTTTCATAGCAAATACCCCTTTCTTGTTTTGAGACCTCCATCGTAAGGCGCAATAATAGCGATGTTATTATATAAATGGTTCGGCAAAAAGTCAAGTGTGTATCCAGCGGGCGTAGTCAACAATGGTAATGGAAAGCAATGCACAGGTATATACCCTGTGCCGCTTGTTGGCGGCTGAAGACCCCCAAGCCCCCGGTGATCGGCGCGGCTGCGTCCGATGCACAAGCTGCCGTTGGCGTCTGTTGGTATATACCGGCAGGGGATGACACCCCGGCGAAGCCGTCCCCGGAGGGCACACGACTGCCGTCAGGCAGTATCACCGTCGGCCTTGGCCGGCGGTGAGTAAGTGTGCTTTTCGAGAGGGCCGGCAAAGAGAACGGAACGCCCAGGCCATCCCCGGACGCTCCCCCTTCGGTTCCCTCCTGCTGGTCGATCACCGCCTTTCCAGCCTCTGTCATTCTGCCACAAATGAACCGTCAGCCAATGTGTAAAAGGTGGTGACCCCCCTTTACACAATACATCTCAAGAGAAGAACTTGATTACATCTTGCATCATATGTCCGGCTGGCGGGGAAACAAATTGGTGGGCCAAGACAGCGAGTACACATATCAGCGGCAAATTAACGATCAGAACGGCGGATACTGTTAGAAAAATAGTGGGAATGTGATTTTTCAGATCCAGCTTTATCAGGCAGTCATTCATCAATAAATGGCTCTAACGTTTGAGTTTTTGATGGGCGGTTTGATGAAACAGCTTTCAAGGGTGGGGGAAAATGCTCCGGTGCTGTGGCTGCTTTCTATCTCTGCATTGGATAGGGCGATACTGTATTTAGGATAAACAGATAAATGTGGGAGGGATTAGCAATGAAGAAGATGGTAATTGGCGTCGGCCTGTTTTTAAGCGGGGTAATCCTTTTCTGTACGGATTATGCTGTCCGGAGCATCATAGCGTCCATGCCAAACACAACGCTTGTTTCAGGCGGTATCCCGGTCTCTTATCCGGCGTTCCTGCTTATTGCAGCGGGGATAGCCTTGGTATTTTATGGGTATTGCAGAGATTGAACTGGGGAGAATTTGACTGAGGAGAAGACGGATGAAAAATATAGGTTGGGATTTGCAAAAAAAGTCTTGACAAACGCAGGCTTTTCTGTATAATAATAGCTGTTCAAAACTTCGAACGCCTATAGCGGGTTTGTGTAAAGGTAGCACAGCAGACTCTGACTCTGTATGTGAGGGTTCGAATCCTTCACCCGCTGCCAACTCAGAAATTCCCATTACTGCTCCGTTTCCGCCTTGCGGCGAAAACTGCGCTGTAATGGGAATTTCTTCGCTTTCCGCCGAAATCTGCTTCTCTGGGTTTTCGGCGGAGTTGGACGAGGGATGCTGGCAGGTTCGCTTTGCTCCCTGCGCGGAGATGAGGGGGGTATTGAACTTTTTGGTTTTTGTATCTCTGCCTCTGTTTGTATCCTCTTTTGTTGTGTATGCTGCGTACTGTGCCTTTACCTTGGAGGCCTTTGTTCCTTTGGGTGTTGCTTTCGGTAAAGCTTGTTTGCCTCCTATTGGGTGGTTTTGATACCTTTACTATCAGATGTTCCTGTGCCTTGCGGCGGCGCCTCTGATGGGGACTGGGGATGCCCTCTTTGATTCCACCCTGTTTTTGCTGGAATATATTTTACGCATCGTATAATCTGGACAAAATAAAACAAATCGTACAAGACGGCTTATGCCGCCTTGATTACTGTGCATCACGTTCCGGCAGGGATGTCAAGGGCGGCGAAGCCGTTTATTTTACCCTTGGCGCCTTTGGCGGAATGTGATAAAAAATCGCTGCAATCAAGGCTAAACGTCCCCGTCTTTACGCGCTTTTGAGCGGGTAGTGTTTGATTTACTGCGTTTTTTGATGCTGGAAGACGAAATTTTGCGTATTTTCCTGTTTTTGCCTGCCGATTGGAAATTTTTCAATTTGATTTTGCGTTTTGACGGAATTTTGTGTGTGCATGAAATGTGCCGTAACGCTGGAGGCGCAATTGGATTTGGATGCAGAAAGCCCCGGGGCTGTTTCTCAAGAGGCCTTGGGTTTTTTTCAGGCCCGGATGGAACCATCCGAGGCTGTAAAGCATAAGGTGTGAATTTCCGGATACCAGGGGTTTCCAGCGGAACGGCCTGCAACAATTTTCCGCCGGCTGTCAGTTTTGACGGTTGCTTATTTTTAGCAAAACTGGTATACTGATAGTCTATTATATTATTACGGTGTGTTTTCCGGTAAAAAGGAGCATGCGCTTATGAATAACAAGAAACTCTCCCGTCTGCTGGAGCCAAATTTGCAGCTGTATTTCCTCTGCCTTGTGATTTTTACCCTGGCAGCGGTGCCCTTTCAGCCGGTGCTGGCTATGGTGGAGGGGATTGCCACGGTGGGGCTGTATGTCTATTCCACCAACCGCAACAAAAAACGCCGTCAGAATATTTTGCAGTATATTGACAGCGTGACCGGCAGTGTGGATACCGCCAGCAAATCCACCCTCATCAACTCCCCCTTGCCTATCATGGTCTTCCGGCCCGATACCGGCGAGGTTATCTGGAGCAACGAGAACTTCCTCCAGCTGGCCGGGGTGCGGGAGCACCTCTTCGAGATGCGGGTGGAGGACGCGGTGCCGGACTGCCCTGTCCAGTGGCTGCTGGAGGGGAAACAGGAATGCCCGGATCGGGTTATCATGAACAACCGCCGCTTCCGGGTCTACGGCAGCATGGCCCGGGCCAAGGGCCGGGGCGGGGAACAGAGCCTGGTGGCCACCACCTACTGGGTGGATACTACAGAGGCGGATCTGCTGAAAGAGACCTACAACGCCAGCCGCCCGGTACTGGCGCTGCTGATGGTCGATAACTACGAGGACATCATGAAGTCCTGCGCCGACACCCAGCGCAGCGCCATCCTGGCCCAGATTGACGAAAAACTCAACAGCTGGGCGGAGGGTAGCGAGGGTATCCTGCTGAAAACTGAACGGGATCGCTATCTGTTCCTCTTTGAGGAGCAGCATTACGACCACTTTGTGGAGCAGAAATTCTCCGTCCTGGACGCCATCCGCGGCATCAAGATCGGGGAGGGGGTTATGCCGACCCTCTCCATCGGTATTGGCAAGGACGGTTCCACCATGGCGGATCTCTACAAAAACGCCAGCCTCTCCCTGGAGATGGCCCTCAGCCGGGGCGGCGACCAGGCGGTGGTACGGGGCCGGATGGACTTCGAGTTTTACGGCGGGCGGGCAAAGTCCACCGAGAAGCGCACAAAGGTGAAGTCCCGGGTTATGGCCAATGCCCTCAGTGAACTGATGGCCGACGCCGGACAGATTTACGTCATGGGCCACAGCTATGCCGACATGGACGCCCTGGGGGCCGCCGTGGGCATCTGCTGCGCCGCCCGGAAGCGGGGCAAACGGGCCCAGATCATCATGGATCAGGAACGCAATGCCGCCCAGTCCCTGCTTGAAAAGATGCGGGGCCGTCCGGAGTATGACGGCGTATTCACCACCGGCAGCGACGCTTTCCTGCGGATGCAGCCCGGGGCACTGCTCGTGGTGGTGGATACCAACCGGCCGGAGTTGGTAGACAGTCCCCAGGTGCTGGACGCCTGCAACCGGGTGGCGGTTATCGATCACCACCGGCGGGCGGCCACCTACATTGAAAACGCCGCTTTCAATTTTCATGAGCCTTATGCTTCCTCTGCCTCCGAACTGGTGACGGAACTGCTGCAATACCTGGTGGAGCCCGCTGATCTCATGCGGGAGGAGGCGGAGGCGCTGCTGGCGGGAATTGTGCTGGACACCAAGCATTTCACCCTCCGCACCGGCGGCAGGACCTTCGACGCGGCGGCGTTCCTCCGCCGGGCCGGGGCCGATACGGCGGAAGTCCAGCGGCTGTTCCAGGGGGATCTCAGCGGCATGGTTTCCAAGTACGACATTATCCGCCGGGCGGAGTTGTACCGGGAGGATATTGCCATTGCCGCGGTGGGCCAGGATGGCGTTGACCGCGTGGCGGCTGCCCAGGCGGCGGACGAACTCCTGGGCCTGAAGGGCGTGAAGGCTTCCTTCGTCCTCTACCGCAACCAGAACAACGTGCTGATGTCCGCCCGCTCCTTGGGTGAGGTGAACGTGCAGGTAGTGCTGGAGGCCCTGGGAGGCGGCGGGAATTCCACCACCGCAGGGGGCTGTGTGGAGGACGGCGATTTGCTGGAGGTCCGCCGGAAACTTCTGACAGCCATTGACGCTTATTTTGAGGAGTAAATCAGCCGGTCATGTTTACCGGTGAGGATCGCCCGTTCCGGCGGAAGCCGGGTGAAGCAGCGGGGACGGAACGCCTGGGGGCTTCCGGCAGTTCCCCGGGACAATCAGACAATAGAAAAGGAGAAAACAGCGATGAAAGTCATTTTACAGCAGGACGTGAAAGGCCAGGGGAAAAAGGGCCAGATGATAGAGGTATCCGAGGGTTACGCCCGTAACTTCCTGCTTCCCAGGAAACTGGCTGTCCCCGCTACGGCGGACGCCATCAACACCATGAACCTCCGGGAGAAGGCCAAGCGGGCGGAGGAAGCACGCCTGAAAGCTGAGGCGGAGGAGATCTCCGGAAAATTGAAGGAGTGCATGGTGAAGCTGACCGCTAAGGCCGGCGGAAACGGGCGGCTCTTCGGCGCCGTCACCTCCAAGGAGATCTCCGAGGGCTTGAAGGCCCAGTACGGCATTGACATCCCCAAGCAGAAGCTGGTGCTGGAGGATCCCATCAAGGCCTTTGGCAGCTACCAAGTGAAGGCAAAGCTGGGTTTTGAGGTCACAGGGACGGTGTATGTCTCTGTTTTCGAGGAGAAATAAAAGAAAACCATCCGGGGCCAAAGTCCGGAAGGAGGCGGCGTAAATGGCAATTGAAGATATCCTTCTGAAACAGATGCCCCACAGCCTGGAAGGCGAACAGGCCGTTCTTGGCTCCATGCTTATCGATCCGGACTGCGTGAAGGACGTGATGGATAAACTCTGCCCCTCGGATTTCTACCTCCGGCAGAACCGGGAGATTTTTGAGACCATCTACTCCATGTTCACCTACGCAAAGCCCATTGACGGCATTACTGTCTGTGAGGAGATGCGCCGGGTGGGCACCTATGACGAGCAGACAACCCGTTCCTACCTGGCCCAGCTGATGGAGATCACCCCCACCTCCGCCAACGTGATGGAGTACGCCGCCATTGTCCGGGACAAGGCGCTGCTGCGGAGCGTGGCCCAGGCGGCGTCGGAGATCACCGCCCTGGTGCAGGAGGGGATAGGCGGCGCGCCGGAAATCCTGGAGGCCGCCGAACAGAAGGTTTACGCCATCCGCCGGGGCCAGTCCGCCCAGGACATGGTGCCCTTGCGGCAGGTACTGCCGGACGTGCTGGATCGCCTCAGCGAGATGGGGGAGAGCGAAAACCACCTGCCGGGCCTCTCTACCGGCCTCTCCGCTGTGGATCAGAAGATCACGGGCCTGAACAAGTCAGACCTGATCCTCTTGGCAGGCCGTCCCGGTATGGGCAAGACCTCCCTGGGGCTGAACTTTGCCCTGAACGTGGCGAAGAGTTCAAAAAAAACCGTGGCCATCTTTTCTTTGGAGATGTCCAGGGAACAGCTGGCCACCCGGCTCCTCTCCTCTGAGGCGCTGGTGGAGAGCAACCGCCTGCGGACCGGCGCCCTCCGGGAGACCGATTGGGAAAAAATCGCCGGGGCGGCCACCATTTTAAACCGGGTGGATATCCGCATTGACGACAACCCCATGCTGTCCGTGGCAGACATGAACGCCAAGTGCCGCCGCCTGGACGATCTGGGCCTGGTGGTGATTGACTACCTGCAATTGATGACCTCCGCCGGGGGGCAGAGCCGCTACGGCGAAAACCGCCAGCAGATTGTGTCGGACATCTCCCGGATGCTGAAAATCATGGCCAAGGAACTGAACGTCCCTGTGGTCTGCCTTAGCCAGCTGAGCCGCGCCAACGAAAAGCGGGAGGACAAGCGGCCTATGCTGTCGGATCTGCGGGAATCCGGCTCTATCGAGCAGGACGCGGATATCGTGCTGTTTTTGTACCGGGAGGATTATTACGACGAGGATTCGGAGAAGCATAATATTGCGGAATGTATAGTGGCAAAGAACCGCCACGGGGAAACCGGCAAGGTGGAACTGCGGTGGACGCCGGAGTACACCGCCTTCTCCACCCTGGACAGGCGTTATGACGACGAGGAATGATCTGATCGAGGCCCAGAAATTCATCCAGTTCCATACCCGGCCCGGCGACAGGCTGCTGTGCGCCGTTTCCGGGGGGGTGGATTCCATGTGCTTGCTGGCTCTTACCGTCCAGGTGGCGGAAGCCATGACCCTCCGGCGGGAGGTGGCGGCGGCCCATTTCAACCACGGCCTCCGGGGCGGGGCGGCGGATCGGGACGAGGCCTTCGTCCGGGATTGGTGCGCCGCCCATGGCATCCCCCTCACTGTGGGGCGGGGCGACGTGCGGTCTGTTGCAGCCCGGGAGGGCCTCTCCCTGGAGGAGGCCGCCCGGATTATGCGGTATGCCTTTCTGGAGGAGGCCGCCCGGCAGGAGGGTTGCCGGTGGATTCTCACCGCCCATCATGCCGGGGACAATGCGGAGACCATTCTGATGAATCTGGCGCGGGGCACGGGCCTCAAAGGCCTCTGCGGAATCCCTTCTGTGCGCCCTCCTTTCCTGCGGCCCTTTTTGGAGACCCCCCGGGAGGATTTGGTGGCCTATGCCGCCGCCCGGGGCATCCCCCATGTAGAGGACGAGACCAACGCTGACCCGGCCGCCGCCAGCCGGAATCTGGTGCGGCTGGAAATCATGCCCCTCCTGCGGCAGCTGAACCCCAGGGCAGAGGAGCATATCACCGCTGCCGCCCGGCAGCTGTCCGCAGTGGATCGGGCCCTGGAACGGGACGCGACGGAGCGCACGGTCTCCGCGAAGGCCAAGGAGGGGCGGGTTGTCCTCTCGTGGCAGGCCCTTTTAGAGGCCCCCGCCGCCGTGCGGCCCAGGATGCTGCTGCGGCTTCTGGATCTGCTGGGGGTGGGGCGGAAGGATATCGGCGCGGCCCATCTGGACGCCGTGCTGGCCATGAGCCGGGAGACAGCCCCCAACCGGGAGAGCCGCGTCAGCCTGCCTCACGGCGTTTCCGCCCGGTACTGCCGGGGCTGGCTGATTCTGGAGACCCGGCCCCAGCCGCTGACAGAGACACAGCTGCTGCCGGGACGGCCCCTCCGCTGGGGAGGATACACCCTGACCCTGCTGGATCACAGGGAGGGGGCAGGCGTGGCCCTCCGGGCAGGGAGGCCAGGAGAGCGGGCCTTTGTGACGGCGGCACCCTGTGTCCCGGGGGAGCGGCTGACGTTGCCGGGATCTAAAGGGAGCCGCACGGTGAAGCGGCTTTGCCTGGATTGCCGGATTTCCCTGGAGGAGCGGGATCGCCTGCCTGCCTTTTACGTGGGCGGGCGTCTGGCCGCCGTGTGGCGGCTGGGAGTGGATACAGAATTCCTGCCGGAGGGGGACGCCCTTCGGTTTATCAAGATAGAGACACCACATCATGAAGAGGGAGAGACATCATGAGAAACGAGTTGGAAAAGGATATTCTGAAGATCCTGGTAACGGAAGAGGAACTGAAAGCGCGGGTGACGGAGTTGGGTACGGCCCTGGCGGAAAAATTTCAGGATCAGACGCCCTTGTTCCTGGGGGTTTTGAAGGGCTCCTTTGTGTTTATGGCGGATTTGGTGCGGGCCTGCCCGGTGAAGAGCGACGTGGAATTCATCGCTGTCAGTTCTTACCAGAACGCCACGGTTTCCTCCGGGCGGGTGAAAATCAACCACGATTTGCAGCAGGATATCACCGGGCGGAACCTGGTGATTGTGGAGGACATTCTGGACTCCGGAAATACCCTAGCCTTTTTGAAGGACTACTTCATGGCGAAGGGTGCAGCCTCCATCACCATTGCCACCCTGCTGGACAAGCCCTCCCGCCGGGAGAAAGCGGTCAGCGCCGATCTGGTGGGCTTTGAGGTACCCGACGAGTTTGTGGTGGGCTATGGCCTGGATTACTGCCAGCGGTATCGGAACCTTCCCTACATCGGTGTTTTAAAGCCGGAGGTCTACAGCCATACTTAAACTGCCGCGGCGCCGGGGCCTGCCGGCGGTTTCCCCGCAGGCTCCTGTGCTTCGGCGGGACAGGCAAATTTACCCCCAAAGGAGGGACTTTCTTGACGAGACAGAGCCGTTTTAATATGAGTTATATCTTCCTGGGATTCATTGTCCTTCTGTGCGTCACCTGGGTGTGGCGGGCGGATACCCAGGTTCCGGAGTTGGAATATTCCCAGGTGCGCCAACTCTTTTTGCAGGAAAAGGTGGAGAGTTTTGCCATTGGTACCAACAAGACCCTGGTGATGCATCTCCGGGAGGAGGTGCAGGGCAGCAAGACTGTGCGCTACCGCCTCTATGATTTCCAGCTGTTCTATGATGATCTGAACGATCTGGTGCAGCAGCAGTACGGCCGGGGCGTGATCAAAGCCTACGACTACCCGGATCCGGAAACCATTAACTGGCTGGCGGAGTTCCTCCCCTGGCTGCTGGTGCTGGCGGCGGTAGGCGTGGTGTGCTATTTCACCATGGTTCGGAGCCAGGGCGGGATGGGAGGCGCGGACCGTATGGCGAGATTCGGTACCGCCCACACCAGGACCCTCTCCGACAAAGACAAGAAAGTCACCTTTGAGGATGTGGCCGGCGCCGACGAGGAGAAGGAGGAACTCCAGGAGATCGTGGAGTTCCTGAAGGATCCGGACCGGTATATCGACTTGGGGGCCAGGATCCCCAAGGGCGTGCTGCTGGTAGGCCCTCCCGGCACCGGCAAGACACTGCTGGCCAAGGCCGTGGCCGGAGAGGCCGGCGTAGGCTTCCTCTCCATCTCCGGCTCCGATTTTGTGGAACTGTATGTGGGCGTAGGCGCCAGCCGGGTGCGGGATCTTTTTGAGCAGGCCAAGAAGACCTCCCCTGCCATTGTGTTCATTGACGAGATTGACGCTGTGGGCCGCCAGCGGGGCACAGGCCTGGGCGGCGGGCACGACGAACGGGAACAGACCCTGAACCAGCTCCTGGTGGAAATGGACGGCTTTTCTGCCAACGAGGGTGTGGTGGTCCTGGCGGCCACCAACCGGGCGGACGTACTGGATCCGGCCCTGCTGCGGCCGGGACGGTTTGACCGCCAGGTCTATGTGGGCCTGCCGGACATCAAAGGCCGGGAGGAGATTTTGAAGGTCCACGCCAAGGGCAAGCCCCTGGCGGAGGATGTGGATCTCCATAAGCTTGCCCAGGGCACCGCCGGGTTTACCGGTGCGGATCTGGAAAACCTCATCAACGAGGCGGCCCTGCTCGCTGCCCGAAACGGCCTGCGGTTCATCAATATGGATAACCTGCGGGCGGCGGAGATCAAGGTCATTGCCGGCCCCGAAAAGCGGAGCCGGGTGATTCCCCAGCACGAACGGGAACTGACGGCTTACCACGAGGCGGGTCACGCCATTGTTATGCACACCCTGCCCAACCAGGATCCCGTCAGCCAGATTACCATCGTGCCCCGGGGCCGGGCCGGGGGGATGACCATCTCCCTGCCGGAGGAGGATCGCTCCTATCTCTCCAAGCGGTATATGGAAGATCAGATTGTGGCCCTTCTGGGAGGCCGGGTGGCGGAGAAGCTGTGCCTGGGGGATATCTCCACCGGGGCCAGCAATGACATTCAGCGGGCAACCTCCATCGCCCGGAAGATGGTGGCCTCTTATGGCATGAGCGAAAAATTGGGCACTGTTTCCTTTGATACCGGCCACGAGGAGGTCTTTATCGGCCGTACCATGAGCCAGGGCCGCAGCTACTCCGAAGCCGTTGCCGCCCAGATTGACGGCGAGGTGAAGGCCGTTGTAGGAGAAGCCTACAGCCGGTGCGAGGACATTCTCCGCCGGCAGCGGGACAGATTGGAGGCTGTGGCCCGGTATCTGCTGGAGCATGAGACCATGGAACGGGAGGCCTTTTTGGAGGTCCTGGGTCAGGCGGATCCGCCCGCCGGACAGTGACAAAAATCCGGACGCGCCGCTGCTTTTGGCGGCGCGTCCGCTCCTTTTTCCCGGGGCTGCCTGAGAAAATTTGCGGTTCCGCCATAAAATCTGTCGCTTTTTCCAGATTCCTTCGGCAAAATTGCCAAAACTGCTGTCCTCCATTGACGGACAATTTGCCGCTTATTTTTTTGCTGAAAAGGGGGCAGTCTACCAGACGGGGACAAATACGCCCTGATAAAAGGACAAATCTTTGGAAAACCGGAAATTTTAAGATTTCTTTCTGTGAATAATTGACCTTGCAAGAAGTGGAAAAACCACGTAAAATACAGCATAAGCGAAGGGTGGAGCAGTCTGCCCCAGCAAAAAATAGGAGGATTGAACAGTATGAAAAGAATGTTTGCGGTTCTGCTGACGCTGGCTATGGCGCTGAGCCTGGCGGCCTGCGGCGGCGACAGCGGCTCCAATTCCAACGGTGCAGGCGGTTCCGGCAGCTCCGAAGGCGGCGTCATCAAGATCGGCATCTATGAGCCCTCTTCCGGCGCCAACGGTGCAGGCGGCAAGAAGGAAGTCCTGGGCATTGAATATGCCAACACCCAGGTTTCCTCCGTCACCATCGGCGGCGAGGAGTATAAGGTGGAACTGGTGCCGGTTGACAACCAGTCCGAAAACGACAAGGGCGTTTCCGCCGCCCAGCAGCTGGTGAGTTCCGGAGTGGCTGTGGTGCTGGGTTCCTATGGCTCCGGCGTGTCTATGGCCGCCGCCCCCGTGTTCGAGGAGGCCAAGATCGCCGCTATCGGCTGCTCCTGCACCAACCCCGGCGTGACCCTGGGCAACCCCTACTACTTCCGCGTCTGCTATCTGGATCCCTTCCAGGGCAGCGTCCTTGCCAACCTGGCTAAGGATGAGTTCGACGCCAAGACCGCTTACGTCTTCACCGAACTGGGTGACGACTACTCCGTGGGCCTGGGCGAGTATTTCACCCAGGAATGCGGCCGCCTGGGCATCCAGGTGGTGGCCGATCAGAACCCCCAGGGCAACACTGATATGTCCGGTTTCGTCAACGCCGCCAAGAGCGCTGGCGCAGACGTGATCTTTGCCCCCAGTTCCACCACCGTGGCTTCCCTGCTGATTGACCAGGCCGCCTCTGCCGGTATCCCCCTGATTGCCGGCGATACCTGGGACGACGCCGTCATTCTCCAGGCTGCCAGCAAGTCCAAGGCTGACGTGTACTTCTCCACCTTCTATGATGAGGGCGCCTCTGACGATGCTGCCGCCTTCATGGAGGGCTTCAAGGCTTGGCTGAACGCCAACAGCGATAAGCTGGCCAACAACGGCGGCAGCGACACTGTGTCCGCTGTGTCCGCTCTGGGCTATGATGCCTATATGGTGGCCATTGAGGCCATCAAGGCCGCCGGTTCCGCTGATTCCGACGCCATCGCCAAGGCGCTCCCCGGCGTGACCTATACCGGTGTCACCGGCGATGTGGTGTTCGACGATGAGGGCGATGTGGATAAGAATATCATCTTCATCAAGGGCGTGGATACCGAAAAGGGTGAGTTCTACTCCGTGAAGGAGCAGGGCCTGGCCCAGTAAGTTCCTGCGCACAAGAAAAAACACACGGCAGCGGGGAAAATTTCCCCGCTGCCGCGTGCGGCGTTCCTCCGCCGGTTTTCCGGAGGGCAGAAACAGGGAACTCTGTGTTCCGGAAAACCGGTGAAAAATGGGAAAAGGAGAGAGAATATGGTACAATTTCTATCGGCACTGCTGCCGGGTATCTCCGTAGGCGGACAGTACGCCCTCATCGCGCTGGGCTACACCATGGTCTACGGCATCCTGCGGCTGATCAACTTCGCCCATGGCGACATCTTCACGGTGGCGGGGTTTATCATGTTTTACGCCGTCACTGCCATGCCGGTGCAGCTGGCAATCCCCCTGACGATTGTGTTGACGGTGCTTCTGGGTTTCACCGTGGAGCGGCTGGCCTATAAGCCCCTGCGCTCCGCCCCCCGCATGAGCGTCATGATCTCCGCCATCGGCGTCAGCTACCTGCTGCAAAACCTGATGTGGTATATCACTGGCGGGCAGCCCCAGCAGTACCCGGTTATCCCCTGGATCTCTGACAGCATTTCCGTTTTCGGCGTGGAGACCAAGCGGGTCACGGTCATCACCCCGATCCTCACCATTGTGCTGATCCTGGCCCTAGTAACGTTGATCAAGAAAACCCGCATCGGCATGGCCATGCGGGCGGCCTCCCGGGATTTTGAGACGGCCCGCCTGATGGGCATCAAGATCAACAGCGTCATTTCCATGACCTTTGTGATTGGCTCCTTCCTGGCGGCAGTGGGCTCCTTTCTGTTTTTCAGCAACTATTCCACTGTCTCTCCCACCGTGGGCACCATGCCGGGCCTGAAGGCCTTCGTAGCGGCGGTGTTTGGCGGTATCGGATCCATCCCCGGTGCGGTGGTAGGCGGCTTTATCATCGGCATTTGCGAAAATATCATCCGGGGCCTCGGCTACTCCACCTTCAGCGACGCGTTTACCTTTGCGCTGCTGATCCTGGTGCTGTGCGTGAAGCCCACCGGCCTCTTTGGAGAGAAACTGGAGGAGAAGGTGTGAGGATGGATAAGAAAAGCAATAAGACAATCTTCTGGGGCCTTGTCGTCATCGCCGCTATGGCGGTGCTGTCCCTGGGCGCGGAGGGTATTGCGGATGCCACCGGCCAGACCCTGCTGATGACGGTTTTGAAAAAGGGTACCGTTTATGCGCTGCTGGTGGTATCCATGAACCTGCTGAACGGGTTTACGGGCCTCTTTTCCCTGGGACAGGCGGGCTTCATGCTCATCGGGGCGTACACGTACGCCATTCTCACCATCCCTGTGGCCAAGCGGGCAGGCGTGTACCAGTATTATGACGGCGGCATCGTCCAATTCTCCATTCCCGAGGCCTTCTCCGGCCTGCTGGGGGATCTGGTGGGCGGCGTCATTGGCATGGTGGTGACGCTTTTGATCTGCGGCCTGCTGGCGGCCCTCTTCGGCTGGCTGATTGGCCTGCCGGTGCTGCGGCTCAAGAGCGACTACCTGGCTATTGCCACCCTGGGCTTCGCGGAGATCATCCGCACCTTTATCCAGTATGAGAGTTTTGCCCCCCTCACCAACGGCTCCAATACGCTGCGGCAGTACCCCACCTTCAAGCATCTCTACCCCTATGTGATCATCGTGGGCATCTGCATTTTGTGCATTGTGCTGCTGGTGAACTCCACCTATGGCCGGGCTTTCAAGGCCGTCCGGGACGATGAAATCGCTGCCGAGGCCATGGGCATCAATCTGGCCAAGCACAAGATGCTCTCCTTTGTCATCAGTTCCTTCTTTGCCGGTGTAGGCGGCGGGCTGCTGGCGATGTATATGAGCAGCGTGCAGGCGAAGGGCTTCACGGTGGCCATGACCTACGAAATCCTCCTGATGGTGGTCATCGGCGGCATCGGTTCCATCAGCGGCAGCATCATTGCCTCCTACCTCTTCATCGGGTGCAGCGAGTGGTGGCTGCGGTTCCTGGACGATCCCGGCAACAACCCCGGCGGCATCAAGCTGCTGGCCCCCGGCTTCCGGATGGTGGTCTTCTCCACCTTTATCATGATTGTGGTGCTGTTCTTCCGGAAAGGCATCATGGGTGAGAAGGAGTTTCCTGACCTCCTACGGCGCAGGCCGAAAAAATCGGAAAAGGAGGCCGCCGGCAAATGAGTGAAAATATGCTGAAAATCGAAAATGCCACCATGCAGTTCGGCGGCGTGGTAGCTGTTGACAATCTGAACCTGGAGATTAACGAAGGCGAGATTGTAGCCCTCATCGGCCCCAACGGCGCAGGCAAGACCACCGCTTTCAACGTCGTTACCGGCGTATACCAGCCCACCAACGGCGCGGTCTGGTTCCGGGGAGAGAAAATTGTGGAGAACCATCCCCAAGGCAAGATGAAAAAGCTATACAAGGGCCAGCATGCCGGGGAATATACCCAGGTCCTGGCCCCCACACCCGATAAAATTACGAAGCTGGGCATGGCCCGGACCTTCCAGAATATCCGCCTGTGGAAATCCCAGACAGTGTTCGACAACGTCCTGATTGCCAAGCACTGCCGGGTGAGCCACAACGTATTTTCCGCCACCTTCCGCCTGAACCGGAAGGAGGAGGCGGAGCAGCGGGCGGATGTGGAACGCCTTTTGGAGGTGGTGGGCCTCACGGATGTGAAGGATGAACTGGCCACCTCCCTGCCCTACGGCAAGCAGCGCCGCCTGGAGATTGCACGGGCGCTGGCGTCGGAGCCCCGGCTTTTGCTGCTGGATGAACCGGCGGCGGGCATGAATCCCCAGGAGACCGATGAACTGACGGCCTTTATCGGCAAGATCCGGGATCAGTTCCACCTGACGGTGTTTCTGATTGAGCACCATATGGATCTGGTCATGGATATTTCCGACCGTATTTACGTGCTGGACTTCGGAAAGCTGATTGCCGAGGGCACCCCGGCGGAAATTCAGAACAACAAACGCGTTATCGACGCGTATCTGGGGGTGACGGAAGATGCTTAAAATTGAAAACCTCCACGTCAGCTACGGCGGCATCCAGGCCCTCCGGGGCATCAGCCTGGAGGTGCCCGACGGGAAGATCGTCACCCTTATCGGCGCAAACGGCGCAGGCAAATCCACTACCCTCCGTACCATCACGGGCCTTGTCAAGGCAGCCTCCGGCTCCGTCCAGTGGAACGGCAGCGAACTTTTAGGCAAGCCCATTGACCAGATTATCAGCGTAGGTATTGCCATGAGCCCTGAGGGCCGCCGGGTATTCCCGGACATGACGGTGCTGGAGAATCTGAAGCTGGGGGCCTATCTCCGGAAGGACAAGGCAGAGATTGAAAAGGATCTGTCCTGGGTCTACGAGTTGTTCCCCAGGCTGAAAGAGCGGGACTGGCAGGTGGCAGGCACCCTTTCCGGCGGCGAACAGCAGATGCTGGCGGTGGGCCGCGCCCTGATGTCCCGGCCCAAGCTGCTGCTGATGGACGAACCTTCCCTGGGATTGGCGCCTCTGGTGGTACAGGACATCTTCTCCATCATCGGGGAGATCAACCGCCAGGGCGTCACCATCCTCCTGGTGGAGCAGAACGCTAATATGGCCCTGAAAATCGCGGATTTGGCCTATGTGCTGGAGACAGGGCATATCACCATGTCCGGCACCGGCGCGGAACTGCTGGCCGACGAAAAGGTGAAAGAGGCGTATTTGGGCAAGCACAGGGGCACGTAAACAAAAACGGTTTGGCGTATTGTCCCGCGGATGGTGCGCTGTGCATGGCGTACCAATGGCCCGGCCACAGCAGATATCAAGTTAATGGCAGTTTAACTTTTTTGAAAATATCAGGATTTTCCGGAAAGCCGGTCCGAAAGGGCCGGCTTTCTTTTTTATGCTTTCCGCCCGGTTCCCTCCGGCGGAAATTTTTCGCGGTTTCAAGTATGAAATCTAAAAATTCAGAGACCCTATCGGATAGCAGCTATCAACGATACAGCCGGCGGATTTGCGCAGGCCGAAACGCTTTTCCAAGCGGCGGCAATGCCGGCCTCCGGGGCCGTATAGTCCACACAGCTGAAAAGCCGCAGACGTGCTGGTTTCAACTGTGCTGACAAAAAAACCGGCGGCCCAAAAACTGCCGGATCCCGGGACAGCCGCGGCCGCAGAGGCCCGCCCGGAGGGCTGCCTTATTTTAACCCTGAAAAGGAGTGAGCGAATTTTGGAAACCGGACTCCATAATACCTCCGAAGTGGGGCGGCTGAAAAAAGTCCTGCTCCACCGCCCCGGCGGGGAACTGGAAAACCTGATGCCTGAGTACCTGGAACGATTGCTTTTTGACGACATCCCCTACCTGAAGGAGGCTCAGAAGGAGCACGACGCCTTCGCGGACTGTCTTCGCCAGCAGGGGGTGGAGGTCGTCTACCTGACTGATCTGGTGGTCAATTCCCTCACCAGCACTGAGGTCCGGAACGATTTCATTCGTCAGTTCCTGGACGAAGCCGATATCCGGGATCAGCGGATGCGGGAATGTCTGGAGGAATACCTTGGCAAAATGCCCGACAAGGAGATGGTCTCCACCATGATGGCGGGCGTCCGCAAGAACCAGCTGCGCCAGGGCAGCGCCAAACTGGGGGACTTCCTCTCCCATAACGGGGAGGACTACCCCTTTGCCGTGGATCCCATGCCGAACCTCTACTTTACCCGGGATCCCTTCGCCACCATCGGCACCGGCGTTTCCATCCACAAGATGCAGACCACCACCCGGAACCGGGAAACCCTCTTTGGCAAATTTATTTTTGAGCACAATCCAGAGTATATGCACGCCCCCCGCTGGTATGACCGGGGGGAGACATCCTCCCTGGAGGGCGGGGACATTTTGATCCTTGCACCGGAGGTACTGGCGGTGGGTATCTCCCAGCGGACCCGGGAGGATTCCATTGACACCTTGGCGGAGGCCGTCCTGACCCACAGCAAAACCTTTAAGAAGATCCTGGCCTTCAATATCCCTAAAAGCCGTTCCTTCATGCATCTGGACACGGTGTTCACCATGGTGGATCGGGATAAATTTACCGTCCACCCCAACATCCTTGCCAGCATAACCGTGTTTGTTATGGAACTGGATGAAAACCGGAAAATGACCATCCGCCAGGAAGACGCCCGTCTGGAGGATATCTTGAAGGAGCACCTGCACCTGGACAGCGTGACCCTCATCCCCTGCGGCCAGGGCAGCGAGATTGACGCCGCCCGGGAGCAGTGGAGCGACGGCAGCAACACCCTGGCCATTGCCCCCGGGGAAGTGGTGGTCTATTCCCGGAACTATGTCACCAACCGCTCCCTGGAAGAGGCGGGCGTCAAAATCCACACCATCCCCAGCGCCGAACTAAGCCGGGGACGGGGCGGCCCCCGGTGTATGTCCATGCCTCTCTGGCGGGACAATCCCTGACCCCGGCGGCGTAGGCCGGGAACAACTGACGAAAAGGAGAAATTACCATGGCTGTTAATTTGAAAGGCCGGAGTTTTCTGACTCTGGAGGATTTCACCCCCGAGGAGATCCGGTTTCTGCTGGACCTGGGTCATGATCTGAAATCCAAGCGCAGGGCCGGCATCTGCGAACCTGCCCTGAAAGGCAAGCACATTGTGCTGCTCTTTGAAAAGACCTCTACCCGCACCCGCTGTTCCTTTGAGGTGGCCGCCACCCAGGAGGGGGCCCATGTGACCTATCTGGACGCTGGCAGTTCCCAGATGGGAAAAAAGGAGTCTTTGGAGGATTCCGCCAAGGTGCTGGGCCGGTTTTTCGACGGCATTGAGTACCGGGGTTATGCCCAGAAGGTTGTGGAGGATCTGGCGAAGTTCGCAGGTGTACCTGTCTGGAACGGGCTTACCGACTGGGATCATCCCACCCAGATCCTGGCGGACATGATGACCCTGGAGGAGCACTGCCACAAGCCCCTGAACAAGATGAAGGTGGTCTTCCCCGGCGACGTGCGGAACAACATGTGCTATGCCTGGATGATCGGTGCAGCCAAGATGGGAATGCACTTTGTGGGCCTCGGCCCCCAGGAACTGGCCCAGCAGATGGATCAGGAACTGGTGAAGCGGGTGTTTGCCGAGGCCCGGAAGAACGGCGGCCTGATTGAGATCACCGACAGCATGAAGGATCTCAAGGACGCTGACATGATCTACGGCGACATCTGGGCTTCCATGGGTGAAGAGGACCTGATCCCCGAGCGTGCAAAGCTGCTGGAACCCTACCGGGTGACTGAGGAGACACTGAAAGCCACTGGCAACCCGGATGTGCTCTATATGCACTGCCTGCCCTCTTTCCACGATTTCGAGACAAAGCTTGCCAAGGAGTGGAAGGACAAGGGCATTGATATCCGTGAGGTAACGGACGAGGTGTTCCGGGGCCGCCACAGCGTGGTGTTCGACGAGGCGGAGAACCGGATGCACTCGATCAAGGCCGTGCTGGTGGCCACCATTGGAAAATAAAAAGGGGGCGTCCCTTTGAAAGAATCCAAGTTCCGTATGCCCACGGCCTATACAATCCTCTTTATCCTGATTATTCTGGTGGCTGTTTCCACCTGGATCATCCCCGCCGGGACCTATGAGTATGAGAATGACGTGCCGATTACCGGCACCTACCACGAGATTGAAGCCAATCCCCAGGGGGTGGGGGCCGTGCTGAAGGCCGCCTTTTCCGGGTTTTACGACGCGGTGGATGTCTGCGTGTTTATTCTGATGGTAGGCGGCTTCCTGGGCGTTGTGATGAAAACCGGAGCAGTGGACGCCGGGGTGGGAACGGTGATCCGCCGTCTGGGGGGACGGGAAAAGTGGCTGATCCCCATCCTCATGCTGTTTTTCGGCCTGGGCGGCAGCACCTTCGGTATGTGGGAGGAGACTATGGCCTTCTATCCACTGCTGATCCCTGTGTTTCTGGCGGCGGGCTATGACGCAGTGGTGGGTATCTCCGTGATTTTGCTGGGGGCCGGGACCGGGGTACTCAGTTCCACGGTAAACCCCTTTGCAACAGGCATTGCGGCGGGTTTCGCCGGGGTTTCCCTGGGGGACGGGATTCTCCTGCGGGTGCTCCAGTGGATTGTTTTTGAGAGCGCAGCCATCTGGTTTGTCATGGCCTATGCTGCGCGGGTCAAGAAGAACCCCTCTAAGTCCGTGGTGGGCGTTGGCGCGGGAAAAATCCAGGTGAGCATGGAGGATCAGGTGCCCTTCACGCCAAAGCGGAAGGTAATTATGACCCTGTTCGCCCTGGTGTTCCTTGTTATGATCTACGGCGTAATTCCCTTTGACGAGATGGGCCTTCCGCTGCCTACCCTGGGCTGGTGGTTTCCGGAACTCTCCGCTCTCTTCCTGGTGGGCGGCGTGATCATCGGTTTTATTGACGGCCAGCGGGAGGACGAGGTAGCCGAGACCTTTGTGGCCGGGTGCGCGGACCTGCTGGGCGTGGGCTTTATCATTGGCGTCAGCCGGGGCATTACCGTGCTGATGAACGACGGCAATATTACCGGCACCATCCTCCACTGGGGGGAGAATGCATTGGCCGGGGCAGGGGCTGTGACTTTCACGCTGCTGGTATTCCTGATTTACCTGCCTTTGTCGGTACTGATCCCCTCCTCCTCGGGCCTTGCCACATTATCGGTGCCTATCCTGGCGCCTTTGGGCCAGTTTGCCGGGGTAGGCGGGGCGCTGGTAGTGACGGCGTTCCAGTCCGCCTCCGGCCTGGTGAACATGATTACCCCCACGGCGGCGGTGGTCATGGGCGCCCTGGCCCTGGGGCATGTGCCCTACGACAAGTGGATCAAATATGTGTGGAAACTGATTTTATATTTCCTTCTGCTGACGCTGGTATTTTTGACCGCCGGCGCGGTTTTGGGATAGGAAAAACCGCTGTCAAAAACCCTTGCCGGCTTTTGACAGCGGGAGCGCGGAAATTATTCCATGGGAAACCGCCCGGAGACAATAATGTCTCCGGGCGGTTCGGCTGGTTATTTGGATGGGCGCAGATACTTTTCCAGGGTTCTGGTGACTTCCCGCATATCAATAGGCTTTGCGATGTGGGCGTTCATGCCGTAATCCAGGCACCGCTTGATATCCTCGGAAAAGGCGTCTGCCGTCATGGCGATGATGGGGATGTTGGCGTCGGAACGGTCCAGCCCCCGGATGACCTGGGCGGCTTCATAGCCGGACATGATGGGCATCCGCAGGTCCATCAGGATGGCGTCGTAGAAGCCCGGCTGGGAGGCCTGGAATTTCTTCACGCAGATTTCGCCGTTTTCCGCCCAGTCCAATTCCAGGCCCAGATCGCTGAGCAGTTCCTCCGCAATCTCCCAGTTCAACTCGTTGTCTTCCGCCAGAAGGATTTTGCGGCCGGTGAAGTCCGTGGCGCCGCTTTCCTCCACGTGCTCCTCGGATTTCTCGCCGGTAAAAGGCTTGAGGCCATAGAAAAGGGTAGATTTGAACAGAGGCTTGGAGATGAATCCGCTGATGCCGGCCTCTTTGGCGTCCGTTTCAATCTCGCTCCAATCGTAGGCGGAGATCAGCAGGATAGGGATGTTGTCGCCCAGCCTGTTGCGGATCTCCCGGGCGGTATCGATGCCGTCCATACCGGGAAGCTTCCAGTCCAGAAGGATGATGTGGTAATCGTCCCCCCGGCGGTGGTGCTCCTCCGCCATTTCCACAGCCAGTTCGCCGGTGAGGGTCCACTCTGCGTGGAGGCCGATAGAGCGCAGGGAGGCTACGGCGCTTTCGCACAATTCCTTGTCGTCGTCTACCACCAGCATGTTCCAGTCCGGCAGGATCATGTCCTCTTCCTGCACAGTGGCTTGTACCAGATCCAGCGTCACGTGGAACTGGGTGCCCTTGCCCGGTTCGCTGTCGATTTCAATGGTGCCGCCCATAGCGTCTACGATGTGCTTGGTGATGGCCATGCCCAGGCCGGTGCCCTCGGTTTTCTGCACCCGGGCATTGTCCTCCCGGACAAAGGCCTCGAAGATCTTCTCCTTAAATTCCGGCGTCATGCCGATGCCGGAATCCCGCACAATCATATGGGTGCGGATGTACGCCTCTCCCTTGGGGGACGGCTCTTCGTAAAGGGAGAGTTGGATAGTGCCTTCTTCCGGCGTGAACTTGACTGCGTTGGAAAGGAAGTTCAGCAGGACCTGGTTCAGGCGCACACCGTCGCAGCAGACGTTTTCCACCGTGATGTCGTGGACGAATACGTTGAATTTCTGGTGTTTTGCCTGTACCTGGGGCTGGACGATGCTGACAAGGCTGTCCACGACTTCCTGAAGGGAAACCTGATCCACGTTCAGGGTCATCTTTCCGCTTTCGATCTTGGACATATCCAGCACGTCGTTGATGAGCCCAAGCAAATGCTTGCTGGAAAGGGCAATTTTCTTGAGGCAGTGCTGTACCTGCTGGGTATTGGAAATATTGGTGGTGGCAATGGCCGTCATGCCTACAATAGCGTTCATGGGCGTCCGGATGTCGTGGCTCATGTTGGACAGGAACTCGCTCTTGGCCCGGTTGGCATGTTCCGCATCTTTCTGGGCCTGCTCCGCAACCTGCTGTGCCTGTTCGGCCTTCTTCTGGGCGTGTTCCGCCTCCCGGCGGGCATTGTCCAAGGATGTCATCTGCTCACGGTTCATCTTATAATAGTGGATAAAGATCAGCGCCAATCCCACGAAGATGATCATGAAGCAGGAGACAGCCATGCCCAAAAGCTGCCCGCTGAGTTTGTCGATGCTGCTGTTCAGGGAGTTGTAGGGCATGCAGGTGATCAGGTGCCATTCGGAATAGGCCAGCGTTTCACAGTAAAGGTGCCGCTTTTCCCCGTAGATTTGGAATTCGCTGGAGTAGGGGCGGCCTTCTTTCATGGAGTTCTCCAACTCCGCAATAAATTGTTCCGGGGTCAGGCCGCCCACGTCTTCGTAGAGTTCCCGGACCCGGTCAAAGTAGCTGGAACGGGTTGCGTCTGCGCTGCGGACAACAAAGGTGCCGTCCTGGCGTATGATGAAGGAGTACACCATGGTGTCGTCTTCATCCAAAGAGAGGGTCTTCACGATGTAGCTGACCGGAAGGCCTGCCACAAGGGCCAGGGCCTCTTCCCCGTTTTCCAGAAGATAAGGGGCGGGCACACCCAGAAGGACCAGATCCTCCCCGGTAACGTTGGTCCCCACGGCTACCTTTTTCTCCCCGTTCCGAAGGGATTCCAGATACGGCGCCGGATCTGTAATATAGGCGTCGTCACCATAGATCATCTCAAAAGTGCCGTCCTGCCGCAACAGGGCCAGACAGGTGAACTCCCGGACCTTGGCGCTGTCCGTCAGGATTTCCTTCATCCTGTTGTGCGTAATGGTGGGATTCCGAATTTCCCGAGACGGAGAAGCGCTTTCCACCATTGTCTCCACCTGGTTCAGGCGGAGATCAATGGTGGTCTGGAAGTGAAGGGATACCTGCCGGCTCATGCTTTCCATGTAGATTTGGCCCACATCGTTGATGGTCTCCGTGCTGCGCCAGTCCATGAACCTGGCCGCGAAAACAAAGATTCCCAGCGTCAGGATGGACAGCAGGATGAAACTGACCGTAATAAAGCGATTGGGACTGTATTTGTTCATCCCTCGATCTCCTTTTGGAAGGCCTGGATTGCCGCCATGGTCTGTCGGTAATCCGCCTTTACCCGCTCCGTCAGCGGGATGGCTTCGGGAGTAAATCCGTTCCGCAGCGCCTCGGCCAACTCGCTGCTGGAGTTCAGCAGCTTCGTCAGGCCCAGGTTCTGGCAGACACCCTTGATGGTGTGGGCCGCCCGGAAGGCCTCCGCGTAATTTTCCTCCTCCATGGACTGGGTCAGCAGATCATAGCTGCCGTCCGCCAAAAATTTCAGCACGAATTTCTGAACCAGACGGTCGCTCCGCAGCCGTCCCAACGCGTCCTGGTAATCGCCCTCCATGGCGGCGTAGCATTCCTGTAATGTCATCTTTCATCTTCTCCTTCCATGGCTGTCTGATTTTATTCGGTTTCGCTGTCAATGGGTGAAATCACAGAAAGCATTTCCCTCATGCTTTCGTTATAGAAACGGAATTGGCTTCGTCCGCTCCGTTTTACAGAATACAGCGCCTGATCTGCCGCCTGGAAGAGGGTATCGTAATTCGTGCCTACGGTGATGGTGCGCACAACGCCCAGGCTGACAGAGATGTCGAACTGTTCATAAGAGCCGCAGAGGGAGGTGAAGATCCGCTCGATGACCGGATGAAGTTCCTCGTCTTCCCCGTATTCCAGGAAGATCAGGAATTCGTCCCCGCCTACCCGGGCGGCGATGTCGCCGCTGCGGATGCTCTGCCGCAGCCGCTCCGCCACGTAGATCAAAACCTGATCGCCGAAACGGTGGCCGTAAGTGTCGTTGGCATCCTTGAAGCGATCCAGATCGAAGATCGCCAGGGCAAAGTGGCTGCCGGGACGGCCCTCCAGACGTTCCAGAATACGTTTTTTTGCATAGGCGTGGTTCAAAAGGCCCGTCAGGGTATCGTGGGAGGCCATCTGCTCCAGTTCGTCCAGCTTGGTCCTGGACTCGTGGATATCCATTACCTTTCCGATGGCCCCGGTATAGCGGGGCGGCTCGTCGGCGGACCACATGGCCCGGGAGATGATCCGGAACCACCGGGAGCCGCCGCTGAGGTGAAGCTTGCAGTCATATTTCACAACCGGCTGATCCGGGGAGGAGGTGCGCACCATATCGGAAATGGTGCGCAGATCCGTCTGGGATATCACCTGGGAAACCTCGCCGTCCTCCAGGGGCTCCATGATCAGTTCCCCCAGGCCCAGCTTTTCCGCTCCCAGCGGGGACAGGGTGACCATGGGCGGCTGAAGGGTATACTCGAACTGGATTTCCTCCGTCATGGAGGCGAAGAAGTTGTATTTCATCCGTTCGTAATCCAGCAGCTGCAGGGTCCGCTCCGAAGCGGTCAGTTCCTCGTGGCGGCTGATCTCCTGAACGACGCTGCGCATCTCCCGGGAGTTCCCCTGGCCCAGGGCGTCGTCCCGCAGTTCCTTTTGCAGCGTGCCCTCCACATCCGTCAGGCACTCCAGCAGAAGGGGGTTAAACGCGCCGCACTGGCCGTCTAAAATCATCTGGACAGCTGTTTCGTGGGTGAAGGGCGGCTTGTATACCCGCTTGCTGGTGAGAGCGTCGTACACGTCCGCCATGGCCACGATCTGGGCGGAGACAGGAATCTCATCGCCCTTCAGCCCGTCGGGATAGCCCCGGCCGTCATACCGCTCGTGGTGCCAGCGGCAGATCTCGTAGGCGAATTTAACCAGGGTCTCCCCCTGATGGACCGGCAGGTTCTCCAGCATCTCCGCGCCGATCAGGGAGTGGGTTTTCATGATATCGAACTCTTCCGGCGTCAGTCGGCCGGGCTTGTTGAGGATCTTCTCGTCAATGGAGATCTTGCCGATATCGTGCAGGGCCGAAGCGGTGCCGATGATGGTAATGTCCGCAGGGGTGATATGGTAACGGTCTGTCCGCTGGATCAGCCGCCGCAGAAGGATTTCCGTCAGGGTGCGGACGTGAACCACGTGAAGGCCGCTTTCGCCGTTACGGAACTCCACAATGTGGCTGAGGATGTCGATCATCAGCCCGCTGCGCTGTTCCTTCTCATAAATCTGGTCGGCCACCATGTCAACCAGCTTCTTTTGCTTGGCATAGAGGAGGATGGTGTTGACAACGCGCCTATGGACAATCAGGGCGTCAAAGGGCCGGGTGATGAAGTCGATGACGCCCAGTTCATAGGCCCGCTCAATATGGGAGGAGCCGCCTTCGGCGGAGATCATGATCACAGGGACATCCTCAATCAGACGGGTTTGGTTCATCATGGCCAGTACGCCGAAGCCGTCCATTTCCGGCATCACGATATCCAGCAGCACCAGGGAAATTTCCACGCCCTGCTTCTGGAGAAGCGCCACGGCCTGCACACCGTTTTCCGCCTCTATAATTTCATATTCGTCGCCCAGCATATCCGCCAGAATGGAGCGGTTGATTTCTGAATCGTCTACAATCAGAATCTTTTGCCGCCGCTCGTGTTCTCTCATTGGGGAACCACATCCTTCGCAATTGAAAATGGGAGATAAAGCCTGCCGCCGCCCGGACAGGACACTGCAGGCCTTAAATTTTGTATAGCAATACGCAGATTATACCACGGAAAATGCCGACTGGCAAGCGTAACAACGCAAACAGCGCGGAAATTTCCCGTTTTTCACAGCGGGGACAGGACTGCCCGGAGGGGGTGGATTTTGGGAAAACCTGTTCTGCCAGGGCAGGACGGAGAAATGCAAAAAATTAGTCATTTTGCCGAAATATACCCTAGGGGTTCGTACACATACTGGGCATAAAGACGCGGCGCTGTAGAAGTTTACTAGACTTGCTGGATAAATACGAACAAAACGAGATCGTTTTATACAAGGGGGCTTCCAGATGCAGGAAAAGCAGCCTCTGGATTTTATGGAGGAAGGCGGGAAAAGAAGAATATGGCAGGAAAGATTTGCGAAAAAGATCTTGCAATCATGGAGAAAATGGTTCATAATATCCATTAAGTCTGACAGGTATGGTTTACGATTTCTTTCGTGCAGGACAACCGGAACAGGACGTCTGCGGGTACAGGCTTACATCAAGCGATCGGAATGATTGTGCAGTGTGCCGCGGGATCCTGTCGGGTTGTGAAAAGTCCTGCCTGGTGCACTTATTTTTTGGAAGGAGGCAGCATATGGATTTCCTGTCAAGCAACTCCTTTTTGATGCTGGAAAAATCTGCGGGCTTCTTATGGACGAAGCAAGCCGCCATCACCGACAACGTGGCCAACGCCGAAACCCCCAACTACAAGAAAAAGGTCGTCACCTTTGAAGAGAGCCTGCGGGGCAAGCTGAAGGCCGCTTCCTCCGGCTTCCAGCCTAAGAAGACGGTGCGTACCGTGCTGGACGCCTCCGACTTCGCCGTGGAAGAGCAGCTGGACTCCGTCCGGATGGATGAGAACGGCGTCAACACTACGGAGGAAATGGTGGAGGCCGTCCGCACCGCTTATCAGCTGCGGTATGTATACAGCGCCATCAGCCACGACCTGTCCATGCTCCGGACCGCTATCCGCGGACAGTAACGGCTTTGGCAGAGCCCCATGGGAAGAGGTTCTGCTCCGTACAATAAGCGCTGTTTTGTTTTACATCGTTAAAGAGGCAGACGCCTCTTTTTCCGGCGTTTTGTATACTTTATAGATATGTAGTGTTGACAGTCTGCCGGGACGGGTTTCCCGGGAAGAAACGGAGAATGGATTTATGGCATTTCTGAGTACGATAAATATCGTGGGATCCGGTTTAACGGCCCAGCAGCTGCGCCTTGACATTGTGGGGGAGAATGTGACGAATTCCACCACTACCCGCACGGAGAACGACGGCGGCGCGTACCGCCGGAAGGTGGTTGTCTTTGAGTCGGTGGCTGGGAAGGACGCCTTCCGCCAGGCCATGGCCAAGGCCGCCTACGGGCTGGCCCCCAGCGCCGGGTATTCCACCACCGGCGGTGTCCGTGTGGCGCAGATTGTGGAGGATCCCTCCGAACTGCGGCTGGTTTACGATCCCACCCATCCCGACGCCAACGAGGACGGCTATGTGGAGATGCCAAATGTGGACATGGTAAAGGAGATCACCGACGCCATGGCCGCCACCCAGGCGTACTCCGCAAATGTCACCATGTTTAACACCCTGAAGACCGTCATCGCCGACGGCCTCCAGATCGGCAGATAAGGGGGGCTGACCTGTGATTACACCGATTGAACAGCTGCGCTCCATTTCCGGCGAAGCCCATGGCCTGCCCTCCCTGGAGCGGACGTATCTGGGGGAGCAGAGCATTTTCGGCGCCATTTTCCAGTCGGCGATCCGCAACGTGAAGGAGACCAACGCCGACGCAGTGGAGGCCCAGTATCTTTTGGCTACCGGCCAGTTGGATAACCCCGCTGCCCTCCAGATTGCCCAGGAGAAGGAAGGCATGGCCCTGGAACTTTTGATCCAGCTGAGAAGCAAGGCTCTGGAGGTGTACTCGGAGCTGAACCGGATTAACCTCTAAGAAGTGCGAGCCGCCACGCGGGGCGCGAGAAACGGCAAAGGAGCGGGTGACCACCGTTGAACCAGGTGAGGGAAAAGCTGAATGCCTTCTGGAAGAAGACCAAGGAGGGTACCAGGAAGGTTTCAATAAAAGTGTATATTATTGCCGCCGTGGTATTGGTGGTTACGGCTGCCGCGATAGCCTATTTTCTCAACAGCCGGCCCTATGCCACCCTGGTGACGGACATCAGCCCCACAGAGGCGTCCACGGTTTTGAACCTGTTGGGCGAGTGGGGCATGACGGATTACAAGGTAGAGAACAACGATACCATTCTGGTGCCCGAAAGCCAGGTTGAGGCACTGAAGGTCCGCCTGTTAATGGAAAATGTATCCATGACGGGCCACTATTATTCTACTTACTTCGATAATATCAGTTCCATTTCCACCGAGGCGGAACGGAACAACGCCATGCTGATCGACACGGCGGAGCACCTCCGGGCCACTATCCGCAACATGGAGAATGTGCGGGAGGCGGAGGTCATCATCAACCCCGGCGAAGATCAAAGCTACATATTGGCCCAGAACCGGAAAATCAACGCCTCCGCCTCCGTGCAGGTGACGATGAAGCCCGGTACGAAGCTGACCACCACCCAGGCCTCTGCTATCCAGAACCTGGTGAAAAACGCCATCGCGGGGCTGGAGATTGACAACATCTCCCTGATGGACACCATCGGGAACAGCTACAGCGGCGGGGAATTGGGGGCAGACACCGACGCCACCGCCCTGAAGCTGCAGCTGGAGGAGGAAACCTCCAACCGGATCCGCACGCAGGTTGTCAATTCGCTGAAGGATATGTACGGCGAGGATAACTTCTCTGTGGCCGTCAACTGCGTGGTAGAAGTGGGCAACGTCACGGAGGATCAGACCCTCTACTGGCTGCCGGAATACGCCGAGAACGGCGAGACCGGCGGACGGGGCATCATCGGTTCCCGGCTGTGGCAGTGGAGTTATGTCAGAAACGGAGAGGAGACTGTGGGCGGCCCCGTGGGCACCCAGACCAACTCCGTCCTGCCGGACACGGATTTCCCTGAGTATGTGGAAAACATCCCGCCCCTGGACGGCACCGAGGACGAGGCCAGCGCCAGCGGGCAGACGGATTATCAGACCAACACCAGCCAGAAGCACATTATACGCACCGCCGGGTATCTGACGGACTGCTCCATTGCCGTGACCATTAACTCCGATGTGGCCGGGAACGTGGATGTAGAGACCATCCGCCAGCACACGGCCCGGGCGGCGGGCATTGTGGGCCCCATTGACGAGGAGACCGGCCAGGAGTATCTGGCGGATAAGATTTCCGTCCTCGCCCAGCCCTTCTACCGTGCGCCTATCGTACCGCCGGAGCCTGTTCTGATCTTCGGGTTCCTGGAGCCCTGGATCCTGGTTGCCGCCGGCGCGGGGCTGCTGCTGTTCATTATTATTCTGACGACAATCATCCTTCTGGTCCGCCGCCGCCGCAAGCGGAAGCTGGCCGAGGAGGAAGCCGAGAACGAGGGAAGCGATATCGACGCGCTGCTGGCAGCGGCGGGCCTCAACCAGGCCGCTCCCGCCGGCGCGGACGTTATGACCATGCAGAGCGAACGGAGCATGGAGCTCCGGAAGGATATCCGGCAGTTTGCCAGCGACAACCCCGAGATCGCGGCACAGATGATCCGGAGCTGGCTGAGGGGAGGCGAAGAAAATGGCTGAGGCTGCAGCGAAGGCTGCCCCCGCCCCTGCTAAGGAGGCTGCGGCGAAACCGGCGGCAAAGCCTGCCGGGAAACCGGCGTCCAAGATTGAACTTTCTTCCGCCCAGAAGGCGGCGGCGGTTATCGTCGCCCTGGGAGCCGAGAAGGCATCCGCCCTCTATAAGTTTATGGACGCGGAGGATGTGGAGCAGCTGACCCTGGAAGTGGCGAAGCTGGGCTTCCTGGACTCCAGTCAGACGGAAGACATCCTCAACGAGTTTTACCAACAGTGCCTGACCAACAAGGCGGTCACGGAGGGCGGCCTGGAGTATGCCCGGACCGTCCTGGAAAAGGCTTACGGTGAACAGGCGGCGGCGGACCTTCTCAGCAAGGTTACCAAGTCGCTGAAGAACCGGGAGTTCGCCTTCCTCAACAAGGCGGACGCCAGATTCCTGTACTCCGCCCTCCAGGGCGAACGGCCCCAGACTATCGCGCTGGTCCTCTCCTACATGGATGCGGACAAGGCGGCAGGCATTGTGGCCCAATTGGACGAGCGCAAGCAGATTCAGGTTGTCCAGAGCATTGCCACTATCGAGAGCGTCTCCCCTGCCGCCATCAAGATTGTGGAGGCAGAGATGAGCAAGAAGTTCTCGTCTCTGGTGACCAATACCAATATCAAGGTTGGCGGCATAGACTATGTGGCCGATGTGATGAACAACCTGGACCGTACCAGCGAGAAAAACATCTTCGACGGCCTGTCCGAGCACGACCAGGAACTGGCGGACGAGATTCGCAAGCGTATGTTCGTCTTCGAGGACATCATCACCATGGACGACCGCTCCGTGCAGCGCTTTGTCCGGGACTGCGACCCCAGGGATCTGGTGCTGTCCCTCAAGGCCGCCAACGCGGAGGTTGCCAACAAGCTGTTTACCAACATGTCCAGCCGTATGGCGCAGAATATCAAGGACGACCTGGAAATCACCACCAATGTCCGCATGAAGGACGTGGAAGAGGCGCAGCAGCGTATTGTGGGCATTATTCGTGGTTTGGAAGAAAAGGGTGAGATTATCATCCTGAAGGGCGGAAAGGACGATATCATTGCCTAATATCTGGAAATTTATTAACCGCCCCAAGGCTGAGTTGTATCAATTTCCGGACGCCTCCGAGTTGATGCCGGAGGAGGAGCCTGTCTCCCCGTTCCCTGTTTTTGAGGAGGGCGCGGAGGCAGAGCCCCCCGCGCCGCTGCCGCCGGAGGAGGAGCCGGAAGAGGAGCCTCCTGTTGAAGAGGAGTTGGATCCCGTTTCCTTTGCCCAGATCCAGGCGGACCGCATTATGCAGGACGCCAGGCGGCAGGCGGAGGAGATTTTGAGCAATGCCCGGGCGGAGGCTGAGGCCCAGTCCAAAAAAATCTATGACAGCGCCCGGCGGGAGGGCATGGAGGCCGGACGGGCCGAGGGTGTTTCCCAGGGCGTTACCCAGGCCCTGGAGGAAAACCGGAGGATCCAGGAAGAGCAGGCCGCCGCCCTAGAGTCGGAGATTGACCGCTTCCTGGAGCGGGCCGGGGCTGCTTTGGACCGGCAGTTGGACGACAATGTAGATGAGTTGCGGGATTTGGCCATTGCCATTGCGGAAAAGGTGGTCTCCGTCAGCCTGAAAAGCAGTTCGGAGGTCATCGGCCGGATGATCCAGGCTGCCGTGGATAAGCGGAAACGGCGGGAATGGGCCCATATCTATATCGCCGAGTGCGACGCCAAGCATTTGGCCCGCATCCCCGCCTCGCTGGTGAACGCCCTCAGTTCCCTGTCGGAGCGGGTGCGCATCATCCCCATGGCGGATGACGATCCCGGCACCTGCATCATCGAGATGCCGGACGAAATTATTGATGCCAGCGCGGCAACCCAGCTGAACAATATCCGTACCGTCCTGACCGGCACGCCAGCCGGCGGCATGGACAGCGACTTCTCTTTCACCGGAGGCTTGCATGTTTCGACAAATGATCCGTCAGGTCCATAACGCGGAGACCTACAGCCTGACCGGGAAAATCGAAAACATCGTCGGAATGTCCATGGAGGCCTCCGGCGGGCACGCGGCGGTAGGCGATATCTGCCGCATCTACAACGGTGACTCCGGCGGGCAGATTACCGCCGAGGTCGTGGGATTTAAAAATGACCATATCCTTCTGATGCCCTATTCGGATATGAACGGCATCTCCGCGGGAAATTTCGTGCGGAACACCGGGCATCAGCTTACTTTGCGGGTGGGGGAATTCCTCCGGGGCCGCATCATCAACGCCATGGGCCAGCCCATTGACGGCAAGGGCCCCTTTGAAGGCGGTACCTCCTACTGTGTGGACGGATCCTATGTGAACCCCCTCCAGCGCCCGCCTATCCGGGAACGGATGGAGTTCGGCGTGAAGGCTATCGACGGCATGATTACCATCGGCAAGGGCCAGCGTATCGGCATTTTCGCCGGTTCCGGCGTAGGCAAGTCCACCTTGCTGGGCATGATTGCCAAGAACGTCAAGGCGGACATCAACGTGATTGCCCTGGTGGGGGAACGTGGCCGCGAGGTTTTGGAATTCGTCCAGAAGGATCTGGGCGAGGAGGGGATGCGCCGGTCGATTCTGGTGGTTGCCACCTCCGACCAGCCCGCCATGCTGCGGAAAAAATGCCCCTCTGTGGCCACGGGCATTGCAGAGTATTTCCGGGACCAGGGGTATGACGTGCTCCTGATGATGGACTCCCTGACCCGTTTCGCCATGGCCCAGCGGGAGATTGGCCTGGCTATCGGCGAGCCGCCGGTTTCCAGAGGCTACACCCCCTCTATGTACGCGGAAATGCCGAAGCTGCTGGAACGCAGCGGCAATTTCAATAAAGGCTCCATTACCGGCGTCTATACGGTCCTGGTGGAGGGCGACGACACCAATGAACCCATTGCCGACACGGTGCGGGGTATTCTGGACGGGCATATCGTCCTCTCCCGCGCCTTGGCCAACGCCAACCACTACCCCGCCATTGATATCAGCGCCAGCATTTCCCGTCTGATGGTGGAGATTGTGAGCCAGGAGCACCGGCAGCTGGCAAACCGGGTACGGGATATTCTCAGCGTCTATGAAAAGAACGCGGATCTGGTGGCTATCGGCGCCTATAAGCCGGGGACCAACCGGAAACTGGACTTTGCCCTGTCGAAAATTGACGCAGTGAACGGTTTTTTGACCCAGGATGTCAACGAGTCTTTCAGCTATGAGGAGTGTATGGAACGGCTCCGCAGCATTTTGAAATAACTATTTATACAATAAAGCAATAAGGAAGGGCATGTTCCGTGAAGAAATTTAGATTTCCTTTGGACACCGTTCTCTCTTATAAACAACAGGTTTTGGACGCTCTCCGGGGCGAGCACGCCGCTATCCTGGCGGAGGTCCACACCCAGGAGGAATGGGTGGAGCATCTCTGGCAGGAATACCGTGCTTATAGCGAGGAATACCGTCAGCGGAGCGCCGAGGGCCTGGTGATGACGGAGGCGCTGATGTATCAAACCGGCCTCCGCTCCATCGAGCGGGAGATCCAGCGGGAGACCGAGAAGCTGGACGCCCTCCGGGCCAAGGAAGAGGCCAAGCGTGCAGAGGTGGTGGAGGCCAAAAAGGAGACCTCCTCCATCGAGAAGCTGCGGGAGAAGAAGCTGGACGCCTACCACAAGGAAGAGGCCAAGAGCGAAGAAATTTTTATCGAGGAATTTGTCAGCACTATGCGGGTGGTCAGCCAGGCCAACGGCTGACCATCCATCCCACGGTCCAATCCGGCGCATAAACCCGCCGTTTGGAATATACATATCATAAAAGAAAGGAGGTACGAACAATGACAGACTATTGGTTCACACGCACGGTTGACCAGCTTACTTCTGACCCCCTGCTTAAGGCGCCGTCCGGAAAGACCAACGGCAAGCCTGCCGACGATTTCCAGAAGATTCTGGAACGCAGTTCCGGCGACGCCAAGCCTGAAGCCAAGCCCGGTTCCGAATCCGAGGGCAAGGCCGTGAGCAAACCCGCCGGAAGCAAAACGGAAGCCAAGCCCCAGGAGGGCGAAGCCGCTCCCAAAACCCAGGAGGCCGTTCCCGGAACGGAGGATCTCAAAACCCTGGAAAACCAGATGGCCCTGGCGGCTATGGCGATGATGCAGAGCCCGGCGGTTGTGATGCCGGAGGAGCAGGCGCCCCAGGAGGCTGAGAACGGGATTCTGGCCCTGGCAGCGGTTGATCCCGAAGCTGCGGTGGAGATGCCTGTCCAGGCGGAAACGGTTCCGGCTGGGGAGGAAACGTTCCAGATGCTTCCCGAGGAGGGGGCTTCCAACGCGGAGGGCATGATCCAGCAGAAGGAAGCGGGGGAACTCCCCGTGGAGGCGGAGCAGGCTCCCCAGACTGTGGAGACAGAGAGCGAGGCCCCTGAGATGGCCGTTTCCGTCACCAAAGGCGGGGAAGAGGCCGTTTCCCAGGACACTGGAAAGGACGAGACCCCTGTGGATACGCCGGTGGAGACCCCGGTGTTTGAGAATGTCCGGGACATCCCTGTGAAGGTGGGTGAAGCCCCTGTTGAGGAGCCAGAGCCGGAGCCGGAAATCCCGGTGGAGGATCAGATTGGCCCCAAGCTGGCACAAGCGCTGAACGCTGGGGATACCCGCGTTGAATTGCAGCTGAATCCGGAAAACCTGGGCCATGTGACTGTGGAGATGACCCTCGCGGAGAACGGCAGCCTGCATGTAACACTCCACGCGGAGAGCGGCAAGACCATGAACCTGCTGGAAAAGGGCTTGGACAACCTGCATCTGATGCTGGCGCGGAACGCGCAGCAGGATGTGCAGGTGGAAGTCCAGAAGCAGGAGGAGAGCCAGCAGCAGAACTTCTACGATGGCCGCGGCGGCCACGCCCAGCACCAGGATCAGCGGCGGGAACGCCGGGAGGAGCAGCGGGACAGCGAGAATTTCTTCCAGCAGCTGCGCCTGGGCCTGATTCCCGAGGACGGGCAGTAAACGACGAAAGGAAGTGAATCTCTATGGGCGATTTTATGGCCGATCTGAATAACCGGGCAGGCAGTGTCAAAAAAGGCACCTACCATGTCAACGGCCAGACCATCAAGGTCCAGAACAAGGGCGACAACCTGAACCTGGACATGACCGGTTTCATGCAGATCATGATTACCCAGCTGACTCACCAGGGCATTGACGACTCTATGGATACCTCCCAGATGCTGGAGCAGATGGTGCAGATGCAGATGGTCACCACCATGACCAACCTGACCGACGCCTCCGTGATGAGTTACGGCGCGTCCCTGGTGGGGAAGGAAGTCACTGTGGCCAAGTTCGGCACGGATGGCAAGATGCAGGAATACGTGGGCGTCGTTACCGGTTCCGGTACCATGGACGGCAAGCAGGTAATCGTCATTAACGACGAATACTACTATCTCAACGAAATCCTCGCAGTCGGCAAGCTGCCGCCTCCCAAGGAGGACGATGGGGCCGACAAGCCCGGCGAAGACGGCGACGCTGTGGACAAGGGCGAGGGAACCCAGAAACCCGACGGGGGAACCCAAAAGCCTGACGAAGGACAGGACACAACCGGTAAGGACGAGACCGTTGATAAAACCGAAGGCACGGAAGCCGCAGGAAAAACCCCTGAGTACAACGGACAGGACGGCGCTCCGGGAGCCTCTGAGGACTGAGGTGACGTTTCATGATTGAACGCGTATCGGGACAGGTCCGGCAATCGTCCCCCATCCAGCGGCAGAAGGCCGCAGCGGAGGGCGGCTTCGGCGCGATGCTCCAGCAGGGGCTGGCGCGGCAGACCGCAGAGGTCGCGTTCTCCAAGCACGCCATGACCCGGGCGGAGGAACGGGGCATTGAAATCACCCCCATCCTGATTGACCAGCTGAAGGGCAGCATGATCCGGGCCCAGGCCAAAGGCGCAACCAATATCCTGGCCATGGACACGGAAAAGGCTTTTATCATCAACGTGCCCAACGCCAAGGTCATTACCGCCATTACTCAGGACGAAATGAAGGACAGCGTATTCACCAACATTGACGGCGCCGTGTTCCTGTAACCCCTTACAGATGGCAGGACCGGATTTTCGGAGGCCAGCGGGCCCTGTCCGATTGACAGGGCCCGGGCGGCGCCAAAAATCGAAAGGAGATCGTTTTACCTTATGACTGGAGCAATGTACGCTTCTATCGCGGGCCTGAAGGCCCACATGCAGAAGCTGAGTGTTATCGGCAACAACGTGGCTAACGTCAACACCTATGGCTACAAAACCCAGCGGACCGTCTTCCGGGATGCGGTGTATAATGTCTACAGCGGCGGTTCCAACGGTACAGCCGTGGTGGGCGGCAAGAACCCCTCTGAAATCGGCTATGGTTCCACAATCGGCAGCATCGACATGGATATGTCCTCCTCTACCCTGACCCCCGGCAACACCATGGACTGCGCCATTGTGGGCGACGGTTTCTTCCTGGTAGGCAACAAGGAAGTTGCGGGAGTCATCGACCCCCTGAACCCCGAGAGTTTCAAGAGCCTGAATCTGACCCGCGTGGGCGATTTCAGCTTCAAGGCTGACGGTTATCTTTCTGACGGCAGTGACAGCGGCAGCGTTGTGTACGGTTTTATGTGCATGGGTATGGATGCCGACGGAACCCCCATCCTCAGCGACCAACTGGTGCCCATCCGCCTGCCCCGCTGGGAGAAGATCTATCTGGATGCCAACGGGAACGAAGTGGAGATCCCCGATGGGATGGACGCACCGGCTGAGGGTGATTATGCTTCTGTTTCCCATAGGATTCGTTATCCTATTGCCTATGCGACTGACGAAGAGAATGCGCCAGGCGGCGGCGGAGGGGCCGGAGGAGACGGCGATGGCGGTATGACCGCTGTGACCCTGAAGGACGCCGGCTGGGATGATGCCCTGGGGGACAGTAAATTTGAGTATGCCGAGTTGGAAGGCATCGCTATTGACGGTAAGTCCGGTAAGATTACCGCAAAGGTTTCTGAAACTGGTGAAAATATTGTCATCGGTTTTCTGGCTATGGGCCGGGTCACCAACCCCAACGGCGTCACCCACGAGGGCGGATCCTACTACTCCTGCGGAGCCGGCGCCGGCGATCTGCGCATTTCCATGCTGGGCGGTTCGGCAGAAGAGGTCTATAATGTGACCAACGCCACCTTGCAGCCCAACGGCTCCTGGATTGGTACCAAGAAGGGGCTGGAGTCTGTCAACGGGAGCATGGCCAACCTGGCAGAGGGACAGCAGCTGAGCGACCTGGCTTCCATCGGCAGCGCAGGCGGCGCGTATCTCAAGACCGGCTTTATCGAGGCACCCAACGTGGATTTGGCTACCGAGATCTCCGAGTTGATCACTACCCAGAGAGGCTATCAGGCCAATACCCGAATTATTACCGTTACCGACTCCATGCTGGAGGAACTGGTGAACATGAAGCGCTGATAAGCGCCATCATTTCCTCGTTTAAATAAGACTGCATATTATCCCGGCATCCCGCCGGATCGGCAAAAGAGCCGGTCCGGCGGGCCCGGAGGCTTTCGAACCGTATTTTTTGACACGCTCCCGCCGGAAAACAACGGCCCGGCGGGCGGTGGAAAGGTGGTCTATTGTGATTGTTTTAACGAAACGGAACCATGAGAAGTTTCTGGTAAACCATTTGCAGATCGAGTGCATTGAGCGCATCCCGGAATCGAAGATCACCATGATGAATCACGACTATTATCTTGTCCGGGAGAGTGTGGAAGAAATCATTGATAAAATCGCAGCCTACAACGCGAAGGTACAGGATATCCACCGTGTGGTGTCGGTAACGGACAAGCGTTGAAACGATAAGGGATTCAGGATAGAATTTTAGATAAAAACAGAGCCGGAGCGCGTCCGGCAAGAGGAGTGAGAGCCCACCATGAATATCACATACATTATCGGTGTTGTCGGCACGTTTATCGTTATGCTGCTGGGCATGGTCCTGGGTATCAACATCGGTCCTGACGCTGCTGCGGCGGGGTTAGACACCTTTACATTTACGCCTGAAAACCTCTGGAACTTCTTTGATGCGGCCAGTATCTTTATTACCATCGGCTGTACCTTTACCGTGGTGGCGGCCAGTTTCCCGGCACACATGCTGAAGGATATCCCCAAGCACTTCAAGATCATGCTGGACGCCAAGAAGAACAACCCCATGGAATACATCGACCAGCTGGTGGAGTTGGCCCAGATTGCCCGGAAAAACGGCCTCCTCTCCCTGGAAGAAAAGGCCAACGAGCAGACCGATCCTTTCTTCAAACAGGCGATTATGCTTATCGTGGACGCCAACGACCAGGATAAGGTCCACGCCATTTTACAAAACGATATTGACTGCATGTCCGCCCGGCATGAAGACGCGGCGGGGCTTTACGATAAGGCGTCCAGCGTGGCGCCCGCCTTCGGTATGGTGGGCACCCTGGTGGGCCTTATCAACATGTTGAAATCCATGAACCTGGATGATAGCGGGGGCGCCAGCAGCCTGGGCACCAGCATGGGCACCGCCTTGATCACCACCCTGTACGGCTGTATCCTGGCCCACGTCATTTTCGGGCCTGTGGCCTCCAACCTCCGGACCAGGGACAGCGAGGAGGTCCTCTGCAAGATGATTATTGTGGAGGGCGTCATGGCGATCCAGGCCGGCGAAAACCCCAAGTCCCTCCGGGAACGGCTGCTGACCTATATGTCCCAGAAGCAGCGGGAGATGGGCGCGGAGCCCAGCAAGGGTGAATAAATTTTAAGGAAAGCAGGTGAGCATCCATGAGTATGAAAAAGAAGAGCAGCGGCGGCGGAGCCAACTGGATGGACACCTATGGCGACATGGTGACGTTGCTGCTGTGCTTCTTCGTGCTGCTGTACTCCATGTCCAGCATCAGCGAGGATAACTGGAAGGCTCTTGTGATGAGTTTCAATCCCCAGGCGGTTCAGATTCAAACCGCCACGGATGGCAACGACGGCCCCAGCGCCGATCCCGGCGGGATGTCCGGCGTCATGCCGGTGCCGGAGGAGAGCCAGGAGGAGATCGACGAGGAGATTGATACCTTGTTCCAGGCTATCCAGTCCTATATCGCCGACCAGAATATGCAGAATACGGTTTCCGTTACCCGGGGCGACGGAAAGGTGTTTGTCTCCTTCGGCAACGCGGTGTTTTTTGACGGGGAGAGCCCTGCCTTGCGCAAGGAGAGTTATCCCGTTCTGGACGCCGTAAGCAATATGCTCAGCGCGGCGGAGTCGTCCTTGCAGGATGTGCGGATCCAGGGCCACACGGCCCAGGCCAGTACCAGCCGTCCCAATAATCCGGAAACGGACCGGAACCTCTCCGCCCAGCGGGCGGCGAACGTAGTAGCGTACATCCAGGAGCACTGCACGGTTGACCCGGGGCGGCTGATCAGCGAGGGGTATGGTCAGTGGCGGCCTGTGGCCAGCAACGACACTGTCGAGGGGCGGCAGGCAAACCGCCGCGTAGAGATGATTATCAGCGGCAGGAATCTGGAGTTAGAGGCGCAGGAGGGTATTACCCAGTATTACACCACCAGCCCGAAGAACTGAAAGAGACTGTTTGAGGGGAACAGCGCCGCCTTGGGCGGTATCGGATTCTGAGATCAGATCTGTGCAAAGTAGGGGGATCTCATGGCAGACGTATTATCGCAGGCCCAAATTGACGCGTTATTGAACGCGGTCCGATCCGGTGAGAAAGACCTGGAAAATTCCGCCGGTGATCAGGAAAAGAAATATCAAAAATATGACTTCGGCAGTCCGCGGAAATTTACCAAGGACCGCATCAAAATGCTCAACGGCATCTTCGAGAACTACAGCCGTGTGGTGGGCTCCAGGCTGAATGCCCGATTGCGCACCAACTGCGAGGTAACGGTGGAGAGCATTGAGGAGCAGCGGTACTACGAATTTTCCAACGCCTTGACGGAGGGCGACGTGCTGGCCTTGGTGGACATCAACCTGAAGGGGAAGGAAGCGGAGGCCCCGGTGATGATTTACCTCTCTACCAACACGGCCCTCAGTATGATGGACCGGCTGATGGGCGGCGAAGGGGAGCCGGACGATCAGCTGGACTCCGAGTACAGCTACACGGACGTGGAACTGCAGCTGTACGAGGATTTGTCGAAGGACGTTATCTCCGTGATGGACGGCAGCTGGGAAAACTACATAGCCGTGCATTTCGAGTATAACAAGACGGACGTCAACCCGACCTTGAGCCAGATTCTGGGTGTAGATGAAACGGTCATCATCGTGGATTTGAAGATACAATTCTCCAATCTTTCCGGCCGCATGAGCATATGCCTGCCGGGAGAGCCGCTGATGGATATCTTCGCCGAGATGAACCGGGAAAACCCCATCCGGAAAGCTGCGGCAGAGGACAAATCGGAGGAGATTTTCGATAGTCTGCGGGACTCCCGTCTGGAAATCGTTGCGGAACTGGGAGGCACCGAACTTTCCCTGCGGGATGTGTACCATTTGAATGTGGGGGACGTCATCGACCTGGGCCACTCAAAGGACTCCCCCATCTACTTGGAAATCGGCGGCTACCGCTGGTTTACGGGCCGGATTGGTACACACAAGAAAAATATGGCTGTCAAGATAGATGACGTATGCTATCAGGCAGAGCAAAGGAGCGAGTAAGCGGAATGGATAAAGAATTGTTCAGCCCGATGGACATAGATGCCCTCGGGGAAATGATGAATATCAGCCTTGGCTCCTCTGCCACTGCTGTATCCAATATGCTTGACCACCGTGTAGACATCACCACGCCCAAGGTGACGGTTGTTGATGTGAGGGACTTCACCATCGGCAACCTGGAGCCGGCCATGGGTGTGGAGATCAAATACATTGAGGGCCTTCAGGGCAGCAACATCATGCTGCTGCGCCGCAGTGATATCAAGGTCATTGTGGATATCCTGATGGGCATGGAGACACCGGACGAGGAATTCGAACTTAATGAACTGACCATCAGCGCCGTGTGCGAAGTCATGAACCAGATGATGGGCTCCGCCGCCACCGCTATGTCGGATTTCCTGGGCTACCGGGTGGATATCTCCACGCCCCAGCCCTTTGAACTGGAGGATTTGGAGGCCTTCAAGGCGGAACACCTGCCCCAGGGGGCGGATACCGTTGTGGTGGTTAGCTTCTCCTTGAAAATTGAGGACGCGCTGGAAAGCGAGTTCATGAATGTCATGAGCATCGGCCTGGCCAAGGAACTGCTGAAAGGCCTTGGCCTGGACGAGGGGGAGCAGGAAGCCGCTCCTGCCCCGGCCCCCGCTCCTGCTCCTGCTCCTGCTCCTGCTCCTGCTCCTGCCCCTGCCCCGGAGCCCGCGCCGGAATCCGGTGGCGGCGACCGGAAGATGAGCCAGGAAGAGATCGAGATGATGCTGGCAGGCATGTCCGGCGGCGGGGATGCCCCGGCTTCCGCTCCGGAACCCGCGCCGGAATCCGGCGGCGGCGACCGGAAGATGAGTCAGGAAGATATCGAGAAGATGATGGCGGGCATGTCCGGCGGCGGGGCCGCCCCGGAGCCTGCCCCCGCTCCCGCCCCTGCGCCCCAGCCTGCCCCGGCTCCGGCTCCTCAGCCGGCCTCTGCGCCCCAGGCTGCTCCGGCGGCCCAGCAGCAGGCACCTGTCCCGCCCTATGGCGGCATGATGCCCCCCCCGGCGGACGGTGCGGCCTTCCCCGGCGGCTACATGGGCTATCCGCCCATGTATTACCCCTACCCCTATCCGCCCCAGCAGCCCCAGGCCCCTGCGCCCCGGCAGGCGGAACCCAAGCTGATCAGCACCAAGCCCCTGGCCATGAGCGAAATGGACGCCACGGAGATCCTGGGGGAGGAGCAGGCCCAGAACCTGGACCTCATTATGGAAGTGCCCCTCCAGGTGACGGTGGAAATCGGCCGGACCCAGCGGAAGGTGCAGGATATCCTGGCGTTCTCCAAGGGTTCCCTGGTGGTACTGGATAAGCTGGCAGGCGATCAGGTGGATTTGTTTGTTAACGGGAAATGTATCGCCAAGGGCGACGTGGTGGTTATCGACGACAACTTCGGCGTCCGCATTACGGAAATCGTGCAGAAGCCCAGTCTGGATATTACACAGAAGAAATAATTCCCCTTGCCGGATTTACGGCAAGTCCAAATAGATCAATATTATCTTAAAATTCAGAAAAGGATGGATTTTAACCATGGGTAAGAAGATTTTGCTGGTCGATGACGCTGCATTTATGCGTAAGATGATCAAGGATACTCTCAGCAAAAATGGCTATACGGACATCTTTGAGGCTGTGGACGGCGCCGACGCCGTGGAGAAGTACGGCGAAGTGGGCCCGGATCTGGTCATCATGGACATCACGATGCCCAACATGGACGGCCTTGAGGCGCTGAAAGCCATCCGTGCCAAGGACGGCAACGCTAATGTGGTGATGTGCTCTGCCATGGGCCAGGAGTCCATGGTTATGGACGCTGTGCGCTCCGGCGCGAAGGACTTTATCGTCAAGCCCTTCAAGCCAGACCGGGTGCTGAAAACGGTGACCAATATCCTGGGCAATCCCTGATGCTTTCCTGGGATGTAGTGACCTCCCTTCTCTGGCTTATTATCTGTATCGTCATGGTGATCGGCCTTGCCTACTGGTTTACGAAGTATGTGGCGGGCCGGGGCCTGTCCGTACCGGGCCAGAAGGGCTCCGGCATGGAAATCCTGGCCCGGCTGAACCTGGGCCGGGATCAGAGCCTGGTATTGGTCCGGGTGGGAGGACGCTGTTTCCTTTTAGGCGTTACCGCAGGGCAGATTACTGCCCTGGCGGAATATACAGAGGAGGAGGCCGCTCTTTGGCTGGAGCGGCCGGAGGTCCCCGACGGCCAGGCGCCAAGCTTCCGTGAGGCCCTTCATACGGTCCTGCAGCAGAAACGGCGGAGGTGAGACGCAAATGCCGGAAGGTTTAATCAATATTAACGGCGGAAGCGTGCAGACGCTGGAGATCCTGTTCCTGACGACGATGATTGCGCTTCTGCCCTCGCTTCTGGTGATGATGACCTCTTTCACCAGATATGTCATTTCCTTTTCCTTCCTGCGCTCAGCTATGGGCACCCAGCAGACGCCGCCGAATATCGTGCTGATTGGCTTGGCGGTGATCCTTACTTACTATACCATGGGGCCGGCCTTTGCCCGGATTAAGACGGAGGCCTACGACCCCTATGTGGAGGAGGAAATTGACCAGGTGGAGTTCCTGGAGCGGGCCGCTGTGCCCTTGAAGGAATTCATGCTGGACAACACCAAGTGGAACACACTGGGGATGTTCTGCGAGTTGGCGGGTGTGGATACGCCGGCGGATCGGGCCGGGGCGGAGGAACTGCCTTTGCGGATCATTACGCCGTCCTTTGTCACCTGCGAATTGGGCAGGGCCTTTGAAATCGGCCTGCTGCTCTATATCCCCTTTATGCTGATCGACGTGGTGGTTTCCTCCACGCTGATGTCCATGGGCATGATCATGCTGCCGCCGTCCATGATTTCCGCGCCCTTCAAGCTGCTCCTCTTTATATCGCTGAACGGCTGGCAGATGCTGTTTTCCAGCCTGGTACTAGGGTTCAACTAGCGATTCAGGCGGACGCGGTTTTTTCACGGGAAGGGGGTTGAAGTATGGATACCGGCATGGTAACGGATTTGATGCGGGACGCGGTGGTCGTCGCCATCAAGCTGGGCGGCCCGATGCTGGTCCTCAGTATGCTGGTGGGCGTGGTCATCGCCATTTTCCAGGCGGTTACGCAGATCCATGAACAGACCCTCGGCTTCATTCTGAAACTGGTGGTTGTGGTGCTGGTCCTTCTGGTGGCCGGAGGCTGGATGATGGAGACCCTCCAGGACTTCACCCGGCAGGTGTTCGCGCTGATTGGCGCATAGCGGAGGCCGGGCATGATCGACTGGGGCGAACTGACGCTGTTTATCTATATCTTGGCCCGCATGAGCGGATTTGTTCTGTTTAACCCCCTGCTGGGGCGGCAGAACATCCCCGGCGTCTTTCGCGGCGGGTTTATTCTGCTCCTGTCTGTGTTTACCTTTTCCACCGCCGCCCTGAAGGCGCCGGTTCCGGCCACTGTCATGGAGATGGCGTTCCGTATCCTGCTGGAACTGGCCCTGGGGTATGTGCTGGGCCTGGCGGTGAATTTCTTCTTCTATATCCCGCAGCTGGCCGGCTTCGCCATCGATACCCAGATGGGTATGACCATGAACCAGGTCTACGACGCCGGGGCCCAGGCGAACCTGTCCGTCACCAGCGTGCTGCTCAATACGCTGATGACCCTGCTGTTCTTCGCCGCCAACGGGCACCACACGCTGCTGCGGATTATCATTACCTCCCAGGAGATTGTCCCCTTCGGGTCGGCGGTCATTGGCGGCAATCTGGTGAACGCGCTTTTGGAACTGTTTATCCAGTGCACAATCCTGGGCGTCAAGCTTTGTATGCCGATTTTAGGCGCGGAGCTGATTGGACAGCTGGGAATGGGGATTCTCATGAAGGTCATTCCCCAAATCAATGTGTTTTCCATCAATATCGAGTTGAAGGTTCTGATTGGCCTTGGATTGCTGCTGCTGCTGGTTGCACCGTTCAGTGAATTCCTGCTGGCGGCGGAACTGGATATGCTGGAAAGCCTGGACGTTCTTTTGACATTGGCCGGATAGCCCGTCTTGCGGGGCCAAGGCCGGGGAATATGGGATCGAGGGGGGACACGGATTGCCCGACACTGGCTCTAAAACCGAAAAAGCAACACCAAAGAAGCGAAGAGACGAACGAAAAAAGGGTAACGTTTTTCTCAGCCAGGACGCTGTGGCCGTGGCCACACTCCTTGGTTCCTATGCAGTGTTTTGGATTCTGGCAGGCAGCATGGTGGAGCAGACCGGAAAGTTCATGGCGTTCTGCCTGTCCGCCATTGAGGGGACAGAGGTCTCTGTTTCCGGCCTAATGAGTGAGATTTTCCGTCTGGCCCTGGCGGTGGTGGGAAAGACGGTGCTGCCGATTACACTGATTACCGCCTTCTGCGGCGTAGCCGCTACCTTTGCCCAGACGAAGCTGCTGGTCAGCGGCGAACTGCTGCGGCCAAAATTCAGCCGGATCAACCCCCTGGAGGGATTCAAGCGGCTGTTTTCCCTGAAAAGCGTCATCGATGCCTTGAAGGGCATCATGAAGATTATCCTGCTGATGGTGATTATTTACATCAGCCTAGAGGGAATGTTCCAGGAGAGTTCCAAATATCTCTATGTTGATATTCCCTATGCCGCCATCCACCTGTTTGAGTGCGGAAAGACCATGGTCATCCGTATCGCCATCGCGTTTATCGCCGTGGCGGCCCTGGACTTTATGTACCAGTGGTGGGACTACGAACGGCGGCTGAAAATGAGCAAACAGGAAATTAAAGAAGAGTATAAGCAGACGGAAGGCGATCCCCAGGTTAAGGGGAAAATCAAGCAGATTCAGCGCCAGCGGGCCCAGCAGCGGATGATGCAGCAGGTGCCCGGCGCGGATGTGGTCATCCGGAACCCCACCCATTTCGCGGTAGCCCTGCGGTATAAGCCGGATCGGGATAACGCCCCGATTGTGTTGGCCAAGGGCCAGGATGAACTGGCGCTGCGTATTGTAAAGGTGGCGGAGGAACACAAGGTGGCCGTGATTGAGAACGTCCCCCTGGCCCGGGGCCTTTACGCGGACACGGAGTTGAATCAGGAAATCCCGCCGGAATTTTACGGGGCCGTGGCGGAGGTCCTAGTGTATATCTTCCGTCTGAATGGAAACCAACTATTGAAGTAAGTCCTTTTCCGCCCCCGTGGACGGGGGACGCCGGAAGCTTCCGGCATAGCGTGAACGGCAGGAGGTGGCCGGCGAATGAATCGAGTATTCAATAATATCATATCCCTGTTCGTTGTGGTCATCGTACTGTTTTTGATCATTCCCCTTCCGGTCCAGCTGCTGGATTTCCTGCTGATCATCAACATCGGCCTTTCCATCATGATTTTGATGATCACCATGAATATATCGGAGGCCTTGGAATTCTCCATATTCCCTTCCCTATTGCTGATTACCACCCTGTTCCGGCTGGGACTGAACGTCTCCAGCACCCGGATGATCCTCAGAGATGGTTATGCCGGAGCGGTCATCCAGAATTTCGGCAACCTGATAACCGGCGGCAGCATCGTCATTGGCGTGGTCATCTTCCTGATCATCGTCCTGGTGCAGCTGATTGTTATCACCAAAGGCGCGGAGCGCGTGGCCGAGGTGGCTGCCCGCTTCACCCTGGACGCCATGCCTGGCAAGCAGATGGCCATTGACGCCGATCTGTCCTCCGGCCTTATCGACGAGCAGGGGGCCCGGCTGCGCCGGGAGAAGATCCAGCGGGAAGCTGACTTCTACGGCGCTATGGACGGCGCCACCAAAATCGTCAAGGGCGACGCCACGCTGTCCCTGCTGATTACGCTCATCAACTTTGTAGGGGGCGTTTTGATCGGCATGGTGATCAACGGCGGCGACTTTACCACAGTCCTCAGCCAATATTCCATTGTCACCATTGGCGACGGCCTGGTTTCCCAGCTGCCTTCCATGATGATTTCCACCGCCACCGGCATGATTGTCACCCGGTCCGTATCTGAGGGCAGCTTGAACATGGACGTGATCAAGCAGTTCAAGGCGCAGCCCCGGGCTATCATGACCACCGGCGTGATTCTGCTGTTCCTGGCAGCGATTCCCAATACGCCCCGCTTTGCGCTGATTGTGGCCGGCGGAGCCCTGCTGTGCGTGGGCTTCTATGTGAGCCGCCGGATGGAGCAGGACAAAGCGGCAGAGGCTGCGGCGGAAGCGGCGGCAGAGGCCCCTGCGATTGAGGCGGAGGCCGCGCCCAGCGAGACCGACTACTACAAGGACATCAACAACGTCTATTCCCTGCTGGCTGTGGAACCGGTGGAGATGGAGTTCGGCTACAGCCTGATCCCCATGGTGGATGAGAGCCACGGCGGAAAGCTTATTAGCCGCATCGTCATTTTCCGGCGGCAGTACGCCCAGGATATGGGCTTTGTGTTCCCCTCGATCCGCCTGCACGACGCCTCCTCCCTGGGTACCAACCAGTATGTGATCCGCATCCGGGGTGAGGAAGTGGCCCGGGGCGAGATCCTGGTGGACTACTATCTGGCTTTGGAGCCTGCTAACCCCCTGGGGGAGATCGACGGCATCGAGACCATCGAGCCGGCCTACGGCATCCCCTCTCGGTGGATTTTGCCGGAGAACAAGGAGATGGCGGAAATCTATGGCTACAACGTCATCGACCCCCTCTCTGTCATGCTGACGCACCTATCGGAGACTGTCAAGAAATACGCCTACGAACTGCTGAACCGGGCGGAGACCATCCAGCTGGTGGAGAACCTGAAACGGACCTCCCCGGAATTGGTGGAGGAGGCCGTGCCCAATATTGTCAGCTACGCCACCTTGGAAAAGGTCTTGAGGGCCCTTTTGAAGGAAGGCGTGCCCATCAAGGATCTCAGTACCATCATTGAAACCCTGGTAGACGCCCTGGGACAGGGCCGGGACATCGACTCCGCCACGGAACAGGTCCGGGGCGCCCTGGCCCGTACCATCACCCGCCGGTTCTGCGAGGACGGCCAGCTGCGGGTGGTCACCTTGGACGCGGAAGTGGAGAAGCGCATTATCTCCTCCCTGACCCGGAACGAACAGGGCGTGTACCTGGCTATGGGGCCGGATTTGATGCAGCAGATTGTCACCCAGCTGGCGGAGCAGCTGAAAAAATTCAACGAACTATCCCAGACACCCATTATCCTGGTGAGCCAGGTGATCCGTGGTTATTTCAGCAAGATGATTACCCAGTTCTATCCCTCCGTTTACGTGCTGTCCTTTAACGAGATCACCAGCAATGTCCAAATCCAGGCCCTAGGCAACATTACCCTGGACGCGCCCGCCCGCTCTGATCGAAAGGCGGTGGGCACATGAGCGAGACGATAACCGTTTCCCGGCGGTACACGGAGCGGGAAATTGACGCCATGGATACCCAGACTCTCCTGCGGCTCTACAAGGAGACAGGGGATCAGGATTTGAAATGGCCCCTGGTTCTCCGGTATGAGGGGCTTATCAAAAGCGCCGCTCTGCAGATCCGCGGGGTATACAGCAGTTTTGCCCAGATTGACGATATTATCAATGAGGGGATTTTGACCCTGCTGAGCGCCGTTGACAAATACGACATTGACAAGGGCGTGAAATTTGAGACCTATGTCTCCAAGCGCATCCGGGGCATGGTAATTGACCTGGCCCGGAAGCAGGACTGGATGCCCCGGAATGTCCGCCAGCGGGCAAAGGAAATCGATCTGGCGGCGGCGGAACTCTCCAGCACCCTGGGCCGCTATCCCACGGAATCGGAGATCGCCGCTTATCTTGGAGTCTCCCAGGAGCGGTATCAGAAGGACGCCGCCAATATCGCTTTGAGCAACGTGCTGTCCCTGGATGTCCTGATGGACGCCCGGGAGACCGACGGCTACCAGATGGAAGTCCCTTCCGGGGACGCCGCCGGACAGCCGGAGTTGGTGCTCCAGGAGCGGGAGATGCAGCAGACCCTGGCGGCGGGAATTGCGGAACTGCGGCAGAACGAACAGATTGTGCTCTCCCTCTACTACGAAAAAAACCTTCACTTAAAGGAAATTGCACAGGTGATGGAGTTGAGCGAGCCGCGCATCTCCCAAATCCACACCCGGGCCATTCAGAAGCTGAGAGTTTATATGGAAGCGTACATCAACGGAACGGAGCCAAAAGCAAAACGGGGCAAGGGAAAGAAGGTAGACTGATGTTCAAGGGCTTTTACAACTTAACCTCCGCCATGGTCACCCATCAGCAGAATCTGAACGTGATCGGCAACAATATGGTCAATATTTCCACCGCCGGCTACAAGCAGGAGCGGTATGTCGCCACCACATTTGACGACGTGGTGTACAGCCGGGTGGGCAATATCTATAATTCCGGCACGGAGATTGGGCGGCAGAGTTATATCCGCGCCGCCAGTGACACCTATACGGATTATACCCAGGGGGCGCTGGAGCCCACGGGCCTGCCTCTGGATTTCGGTATCTACGGGGACGGGTTCTTTGCGGTGCAGGGCCCCGACGGGGATGTCTCCTACACCCGGATGGGAAACTGTTCCCTGGACGACGAAGGGTATTTGTGCCTGCCGGGCTACGGCCGGATGCTGGATCCCGACGGCAACACCATTTATCTGGGTACGGATAAAATCACCGGTGACTACCAGGGCCTCATCTACTACGAGGATGGCCGCCTTATCGGCCGCCTGGGGGTGTTCTCCTTCGAGGACAACGGGACGCTGGAACATACCGCCATGGGCCTTTTCACCGGCGAAGGCGCGCAGCCCGCCCAGGACGCCCAGATCTGGAACGGCTATCTGGAGCGGTCCAACTCGGACATGGTGAAGCAGATGACGGAGATGATCACCTATCAGCGGGCGTTTCAGAGCGCGGCCTCCATCTCCAAAATGTACGATCAAGTGATGGGCCGGGCCGCTTCTGAAGTAGGCCGTATGAGTTAAGGAGGGGCAATATGAATCAATCCTTTTTCATTGCCGCCGTCGGCGCGCACCAGCAGCTGAAGCGGCTGGGGGTTCACGGCAACAATGTGGCGAACGTGAACACTTACGGCTTCAAGGCGGAAAAGGGCCGCTTTACCGCCCTGATGTACGGTAATACCCAGGCCGTGGAGCGGGAGGACATGCCTTACGGTGTAGGCACCGCCCTGTGGCACACGGACACGGATTTCACCTCCGGCCCCCCGGTGGACACCCATCGGGATCAGGACTACATGATTGACGGTGACGGCTTCTTTGCCGTAGTGGATCTGGCCACCAACGACGTGACCCTCACCCGGAACGGTTCTTTTTACATGTCGGAACTGAAGCGGGACAGCGGCGAGGTGGACGAGGCGGGCCAGCCCATTATCAAGTCGGTCTGGTATCTCTCCGACCAGGAGGGGCGGTTCGTCCTCAGTGAAACCGGCGGCATGATTGAGATGGATCCGGAGAATCCCCACGATCCCCAGCCGGTGGGCATTTTTGACTACAACAACTACAACGGTATGCAGCATGTGAACGACACCCGGTTCCGGGCCATTGAGAAAAACGGCGGCCTGCGGGTGGGTACCGGCAAGCTGATACACGGGATGCTGGAGAACTCCAACGTGGACTTCGCGGAGGAAATCAGCAAGGTTATTGAGACCCAGCGGGCCTATCAGATGGCCCTGCGGATGGTTACCACCTCCGACGAGATTGAGACGACCATCAACGGCCTGCGGAACTAAGCCTCTTCCGCTTTCACGGGACAGATGGAACCAGGCCCTGTTTGAAAGCCGGCGGAGGGACCGGCGGCAGGAAGATCCGGGACGCTTCGTCGATTTTCAAACACGGCCTTTTGGAGAGAACATGTGGAAAAGGGGGATCGTATGACGATCAAAAATTATGACGAACTGACGAACCTGGAATTGGATACCCTAAAGGAAATTGGCAGTATCGGCACCGGAAACGCGGCAAATTCTCTCTCGGAACTTATCGGGCAGACGGTCCGTATCACCCTGCCGGAGGTCCGCATCATGGGCTATAACGAGGCCATTGAGTGGATCGGAGGGCCGGAGGAGATTACCGCCGGCGTGCTGGTAAAGATGAGCGGGCAGATCAACGGCATCATGCTTTCTGTGCAGCAGCTGGATTTTGTGAACCTGGTGCTGGAAAGTATGCTGGGCCACGGCGTGGCGGATTACCTGGGACTCCACGAGATGGAAAGTTCCGCCCTGGTGGAGGTAGGAAACATTATGATTTCCACCTTTATCAACGCGCTGAGCAATCTGGCGGAGATTGAAATCGACCTGACGGTGCCTGCCTTTACCGTGGATATGCAGGGCGCTATCATGGCGGTCCCCATGGCGGAATACGGCGGCCAGTCCAACTATATTATGACAATTGGCGGAAACTTTATCTGTCGCGGTAAGGAGATTCCCTGCCGGCTTCTCCTGTCGCCGGATATTCGTTCTCTTAATTTCTTATTAAGGAAGCTGGGCGTAGACAGTGGAGAATAAAATTACCATCGGAATTGCGGATATGAAGATGGCACAGCGGGAAGGAATGCTGATTACATATGCGTTGGGCTCCTGCATCGGTATCTGCCTGTATGATCAAAAGATCAGGCTGGGCGCGCTAATCCATATTATGCTGCCGCTGAATATGGAGCCGGGACGGAAAAACGTCATGAAATACGCAGACACAGGCATTCGGGAAACGCTGAAAATGATGGAGTCCAAGGGTGCCTCCCGATCCCGCATTACCGCGAAGATCGCCGGCGGGGCAAAGATGTTTGAGGTGAGCGGCGGTTCTCTTGGCAACATCGGCCAGCGGAATATTGACAGCGTTCATATAAACCTGAAGAAAGAAGGAATCCACCTCCTGAAAGAGGATGTGGGCGGCGGCGTGGCACGCACGCTGCTATTTGACGTGTCCAACGGCTTGGCCTGCGTCCGGTGCTACGGGCGGCCGGAACTGATTATTTAACCCGGATACAATTTTGCGCAGCCGGCGTACTGTACGCGCCTGCATCCCTAAGGTGCGCCGCATCGTCTTAGCAGAGATAAAATAACCATCGGAAGGAGTGTACGGAACATGTTGGAAGAGGATAAGAGGGGCATACTGCTGGAATCCGGCACAAACGAAATCGAGGTCATGGAGTTCACCATTAACGAAAGCTTGTACGGCATTAACGTGGCGAAGGTAAAGGAGATTATGGTCTCTGAGCCGGTCAAGCACATGCCCCACGCCCACCCGGCGGTGGAGGGCATTTTCAAGCCGCGGGATCTGGTGATCACCGTGGTCGATCTGCCCAAATACCTGCTGAGCCTGGATTGCGAGAAAGGCCCCAAGGATCTGTTCATTATCACAAATTTCAACAAGATGAACATTGCCTTCCGCGTTCATACGGTAGTGGGCATCAGCCGCATTTCCTGGACGGATATCTCCAAGCCGGATAAAGCCGTTTCCGGCGGCAACGAGGGCGTTGCCACAGGCATTGCCCAGTGCGGCAACGATTTGGTTACCATTCTGGACTTTGAGAAGATTGTTGCGGAAATTGCCCCGGAGACCAGCATCCAGCTTTCGGAAATTGATCAGCTGGGTGAGCGGCAGCGGAGCGACGCTGCTGTCTTGGTGGCGGAGGACTCCATCCTTCTCAGCAAAATGATTGAGGAGGCCCTCCACAAGTCCGGCTATGTAAACACGAAAATGTTCCACAATGGCCGGGATTTGTGGGAGTACCTGGTGAGCATCCGCAGGGAAAAGGATTTGGATCAGCGGGTGTCGATCATCATTACCGATATCGAGATGCCGCAGATGGACGGTCACCGCCTGACGAAACTCATCAAGGACGACGCCCAGTTCAAGCATCTGCCGGTGATCATCTTCTCCTCCCTGATTACGGAGGAAATGCGCCGGAAGGGCAGGGAACTTGGCGCTGATGAGCAGATGAGCAAACCGGAGATCGGTCACCTGGTCCGGGTTATCGATCACCTTTTAGACTTGAGAAAGGAATGAGTTTAGGAGGCACGGTATGAGCAACAAATATGTTGTCAGACAGCCCATTAAAGACGCCGAGGGAAAAATCCTGGGGCACGAGATTTTATATCACGGTGAAAATTTCGCGTTCAGCACGGAAAACAGTTCCGCCGCGGAATACGCTTCCGCCGACACCATCTATAGTTTTCTGACCCAGAACAGCACAAAATCTTTAAAGGGTTCTTTGAATTTCATGACCTTCACCACCACGCTTTTAATGAAGAAGACCCCCAGGCTTTTCGACAAGTCGGAGTTGGTGATTCAGATTGACGACAGCGTTATCATTCACCCGCTGTCTATGCGCTTCGTAAACCAATTTGCTAAAGAAGGCTACAAGATCGCGGTGAACGAATTCCAGTTCGCGCCCCGGTATCTGGCCTTGCTGGACAGCATTGATTATATTAAAGTCAACAGTAAAACCACGCCCGACCTGGCGCTGCACAACATTATCGAAGTGGCACATAGTATGAACAAAAAGTGCATCATCACCGATATTGATAACGCCGAGGGGTATCAGCGGGCCATCTCCATGCAGGCGGACGCCTTGGAGGGGACCTACGTGGCTGAACGTCTGACAACGAAGGTTCACAGCAGCGCCTATCTGCAAAGCAACTTTTTCCGGCTGATGGTGGCCGTTACCCGGGATGAGCCGGATGTGGACGAAGTGGAGCGGTTGATCTCCATGGACGCCAGCCTGAGTTTCGGCCTCCTGAAAATGGCTAACTCTGCCTATTTCGCCCTGCGGCATCGGGCCACAACCATCCATCAGGCCATTATGACGCTGGGTCTTGGGGAGTTGAAACAGTGGATTTATCTGCTCAGTGCCGGAAGTGCCTCCGACGAAACGGTGGACAGCAGCACGGAGGAGTTCCTCAAGCTGTCCTTCATGCGGGCGAGTTTTTGCAGCGAACTGATGAAGCACACCCAGGATATTCCCATTTCCCGGTCCGAAGCTTATCTGATGGGTATGTTTTCCACGTTGGGATACCTCATCGATGCCCCGCTGGAAGATATTTTGGCGGAGGTGCCGGTGGCAGAGGAAATCAAGGCGGCGCTCCTGCGGAAGGAAGGCCGGTGCGGCAAACTCTATGAACTGGTCCTCAGCTATGAAGCCGCCAACTGGGATGCCATCAGCAGCCTGGCAGAGGAACTGGGGATCCCCAATAAAGTCCTGACCAGCATTTATTTCAACTGTGTGGAGAATGTCAACATTCTCTGGGATCAGCTGACAAACCCCTATGCCCGTCAGGAGGGCCCGTCGGATGAAGAGCCTGCGCCCCAAGAGACTTAAAAATGAAAAAGGTCCGGCGCCGCAAGGCGCCGAACCTTTTATCTCCTTTATACTCAGCGGGTGTGGTGAGGCCTACTCATCACGACTTTGCAGGCTTTAATGATTTCAGCGGTAATGTCGCTGCTGTTCTGCGTTTCATAGAAGGTCAGCTTGGGAATCATCTCACGCTGGCCCATTACCACATATTTGGGCTTTAAGTGGTTCAGGGCATAGGCTTTCACATCGGCCTTGCACATGCCGCAGCGGCAGATGCCGAACATCTCCATGTACTTCTCGGCCTTTTCCTCCACCAGCACCTGCATGACATTGACGTAGTTGGGTTCCTCCACTTCCTCCGGCTCCGGGGCTTCGGCCTGCGGCCCGGCGGCGGGCTCCTTTTCGGGAGCGGGTTCCGCTGCGGGAATTTCCACCGGCGGCTCTGCCGGTGCGGGCGGGGTTGCCATGACCGGCGGTTCTGCCGGAGCAGGTGCTGCGGGAGCGGGGACCGGTGCGGAAATATCCGCCATAGGCGGCTCCGGAATGATGGGGGCCTCCGGGACGGGGACTTCCACAGCCACCGGTTCCGCGGCAGGAGGCGTGGCCTCCTGAGTGGGGGCCGGTTCCGGGACTGCCTGCGCCGCCGGAGGGGTGGGCTCTTTCACGGGCAGATCCTCCAGTTCCGCCTCCAGGGCGTTTTTAATCTGGGAGGAAACCTCGGCGTCGGCCTTAAGGGACGTGAGGATAGGCGGCGCAGGGGCTTTCGGCGGGGATTGAAGGGCGGCCTGCGGCTCTTCCACAGGAGCGGCCGCAGATGCGGGCTCCGCGGGAGCGGCGGCAGTCTCCGGCTCCCCACCGCCCCGGTTCCTGCTGAGCAGGTTCATCACATGGGCGGTTTTGCTGGTTTTTGAATCTTTGCTGGATGCCATATGAAACACTCCTTTTCCGGTAAATTTGGGAAGATGGTTCGGGAAAGGGGGCCTGCGTTTCCGTCAGGTTTTTCCCGAAGCCGGGCGGATGCCCGGCACAAGCGGATATCAGAAGCGGATAAACCGTTTCCTGGGCGGGGCAGGCGGGAATGCGTCCCCTGCCACGGCGCTGACAATTTTACGGAGGTCCATGGAACACTTGGCGTCGGGCCGGTAGGTCAGAACGCTCTGCCCGTGGGCGGGAGCCACTGCCACATCCACGCTGCGGCGGACTTTGGTGGGAAACACCTGGCTGCCCAGTTGGCGGGCCACTTCCTCCGCCAAGTCCAGCACGTCCCGGGAGAGGGTCAGCCGCTGGTTGTACTTGTTCAGCAGGATGCCCAGGACCTTCAGATCCGGGTTAAAGGATTTCCGGACCGCCTCAATGGTGTCCTGGATCTGGGAGATGCCCACCAGGCTCAGGATCTCCGCCTCCATAGGCACAATGAGCCCGGTGGAGGCCACATATGCGTTGATGGTGAGGATATTCAGGGCCGGCGGCGTATCAATGATGATGAAATCGTAGTTGTCCTTCACGATGTCCAGCTGCTGGGAGAGCATAAACTCCCGGCGGGGGGCGGTGAATTCCACCTCCGCAGTAGAGAGCATGATGTCCGAGGGCAAGACGTCCCCGTACTTCGTATGGACGATAGATGCTTCGATGGGCCGTGCGCCGGTGAGCACATCGTAAAGAGTGGCGCTTTCCCCGATGTCCAGACCCAGCGTAAAGCCAAGGTTTCCCTGGGGGTCTAGATCGACGCCCAGAACTCGTGCGCCTCTTTGGTGGAGGCCGCAGACAAGCGCGGAAACAGTGGTCGTTTTTCCCACGCCGCCTTTTTGATTTGTGACAGTAATAATCTGTGTCAAAGGATTTTCCTCCTTACGGCAAAAACTATGCGTGGACCTCTTATTTTTATTATACTATATGTCGATAAAAAAACATAGAGGAATAGCAAAAAAATTCTTTTTTTGCAAAGCCCGTTTTCCGGTGCGGCCCCGGGCGGGCTCAGAATTCCTGAAAGGAGTGGAATAGCATATGGCAGTCAGCAGCGTCGGCAGCAGCAATAGTATTTACGGTACCAGAAATGTGATCACGGGTCTGGCCAGCGGCATGGACACCGAGTCCATGATCGAAAACGCCGTATCTGGATTCAAGACGAAGATAACCTCTCTCCAGCAGAAACGGACCAAAATCGGTTGGCAGCAGGATGCGTACCGCAGCATTATCGGGAAAATGGCGAACCTGACCAACAAGTACGCCTCCTATAACTCCTCCACCAACCTGCTTTCCCCTAGCTTTTTCAGCCAGGCAATCAAGACGGAGACCAACGGCAAGTTCGCGGATAAGATCTCCGCTACCGGGAAATCCAGCAGTTCTGTGGAGATTAACCGCGTAATGCAGCTGGCCACCGCCGCCCGGTACTCCGTGAGCGGCAGCAAGCTGGGCGCAAACACCAATTACGACGGCTTCGCCTACGCCCAGGCGACGGGTGCCTTCAGCCTCACCGGTGAAACGGACGTCAGCACCTTGGACGGCAGCATGAGCATCACCTACGGCAACCAGAACCTGAGCCTCAGCTTCAAGGAGAATAAGGTTTTCGATTCTGTGTCCGATTTGGCGGACGATATCCGGGCGCAGCTGTCCAACCAGACCATCGCCATCAACGGCAACACCTATAAGGCCTCTGATCGGATTTCCGTCAGCGTGTCCGGAGACAAGATTACCTTCAGTGACAAATCCGACGCGGGCAACGCCGTGTATATCAAGAGCGCTGGGAAAGACCTCAAGGATACCCTTAACATCACCCCCGGCAAGGATACCAACGGGTTCAAAATCAAGGCGGAGGATCTGAAAAAGACCGTACAGAACGCCGACTATCTCAGCGGCTCTGATATGGAAATTACGCTGGACGGCGTGACCAAGAGCATCAAGATGCCCACCATGAAGGAGATCCAGGCGGAGGCCGCCAAGGATACCAGCAACGCCAGCGAGGAGAGCAAGCAGGCCAACGCCTATGTCAAGCTGGTGCAGCAGGAAATTGACGACAAGTTCGGTACCCTGACCGGCGGAAAGTCCAAACTGGCGGTGGAAAACGTTTTGGGCGAAAACAATGGCGGTAATATCCAACTGCGGTTTACCGCCGGACAGAAGGGATCTTCCTTCGCGGTGAATTCTGACAAGAGCGTTGCCATGAAAATGGGCACCAGCGGCATCTCCAGCTATCTGGACACCGGCAAGAAACTGAGCGCCCTGAATATCAAGCTTACCGATGACATGGCCGCCCGGGATGAGAGCGGCAACATCAAGAAGGACGAGAACGGCAACACCCTCTACGCCCTGAAAATCAACGGCGTGGAAGTGGGCGAGTTCACCAAGGATACCTCCCTCAAAACGGTGATCGACACTGTCAACTCCAACAAGAAAGCCGGCGTTACCGCCAGCTACTCCAAGACCACCAACCAGTTCGTCTTTACCTCCAAGGAGACCGGCGCCGCCGGAAAGGTGGACTTCGGCGAGTCCGGATCCCTGGCCAACGCCCTGTTCGGCGGCGGCGAGGAGGAGAAGGGCCAAGACGCCATCTTCCAGGCGACCATCAACGGCAGTACCATCAACATGACACGCAGTTCCAACACCGTGGATATCGACGGGCTGAAGGTCACGCTGAAGGGCACCTTCGGCTACGAGGCCCGGAAGGATGAAGACGGAAAAGATGTACTGGACGAAAACGGGAATATCGTATATGATGAGGTGAAGGATACCGAGGCTGTCACCTTCAGCAGCAAGGCGGACGCGGATAAGATTGTGGAAACCATCAAGGCCTTTGTGGATGACTACAACGAGATGATCAAGGAGATCAAGGAGGCCTATTCCACCCTTCCCCTCCAGCGGAGCAATAAGTCCTACTACCAGCCCCTTACCGAAGAGGATGAGGCGAGTATGAGTGAGAGCGCCGTCAACGCCTGGAACGAGAAGGCCAAGGTGGGCCTGCTCTTCGGCGACAATGACCTCTCCTCCCTGTACCGCCGCCTGACCCAGGCGGTCTCCATGACCGGCCAGGACGGCGCGGATCTGAAAGCTGCCGGCATCACCAGTTCCTACAGCAACGGCCTGAGCCTCCTGAGTTTTGACGAGAAGGCCCTCCGGGAGACCTTGGATAACGATCCGGATCGTGTGGCGGACATCTTCACCAAGAGCAAGGAGAACGGCGCCACCTCCGACGGCCTCATGGTCTCCCTGCAAAAGCCGCTGGATATGTACGGCAAGACCACCGGTACCCACGGTATCCTGGTGAACAAGGCCGGTTCCGTCCTCTCCCCCTCCACGCTGTACAGTAACCTGATTCAAAATCAGCTGGATGACATTGACAAAGAGATTGAAAAGTGGCAGGATAAGATGTCGGACCGGGTGGATTTCTACACCCAGAAATTCTCCGCCCTGGAGCAGATGATTGCCAACATGAACTCGCAGAGTTCTACACTGGCGTCCCTGATGGGTGGCTAAAGAATGAAAAGAAGGCGGTGACCCACAGGCATGGATATGAGGGGCTTTCAGCAGTATAAGGAACAGAGTGTGAATACCATGACCCAGAGCGAACTGCTCCTTTTGCTGTATGACGAGTTGTTTAAGCGCTTGACGCAGGCGGAACTTGCGCTGGGTAAGGAAAATTGGCCCCTGTTTGATGCGTCTGTACAGCGGGCCATCGAGATTATCGACTATTTGGACGCGACTTTGGATAAGAACTATCCCATCAGTAAGAACCTGGCGCAGCTTTACGAGTATTTTACCTATGAGCTGGGCCGGGTGAAGATTGGCCGGCGGAGCGATCTGCTGGGCCAGGTGAAGTCCATGGTCAACGAACTGCGGGACGCTTTCCGCCAGGCGGCGAAAAGCGGTGAATCGGGAAAGTAGGGGTTGCGAATGACAGCCGCTTCTGTTTTACTGGATGCGCAGGTGCAGACGAAACGGATGTATTCCTTGCTGAATGAGGTTATGGATCTCTCCCGTCAGCTGGCGGAGGCCCTGGACCGCAACGACCAGGTGACGGTGCAGATGGTTATCTCCATGCGGGAGGAGCCCATCAAGCGGCTCCGGGCGGCCCAGTCCGCCCTGGAGGAGCAGCGGAACAGCCTGGATCCGGAAGCCGGGGAGCGCCTTGGGGCGCTGCTGAACGGCGCCCCGGCAGAGGAACCGGGGGAGGAGGCCCTTGCCAGCCAGGTTGCCACCAACCGCCGCCTGCTGACGCAGGTTCTGGAGTTGGATCGTGTTTTGAACAAGAAAGTGACCCGGGAAAAAAGTATTTATCAATAAACGGAAAGGACGCCGGCCCGCTGCCGGGCCGGCGTCCCTGCCGTATTCAGGAATCCTCATTTTTTGAGATGATCCAAAGCGGCGCCCCATTGGATGTACTGCGGGACAACTCGTCCAGAATCACCTGGGGCTCCCACTCCAGCAGGCTCCTGGGCCGGCTGTTGGGATCCGCCACCAGGATGGCTCCGCTGAGGGTTACGCCCCGCAGCACAATAAAGTGCCCGCTTTTGGTAAAATGCCCCGGCCCCATCAGGGCCACCAGGAGGTCCCCCTCCAGCAGCGCCGAACGGATGGCCTCCGGCGTCCGCTCCGGAATGGCTTGGGCCGTGAGCCCGTAGTTTTTTGCCGTCTTTTCCACGATGGAGAGATAAGAGCCGCTGCGGCTGGCCCAGCAACCGTTTTTCGAGGCCCACTGTGCCATGGTAATGGGATCCTCCTCTGTATCGGTTAGGCTGTCCACCACCATGCACATGGCAGTGGGCCCGCAGCCATAGGGGCCAATGGTGTCCCGGCCGTAGGGCTGATCCGCCCAGGCTTCGTCCCCCTGGTTATAATAGACGATGGGGATAATGCCGCCAGTGAGGATCTCAAGGCTGTCCTCCTCGGTAAACTCCGTAATGGCGGGGTCCAGGAGCGGGGCGTCCAGGGACAGGATTGGGTCGCTGGCCCGCTGATCCTCCACCGTTTCCGATTCTTCCGGCCCTGCTGTTACTTCTTCCCACCACTGGGAAACGTTGGCGGCGGTCTCGGAAGCAGCGGCAGAAACCGCCGAAGCGGCGCTGACAGAGGCGCTGGCGGCCGCGGAAACGGCCCTGCCGCCCAAATCCACAGCCGCACGGCAGAACTGCCGGACAGGCGCAGTGATTTGTTCATAGACATCCGGAGCGAAAAAATAGGACGCGCCCAACTCTACCCCGCCTACGCATAGGAGGGCCAGGAGGGCAATCAGGACGAGATGCCGTTTTTTTCTTCCAGAATCTGTCGGTTTTCTCACAATTTCACCACCAAACGCCTGCTGTGTAAGTTCATTATAGCAAAACCATGGCAGTTTGCAAGAGGCAGACTATGGAGCAGACTCTAGGAAGAGAGGTACAGGAGCAGAGGAATGCCTACAATCAAGCTTGAAAAGGTTACAAAGTATTACCGACCGGAAAAAAGCTGGTGGAGGCGGAACCGGAAGATTGAAATCGGCGTAAAAGATGTGGATCTCATCATTGAACAAGGGGATTTTGTGTTCGTGGTGGGCAGCAGCGGCGCCGGGAAGAGCACTCTGCTGGATCTGATTTCCGGGCGGCTCCGGCCGGATCGGGGGACCGTTTTTTTTGACGGCAAGGATCTCTCCCGTCTGGTTGCCAGAAGCCATAACCAGTCCGGCATACTCTTCGGCAAGGTCTCCCAGGAGCCGACCCTTGTCCGGAAAATGACTGTGGAGGAAAACCTCCGCCTTGCAGCGCAGATTGGGCGCCGGAAGCTGGAGACTGCCAAGGAAATAAACCAGCGGATCCGGAAGGTCCTGGGCTTGGTGGGCATGTGGGGGGCAGAAAAAAAGTACCCCGTGGAGATGTCCATCGGCGAATGCCGGCGGGTGGAACTGGCCAGGGCGCTGATCAACAGCCCTCCTGTACTGGTGCTGGACGAGATTACCGCCAATCTGGATGAGGATAGCCTTTGGGATATCCTGATGCTGCTGATTGAAATCAACCGCCGGGGCACTACCGTCATCATGGCCACACATGCCAGCAAATATGTGAATATTCTGCGGCGGAGGGTGGTGACGCTGGTCCATGGCCGTGTGCTTGGCGACGTGAAAAAAGGAAGATACGGAGACGTGGTATGAAAACCGTGCCGCCGATGAGAATAGATTAAACCCCGCGAAAAGAACGGTAAAGACAATATGAGGAGGAGCAGTCATGTTTAAGAACACAAAAATCAAGAAGAGTTTGTTTATTGGTTTTGGAACAACAATTGGTGTTTCGCTAGTCATTATCATCCTGTGTCTGCTTATGCTGGGGTCCCAGGGCGATACTTATCAGGAAGTGATCGATAAAGAGATCGCTGCCGCCGAACTGAGCACGGAGTGCCGGCTGAACGCCAATATTGCCGCCCGCATTGTCCGGAATATGGCTCTGGCCCCCCAGTCCACTGAGAATACCGCTCTGGAGGCCCGCGCTAACGATGTGCTGGAGACCCTGAACAAGGATCTGGCTACGCTGAAGGAACTGGATCCTCTGAAGGATGGATCTGTGGACGAATATATTGCGTCGGTGAATGACTGGATGGAGCAGATTCCTGACATTCTGAGCGCCATCCATACCAACCGCCAGGCTGCGGCCATTGAGATGATCCGCACCAGCTGCACGCCCGCGCTGGATACCATGACGGAAAAGGCCCGGCAGCTTTCTGAGCATCTGGATATTGTCAAAGATGAAGCCCTTGCCAAAAGCGCCAGAGAAGTCCTTATCTGCCAAATCATGATCGTTGTCATGATGGTTTTGGCCACCGCGTGGGTAGTGTTTATGGCCGGCAAGATCATTACCAATATTACTGTTCCTGCCGCCCAGGTGCAGAAGGCGTTGAGGGCCTTCCAAAACGGCGACTTCAACGCCCCTGTTGACTTTGAGAGCAAGAGTGAACTGGGTGAGATGTGCGTAGCCCTGCGCAACAGCCAAGGTACGCTGACTGCTGTTGTAAGCGATATCTGCTACCTGCTGGGTGAGATGGCTAAGGGGAACTTCGATATCCGCAGCCGGGATCGCCGCATGTATGTGGGCTCCCTGAGTTCCATTCTGGAATCCCTGATCAACATCAACCACAACCTCAGCGATACCCTCGCCCAGATCGATCTGAGTGCGGAGCAGGTTTCCGCCGGTGCGGAGCAGGTTTCCACCGGCGCCCAGGCCCTTGCCCAGGGCGCGACCGAGCAGGCCAGCGCCGTGGAGGAACTGTCCGCTACTATTGCCGATATCTCCACCAGATCCCAGAACAATGCCCGCAGCAGCGAGACTGCCATGCGGCATTCCCAGTCTGCCAGCGGCCAGGTCAGCGAGAGCGCCAAGTACATGGACGAGATGGTGCAGGCCATGGCCAAGATCTCCGACTCCTCCCAGGAAATCAGCAAAATCATTGCCACCATTGAGAACATTGCCTTCCAGACCAACATCCTGGCGCTGAACGCCGCCGTGGAGGCCGCCCGGGCCGGCAGCGCAGGCAAGGGCTTTGCCGTTGTCGCCGACGAAGTGCGGAATCTGGCTACCAAGTCTGACCAGGCTGCCAAGGCTACTAAGGAATTGATTGACCACTCCATCAACTCCGTGCAGGATGGTAATGAAATCGTGCAGCGCGTGTCTGAGTCCCTCAGCAAGACCGTTGACGCATCCAGTTCCACCATGCAGGCCATCCAGGAGATTGCCAAGGCCGTTGAGGAGGAGTCTGAGGCTATTGCCCAGGTCACGGAGGGTATCGACCAGATCTCCAGCGTGGTGCAGACCAACTCCGCCACCAGTGAGGAATCCGCTGCCGCCAGCGAGGAGCTGTCCAGCCAGGCCGCGCTGATGAAGTCTCTGATGGCGAAGTTCAAACTCCGCCAGGGGGGCGATATGGGCTCCGGGTATTCTTCCGCTGCCGCCCTGCCCAGCGCCGCTCCTGCCGCCGCTGAGCCCGCGGAAGATTTGGGGAGTTTTACCGCCGGAAGTTCCAGCAGTTCCGGCAGTTCCTTCAGCAAATATTGATGCTTCCCTCTCTGTGGGAAGAGAACGCCTATAACACGGAGGCCCGCTCACTGGCAGGAAAATGAATGTTTCCCTGCAATGGTTGTGCCAGAAGGCGGCGTCAGCGCCGCCTTCTGGCACGTTTTTTCAGCTTCCAAAGCACTTTGAGAAAGGAGCGTCGATATGGCGGAATATAAACCCCAGGACTTGGATCTCATCTACGCCCTGGATATCGGCACCCGCAGCATTGTCGGCGTGGTAGGCCGTCCGGTGGGAGGACGGCTCCAGGTTCTGGATATTGAGATGGCGGAACACGGAAGCCGCGCTATGCTGGACGGCCAGATTGACAACATCCAGCAGGTAGGCGCTTTGGCCCGTATGGTTACCAAGCGGCTGGAGGACCGCCTGCGGATCCGCCTGCAGCGGGTCTGCGTAGCGGCTGCGGGACGCGCCTTGCGGACCCAGACCGGCAGCTTTGCTATTGATCTGCCCCAGAAGCAGTCCATCACCGCCGACCAGATCAGCCGTCTGGAGGCAGGGGCCCTCTCCCAGGCGGAGGAGTCCCTCCAGATGGAGGAGGAAGCCCGGCGGCAGTTTTTCATGGTGGGCTACACGGTAGTCCAGTACCGTCTGGATAACTATCCCCTTTCCACCCTGCTGGATCACAGCGGCCAGCGGGCGGAAGCGGACGTGGTGGCAACCTTCCTCCCCGGGGAGGTGGTGGAGAGCCTGTATGCCGCCATGCGGGCGGCGGATCTCCAGGTTTCCAGCCTGACGCTGGAGCCTATTGCCGCCATGAACGCCGCCATTCCGGCAGAACTGCGGCTTTTGAATCTGGCGCTGGTGGATATCGGCGCAGGCACCACGGATATTGCCCTCTGCCGGGAAGGCAGCGTGGTGGGCTATACCATGGCGACCATTGCCGGGGATGAAATCACGGAGGCCCTAATGCGGGCCTATCTGGTAGACTTCCAGACGGCGGAGTCTATGAAACGAAGCCTGGGCACTGAAGGGGGGGAAATTCTCTACCGGGACATTCTGGGCTTGGAAAATACCGTATCCTGCGAGGAGGTGCGGGCTGCTATCCAGGAGCCCATGGGCCGCCTGGCGGAGGCGATTGCCGATCAGGTGCTGGAGGTCAATGGCAGTGCGCCGTCCGCCCTTTTCCTGGCCGGAGGCGGCAGCAAGCTGGACGGCCTCCTGGCAAAGGTGGCGGAGAGTTTGAAAATGGATGTCCGCCGCGTAGCCGTTGCAGGCAGCAACTACGCCAAAAGTGCCTTTTCCGAGGAGATTTCCCTGGAGAACCCGGAATATGCCACGCCGCTTGGCATTGCCGTCTCCGCGGGACTGGGGCTTTTGAACGACAGCTATGTGGTCACGCTGAACGGCGAGACCGCCAAGCTTTTCCGCAGCGGCGTCCTGACTCTGCGGGACATTTTGCAGATGAACGGCTATACCTATGCGGATATGCTGGGCCGCACCGGCAAGAACCTGACTGTCACCTTGGACGGGCGGCGGATGGTTCTGCGGGGTGAGCCCGCCGTTCCGGCAATTTTGAATGTCAACGGCCAGGAGGCGGCGATCAATACCGTCATCCATGCTGGAGACCGCATTTCCTTCACCCCCGCCCGCTCCGGCGCAGACGCCTCCCGCACCCTGGGAGAACTGCTGGGAGCAGACTTTGCCGGACGTGTCCTGCTGAACAACCGGGAGGCCCCCTTGGACACCCTCCTCCAGCAGGGGGATGTTGTCCTGGTACTGGAGCGGCGTACCCCGGCTGCCCCGGAGGTTCCCGCGGAACCGGAATACGACGATATCCCGGCAGCCGAACCTGTTCCCGCACCGGCTCCGGAAAGCCCATCCATCCCGGCTGCTGCGTCTGCCCCTCCGGCGAAAGAGCCGGAACCGGCGCCGGTGCGGAGGATGGTGGATCTGACGCTGAACGGCGCGCCTCTCTCCCTGCCGGAGAAGGAAAACGGGCAGCCCTACTATCTGATGGATCTGCTGCAATACTCCGGCCTGGATTTCGAGCGGCTGGAGGGGCCGGTCCGCCTGGAGATCAACGGCCTGGAGAGCGGGTTCCGCAACTCCCTGAGAGGCGGAGACGCTGTTACCATCCGCTCAGAGTGACCCTGGGAACGCCTGACCGAGACTGCATAGGAGCGTGAATCATATTGAAAGGCGATAAAGCCGAAAAAAAGGCCGCGAAAGCGGAAAAAAAGGCTGCTAAACAGGAGGCAGCCGCTAAGAAAAAAGCAGAAAAGAAGGCGGCAAACGCCAAGAAGAAAGCCGCTAAAATGGAGAAAAAAGCCAAGAACCGCATTGCGAAACAGGAAGAAAAGGCGGAAAAGCTTGCTCAAGAGGCCGATCAGGAACCTGCCAAAGGCGGCGGGAAAAAGAAGATTATGATCATCCTGCTGATTCCTATCGTCCTGGCCCTTTTGGCCGCGCTGGCCTATTTCGTCATCATACCGAAGTTTTTCTCCAAGGATAAAGAACCGGAGCCGGAACCGGAACCGGAGCCCATCACGGCCCCTGTGACCTATCAGATGGGCCAGACCGCCGTGCCGGCCCTGCCTGTCTGGGATGCAAATGTCCTGGTTTACCTGGAAGATCCCCCTGAACCGCCGGCACCGGAACAGGAAGAGGACGGGGAGGCAGACAAGGAAGAGGACGGCAAGCCGGAAGAGAAGGACGGCGAAGAAGGCGAAGCGGATAAAGAGGGCGAGGAGGCCGAAGGCGAAGAAGAGAAGAAGGCAGAAGAGCCTGCGGAGGAACCCCCGGCCATTACCGCTGTCCGGTACCGCTATGAGGGCTATGGCGACTACAGGGAGCTCCTTATGGGCTATGCGGCCTTCATGACCACTTCGGATGCGGGTTTCGCCTTCGTGGATGATACCCTGGTCCGCCTGAAGGAAGAGGAGTACCCCATCATGACCACTCACCGCGGGGTTGTTACGCTGGCCCGGAATGCCGTGGATGAGGCAGATGCAGGGAAAGCCATGACCATCCAGTTGGAGTGGACAGACACCAACTGCTTTGTCACGGTGGATACGCCTGAGGGCCGGGTAAAGGATCCCCCGCCGCCTCCCACCGCCAACGCCGCCGCATCTATGACCCTGATGGAGGCCATGGACTTCGTGAATTCCCTGGATCCGGCGGATCTGGGCCTTTCCGGCAGTTCCATGGAGGATTACACCATCTACGCCATGGACGGCGCGGTGATGATCGACAACATCCCCTGTATGCACCTCAACGTGTACGACAACAATGCTACCGGAACCAACGTGGTGGCCGGACAGTACTTCATGTCGTCCGACGGACAGCACATTTATCTGCTGCACCCGGATACCAACACGGTGGAGGAATTGGATGTCCTGCCGTAAAGCGGCATCAGACGTAAATTCCCCGGCAGGCCGGAGAGGCGGAAGGATGACTCTCCGGCCATTGCCGCTGCAAGGAGGGGCGTCAGTGTGCCTTCCAGCACGCTGACGGCGGAACGGGCGGACAGTGCCTCCTGCCCCGGCGTCAGGGCCTGGACGGTATCGCTGTCTATCTGGGCGATTTCCAGGCCGTATTCCCGGCCCAGGGACTGGATCTGCTTGACAGTGATGGCCAGCTTTGCCGCTTCGTCCAGGGGATGGAACCCGATAATACCGCCGAACCTCCCCGCAATCTCCGCCAGGACGCCCTGGCTGATCATGGCCCTGCGGGCCGACTCAGTTTCTTCAAAAAGCCGCTTTGCCAACTCTGTTGGCGAGGCGGCTTTTCCCCTGTCCCGCCGGAGCCGTTCCCGGGCTTCCCCACCGGAAAAGCCAAGGCGGCGGGGCCCGGCGGAGAGGTCAGCGTTGGTGGTGAAGACAAATACGCACCGGCGGAAATCCAGTTCCCGTTCCCCGGCATCGTCCGCCCGGTGGGCGGTGCAGCGGCCCTCATCCAGGATGGACATGAAAACCTTTAAAACCTCCGGGTGGGCCTTTTCCAACTCGTCAAACATAAAGACGGTATAGGGGTCGTCCCGCACCGCTTCAAAAATGGGGGCATCCTCATAGCCCACGTATCCCGGCGGCGCGCCGGTGAGGCGGTGGACGGCATGGGGCTGGGTGAAGGTGTTCAGTTCCGTCCAAACAGGGCGGTACTTCCGGCCGCAGCAGAGGCTAAGGGCCGGGGCTAGGGCTTTGCCTAATTGGGATTTCCCTACGCCGGTGGGGCCGTAGAAAATCAGGGACAGGGGCCGGGCGGGAGCCTGTTTCCCCACATGGCTGTATAAGCGGAAAGCGGCGGCTTCCACGGCCTGCTCCTGGCCCAGTACCTCCTTCCCCAGTTCAGCTTCCAGACGGCGGTACAGGGACGGCCAGAGGGCTGCCTTTTCCGCAGGCCGCCGGGGTTGGGGACGGCCCTCCGCAGCCTCCACCTCCCGGCGGAGGGATTGAAGGCGGGCGGTCATGGCCTCGAAGCTTTCAAACCGCCAGACATTGCGGCTGAACAGCAGTTCCAAAACCCGGCTGTTCCCCCGGCAGGAGACCGACGGACGCCAATACAGCAAGTACCGATCCCCCTGCCGGGCAAAGCCCAGGGCCGCCCTGGCGGGCACGCACCCGGCAGGCATCTGGCAGTCCGGGAATTCAAAACTTTTCCCCCGCTGGGCGCACTCCTCAATGTGCTGCCGGAGGGATTCCTGCACCGCGGGCGAGGCGGAGCAAATCTGCGAAAATGTCATAGTCATCCTCCCGCTCTAAATCCTCCTTCCAGTATTTCCCGATGGGAGGGTGTTTTAATACCATCTGCCCATAAAAATCATATCATTTTTTCCATGGGCGCAAAAGAAAGCGGCATGGCTTTCGCCATGCCGCTCCTGAGGGGGAAGCAGCCATAAGCGGAGGGGTACCGCTCAGGCATAGGTATCAATAAACTGTCCCCGGGGAATGTCCGGCAGCATTTGCAGCAACTCCTGCGCTGCCATTTCCTGGGTATCCATGACTTTCCGCTCAATTGCCATTGAGTAGTTAACGGACAACTGGGCGGCCTGCATGTTCATTGCCGCACTGGCAATGGCTTCCATCATTTCTTACACGCTCCTTCTTCACGGTTTATTCTCCGACGGGGCCGCGGGATGCTCCGGCTTGCCGCCGAGCAGACCCAACAATTCCATCGGGGTGGTTTCCTCCACCGCAGAATCCTTATTGGCGGCAGTAGCAGCCACCAACTCGCTGCGCAGGATGGGGACATCCTGGGGCGCGGAGATGGCCAGCCGAACGCGGCCCCCCTCCACGGAGACCACGGTGATGGATATATCTCCCCCGATGACCAGGGATTCGCCGGGCTTACGCTGTAAAATCAGCAAGACGCGGCCTCCTCCCCCGGGCCAAATTCAGCCAGAGGATGGCGCATATCATAAGCGTCCATCTCCATAATAATCTGGCGGGCCTCCCGTTTTTCGGGGTGAATCACCAACGGGCATTTCAAATTGACTGTGCTGGCAGAGGCGGGATTTTTCACCGCGCATAGCACATAGAAAGCCAGTTCCTGTACGTCCTCCACGCCGAAGAGGTTTAACTCCGCCTTTTGCAGGGACGGCGCGTAGCTGGGGCAGAGGACGAAAGGATCCAGCACCACAAAGGACAGCGCCGGTGTGGTGATGCTTTGCAGACAGAGCATACCGCCGTTGCTGCCCTCGAAGGGCAGCAGGAGGAACTCGTGCTCCTCCTCGAAACCAAAGAGCCCTGCCGGAAAGGTGATGATATCCTCCGGCTCATAATCAATTTCCCCAAAGTATTTACTCTGGATCTTTAACATGGAACCTCCTATGCCTGTACGTCCACCGGCTCATAGTTGGGGTCGGAGGAAGGCGGAACGTAAAGCGGGCCGCCGATATACTTGATGATTACATCAGGCTGCTGTTTCACGGTGATTTCGATATCGCCGGGAACGAACTCCAGCTGGGTCTGGTTGACCCGCCAGTCGAAATTCAGTTTATCCATCTCAAAGCGGATGTTCAACTCACCGGGATCCCAGCTGATATCCGGCCCGACGGTGGGGATGAACGTTAGTCCCGGCTGGCTGTCCATGTGGGGGCTCAGGGCTTTGGCCTCATATTGCGCCATAACGTTTTCTCCGATCTTCGCCTTCAGCAGGAGTTCCCCCTGCTGGGCGTAGGTGGCCGTTGCCTGATAGGCGGCCTGATGACCCTTTTCGGCCGCCTGTTCAATAGACGTGGCCGGGGAGGGAAGAATGGAGTTTCGCATTTCAAAGGTATCCACATTCAGGCGGATAGGCCGGCTCTTGATACTCAGACCGCCCTTATTGCGGGAAATCTCCAGATCCACAGACCCCTGGGTGTACTCCAGCCGGGCGTGGGACATCTTCATCTCGATTTCAATGGGGACGCTTTTGATCTCAATCAATTGGCTCATAGGATAAGCTAAACTCCTTTCTATACGGATTTTCGTCTTGGATTACAGATCCAGATAGTCCATCAGGCTCTGGCCCAAAACGCTGTTGCCCACTTTCAGGGAGGTGTCATAGCAGTATTTGGCCCAGATAAATTCGGAGATGGACTCCGCGTCGTCGGCGTAGTCCAAGGCCTCAATCTGCTCGTTGAGGGATTTGGCGGTGGTGGTCAGCTGTTCCTGGTTGTTGTCCAGGAAGGTGGCCTGGGTGCTGAGTTCGGTAAATTTTTCCTTTACCCGGGCAGAGGCGGCCTCAAACTTGTCGCACAGGCGGTAGAATTCCTCTTTCTCCGCGTCGTTGGCCCAGCTGCCGTTGTTAGGGTCGCAGTTCTGCAGGATTTCACCCATCCTGTTCATGATAGAGACCACGTTCTTGGGATCGCCGTCCTTATCCGTGCCGTAGCCGCCAAGATAGTCTACGCCCTGGAGGGACTGGTTAAAGACGGTGGAGGACTCCACCTTGCCGTCCATCATATCGTAGCCCAGGCCCAGATCCACGTACTTTTTCTCCGAATTAGAGAAATAGTCCAGCTTGGTCGTGTCCGCGGTATCCACCCGCACGCCGCGGTAGTAGAGCACCTGGGCGGCGTCTGTCTTGCTGATGGCGCCCTTGCCGCTCTCCTTTAAATAAGGATACTGTTTGATATTGTCTTCCTGATAGTTGGGGTTTGCTTTGGGAACCATACCGATATCCGGATCGGTGGTATCATCCGTGTAGCCGGAAATCTCGCCGTTGGCATCCCGCTTAATATATTTCAGAGCTTTGCTCTCATCATACTCGGGGTCGTCAGGATCCACCTCATAGTAGGAGTCATAGTTGGGGTTTTCTTCCGGGATCTTGACCAGATCAGGATCCGCCGGATCATCCGTAAATGTTTCCACAAATGTGCCGGATCCGGGGGGATCTTCCACACTTTTCAAAAACCGGCAGTTCTCCTCCAGGGTCTTATCAGTGGGATCAAATTCCGGGTCATAGTCCGGATTGACCTTCGCGTCCCAGGTGAAGGGGACCCGCAGGCCGTCTGCGCCGGAAAAGACGAAGTTGTCGCCGTACCGGCCGTTCATGTCCTGCACAACACTCCGGGCCAGGGCCTTGCAGGACTGCCCCAGGGCGTTCCGGGCGGAGGCGTCGGCGTCGTTCAGGGAGCGCAGCTGCTCAAAGAAGGCGCTGTTGCCGCCCTCGGTATCCAGGGCCTTATCCACGGAGTCCAGGGCGCCATAGGCCACGTCATACTTGTGGATGACAGACTCATTCAGGTCATACTGGCTGCTGGTACGGAGGAACGCGCTCCGAAGCTGAAAGCTTTTGGCGGCTCCGGCAGGATCCTCGGCGAAGGAGTTGAAGTACCGCCGGGTCTGGATCTGATTCATGGACTTGTTCATGTAGTAGGCGGACTTCTTCATATTGTAGCGGTAGGTTTTCATGGTGCCTACCGTTGTGGTGCGGGTAATCATCGCTTACGTTCCCTCCTTAATATCAGGTGGTCATGCCGGTGCCGTTGATCAGCTTATCCAGGATGGTATCCAGCGTGGTCATGACGCGGCAGGCGGCATTGTATGCCTTGGAATACATAAACAGGTTGGAAGCTTCGTCGTTGAAATCCACCGCGGATACGGAGTCCCGGCTGGTGTCGATTTCAATGGAGGTTGCGTAGTGGTTATCCAAGGCGCTGTTGGTGACGCTCTGGTCGTTGCCCATGACGGTGCCGATGTTAATCCAGAACTCCCGGAAGGTGCCGTTGAACATAACCTCGTGGGCGGCGTCGTCCTTCAGGGTGTCGGGATAGAACTTCTGATCTTGATAGAAGAGGCTGGTCATGTTTTTGATCAGGTTGTCGCTGTCGGTGGAGGCTGGCTGATAGTCGCCGGGGGGGCAGATAAAGGAACCCACCAGAATGGCGCCGCTCTGCCACTTAGCGGAAACGGAGATGTTCCCGGCGGTGATGCCAGTGGTGTCGTTGGAACTGCCGTGGTTGCTGAACATGGGCGCACCCACAAAAAAGGCGTTGGAGGTCTTGACCTCATTCCCGTCCTCGTCCAGGATGGGGATCGGATCTCTGTTTTGATCCAAGACCTGATTTCCGTCCTTATCCAGTTCATACACGGTATGCTCTAAAGAGAGGTAGGCCTTCACATCATCGCTGGTCAGCTTGCCGTCGGGGGCGAATTCATAATTAGGATCTTTGGCCAGTTCCGCCTTGATGGCGTCCTGCACGCCCTGAGGAATACCGCCGGTGTTGGGATCCATATTCCAGGTGGTGTTGTCCAGCATGTTTTTCGTGCTGAAGGTAAAGGTTTTTGTGGCGGCGCCGTCCGTATACTCAATCTGTGTGGGGACGCCCACCAAGCCGCCCTGGTTCTCATTGGCCTTGGCGTCCCAGGTCATAGTGACCAGATTCCCGTCGGGGTCGGTGCGGTAGCCCTGGTTAGCATTGTTGAAGGCGTAGGCAATGCGGTTTGCCAGCAGATCCAGGGTGTTCATATAATAGGGGATGCCCCGTTTGGTTCCGGCGTTTTCGTCGCAGCTGAGAAGGTCGGCGGCGGAGAGGGGATTGCCGTCTTCGCCCATGCCGTTGATCATGCTCTTGGAGGTGTACTCGCCTTTTTCGGTCAGCAGTTCCCGGTAGGACTGGATACGGCCCGTCAAGTCGTTGTCGTCCAGATCCACCTTCTGGGAAGGCGTCTGGGTGTGTACCTGCTTGTGGTAGGTATAGACGGGGGCCTTGTGGCTGGCGTAGTTGAGATCGGAGACGATCACTTCCAGGCCTTCCGGATCCTCGTAGAAGTATTCCGTCACATCGTTGCCGTCGGCATCCTTCACGGTGCGGGAGTCGATTTTAATCTCCTTGCCGTCCAACTCGAAGAAATAGTAGTCCACAACGGGATTGCCGTCGGGGTCTTTCGCGATGCCGTCGTCCTCATTTGGGTCTTCCACATACTTCGGCTTCAGGGAAACGGTCTGGCTGGTGCGCCAATAGGTGGTCACAACGGTGGAAATACCGTCTTTGCCGTCCGTCATGGAGGAGTATTTGTTGCCGTTGGCCACATAGGCGGCCTCGAACTCCTTCCGGGAGATAACCTCCGGCGCCTCCTTGCTGGTGTAGACCAAGAGGTGGTTCTTGGCATCCCGCAGGTCGGAGATGGAGAGATTCAGATTGGGGTTATCCTCCATCAGGGCCTCGTTGATGTCATTGGTGGGGGTCTCGTCAGGCTTCAGATACTTGGGAGGGTTGTTGACATCATAATCACCGTTCTTAACAGCAGGATCCGTGCTGTCGGCAAAGCCCAGGATATGCTCGCCCTTGGCGTCCAGAATCACACTGTCGCACCCGGCGGGAACCGTCAGGCCCTCTTTCTGAATCAGCTTCTCAATGGCTTCGTTATCCTTGATTGCCGTCAGCTTGTCGGTGTATGCCTTCCGGCCCTGCAAATCCGTATACACGAACTCTTCCTTGGTAACGTCATGCTCCGGATTCAGAACCGGGTTCTGGATGATGGAGATCTGGGATCCGTAAATGCCGTCAATCAGCACAGTTTCATCGCTGGTGACGGAAGGGTCCGGGTTGGCGTCGCCAAGCTTGAGGATCATCTTTTCGATGCTCTGGCCGGGGCCGATGTTCTCAACGGTATAAGTGACGTTGATTTTCATGTATTCGGACAGCTTATCCAGCTTGACATTCCGCTCGTCCCGCATTTCCAGGGCCTTGTCGCCGTAGAGATCCGCGGTGCGGATACTCTCGTTCAGGTTCCGGATGTCTGTCAGGAGGCCGTTCACCGTCTGGAGATCCTGCTTGAATTGGCTCATGGTCTCGTTGTAATACTTCTCCAGCCGGCTGGCATAGGATCTGAGCGTTGCGGCCAGGTTCGTGCAGGCGGAATTCACCTGCTTATCATATGTTTCCTGGCTGGTCTGGTCAGTCAGGCCGCTGATGGCCTTGTAGAGTTCGTCCAGTTCGGCGGAAATCACGCCGAAATCCTCACCGGCGGTAATTTTGCCGTCGCCCACCTCATCCAGGATGGCGGCGATGCCGTCCAGGCCGGCAAGCCAGGTGTCCTTGCCGCCTACGCTGGCCATCTCGTTGCGGTAACGGATGTCCAGATATTTGTCCCGGATCTGGGAAACGCCGTCACACAAAACGCCGCCGCCGATGCGGAGGTTGCTGGAGGAATAGTAGCGGTCTGTGCCGCCGATATACATGCTGCTTTGATCCAGCTTCTGCCGGGTATAGCCAAGTGTGTTGATATTGGCCACGTTGTTGCCCGCCACCGTGATCGCCGCCTGGGCGGCGTAAATTGCCAGCCGGGACTGGGTGAAGGAGCCAAAAGTACCGATACCCATATTTAGAAACAACTCCTTTATCTCAAGAAAAGGCCTGACAGATCAGGCGCGGAAATCCGTTTTCATGGACTGGGGAGGCGCGGCGTCCTCCCGCTGGCCGTAGCCGGGGCCGGGTACGGCCTGGGGCGCGGGCGCGCCGCCGAGGCCGGCAATCATGCCGTCAATCTCCCGAATGCCGCCCTCCAGGCTCTCCCGGGCAGAACCGGAAATAGACCGGTAGGCCTGATAGCGGCCCTGCAGGGCCTGAACGGCCCGGACGGCCTCCCCCTGCAGTTCCGGCGGGAAGCGTTCCGCCGTCTTAGAGAGGGAGACCTCCCGCCAGCCTAACTGGCCCATGAGTTTTTCCTGGCTCTGCTCTATGCCCCGAAAGGCCAGCGCCAGGGCCTGTTCCTGTTTCATGATTTCATCCAGCGCCATCAGGTCGTCCTTACGGACGGCTTCAATTTTCTTTTCGGACAGGGCGGAGAGTTGATCCAGCCCCTCGCCCATGGCGTCCAGCAGTTCCAAATATTCGCGGTAAGCATCTGTCATGGGTTATTCCTCCACCATGAAGAGCATCCTTGCGGCGATAGCCATAGGATCCGGCGTGTAAGTGCCGGTGGAAACCTGCTGCCGGAGGGCCTGGATATCCCCTGTGGTATTGGCGGTCCGCACTTCCTGGGAGAGGCGGCCTACCATGTCCATAAAGGTGCTTTTTTCTGCGGGAACGGAGGAGAAGGACACAGAATCATAGTTGTGTCCCGCCGCAGCAGGGGCCGAGGCGCTCCGTTTCAGGTTCGTATAATATGTTTTAGTCCGGCCAATTGGAATGATCCCGCCGGAACCGGAAGAAGTCAGCATGACCGCTCACATCCTTTCCATAAATTCACTGCTTGCAAATTACTTTTCAATATTCTTATCGACAAACCCCGGGAAAAGTTAAGACGAAACGCGCAATTTCTTTTCGGACACAAGTTTGGCCCGGGAATTCCACCGGAAAAAAGCGGAAACGGGGCCCCGGAAAGGGGCCCCGCAGATCGGAGTATATGCTGTTTTTGGCGGGGAGGCCGGAACGGTCAGCCCAGGGTTTTCAGGTGCCGCACCAGCACGTTGGCCACGTTTTCGCAGGAGGCCTGGATGCACACGGCGCCAATGTCGTTGGCCACGCCGGGCATCCCGTATACCACGCTGGACTCCTTATCCTGGCCAATGGTGTATGCGCCCTTCCGGCGCATGGCCAGCAGGCCCGCCGCGCCGTCCTGGCCCATGCCGGTCATGATGATGCCCACCATCTTGCACTGGACTACCTCGGACATGGACTGGAACATGGCGTCCACAGAGGGGCGGTGGCCGGAGACCTTCTCTCCGGGGGCGCAGGAAACGGTGTATTTCCCACCGATGCGCACCACCCGGCACTGGAGATCCGCCGGGGCTACTAAAGCCAGGCCACGGTGCAGTTCGTCGCCGTTTTTGGCCTCCCGGACTTCCATTTTGCAGAGGCGGTCCAGGCGGTCGGCGTACATTTTGGTGAATCCCGGGGGCATATGCTGGACGATGACCATGCCGGGGATATCTGCCGGGAGGCGCTTCATTACCTCCAAGGTGGCTTCCGTGCCGCCGGTAGAGGCTCCCAGGCCGATGAGGATATTGTTAAACGCGGGAGAGGAGCCAAGGGGGGGCAGCACCTGGGCAGGCGTGCCTCCGGCAGCCGCAGCCACCACCAAAGCGGAGGTGGAGGGCGTGGGATGAACACGGGCGTTGGCCGCAATCAGCACCTTCTGCGTCAGGGTGGTGATGAACAGATCCTTGCTGCCCTGGAGTTCCGGTTTGCGGACGAAATCCACCGCACCGGCGGCCAAGGCGTCGAATACCTTCAAATCCAGGGAGGATACCAGCACCACCGGCAGGGGGTGGGCAGGCAGGTATTCCTTCAAAAAGTCAATGCCGCTCTGGCCAGGCATCTCCACATCCATGGTGATGACGTCAGGGTTCAGCTTGGGGAGCTTCTGGCGGGCGTCCAGGGCGTTGATGGCATAGCCGATCACCTCGATCCTGGGATGCGCCGACAACCCTGTCATAATGAGATTGCGGGCAACCAGGGAATCGTCCACCACCATAACGCGGATCTTTTTCTGCGCTGCGATCGCCATAGAAAAAACCTCCACTCGACGGGCAGGTTTAGGCCGCATGGGGACAGGGCCTAAAAACAACTGGTGCTTCAGCCCCGGAAGATCTTTTCAAACTGCCGCAAAGAAGGGTTTGGCAGTCTGAAGACAGCCTCCGGGAAGGCGGCCCCGGTGCGCCGGGAGCATAACCGCCAACCGGCCGGACTCCAGCCAACTGCTCTTTTTTTATCGTGCGCTTATCGCTGGCAAAGCTGAAAAATGCCGGTTTAACGGGTTTCAGCTTTGCTGATTCTATCATAACAAAGGGGGGCGCAATTGTCAAGGAAGAACCCGCCGCCGCATCCGGCCGAAAAGAGGCGGATACGGCGGCAAGGTTAAAATGATGGGAGGGGTTGCGGTACAATAGGACGCAGGGAACAGGCGGGTTCCGCTACAAAGGGAGGCATTCATCATGGACACAGCCATCCGGGACGCCGGGCCGCAGGACGCGGAGCGTATTGCGAAAATTTACCGTTACTATGCCGGCAATCACGTGTCGGCGATCACGTTTGAGTACGAGAGCCCGTCTCCGGCGGAAATACAGCGCCGCATGGCCGGAACGGCAAAGCGGTATCCCGATCTGGTAATAGAGCGGGACGGGGCCGTACGGGGCTACGCCTACGGAGGCCCCTTTGTGGGACAGGCGGCCTACCGGTAGTGCTGTGAACCTGGATCCCGCCGCGGAAGGGAGGCTTGGGCAGAAGGCTCTACGAGGCCATGGAGGCGCGCCTGCGGGTCATGGGGATCCTGAATCTCTACGCCTGCATCGCCTGCCCGGCAGGGGAAGAGGATCCGTATCTCGATTGGAACAGCGCGGAGTTCCACCGGCATCCGGGTTTCAGGCAGGCCGGGGTATTTCAGAACTGCGGCTGCAAATTCGGCCGCTGGTACAACATGGTCTGGATGGAAAAGATCATCGGGGAGCACCGGCCGCAGCAGCCGCCGGTCAGATTCCCGGACGCCTAATCCGGCGGCGCGGCCCTTACCGGTCCACCCGCACGCCCCGGCGGATGTCTTGGATGCGGTAGGGCGTGGTCTGGTAGACGCAGTAGTTCAGCCAGTTGCCGTACAGCAGATGGGCGCTGGAGCGCCAGTTCATGACAGGCTCCTGCTCCGGGTCGTTCCCGGGGAAGTAGTGCCGGGGCAGCTGGATATCCACCCCGGCGGCCAGATCCCGGAGATACTCCTTTTTCAGCGTGTCCCGGTCGTACTCCGCGTGGCCCATCAGAAAGACCTGGCGGCCCCCGTCGGTTTTCACGGCGTAGACCCCCGCCTCCTGGGAGGAGGCCAGGATTTTCAGTTCCGGCACCGCCTCGATATCCTCCCGGGCCACGGTGGTGTTCCGGGAATGGGGCACCCAGAAGGAGTCGTCAAAGCCCCGGAAGAGAATGAAATTCGGTTCCTCCGCCTGATGGCGGAACACGCCGAACAGCTTCTTGTCCAGCTGGCGCTTGGGAATCCCGTAGTGGTAGTAAAGGCCCGCCTGCGCCCCCCAGCAGATGTGGAGGGTGGAGTGGACGTGGGTTTTGGACCACTCCATGATCTCGCACAGTTCCGGCCAGTAGTCCACCTCCTCAAAAGGCATCAGTTCTACCGGCGCGCCGGTGATGACCAGGCCGTCGAAAGCCCGGTCCCGCACCTCGGCGAAAGACTTGTAAAAGGCCAGCATGTGGGAGAGGGATGTGTTTTTGGAGACATGGCCCCGGGGCGCGATCAATTCCAATTCAATCTGCAAAGGGGAGTTGCCCAAAACCCGGGCCAGCTGGGTTTCTGTGTCGATTTTAGTGGGCATCAGGTTCAGAAGGAGGATTTGCAGCGGCCGGATGTCCTGGGTGAGGGCCCGGGTTTCCGTCATGACGAAGATATTCTCCGCCGTGAGGGTGGAGGTGGCGGGCAGCTGGTTCGGTATTTTGATGGGCATGTCAGATAGCCTCCAATGCCTGTTGGATATCCTCGATCAGGTCTGCTTTGTTTTCCAGCCCGCAGGACATGCGGATAAGGCCTGCGGGGATCCCGGCGGCCTCCAGCTGCTGGTCGGTCATCTGCCGGTGGGTAGAGGTGGCGGGGTTCAGGCAGCAGGTCCGGGCGTCGGCCACGTGGGTCTCGATGGCCGCCAGCTTCAGTTGCCGCATGAAGATCTCCGCCGCCTTCCGGCCGCCCTTCAGTTCAAAGGAAACCACGCCGCAGGAGCCGTTGGGGAGGTATTTCTCCGCCAGGGCGTGGTAGGGATCGCCCGGCAGGCCGCAGAAGTGGACGGCCTCCACCTCGGGCCGCTGCGCCAGGAACTCCGCCACAGCCTGCCCGTTTTCGCAGTGGCGGGCCATGCGGACGTGGAGGCTCTCCAGGCCCAGGTTCAGGTAGTAGGCGCTCTGGGGGGACTGGGTGCAGCCGAAGTCCCGCATCAGCTGGGCGGTGCATTTGGTGATGAAGGCCCCGGCTATGCCGAATTTTTCGGCGTAGGTGATGCCGTGGTAGCTGTCATCCGGGGTGCAGAGGCCGGGGAACTTGTCCGCGTGGGCCATCCAGTCGAATTTGCCGGAGTCCACAATGGCGCCGCCTACGGCGGAACCATGCCCGTCCATATATTTGGTGGTGGAGTGGGTCACAATATCCGCGCCCCACTCGATGGGGCGGCAGCCTACGGGGGTGGCGAAAGTGTTGTCCACAATCAGGGGCACGCCGTGGGCATGGGCGGCCTTGGCAAAGGTCTCAATGTCCAGCACCGTCAGGGCGGGGTTGGCGATGGTCTCGCCGAAAACGGCCTTGGTGTTGGGCCGGAAGGCGGCATCCAACTCTGCTTCCGTGCAGTTGGGAGGCACGAAAGTCACCTCAATGCCCATTTTCGCCATGGTGACGGAGATCAGGTTGAAGGTGCCGCCGTAAATGGAGGCGGAGGAGACGATGTGATCCCCGCAGGAGGCAATATTGAACAGGGAGAAGAAGTTAGCCGCCTGCCCGGAGGAGGTCAGCATACCCGCTGTGCCCCCTTCCAGGGCGGTGATTTTCGCGGCCACGTGGTCGCAAGTGGGATTTTGCAGGCGGGAGTAGAAATAGCCGCTGGCCTCCAGGTCAAAGAGTTTGCCCATATCCTCGCTGGTGGCGTATTTGAAGGTGGTGGATTGGATGATGGGAATCTGCCGGGGCTCTCCGCTGCCGGGGGTGTAGCCTGCCTGGACGCATTGGGTTTCGATACGGTAATCGCTCATCATACATGCTCCTTTCGGTTTGCGGGACGAAAAAAACAGCCTTCGTCCCAAAGGTTTCTTTGAGACGAAAGCTGGCGCTTCCGCGGTACCACTCAAATTGCGCCGCCCTCACGGCCCGGCGCCCCTCTCAGGGTCCAACAACCCCTTTGCCCTAACGCGGCGTGGACGGGACGCCCTACCTGTCGAACGTCCGGCTCGGGAGCCATAGGACCTGGCAAACGCCGCCGCCGGCTCGCACCATCCGCCGGCTCTCTGAAGACGGTGAACCGCCGTCCCTCTCCGTCATAGCTTTGGGGCTATTATAGTGAAAACGGGCCCGCTTGTCAACCGCTGTTTTGGGAAGCCCCTTTTGAGAAAAGCGCTGCTGGGATATCGCTTCGGCAGTTCCGGCAAAGCCAGGTTGACACGGTCATTACCGTGTGCTACCATCAGTTCATGATGGAAATTTGGGGGCAGAGAAATGAATGGGTTTGTTTTTATCACTTTACTGTTTTTCGCATTTGTTGTATTGATGGTGTTTTTCATATCCGGTCTGAAAGGGAAACGGGCCGTATACCTGATTGCCGTTACTGCGGCCCTATCCGCATGGTTTGTTGGATTGCTTTTGGATGCCAATATCGATTTTGGCATGGATTTATCCTTTAGGATACTTTTACCCATATTGGCTATGGGGCTTTGCATCTTGAATTCCGTCCTGAAAAACAAAACGGATTGATATTTCCGGCTTATCGGGCAGCTGCTTCTTACGGAGCAACTGCCCGCTTTACATCATCTTTTGACGAATCCGGCATTAGGCAGTGCTAATCTGGAAAGGGATTTTGGGAAAGACCCCTCTGGTTCCGGCTTGATAGGTGGGAGCGCCTGTGGTAAGCTGGAAGGGGGAAAGAGAAAAGATGCGGGAGGGACGTCTATGCTTATCCGGGAATACCGTCCGGAGGACTGCCGGACGCTGGCGGAGCTGTTTTACCGCACGGTTCACCAGGTGAACGCCAGGGACTACACGCAGGCGCAGCTGGAGGCGTGGGCGCCGGGAGATGTTGATTTGGCGGGATGGAACCGATCCTTCCTGGATCATTACAGTTTGGTTGCTGTGGCGGAGGGGATAATTGTGGGCTTTGGCGATATTTCGCCCGCAGGTTATCTGGATCGCCTGTACGTCCACGCAGATCATCAGAGGGAGGGGGTTGCCTCCGCCATCTGTGGTGCGCTGGAGGGGGCGGTTCCGGGCACCGTTACCACCCATGCCTCCATTACGGCAAAGCCCTTTTTTGAAAAACGGGGATACCGGGCAGTCAGGGAGCAGCAGGTGGAGCGGCGAGGGGTGCTCCTGACGAATTTTGTCATGGAAAGGAAGCAGTAGCGGGAAGAACGCCCCTGTTCCCCAGACAGAAACAGAAAATTTTGACATCTGTATTTTTCGCCTTCCGGCACAAACTATCGTGGAAAAATGCGAAGGGATGAAAATAGATGCGGAAACGGCTGTTGTTATGCCTGCTGGCCGCCGGCGTACTGCTGCTGGGCCGGGCCGGAAAGACTTCCCTGCCGGCCAGTGGTCCGGCGGAGATTCCGTCGGAGAACCGGTACGTGGCCCTCACCTTTGACGACGGCCCCCGCCGCTCCACTACGGAAAAGCTGCTGGACGGCCTTCTGGAGCGGGGAGCCAGCGCCACTTTCTTCGTGGTGGGGGAGGAACTGGCAGGCAACGAGGATCTGGTGGAACGGATGAAAAACGAGGGGCATCAAATCGGGAACCACACCTGGAGCCACGTGCGGCTGACAGGCACCCCCAACGAGACAGCCCTGGAGGAACTGGGCCGGACGGATGAGGCTCTCCGGGATATCCTGGGGGACGGGGACTACTGGATACGCCCGCCCTACGGCATGGTAGAGGAGGAATTGGAGAGCCTGCTTCAGGTGCCGCTGGTTAAATGGTCCGTGGATCCCAAGGACTGGGAGAGCCGGGACACCAAAAAGGTGGTGGAGGCCATCCGGGAGAACGTGGGACACAACGCCATCATTCTTCTGCACGATATCTATCCCACCTCCGTGGAGGCGGCCCTTCAGATGGTGGACGCCCTTCAGGCGGAGGGGTATTGGTTTGTAACAGTGGAAGAACTGCTGCTTCTCAATGGCGTCACGCCCCAGCCGGGGGTGATGTACCGTTCCGGAAACCCTTGAATGACCGGCCAAGAAGGGGAGACGTCCCTTTCCGGCAGAAAAAAACACCTCTGCGGACAGTTCCGCAGAGGTGTTTTTTGCAAGGCTCATCCTAAAATCAGCAGCACCAGGGTCAGGATCAGGAACACGGCGCCCACCCATTTGGTGGCGCGGGCCAGCTTGGCATCCATGGTCCGGGCCTTGTTCTTGGCCAGGAAGGAATCCGCCACGCCGCCGATGGCTCCGGAGAGGCCCTCGCTCTTGCCGGACTGGAAGAGAACCACCAGGATAATGGCAAGGCCGCACAACAGCTGCAAAATTGTGATGACGAGTTTCAGGGTGTCCATATCAAAAAACCTCCAACATTTCAGAAAGTCGTTTCACGAATATTTATGCTACCACAATTCCCCCGCCATTTCAAGGGGATTTTCAAAAAAGATGTAAAACGTATTTCAGACTGTAAAAAAAGCCCCCAGGGGTTTTACGACCGCAGGCGTGAAATACAGTTTAATCATTTTTCCCGCGGCGTGTATGCAGGAAAACCACTTTCCGGAAAGCGAGTGTGGAATTGTCTGCCGCAGGCAGACAATTGAGGCACTGAGCGAAGAGAAAACCTTCTCAAGAAAGTGGCTACGCCACTTTCTTGACACGCGGAAAGATATAAAATGTCTTTTTTCTGCACGGGAGGCCGCTTTAAAAACCTGTATTCGCCGGCAGAGGATGCGGGATAGATGAGGGTTTTGCCGCCCTGCAAAGCAAAAAATCCCAGGAATACCGGATGCATTTCAAGATTTTTTCACGCGTCAGGGCCGAAAATGGCTCGGACGGTGTTCGGCGCCTGTGCATACAGGTTCTAAAACAGCTTCCAGGCTCCCGTCCGTGGAAAACGGGCAGGAGCCTGCGTTCATTTTCAGTTCATCTGCCTCCGGCGGGAGATATTCATGGTGCCGTCCTGGAGGGAGTTCAGATCCGCCAGGCTCTTGCCGGTGCCCAGGGCCACACAGGAAATGGCGTCCTCGGCAATGATGGTTTGGATACCGGTGCGGGCCGCCACCAGCTTGTCAAAGCCGGATACCAGGCTGCCGCCGCCGGTCATGACGATGCCGTTGGTGGAGATGTCCGCCACCAGTTCCGGGGGCGTCCGCTCCAAGACGGAGTGGATGGCCTCCATAATCCGCTCTACCGGCTCCTCAAAAGCGTCCATCATCTCCGTGGAGGTGACGTTGACCACCTTGGGAAGGCCCGTCAGGAGGCACCGGCCCTTCACGTCCATGGTTTCCTCCGGGTCCCTGGGGAACACGCAGCCGATTTGCTTTTTCATCTCCTCAGCAGTGCGCTCGCCCACCAGCAGGTTGTGCTTGCGGCGCATATACTTCACCACAGCTTCGTTCAGCTGGTCGCCTGCGATCTTGATGGAGGCGGACTCCACCACGCCGGAGAGGGAGATGACAGCGATGTCCGCCGTGCCGCCGCCAATATCCACCACCATGTGGCCGTCCGGCTGGGTGATGTCGATACCTGCGCCGATAGCCGCTGCCACCGGCTCCTCAATGAGGTATACCTTCCGGGCGCCAGCCTGGATGCCCGCGTCTACCACGGCGCGCTCCTCTACCTCCGTAATGCCCGAGGGGATGCAGATCAGCACCCGGGGCTTGAAGAGGGAGACGCCCGCCACCTTATGGATGAATTCCCGCAGCATCCGTTCCGTCATATCGTAATCGGAGATGACGCCCTCCCGCAGGGGGCGGATAGCCACAATGTTGCCGGGGGTGCGGCCCAGCATGGCCTGGGCGTCGGCGCCCACTTTCAGGAGTTTGCCGGTGTTCTTGTCCAGCGCCACCACGGAGGGTTCGTTCAGGACAATGCCCTTGCCTTTGACATATACCAAAACCGAAGCGGTTCCCAAATCGATGCCGATATCTTTTGACATGGATGCATTTCACCTCATTGATCTTTCTGTTTATTATAAACGGTTTCCCAGGTTACAATCACAATAGATATATTATACTGGCAGTTGTCACCGATTGCAACCTATTATTTGTTAAATTATCTGTCTTTTTCCGTTTTCTTTTTGAGCCCGGCGTGGGCCGCCGCCTCGCAGGCCACCGTTTCGGCCCCGGCGTCCAGCAAAACCCGGGCACATTCCGAAAGGGTGCTGCCGGTGGTGCAGATGTCATCGATGAGGAGGATCCGTTTTCCCCGGATTTTGGCGGGGTTCACCGCCTGGTAGACATTCCGGACGTTTTCCCGGCGCTTGTCCCCCGGCAGGCCGGACTGGGCAGGGTTGTCCGCTGTCTTCCGCAGCAGCCGCACAGGCCGGATCCCCCAACGGCGGCAGACGGCCCTGGCCAGCAGTTCCGCCTGGTCGTAGCCCCGTTTCTGCAGCCGTTTCCGGCTGACGGGTGCCCAGGTTACCGTGTCGAAGCTGCCGGAGAATTGCGCCAGCAGGCAGTCCGCCAGCAGCGCGCCCAAGGCCCCGGCAGAACCGGAAGCCCCCTGGAACTTGAACCGCAGCAGTCCCGCCCGCACCATGCCCTCGTACCGCAGGGGTGCGGCGCACCGCAGGCCCCCGGGCAGGGGCCGCAGGACGGCGTCCTCCCGGTTCCAGGGAAGATCCGCCCGGCAGGCTGGACAGACGCCTGGGCAGTCCAGGATCCCGCCGCAGAAAGGGCACTTAGGCGGAAAAAACAGGTTTAAAAGAATGTCCGTCAGGATCATGGTTTCCGCCGTTTCCGGGGATAGGGCGTCTGCTCGTCGGTAAGCCCCACCAGGTAGTCCAGGCTGACGTTGTAATATTTTGCTAAAGTGACCACCGCGTCCAGAGGATAGCGTGTAATACCCAATTCGTATTGCGCGTATGTGTTTTGGCTGACGTGGAGCAGGGACGCAATTTCCGCCTGGGTCAGATCCCTGTCCATCCGGATATCCCGGATCCGGTGGTATTTTAAAATTTCTGTGTGCATACTCATCACCTGCTGATGAGTATATGTATCTGAAAATCAGATAATTTTCTTTATCGTATTTTTAGATAAAATGTCGACGAATTTGTAACTTAAACGTGGGTTTTCTTTGGGAAAAAGGGTAATTTTCCCATAAATCAGGCTGCTGGAAAAATGCGTGGATAAGGAATTTGCAGCGGCCCGTCCCCCCTTAGCCGCGGCTTGGGACGAGGGGGCCGCTGCCCCGTCAGGTGTGGGCCAGACGCCACCGGAGGCCGGAATACCGCCGCTGCTGTCGGTCGTTGGCCGCCATGGCCCGGATGGCCGCGTCGTCGCCCACCACGATCAAAAGTTCTCGTGCCCGGGTCAGGGCGGTGTAGAGCACCCCCCGCACCATCAGGGACTGGGCCGCAGGCATGGCCGCCAGCACCACTGCCCGGTACTCGCTGCCCTGGGCCTTATGGACGGTTTGGGCATAGGCCAGATCTAATTCGTTCAGCTGCTCCGCGCCGTAGAGGGCTACGCGGCCGTCCAAATCCACCTGGAGCCACTCCCCGGAGGCGTCGATCTGGACGATCTTCCCCACGTCGCCGTTGAACATGCCGGTTCCTACGGTGCCGTCGGCTTTCTCCCAGACCACGTCGTAATCGTTCCGGGTCTGCATGATCCGATCCCCCTCCCGGAAGAGGCGGTCGCCCCACAGGATCTCCCGCTTATCCGGGGATTTGGGATTCAAGGCCTCCTGCAAAAGCTGGTTGAGGCGGATGGTGCCGCTGCCCCCCTTCCGAGTGGGGGAAAGGACCTGGATGTGATCCATGGGGATCCCCATCTTATCCGGCAGGCGGGTTTTGCACAGTTCCACCACCGTGGAAACCGTCCGCTCCGGGTCCCGGCGGCAGAGGAAGAAGAAATCCCCCTGGTTGCTGGCAAGGTTGGGGGCCTGGCCCAGATTCACGGCGTGGGCGTTGCGGATGATGGCGGATTCCTCCGCCTGGCGGAAAACTTCCCGGAGGGAGACGGTCTCAATCCTGCCGCTGCGGATGAGATCCGAAAATACGTTCCCGGCCCCTACGGAGGGCAGCTGATCCGCGTCCCCCACCAGCACCAGCCGGGTGCCGGGGCGCAGGGCCCGCAGAAGGGCAGAGAAGAGAGGAAGATCCACCATGCTCATCTCGTCCACAATCACCGCGTCCGCCTCCAGGGGTTCCTTCTCGGTTTTGGTGAACGTGACCTGCTGGGTGGCCTCGTTCCAGGTCATGCCCAGCAGGCGGTGGACGGTCTGGGCGTCCATGCCCGTCAGTTCGCTCATGCGCTTGGCGGCCCGCCCGGTGGGGGCCGCCAGCACCATATCCAGGCCCATCCGCCGGAAGAGGGCCACAATGCCCCGGACAGTGGTGGTCTTGCCGGTGCCGGGGCCGCCGGTGAGGATCAAAACGCCCCGCAGGGCTGCCAGTTCCACCGCCTGCCGCTGCTGGGGGGCGTAGGTAATGCCCTGCTCCCGCTGGATTTCTTCCACAGCCCGCTCCGCCTGAAGGCTCTGATCCGCCTCCGCCGCCAGCAGAAGGTTCAGCCGGGCGCAGGCAGAGGATTCCGCCTCCCATAGGCGGCGGAGGTAGCAGGCGTCCACGTTGGCCACCCGCTCCTGCACCACGGCCTCCTGCTCCAAAAGGCCGTCCAGGGCCGTTTCCGCCAGTTCCGGCGGGCAGTCCAGCAGTTGGGAAACGGCGGCGATCAGCTTGTTCCGGGGGAGGAAAACATGGCCGTTGTTTTCGTTGTGGCTCAGTTCAAAGGTGACGGCAGCCTGGATCCGGCAGTCGCTGTCGGCGGCGATGCCCATGCCCATGGCGATCTCGTCGGTGACGGAGAATTCCACGCCGCACATGTCGCCGGAGAGGAGGTAGGGGTTTTTCTGAATCATCTCCAGGGCTGCGCCGCCATACTGCTGCCGCAGGCGCATAGCCAGCACCGGCGGCAGCTGGTACTGGGCCAGAAAAGCCATCAGCCGCCGCAGGCCCATGTGTTGGCAGAAGCTTTGGGAGATCTCCCGGGCCTTCTTGGCGGTAATGCCCCGGACGGTGGAGAGCCGCTCCGGTTCCCGCTCCAGAACGTCCAGGGTGTCCCGCCCGAAAAGATCCACAAGCCGCTGGGCGGTGGCGGGCCCCACGCCCTTGCACACGCCGGAGGCCAGATAGCTGAGGATTTCATCCTCATCCTCCGGCAGGGTCCGTTCCAGTTCCGAGGCCCGCAGCTGCTCCCCGTGCTGGGGGTGCTGCTCCCAGACGCCGGAGGCCACCAGACGCTCCCCCGGCGCGGCGCAGGGGACGCAGCCCACCACGGTGATCACCTCGCCCTCCTCCGTCAGGAGGCGCAGGACCGTATAGCCGCTTTCGGCATTTTGAAAAATAACGCTGTGGATGGTGCCAGCGCAGCAGGTCAGTTCTTCCATGTCCTTTGTTCCTTTTATGTATCTGTGCCCCCGGGGAAACCGGCGTTTGGGGAAAAATCCCCCCGGCGGCCTACAGCAGATCGGCGGCCTGCCAGGATTGGCCGTCTACCAGCAGGGCGTTTTTCTCCTTGTCCGCCAGGTATTGGGCCAGGGCCCGGGCGTCCGCCGTCAGCCCGCAGTCTGCCAGGACGATGACCGATCCCGGCATCTGCCGCTGGAGGCGGCGCAGTTCCCGCACGTCGGACTCCATGGCCAGCGCCTCCCGCCGCAGGGGCAGTACCAGCGCAAGGCCGGGGATCATGGGCCGTCCCGCCCCGAGAAAGGCCCCCGCCAGAACCCAGACCACGGAGGCCAGGCCTACGGCGGTGAAAAAGGCGATAACGCCGTCTTGCAGTATTTCCATACACTTCACCTCTGCACCAGTGTATGACAGCGGGGGCGGTGTGTGTGAAAGGGGCGGCGGCCGCGCTGAAAGGGGATGCTACCGGCGGAGATCCAGGGATTCCAGCACCGCTTCCTCCCGCTCCCGCATCCGGGCCTTTTCCGGGCCCTCGTCCATATGGTCGTAGCCCAGCAGGTGGAGGACGGAGTGGATCACCAGATATGCCAGTTCCCGGCGGTTGGAGTGGCCGTATTCCTTGGCCTGTGCGGCGGCCCGCTCCAGATTGATCACCATGTCCCCCAGGGGGATCAGCCCCGTGCCGGGATCGGCGTCCTCCTCATCGGGGAGTTCCCCGGGGGACAGTTCAAATTCCGGGAAACTCAGCACGTCGGTGGGGCTGTCCACCCCCCGCTGTTCCCGGTTCAGGGCCTGGATGCCCGCGTCCCCGGTCAGCAGCACGTCGATTTCGCAGGGGGCCGTCAGGCCCTCCGACAGCAGGGCCGCCCGGATGACCTTCCGGATGAGGGCGCAGATGCGCTGATCCGCCCCGGGTACGTCGGCGGTGACGGGGATATAGTGGCGCTTTGCCATTACGGTCTCCCCTTTCTGGCGTTTTTGGAGGTCTCGTAATCCTCGTAGGCCTTCACAATCCGCTGGACCATCACGTGGCGCACCACGTCCGCGTCCGTCAGGCGGCAGATGCCGATGCCTTCCACCCGGGCCAGCACCCGCATGGCCTCCTTGAGGCCGGAGGGCTTGCCGTCAGGCAGGTCAATCTGGGTCACATCGCCGGTGATGACAATTTTCGACCCGAAGCCCAGGCGGGTCAGGAACATTTTCATCTGTTCCCGGGAGGTGTTTTGGGCCTCGTCCAGGATAATGAAGCTGTCGTCCAGGGTGCGGCCCCGCATATAGGCCAGGGGGGCCACCTCGATATTGCCCCGTTCCAGGTATTTTTGATAGGTCTCCGCCCCCAGCATGTCGAAGAGGGCGTCATACAGGGGCCGCAGGTAGGGATCCACCTTGGACTGGAGATCCCCTGGCAGGAAGCCCAGCCGCTCTCCTGCCTCCACCGCCGGGCGGGTCAGGATAATGCGGTTTACCTGCTTGTCCCGAAAGGCCTGGACCGCGGCGGCCACGGCAAGATACGTCTTGCCGGTGCCTGCGGGGCCCACGCCGATGGTGACGGTATTTTGGAGGACAGATTGGATATATTCCTTCTGCCCGATGGTTTTGGGCTTGATGGGCCGCCCCTTGGCGGAGATGCAGAGCACGTCGCCGGTAAGTTCCATGATCTGCTGCTCCTTACCGGCCCGGACAAGGCCGATGACATACCGGACATTCTGCTCACCAATGGACTCCCCCCGGCTGGTGAGGGTCAGGAGGGCCTGAATGGCCTTGCAGGCGGGCATCACGTTCTCTGGATCGCCGTCCACCCGCAGTTCCCCTTCCCGGTTCACCACGGTGACGGAGAACTCCTGCTCCAAAAGGCGGATGTTCTCGTCAAAGGAGCCGAAAATATTCACGGCCTGTTCCAGCCGTTCAATGCTGATCCGTTGTTCCAAAGCTGTTCACTCCAGTCGTTCTTCCGTATAAATGGGCGTCCGTATCCCGATCTCCTCCACGCACTCGGCGGAGAGGGTCACTTCCAGCACGCCGTCCCGCTGGTGGGAGGTGCAGAGGGTGGACGTAACTTCGCCATAGGGCTCCACAATGGACCGGAGGTATTCCGTCAGGAACGCTTCCGCTGCCTGCTCCGCCTCCTGGACGCTTCGGGAGGCTTTCTCCGGTTCATAAAAACGGTAGACCTCTGTTGTCAGGGTGATGGGCAGGGGGATGCCGAAGAGGGCCCAAGGCTGTCTGCTGGTTATTTTATCATATTTCCGCCCCGTAATGCTACTGTTTGAAAAGAAATTTATTCTGTGGCTTCCGAGGATCAGGGAGTGGGCGGTTTTTTCCTCCCCGGTGTACTGCTTTGACGGAACGTCCAGGGGCATATGGGCGGTCAGGGTGTACCAGGTCCTGGCAGTGACGCTGCCCATGCCCGCCAAAACCCGGGCCCCCACGGTCTCCGTGTCCTCCACGCCAGAGATCAGAAGCTGCCCCGCCTCTACGGAGGAGCCCTGGGTTACCGCCGCCACGCCCTCCGTTGCCCGGATCCGCAGGACAAGGCCCGCCCGCCGGGCCACCACGTTGGCGGGATCCCGCAGTTCCCGGGATTCCGGGACGGGCGTCCGCTCCCGCACCTGGATGTTGGCCCGGCAGCCGGAGATGTTGACGCTGATCCAGATAAGTTCCGGGATATCCAGCAGAACATGGTTGCGGATCTGCTCCCCGTTCAGGGAGATGCCGAAGGCTCCCAGCTTCACGCCGTTTTTCTCCAGGGAGCGGAGGATCTCCTCTGTGGGGACGGTCTCGTTGCCCTCAACGGCAAAGTCCCAGATAAAGAAGGAGCCCAGGAACAGCCCCAGGCAGCAGGCGAGAAGCCCTGCCAGCAGGGCCTGCCGCCGCCGGAAGCGGAAGAGGAAATAGGGCGCCCCCTCCCGGTGTATCACCGTCAGGGAGCAGTCCAGGTTTTTGGCCGCCTGCCGGAGGCGGTGCCAATCCCGGCGGGAGAGGCGGCAGGTGAAGGCGGTGGGAGATTCCCAGCGCACGTCCCAAAAGGCCAGATCCCTGGCCCCGCAGAGATTCAGCACCCGCTCCGGAAAGACGCTCTCCGCCCGGATATGGACCTGGCCCTGGAGGCGGTTGACAATTTCGTTCAGCATATCTTTTTACCTCACCCACTCCAGACTGCCGATCCGGCCGCCGATCCGCAGTTCCCCCGCCGTCATGGCCACCAGGGACAGATGTTCCCCCCGGATAGAGAGGACGCCGGTCCCTGTGTTTACGTCAATACGTTCCTCGCAGTAGGACAAAATGCCGGTGTGGTGTTCCAGATACAGCTGGCGGCTCCCCACCATTTCCAGCCGGGGCAGGCCCGCCACCACATCTGCCGGAAGATCGAACAGTTCCGCCACCGTGTCCAAAACCCTGGGCTCCCGCTTTTTCTGTTTCCGCTCCATCCAGGTCCCCCCTTGTGGCAACTCTATGCGGCGGCGGCGGAAAACTTGCCGGGAAAAATGGGACATAGACCGGCGGGCCTGGACATAGGGTAAAAGCGGACGGGCGGAGCACGGTTCCAGGGGCTGGTTCCGGGCTCCGTTCCCGGATTCTGTACGGTAACGCGGTGATGCTATGAGAAGAAGATGGCGGGCGCTGGCGTGTTTGTGCCTGTGCGGCGTGCTGGCGTGGTTCCTGGCGGACGCGGGGCCCATCCGGCAGTCGGCGGCGGAGGCCCTGTCCCTTTGTGTGCGGTCGGTGGTTCCGTCCCTGTTCCCGTTCCTGGTGATCTCCGGGCTGCTGGTGTCCATGGGGATTGGGGAACTGGCCGCGCCGTACCTGGCGGGGTTTATGGGGCCGCTGTACCGCCTTCCCGGCTGCGCCAGTTCGGCGCTGCTGTTGGGGCTGGTGGGGGGCTATCCCATTGGGGCCAAGACGGCGGCGGATCTGTACCGGGAAGGGCTGCTGTCCCGGGACGAGGCGGAGCGGCTTCTGGCCTTCTGCAACAATTCCAATCCGGTCTTTTTGATCAGTGTCCTGGGAGCAGGTGTGTTCGGCACACTGCGGGCAGGGATCTGGCTGTGGATCATCCACACGGCTTCCGCCCTTTTGACAGGCTTCCTCTTCCGGGGCGGGCGGGAGACAGGGCGGCAGGCGGCGGGGGCGGGGGCTTCCTGCCGGTCTGTTTCCCTCTCCTCCGCCTTTGTGGATGCGGTGCGGGGCAGCGCCTCCGGGATGCTGTCGGTCTGCGCCTTTGTGGTGTTTTTCTACGTGCTGGCAGATCCGCTGGCGTCCCTGGGGCCCCGCCTGGGCCCGGCGCTGGTGGGTGTCACGGAACTGTTTTCCCTGACGCCGCTGCTGACGGCGGATCGGTTCGGTTTTGTCCTGGCGGCGGGGTGCGCCGGATGGGGCGGGCTGTCGGTGCTGTGCCAGACGGCGGCGGTGCTGGAGGGCAGCGGCCTTGGGGTGCGGAACTGCTTTTTGGGCAAGGTAGCCCAGGGGGTGCTTTCCGCCCTGCTGGCGTTTGCCCTGGGCAGTTGGGCGCTGGGGCTGGCGTAGGGCCTTTTCAAGATGTTTGCATTTTGCGGAAAAACGCAGTATACTACAAAAGGATTAAAATCTGGAGGTGTTACCGATGAAGAAGCTGCTGGCGTGTTTCTGCGCCGTGATTTTGATGGTAAACGTGCTGCCCTCCGCCTTGGCGGCGGAGAGCGAGGCCCTGCGGGCGGCGGACGCGCTGGCGATGCTGGAAATCGTCCAAGGAACCGCCTCCGGCGAATACGCCTTGGAGGCCCCGGCCACCCGGGCCCAGGCGGCGGTGCTTCTTACCCGCCTCACCGCCTCGGAGCAGGCGGCAAAGGAGGATATGTGGTTCACCGGTTTCCGGGACGTTCCTGCCTGGGCCTACGACGCTATCATGTACACCGCCCATCAGGGCTGGACCGAAGGCGTTTCCCAAAACGCCTTTGCCCCCAACGAGGCGGTTGACGCGGATACATGGTTTGCCTCGCTGCTGCGGGCGCTGGGCTATTCCGACGGGTACGGGGCCTTGGCGGAGGAGGATGCGGCGGCCTTTGCCTGGAGGATTGGCCTGGCAGATCGGGAATGGAGCGGCCCCATGACCCGGGGGGAACTGTTTACCGCTGCCGTCTGCGCGCTGGCTTTCCCCTACAGAGGGACGCAGGAGACGCTGGCGGATCGGATTGTGGAGGCCAAACCCTCTCTGCGGACAGCGGCCAACGCCCTGGGGCTTCTGGGCAGGAGCCTGACCGCCCGTCAGGCGGCGGATCGCCTGATGCCTGCGGTGTTCCGTCTGGATCTTTTTTGGACAAACTACGCCTATGACAACGAGGCGCCTGATGCCACTTCCAGCGGCTTTTTCATCTCCGAGGAGGGCCTTGCCGTCACCAATTACCACTCCATTGACGGCTCCGTCCACGCTTTGGCAGCCCTGTCCACCGGGGAGTCCTACCAGGTGGAGCGGGTGCTCTATTATGACGAGGAAATTGATATTGCCGTCCTGCGGGTTTCCCGAGTTTCCGTGAAGGGGAAGGAGACCCCTGCCTTTAAATATTTAGAGTTAGCCGGCTCGGAGGGGGCGCGGCCAGGGGATCCGGTGTATACGCTGGGGAATCCCCTGGGGCTGGGGCTTGCGGTCAGCGCGGGCATTATCAGCGCCGTAAACCGGGAGGTGGATAATTACGCGCTGCCCTGCATCATGAACACGGCGGATATTTCCAAGGGCAGCAGCGGCGGTGCGCTGCTGAATGTCCGGGGGCAGGTCATCGGCGTTACCTCCGGGGCCTACAGCCATGGCAACAGCATGTATCTGGCCATTCCGGTGGATCCGGTGATGGAGGCGGATTTGACGGTGGAGGGCATGACCCTGCCGGAGGTTGTGGAGAAGCAGTATCCCAACGGTACATAAGACGGTTTCCGCAGACGGATGCCGGGGGAGGCGGGTTTGGCTGACTCCTCCGGCCCCGGGAACCGGGGCGCGTTCCGGGGATCAATGTAAGTCTTGACTTTTCCGTGGAAATCAGTACAATAGAAGCCAGATACCCGGGTATAGCGGAGTTGGTACCGCGCCACATTTGGGATGTGGAGATCGTGCGTTCGAGTCGCACTACTCGGACCAGTTCAGAAATTCCCGCCACCGCTCCGTTTTCGGCTTTGCCGAAAACTGCGCTTTGGCAGGAATTTCTTCGCTTTCGGCCGCGATTCGCTTCGCTGGATTCGCGGCCGAGGAGGACGGGGGTGCGGGTTTTCAATAGCTGATGAGGGAAGTGCAATGATAAAATGATGAAAGGTACGGTGCAAAAGGCTGGAAAGGCTGCGCTTGGCGTGATATTGGCCTGCGGAGTTGTTTTGGGGCTCCTTTACTTGGACCATGATATCGGCGTGAGAAAGTCCGGGCTGGAGGAGGATATCCGCTCCTCGCAGAAAATCAAGGAGGATTGGACTGTGGCGGGGGAGGCCTCCGGCACGCTGGCCGCGTATATCTCCTATCCGGAGGATCAATCGGATCACGTGTTTTCTCTCTATGTAAATCGCCCGGGGCTATCCTTTGGGTACTTTTTCCGCGCCGGCGGCAGCCTTGGCGGAGTTGAAGAATACATTATGGAGTGTACGGTTGAGGGATATCACGAGAGGGCGTTCGTTTCGATGAACAAGCCGAAGGTAGAGCGGCTGGAGGTTGACGGCGGCAATGCCAAACAGGTGATTGAAATTGACAGCGGCAGGCCTTTTGCACTGGTGTTGCCGGTAAATGCAGGAGAGGTGACGTTTTTTGGCGCTGACGGCACTGCCGTGGAGTTTTACCGGCATCAATTCTGAGAACCTGTATTCATCACCGGGGAACGCCGAATGGGCGAGGGATTTTGCTGTCCTGCAAGGCAGAAAACCCCAGGAATACCGGGTGTATTTCAAGATGTTTTAGCGCCGCAGGACGACATAAGGCCTACTTGGGCGGTATTCAACGGTTGTGCATACAGGTTCTGAATCTGGGGCGTGTGAACCCCGTTTAGGTACGGTGAAAAGACGGATGACACCGGATGTCCTCTCTTCAATACGGAAATACCGGAGGCCGCTTAATTTTTCCTGCAAAATGCCGATATAAATCATAGGGATGCAAGCGGTTAAGGAGGCCATTTTATGACAGTCACGCAGATGGTACAGGGCCAACAGCAGCAGCGGATCGGCGAACTTGCCCAAAGGACACAGGGAAAGCCCCATGTCAACCCATATGGCACTCCCGGTATGAGCCTGAACGATGCCGGAGACTACCGGAAAATGGTTCCGGTGGACAAATCGGTTATGCAGCAAGTCAAACAGATTGCCTTTGACCATATGAAGAATGGCTATGGCGTGAGTGACGGCGAGGATATCAGTGCGGTCATCTGCAGCTACACCATGTCCCTTTCGCCGGAAGAGCGGCTGAGCGCGTCATGGACGCTGAACGAGGTGTTCCACAGCGAAGCCGCCCGTCTTGGCGAGTTTGTCCACCGGCACGACCCGAGTTGGGACTGGGGCAAGCCCTTTGATACCAGCATTTTGGACGGTTACCGGCAAGGTGTGGACATGCAGGCATAATGCCGGAGGCAATTCCCTTTGGCGGTTTGCTGAATACGAAAGGATTGCGTTGGCGATGGTGCGGCAGTGCTGCGTCCGGTATAAGATACAGAACGGGAGCGTTATAAAAACGCTCCCGTTTTCTGCGCTGTGTTCCACATGCTGGATCCTGTGGGTTTTCCGCCTGCTTCGTTCCTTCCGGGAGGAAAACCGCGGAAACGGCTATGCCTTCAGCTTATAGACGCGGTATCGCCGCCCGCCCTCCTGGACCACAATCCCCTCCGCAATCAGTTCTCCCAGCAGGGCGCGGACGCGGGCGTCCTTCAGCCCCAGCAGCTGGGCGAAATCAGAAGTTCTGCCGCTTACATTGTCTGTCAGGTAGACGATCATGGCAGCCTTATGTACGGCGGTTTTCCCGGCACCGCCCCGGCCCGGCGTCCTGCCGCCGCTTCTCTGTGTGGGCAGGGACACCTTAATCCGATCCGGATTAAACAGTTCTTCAATCACAGGCGGGGCCCAGCCTAGCTTCTTCCAGACGGAGTAGATGTTGGGGATACCCCCGCCCATCCGCTCACCGATTCCCGCCAGATGGAACATCCGGATCAGGGCGCCGTTCCGGGGATCGGAAACGCCACCGCTTTTTGCGGCTTCCACTTCAATGCGGAACGCGCCGGGGTTGGAGAAGACGGCCATACCCCTGCATTTGACGGCGGAAATCCCCTGCTGCCCGTAGTAGTCGGCATTTACTAGACAGTTGGCCAGCGCCTCCCCCAGAGCGCGGCAGACCGCTGTGGCGTCTTCCGCCCCATTGGCCCTCCGTCGGAGGGCCAGCGGGATATCCCGGGCGATTCTTTCCGAGACATGGAAGTAAAAGTCATAGAGATTCCCGCTCCAGCCGCCGGAGGAGGAGAAAATCCGATCCGTAACCTGGGCGTCGTCGGAGCCCAGATATTCCCGGTAATCCAGGGAGTAGTTGGGGAATTCCCGCACGATTTCCCGGGCGAAGCCGAACATGAGCAGTCCGGCCCCGGTGGGATGCAGGGCCCCGTCTGCGCCTCTGCCGATGGCCCCCAGCTTGCGGAGAAACTCCGGATCCGCTAAATCCTCCCAGGCGTGGCCGGGACGGTACTGCCGTGTCCGGGCGCGGTAGCGGCGGACGCTCTCCCAATCCAAGGCGTCTGTCCCCAGGAACTCCAGTACCTTCATATCCTGGGTCTGGACGGCGGCGTCCCGGAACATGCTTTGGACTTCCTCCCGCGTGCACCGGTAGTCTCCTTCACCACTGCGGCGGTAGGAGCCGGAGAAGGGGTTGCCCTCAACATAGACCGGCTTGTCGTAACGCTGGGCCCGAGGGACGGTGATGACGATGATGCGGTTCCCGCCGATGGTTTCAACCTGCACGTGCCTCCCGGCGAGGATATTGACGCTGGCCTTTTTGGGGTTGCGGACGATCTCCCAGAACTCCCGGACCAGACGCTCCGGATCCGGGAGGTTGATGGTATGCAGGACGTGCTCCCTGTCCTCCTCCACGCCCAGGAGGATGATCCCGCCCAGGGTGTTGGCGAAGGCGGAATATGTCTCCCAAATGCTCTTGGGCAGGCCGCCGAGGGCCTTTTTCGCCTCAATGCGGTTGTTTTCCCGATACTGCTCAATTTTGGAAAGATCAATCATGGCCGCCCTCCCTTACCGGCTCCGCTGCGGAAGATTCCACAGTATCCGGCGGCGTTCCGTCCCGCCGGCTTTGTCTCTTTTGCTGGGCTGTGCGGTCACATACATTTGGCCGCTTTGCGGAAACAGCGGCTTCCGCTGGCGGAAAGCATCGAAGCTGCTTCCCGAGTTTGTTGACTATAATAGCATAAACCGCGGGCTTTGTCTATGAAAAGTCCAATATTTGGATTTCCTGCGGGAAGAGGATTTCTGAAATTTACCGATGTTTCCGGGTGGTATCAGGCACCGCCGGGGAGGTGGGTCTGCCGGGACGCTGACTTGCCGGATAATTTTATCAGGGGATGCCGCCAGCCAGGATGTCCGGAAGCCACCGTGCTTTTTGGTGTGCGGGCATGTATCCGGCGGAAGGCTGCAAAACTTTTACCATGTGGGTTAAAGTTTAAAAATCTGGTTAACTTTGCGGAAATTTTTGCTGTTTATGGCTTTTTTGTGCTGCGAAATCGGGGGAAATCTGCGGAGATGAAGAACATGTCATTTTGGGGCTTGCAATTTCCGAAAAGGCCTGCTATAATATCCCTCGTACTTGCGGCTGTAGTTCATCGGTAGAACGGCAGCTTCCCAAGCTGCATAGGTGGGTTCGACTCCCATCAGCCGCTCCAACTCAGAAATTCCCATTACTGCTCCGTTTCCGCCTCGCGGCGAAAACTGCGCTGTAATGGGAATTTCTTCGCTTTCCGCCGAAATCCGCTTCGCTGGGTTTTCGGCGGAGTTTTTGCGGGGGACGTAGGACGGAGGACGGGAGACGTAGGACGGAGGACGGGGGACGCAGGCAAGAGGACGAAGACGAGAAGATATAAGTAAGAAAACGTAGGCAGGGCCGCTTTGCGCCCTGCTGGGTGGTGTCCCGGTTTTTTTAATCCTCTTTTGCTGCATGTTTATCTCTAGTATCTTGGGGGATCTGCTTTATCGCAAAAGGGGATATTGTCCGCCTCTGTTGTGTTCGTGGCAGACAGGAAACTTCTTGCCCGGCATATCCGGCATATACAGTGGAAATGGCCTGGGGGATTTCGTTTTTCCAATGGAAAGGATTATGCTTGAATGGGGCATCTTCATGCGCTGGGTGTGGCTGCTCTTTTCCTGCTTTGCGTTCTTTTTGACTTTTCGTTTGGATGCCCGCTCAATTGAAGATGGGGCTTGCTATCCGGTTCTGCGCACTGTATAATCTGCCTGTGTTTTATGCCTTAATCATGCATGTTTGGATGGTTCTTGAACAGAACTGGCGGCCTTGTTGCTTCTAAAAATAGGATCAGGGCTGTTTCGCCGAATGGTGAAACAGCCCCTTTTGTATTACGGCAAACAGTGCGTGAGGGTGCTGCTTTAAAGCGCAGAATGGTTCATATTTATGGTGATGCCGGAGAGGAAAAGAATACCGCCGCCGCACCATAATACCGGAGCCAGGCCCATAACGCCTGAGACTGCTCCGAATATAATGGGGCTTAGGGCTTGGGCCCCGTAATTTGCCATGACCCGCAGTGCCAGGATCTGGCTTCGTTCGGCATCATTTGCGGCGCTGGAGACCGTCAGCAGGGTTAGGGGATTAGCCAGGCCGATGGTGCAGCCGGCGAGGGCAGCTGTCAGCAGAATCCCGCCAAACGCGGGGATGGCCCCAATCAGTGCAATACACACGCCGCCTGTCAACAGGCATTTTTGCAGCAGCTGGCGGACGGAGTACCATTTGCGGAGATGCCCCATAAAGGGGCGGACAGCCATTTGGGCAATTCCGTTTGCGCTCAGGACGGCGCCGGTCAGAAAACTGCTTAGGCCCAGCTGGCTTGTGTAGAGCGGCAAGTAGACCGGCAGAACATCTGCCGCGAAAAAGACGGCTCCGCTTAGAAAAATGTCCAGCACAACGGGCTTTTGAAGGGCGGGACGGACGCGCTCTGTTTCGCCGCCCTTTGGCTGGCCGTGAGCCATTCGGAGGGCGGCGAAGAATGAAGCTAGGGACAGGAGCATTGCGCCTGAAAAACCGAGGCCAGAGCCGGACAGATCCCGAAGCTTTCCCCCTAGCAGCGGGCCCAGCGCTGTGCCGACAGAGTTAAAGAAAGAGAGCCAGCCTACGGCGGCCGTCCTGGCTGTATCGTCTGCGATGCCGGTAACGCTGTGCTGCCCGCACAGGAGTATTAGCCCGTGTCCGGCGCCCAACAGAAGGGAGCTGAGGCCGGCGAGCCGCAGATCAGAGGTGAACATCAGCAATACCGTTCCGCAGAGGAAGGAAAATGTGCCGAAACAAGAGGGACGTTTTGTGCCCCTCCGGGCAATCCAGCGGCCCGCCGGCAGTGCCGTAAATACCTGGATGAAACTGTAAAGCGATACGGTAACCCCAATCTCCAGTTCGCTGCCCCCCAGATCCTGTGCCAGCAGAGATAAGTAGGGTCGGGAGGCGTATAGCGCGGTATAGTGCAGGAAATTCAGCAGGATAACTTGGTTTTGAGGCTGCCGCATCATGCCGGCCGCGCCTTCCCGCCCTGGATCAGGCCCCAGCCCATGATGGCCAGAGAGGCAAGGATGCCGATAAAGAGGGAGTCGAAGGGAAGTACGCCCAGCAGGCCGAATACCAGTACCAGGATGGGGCTGGTCACAATGGAGAGGATCGCGTACCGCCGGCCTACCCGGCCGGGTAGCCAAAGGGCGCAGATCAGAGGGACAAAGACTACCGAGCCCCGCAGGCCCATGGACATGAATGAAAACTGCAGGATCGTATCGCCCAAGCTGCCGGTGGACAGCAGGCAGGCGGCTGCCAGCACGGCTACGATCCAGACTTTTGAGAGCGCGTCTGCCCGTTTCGGATCGTCAAATTTATGGGTGAGGCGTTTAACGATGTCGTTGTTTAAAATGGTGGAGATGCCCAGAGCCAGGCCGGCGCCGGTGCCGGTAATAGCCACGAACAGGCCGCCCAGAATTATACCGGCCAGCAGGGGAGGTACATGAGAGGTGATAAAGGTGGTCAGAGCGGTCTTGGCGATCAGGCCGGGGTAAAAGTTTGCGTTGGCCCGCATATATAATCCCACCAGGATGCCGCCTGCGCCGATAGGCGGGATCAGGAAGGCGGATAGGAGGGCGCCCCCTGCGCCGGCCCGGTCTGTCTGGCCGGACAGGACGGCCTGGGCATAGGTCTGCGTAGTCAGTACGCCCAGGATAAGGGACAGGCACGCGCCGGCATCCGTTCCCGCGCCACGGGCGAACAGGGAGAAGAAGTTGACGCCGTCCGGGTTTTCGATGCCGCCAACCATATGGACAAAGCCTGTGAAACCGCCGATCATACGCAGGACCATGGCCCCGCAGGCCACCATTGCGGTATAGAGGAGCACTGTTTTGACAATTCCCACCATACCGGCCCCTTTTGTGCCGCCGAATACCACATAGAGGACCATAAAGGTTGCGGAAACGGCAAGGGCGGGGCCAATCCCCAGGCCGGGGACAACAACGGCAATGACCGCGGTAGCCGAGATGAGTTGGGAGATGATGTTGATGAACGTGCCGACAGAGGACAGGACCGAAGCCATCATTCCGGCAGCCGGGCCGAACTCCTGGCGGATCATACCCGCCAGAGTGGGGCATCCGGCCCGGCGCAGCGGGATGGCATAGACCAGGGCGAGGATGAGGCAGGCGATGCCTGCGCCCAGGGTAAACCACCAGGCCGACAGGCCGTAGTGATAGGCCAGCTGGGCCGTGCCTATGGTAGAGGAGCCGCCTACCAGGGTGCCGATAATGATGCCGGCAACCACAGGAAGGCTGTTTTGGCTTTGGCCGCCCTTGGTTTTGGTTCCGGACCAGATAGACAGGCCGACGATGATGATCAAGGTTGCGGCCAGGCCGGTGATCAGAAGGATATCCACAAAAATACGCCCCCTATTTGTGAAACTGCGGGAATTTCCCTGTTTAGAAAAGAAAGCGCCCTGCCGTATCGGGCAAGGCGCTTTTTGTCAGCTGCTGCCTTTTTCCCCGGCCTCTTCCAGATTGCGCTTCAGATCCTCCTCGGCGTCCTTTTTGTCCGAGGAGATAGAAAGCGCCTCATCCTTGCCGAGGTACATGCCGATCAGCCCAATACCGACAGCCACGCTGGTCAGTTTAATGAGCCAGGGGAAGCAGGCGGACTTGATGGCCACGGCAATGGCCGCGCCGGTGTCGCCGCCGATGATGATGGCGATCACAAAGCCCAGGAAGCACAGGGCACCGGCGAAGACCGAGATGCAGACGCCCCAACCAAAAACGGCATAAAGCTTTTGGGAAATTTTCTTCATCTCAATCCCTCCTTACACGAGCCAAAGTATCGGTAGGATCCCCAGCATACAGATAACGCTGAGGGCATAATGCAGGCCGCACCAGAGCAGGCAGTTGATGGTCGTCTCCTTCATGCCGGAGCCGGAAATGCCCATGGCAGTGTACATGCACAGGGCCAGGGGAGGCGTCATGCCTTCCATAGCGCCGCAGATGACGGGGAGCATACCGGCGATCAGCATGGGGTTCGCGCCCACGCCCGCCATAATGGAGACCATGACCGTGCCGAAAATGGCTACCTGGGAGGAACCGGGGAGGATCATGCCCAGGACTGCGGTGAACAGCGGCAGGATGAAAGCCAGGGGGACCAGACCCAGGTTCCAGCTGGCAATCAGTTCGCCGATGGCCTCGCCCACGTTCAAAGAGGTGTACAGGTTGCTGATGCAGTACGCGAAGAAAATGGTGGCAGAAACGGAAACAATGGATTTCGCGCCCTTTGCCAGCAGGCCGGCGATCTGCTTGGGGCCCACCTGCATGTTTTTGCGGATGATGAACAGTGCGTAAACAGCCGCCACGCCGGGAGTGAACAGCAGGACGCAGCCGGACATGGCGGAGGCGCCGGCGGAGGTGAGCCTGGCGGTGAAGAGGGTCTCCTTCAGCATGGAGTCCAGCAGGAATGGCAGCAGGATGACCACGGGGATCATAACGGCCTTCCAGCCCTTCTTCAGTGCCTCCCCCAGCTTGGGTACTTCGGAGGCGGGCAGCGCGTCAATGTGATAGTAGCGGACCATAATGAAGACGGTGACGGCGCGCTGTAGGATGAACCAGATGGAGATGCCCCACATGAGCATCCAAAACTGGGACATCGTATAAGTGCCCTCGCCGTATAAGGCGGTCAGCACACCGAAAGAGGCCACAATAATACCGGCTGGGGGAATCATATTGCCCATGGTGCTGGCAGACATGCAGATATTAGAGGCCACATAGTCAGGATAGCCGCTGCGCTTCATCATAGGGATGGTGAAAACGCCGGTGGCGGCCACATTACCGGCCGCGCTGCCGGACAGGGCGCCCATGAAGCTGGACGCGGCCAGCGCAACATAACCGGTGCCGCCCCTGACGCGGCCGAAAAGCGCAAGGACCACATCTACAAGGGCATCAATCACGTTCGTCCCGGTAAAGACCTGGGCGGCTACCATGAATGCTACAATGGCATAGAAAAGCGTATTGGTTGATGTTGCATAGATATGGTCCCATGCATGGGCCCATTCTCCGGTCATTGCCAGCATGACGATATAGCCGGCGATCATGCCTTCATAGATTGGGCGCTTCAGCAGGACGAAGAAGACGCAAATTGTGACCAGAAGGACAATTAGGTAAATCAGTTCAATTGGCATTGTGCTTCTCCTCTCCTAAAAATGGTATAGGGCTGCCGGATCGTGTCAGTTACGACCCGGCAGCCCAAACGATTTGTACCGAATCTTAGATAGATCAATCCTCCACGGGGATCTCAATATCCAGCAGAGGCGGATACTGCTGGCAGCCGAACACGTCGCCCTCGCCGAAGGAACCGGAGGGTTTCAGGCGGTTGATGGTGAATTTGATGGCGTAGCCGGGGTCGAACTCCACAAAGTCGGCAATACGGCTCTCGGGGACGCCGTACAGTTCGGAGACAAACTTCTTGTTCAGAACGCCGCTCTTCTTGACCATCTCATAGTTGGCGGGATCACGGAAGATGATGTCGAACGTAATGCGGTCGGTGCCGGCGTTTTTGCTGCGGATAGTTTTGGCCAGATCAACAAGTTTTACAGTTTTCATGATACAATTCCTCCTTATTCGCCGATTTCGATCATGGAGATGGGGAACAGTTCCAGGGGATCGTCCACCGCCACGGTGTGATCCATCGTCCAGGTGTAAGCGTCAGAGATCTTAGTGACCTCGTCCAGGATGAACGCGGCAGTACCGGCGGTGCCCTTGACCTCAGGCAGGCGGGCGTAGAAGATCTGGCGCATGCCGATCAGCGTGACTTCCTCGGCGAGTTTGTCATTATCGGCGACACCTTCCACAACGACCAGCAGTTCGTGAGACTTTGTCTCCTTGATAGGTTCCAGATCGCCCATGACGCCGTTCTTGCCGAAGATGCGGTAACTCAGTTCATACTTGTCGTCGGGATGACGCTCCGCTACCTGGGATTTGGCCCACTCAATGACCTTGTCGATGTTCTTGATGGTGTAGGGGTCGCGGATACCGGCCATGCCCAGATAACGCTTGCCCACATAGCCGGAGCCCTCCAGTTTGATCTTCACGCGGCCGTCGATGGGGATGAACTTGGGGTTGGTGATGCGGCAGGTCTTTTCGTCGAACTGCTCATATTTACACTCGCTCATATCCAGGCAGCCGCCGGCGACGTACTCGTAATAGGGGTTGGTGCGCTCGTACATGGCATGACCGGCTACGGAGGCGATGGTGCAGCGCTGGAAGGGGGCCATGGCGGTGACTTTTACATCGTCCTTGGTGATGGTGCCGATGACGGACTCCTTGGCGCCATAGGGCTCGCAGCAGAAGGAGGCGCACTCCAGGACCTTGCCGGTGTAATAGGCGATGTTCTCGGGGAATCCCTCATGGATGGCGGCGGAGGCGAATACGCAGGCGTCGGAGGTGCGGCCGCCGATGATGACGTCAGCGCCCATCTCCAGGGCTTTCACGAAGGGATGTACGCCGGCGACGGCCACGATGCGGGTGGTGGCGTCCAGTTCTTCAAGCGTCAGGTCTGTACGGCTGTTCAGGCCTTCAATCTTTTCGCCGGCCTGCATCTTCTTGCGGAGATATTCCTTGTCAACCTCGGAATAGAAATAGGCCAGCTTGAACTTCTTCAGGTTGTGTTTCTTGGCCATGTCGCGGATCATATCCACGTACATATCCACACGGCTGTTGGTGCCGGTATCGCCGGAGGAACCAATGATCATGGGGACGCCCTGCTCCCGGGCGGCCAACAGCATCAGTTCCAGGTCGTGATACTGCCAGTCGGGATGGCTGGCGCACTTGTCCATTCCCAGGGGGACGGGGCCGATGTCATCACTGCCGGAGTCGCAGCAGTAATAGTCCGGCTTCGTTGCGGCGCCAATGTAGAAACTCTCTTCCTTGGTGGGGGCAAAGCCGAGATGGCCATTGGGGGAAATGATTCTTAACGTGTCTTTAGCCATGATAGATCCTCCTCACAATCTTGTGTTTATGCCGTATGACTTGTAATAACAAGTTATGTTAAGCTTAACAACTGAGGCGGGATCTGTCAATACTTTTTCGGCATTTTTTACTCGTCGTTTTTCTCAATTATTGCTGGCATTTTTGTGGGGGATAGACAGCGGCGCAAAAAATCGCTGCCTGAAAATGTGATTTTTGCACAAGAAAAAGCCGTATTCCCTATGGAATACGGCTTTACAAAATCAAGACTGCAAGATCACACCTGCCTAAGCAGATGGAAAGAGTAAATGTCGGAACGGTAATAACCGGTTTTATACTCCAGCGGCGTACCGTCTACAGAGTAATAGATGGATTCCAGCACAATCAGGGCCTTGCCGCGGGACAGTTCCAAAATATGTGCCAACTCAGCGGTGGCATTGATTGCGCTGATTGTCTGTTCCACGCGGGACAGCGAAACGCCTGCCTCTTCATACAAATCATATGTGGAAAATGCAACGCCTGCCTGCTCCTTCGCCATAGCGGCGTCCCGCATTTTCTCCCCCAATACCGGCCTGAAATAAGAGCAGTAGTAGACGATTGGGGATTCGGAAGCATAACCCAAAAGGTTCAGGTTAGCTACTTCGCTGCCCAAAAGGGCATACGCCCCTGTGCTGGGGATTTTCGGCTGAAAAGACTGTATGCAGGTGTGGCCCTTTAAGCCTTTCAACTGGAGCACGCGGCTGAAGCTGACGATTTTGTTCAGTTCATGGCTGATGGCGGGGGTTTTGACAAAAGTCCCCTTTCCATGGACGGAGAAGACGAGACCCTGCTGGATTAAGAAGTTCAGCGCCTGGCGCACCGTGATGCGGCTGACGCTATACGCCCGGCAGAGCATATTTTCTGAGGGGAGTTTATCGCCGGGCCGGTATTCACCCTGGTAAATCGCATCAGAAATGAGATTTGCCAGCTGGATGTACATGGGGACGGCAGAGTTATGATCGATCATATGCAGTCTCTCTCTTTTGGTATTATTTGTAGGTTTATCATAACATTTTACAGACAGCAATGCAAGGGGAATCATTGCTGCCCTCCCTTATGTAAAAAGGGAAAACTGCTTCGCTGCTGAAGCGATCCGGCCCTGTCCCGATTGGCGTATATCTCCGGAATCATCAGGGATCGCTTGTACGAGGACAAAACAGCCGGACAGCAGGCCGTTTCCCCCGGCGGCCTTGGCGCACCCCATCGTCCCCGGCCTGTCATGAATGTCCCCGCTTTCTCATAGAGTGTACCAATACCGCAAAGGGGGATTTCCATGAAAAAACTTTTGGCCCTGCTGGGCGCATTGCTGGTACTGGGCACCAGCGCCGGAGCTGTGGATGTGGCGGCGCCCTCTGCCCTCCTGATGGAAAAGGAAACCGGCGCAGTTCTCTACGCCAAAAACGAGCACGAAAAGCTGGAACCTGCCAGCGTCACCAAGATTATGACCATTCTCCTCACCATGGAGGCCATTGACAGCGGACAGATGTCCTACGATACCGTCATTACCGCCTCCGCCCACGCCTGCTCCATGGGCGGCTCCCAAATCTGGCTGAAGGAGAACGAACAGATGACCGCCGGGGAGATGCTGAAAGCCGTGTGCGTCGTTTCCGCCAACGACTGCGCCGTGGCTCTGGCGGAGCATATCGCCGGCAGTGAGGATTCCTTTGTGGAGCAGATGAACCAGCGGGCGGCAGAGTTGGGCATGGCGGATACCACATTTAAAAACGCCACAGGCCTCCCTGCGGCGGGACACGTCACCTCAGCCCACGATATTGCCCTCATGAGCCGGGAACTGATCCAGCATCACCCGGATATCCGGCAGTTTACCACTGTCTGGATGGACTCCCTCCGGGGCGGGGAGTCCCAGCTGGTGAACACAAACCGCCTCATCCGGTTTTACGACGGGGCGACCGGCCTGAAAACCGGCTTTACCGCCAGTGCGCTCTACTGCCTCTCCGGCACGGCGGAGCGGGACGGCATGGAACTGATTGCCGTCATCATGAAGGACGCCACCTCCGCCCAGCGGTTTGAGGACGCCCAGGCCCTCCTGTCCTACGGCTTCGCCGGATACGCCCTGAAATCTGTTGTGCCGGAGACGCCCCTGGCCCCGCTGCCGGTGACGCTGGGCACCCAGGCCACAGTCCAGCCAGTGTTGGGCGAGGGCGGCAAGCTGCTGCTGGAAAAGGCCAAGGCGGGGACGCTCCAGCAGACGGTGTCCATGACAGAATCCGTGGAGGCGCCGGTGAAGGCAGGGGATTCCCTGGGTGTGCTGACCGTGACTGCGGGGGATGAGGTTGTGGCGGAAATTCCCATTTTGGCCGGGGAGGAGGTTCCCCGGATCACCTATGGACAGATGCTGCTGCGGACCTTGAAAATGGCGTTTTTGTCCGCCTGAAAATCGACGTAAAAGGGAAAAACAAGCCGCCGGGAGAGGTTTCCCGGCGGCTTTTGGCATCCTGATGCGGGAAAATGTGAACAATCATCAAATTTGCTTTTTTGGATTGTTTTTTCCACGGTCTTATGGTATTCTATAAACAAGAACACGCGCCTGCACTTTCAGGCGACACTAACAAAACAGGAGAGTGACTTCATATGGTCAGACTTATTATGGGCGTGAAAGGCTCCGGAAAGACCAAGCAGCTCATCGAACTGATAAACAACGCGGCGAAGGACGAACCCGGCAATGTGGTGTGCATTGAGGCTAACCGCAACATGACATACGACATCCATTACCATATCCGGCTTATCGACGCGCAGGAATATAAATTGAAAAGCTTCGATCTGTTCCGCGGATTCATCAGCGGGCTGTATGCTGGGAATTACGACATTTCCCACGTCTTTATTGACAACCTGCTCAAGACCGTGGGCCAGAGCAGCATCCAGGAGACGGAGGAATTCCTGAACTGGCTGGATGTATTCGGAGAGCGGAACAACATCAAGTTCACCGTCACCATCAGCGCCGATCCCGCTTCCGCCACGGAAGGGATGCGGAAGTACCTGTAAGGCGCTTCCATCGGGGACGCCGCCGTCCGGAAAAATGGCGGCGGACTCCAGAGAAGATCATATCCGGATGCACTACGGCCTGTCCGCTTTCGGCGGACAGGCCGTATCTTTATGCTTGAAGGGCCGCGTCCGGTTTGCCGGATAAAAGCGTCCGTGCAGCTTACGCCGCCGGGGCCGCCGCAGGGAGATCCGCAAAGCTGCTGATAAAGACCTGGTTCACGCCGAAGAGCGCCGCCATCTTGGAACGGGCCTCCAGGGCCTGCTGATCCAGATACCAGGCCGACAGCCGGTATTCCGTGTTTTTCTCCTCATAGCGGGCGGTGAGATACGAGCAGCCGTAGCGGTCGAAATAGTGGGCAGCGGCGGTCTCGTTTTCCAGCAGTTCCAGCAGTTCCGCTCGGGAGAGTTCACCGCTTTCCTTCCCGTTGATGTACAGATTTCCGGTAGTGGTGGCCAAAATGGCAAGGCGGCTCCAGTCCACCGCGTCCCGCAGCTGGCCCAGGGCGTAGTAAAGTTCCTCCAGGGGCTCTATGGGGGCCGTGGGGAGATCTGCGCCCTCCTCCCCGGCGTAAGTGGGCAGGCGCAGGATCAGCTTGTCCGCAATCTGGCCGAGGATATCGCAGTCGTAGCCTCCGGCGTCTTCGTCGCCGGAGCCCTCGCCGTGCCAGACGGGGGCGTCCGCCACCAGATAAAAGGGCGTGTCCCCCAGGGCATCTTTGATATGCCGCACCAGACGGGTCATTAGTTTCCCTTGGGAACCTTTGAAACTGCCAAGATCCAGGTACAGCCCATCGTAGCCGCCGGTTTTCACCGCCTCCGCCAGGACAGCGGCAGTCTCGGCGGGGGTGCCGTTCAGAGAGGTGGGCCCGCCGGTGACGCACAGCAGCGCCGTGACGCCGGAGGTTTGCAGCGCCTCCCGCAGTTTGGCGGCCTCTTCCGGATCCATGGTGGATACCAGGTTGGGCTGGCCGGTGTACATCAGCCGAAGGGCGGGGATGGCGGCGGTGGCGCAGCCCTCCGGGACGTCCTCCAGGGAAGCGGCCACCCCGTGGCCTCGGGAGGCGGGATTCTGGATCTTATCGTAGAGGCGCACCAAGGAAACTGCTGCGTCCTCCCGCTTGAGCGGATCGGACGGCGAGAAAGTGAAGCCGGAGGTGCCGTCTATCAAACTGAAATCGTAGGCGATGGTGATGTACCCCAGGTTGGTCCGCACGTCCCGGTAGGGGATGGGCAGATCCTGGGCGGGGCCGGCCAGGTTGGCGTAGCCCAGGGCCCGGACCAGCATAACGGCGGCCTCCTCCCGGGTGATGGATTCGGCGGGGCGGAAGGTGTCCGTCTGGCCCGTCAGGGCCCCGTTGGCGGCGGCGGTTTCCACGGCGGTATAGTATCCGGAGGAAACGGGCACATCCTGATAGGAGGGCCGCTCAGGCCGGACTGTCTCCCAGCCGAAGACGCGGTTCAATGCCGCCACGAAATCGCCCCGGGCCAGGGATTTGCCCATCCCGAAGCTGGAGGCGGTCTCTCCCTGGAGGAAGCCCAGTTCTGCGCAGCGCCGGATGGACGCCGCCGCCGGATGGGAGGCGGACACGTCCCGGAACTGGGTTCCGGAGGCCTTGGGCGGGACGGCCGATGCGGAGGCGGGCAGCATCCCCGTCAGCAGGGCGCAGAGGGCCAGACAGCTGAGGAACCGCCGGAAGGGTAGTTTCTTCATATTTGGTTGCTCCTTTTGTGTGTTTTTGACATTGGCAGGCCGGAAAGGCGGAGGGCTTCCGCCGGTGTTTCCGGGCGCAGGGGCCTGATTCCCGGGCGAAAGTCCGCCCTAAAAACCGGTATCTTTCGGGCATTATAGCAAGAATTGGCTGTTTCGTCAAATGGGGCTGGTCGAAATCCGGCGAAAAGGCGGAAATTCGGTGTCCCGCACAGAGATTTTTTCTTTACCTGAGGGGTGATTCCTGTTATAATAACCAAGTGATACGCTAAAATTGGAGGGAAGGAGGTCCTGTTTTCATGAAATTCGAAAAATGGAATATCGGATCTCCCGCCCAGGTGGATGTGGCGCGGCTGCAAAACGCCGGATATCCCTATCTTCTCTCCACCGTCCTGGCAGCCCGGGGCATTGTCTCCCCGGAGGCCGCGGCGGAATTTTTGGACCGGGAGCGGAAACTGACCCTCTCCCCCATGCTCCTGCGGGACATGGATAAGGCGGTGGCCCGTATCCAGCGGGCCATTGCGGAAGGGGAGGTTATCGCCGTTTTCGGCGACTATGATGTGGACGGCATTACCTCCACGGTGGTACTGCTGGACTATTTGAAAAGTTGCGGCGTCCGGTGCCTCCGGCACATCCCCCGGCGGATTGAGGACGGCTACGGCCTTTCCAAGGACGCTATCCGCGCCCTGTGGGACCAGGGGGCCACGCTGATGATCACGGTGGACTGCGGCATCACCGGCAACGAGGAGGTAGCCTTTGCCGCCTCGCTGGGGCTGGACGTGGTGATCACCGATCACCACGAGTGTAAGGAGGCCCTGCCGGAGGCAGTGGCCGTGGTGGATCCCCACCGGCCGGACTGCCCTTACCCCTTCAAGCATCTGGCAGGGGTGGGCGTGGCGCTGAAGCTGGTGCTGGCCCTGGGGGGCGAGAGCCGGGAAGACGCCCTCTTTGCCCGGTACTGCACCCTGGCCGCCATCGGTACCATTGCCGACGTGATGCGGATGGAGGGGGAGAACCGCACGATTGTCTCCTGCGGCCTGGAGGCCCTGCCCCATACGGATTTTGTGGGCGTCCACGCCCTTTTGAAGGAGGCAGGGCTTTTGGGAAAGCCTATTACCTCCATCCAAATTGGATTTGTCCTCTCCCCCCGGATTAATGCCGCCGGACGTATGGGGGCGGCGGATCTGGCGGTGGATCTGCTGGAGACCGACGACCCCGCTCAGGCGGAGGAACTGGCCCAGGCCCTGTGCAATCTGAACCGGGAACGGCAGACGGTGGAGCAGTCCATCTGCGCCGACGCCATTAGCCAGATTGAAAAACTCCGGACGGAGGAGCGGAGCGCCCTGGTGCTCTCCAGCGAGAACTGGCATCAGGGGGTGGTGGGGATTGTGGCCTCCCGCCTCAGCGAAAAATACTCCTGCCCCAGCTTCATGATCCACCTGAAGGACGGCACGGGGAAGGGTTCCTGCCGGTCCTACGGCGGGTTTAACCTCTTCGCCGCCCTGGAGTCCTGCACGGATCTGCTGGACGGCTTCGGCGGCCATGAATTGGCCGCCGGGTTTACCATCCCGGAGGAGAACATCCCCCTGTTCCGGACGCGGATCAACCGCTATGTCCGCTCCGCCTCCGGCGGGGAACTGCCTGTCTCCTCCCTGGAGGTGGACGCCCCCATCGCCGCCCCTGCTGCTGTGACCCTCTCCGAGGTAGAGCATCTGAGCCTGCTGGAGCCCTACGGCGCGGGGAACGCCCGCCCGGTTTTCGCCCTGCTGGGGGCCACGGTGGACACCGTGCAGCCGGTGGGCCAGGGACGGCATGTGAAACTCCGCCTCTCCAAGGGCCCCTGCCGGTTTGACGCCATCTTTTTCTCCACCACGGAGGCCGAGTGCGGCGTGGCCGCCGGCGCCCGGGTGGACGCCGCCTTTTATCTCCAGGCCAACACCTTCCGGGGGGCTACTACCCTGCAATTGCAGTTGATTGACCTGCGCCCCTCCCTAACCCCCAGCCGCCATGAGGGGGAGGCCCTGGATCTCCTCCACCGCCTGCTGGAGGGCGAACCGCTGACGGCCCAGGAGGCCGGGCGGCTGAACGCTTCCCGGGATCAGTTCGGCGCCTGCTGGCTGGCCCTGGAGCGCCGCCTGCGGAGCGGAAAAGCCGCGGAGCCGCTGCTGCCCTTTATCCGGCAGCTGGCGGCGGAGGCGGGGGGCAGCGAGAGTTTCCTCCGTACAGCCTTGTCCCTGGCGGTTTTCCGGGAGCGGGGCCTTGTTTCCCTGTCCCTCAGGGAGGATATATTGACCGCCAGCCTGAATCCCACGCAGGGAAAGGTAGATCTTTTCGCCTGCCCCTATCTGGCCCGCCTGCGGGAGGGCCCTATGGAATCGAGGTAATCCGCCGTGACGATAGAGGAACAATACGAACATCTGGAAAAAACCGTCCGGGGCTACAACCACTCGGTGGATTTCTCCCGGATCCGCGCCGCCTTTGAATTTGCGGAAAAGTCCCACGACGGGCAGAAGCGCAAGAGCGGGGAACCGTATATCATCCACCCGCTGGCTGTTGCCCAGATTGTGGCGGAGGAGTTGAAGCTGGACTCGGAGTCCATTGAGGCAGCCCTTCTGCACGATGTGATCGAGGACACCCCTGCCACCCATGAGGACGTGGCGAAGATGTTCTCCCCCACCATCGCCGATCTGGTGGAGGGCGTCAGCAAGCTGACCCGCATCCAGTACGCCACCAAGGAAGACGAGCAGATGGAGAATCTCCGGAAGATGCTCATTGCCATGAGTAAGGATATCCGGGTCATCCTCATCAAGGTCTCCGACCGGCTGCACAACATGCGGACCATGGAGTACCAGTCCCCGGAGAAGCAGAAGCAGAAATCCCTGGAGACCATGGAGATCTACGCCCCCATTGCCCACCGGCTGGGTATGCAGCGGATGAAGTGGGAATTGGAGGATCTCTCCTTGAAATACCTGGATCCGGTGGGCTTTGACGAGATTGTCCAGCGGCTGTCCTCCAAGACCTCGGAGTACGACATCTTCATGCGCCGCACCCAGGCCCAGGTGGAAGAACGCCTGGAGGCATTGAATATCCCCCACCTGGTTTACGGACGGGTGAAGCACCCCTACAGCATCTACCGGAAGATGTTTAACCAGAACAAGGAACTCAACGAGATTTTCGACCTCTTCGCCTTCCGGATCATTGTAGAGAGCGTAGGGGACTGCTATAACGTCTTAGGCGTCATCCACGACATTTTCACCCCCATTTTAGGGCGGTTCAAGGATTATATCGGCACACCCAAGTCCAACGGCTACCAGTCCCTCCATACCACCGTCCGCGGGGCCGACGGCATCCCCTTTGAGGTGCAGATCCGCACCCGGGAGATGCACGAGATCGCCGAATACGGCGTGGCGGCCCATTGGAAATACAAGCAGAACGGCCAGGGGGCCGGTTCCGAGGGGAAATACGAGTGGGTCCGCCGCTTGCTGGAAAACCAGGAAGGTGCGGATGCGGAGGATTTCATCCACTCCCTGAAAGTGGATATGTTCGCCGATGAGGTATTTGTCTTTACCCCCAACGGCGACGTGCAGAACCTCCCCGCCGGGGCTACGCCCATCGACTTTGCCTATGCCATCCACTCCGCCGTGGGCAACCGGATGGTGGGCGCCAAGGTCAACGGGCGCATCGTCACCTTTGACCACGTGCTGAAAAACGGCGATATTGTGGAGATTCTCACCTCCAAGAGCGCCAAGGGCCCTAGCCGGGACTGGATGAAAATCGCCAAGAGCAACGAGGCCCGCAGCAAAATCCGCCAGTGGTTCAAGAAGGAGAAGCGGGAGGAGAACATTGCCAACGGCCGGGCCTCTTTTGACGCGGAACTGAAACACTGCGGCATCCCTATGCGGGATGTGATGGATCCGGAAAACCTGCCGGGCCTTTTGAAAAAAGTGGCCTTCGGCACGCTGGACGAGATGTACGCCGCTATCGGTTACGGCGGCTTCTCCGCCCAGAAGGCCGTGGCCCGGATGCACGGGGAATTGCAGCGCATCGCCAAACAGCACCAAGCGGAAAAGCAGGCCCTGGAGGCCCAGGAGGCGGAGAGCAAGTCCGGTGAGGAGAGGCTTCCCGTCCCCAAGCGCTCTAAGAGCGAGCAGGGCATTATTGTGGAGGGCCTGGACAACTGCCTGGTAAAATTCTCCAAGTGCTGCACCCCGGTGCCGGGGGACGAGATTGTGGGCTTCATCACCCGGGGCTACGGCGTGTCCGTCCACCGGGCGGACTGTCCCAACGCCTCCCCGGAGCGGCGTTCGGCCGCCGGCCAGGAGGGCCGCTGGCTGAAGGTCTCCTGGGGCACGGACACCAACGAGAGTTACCCCACCATCCTGGAGGTGGTCTGCAAGGACCGGCTAAACCTCCTGCTGGATATCTCCGCCGCCCTTTCTACGACAAACACCTTTGTGCTTGGCATCAACTCCCGGAGCACCATGGATGAATTCGCCATCTTCCGTCTGGAGGTGCGCATCCGGGACAGCCGCCAGCTGGAGGCGCTGATGAAAAAGCTGAACCAAATCTCCGGCGTGCTGAAGGTGAACCGTCCGGCAGGCTGAGCCGGAAGAGGGGGGGGGAACGGCTCCTTCCTGTGGAGCCTCCGCCGCCCGTATGCCGGGACGGCGGTGATTCCCTGATCAATCATTAAGGAGAGATGCCCTATGCGTGCTGTGGTCACACGGGTCTCCCGGGCCTCCGTTTCCATTGAGGGGCGGGTCTGCGGGCGGATCGGCCAGGGGTTTTTGGTACTCCTGGGGGTCGGCCCCGCCGACACGGAGGAGACTGCCGTAAAACTGGCGGATAAAATCTGCAACCTGCGGATCTTCGAGGACGAAAACCTGAAAATGAACCAGAGCCTGGAGCAGGTGGGCGGCGCGTTGCTGGTGGTTTCCCAGTTTACCCTGTACGCCGACACCTCCTCCCGCCGTCCCGGTTTTTCCCGGGCGGCCAAGCCGGATCTGGCGATCCCGCTGTATGAGGCCTTCATGGCCAGGTGCCGGGAGCGGGGCTTCCCTGTGGAGCACGGGGAGTTCGGGGCCAAAATGGAAGTGGAGTCCCTGAACCACGGCCCGGTCACCATTCTGCTGGACACCGATCAGCCTTGACGGCTCTCCCGTACCGGAAAGGAGTGAACGCCTATGCATATCCAATGCCTCCAGGTGGGGGAAATCGGCACGAACTGTTACCTTGTGAGGGACGAAGCCTCCCATGAGGCGGCGGTCATCGACCCCGGCGGGGAGCCAGAGCGGATCATTGCCGCCCTAGAGAAGACCGGATGCGTCCCCGGCGCCGTTTTCCTGACCCACGGGCACTATGACCACACCGGCGGTGTGGAAGGCCTTATGGCCAAGTGGCCGGAGATGCCAGTGTATCTCAATTCCCGGGATTTCCCCGGCGACGCGCCCTATCTCCGACGGCTGTTCCCGCCCATTCCCGGCACGCGGAACTATGGCGAGGGGGATGTTTTCACCGTAGGCGGCCTGAAGGTCTCCGTGATGGAGACCCCAGGCCATTCCGAGGGCAGCGTCACCCTTCGCTGCGGGGACGTCCTCTTCTGCGGGGATACCCTCTTTGCCGGCTCCTGCGGCCGGACGGACTTCCCTGGGGGGGATATCGCCAAAATCCTGGCCTCCCTGAAGCGGCTGGGTGAGTTGGAGGGGGATCTCACGGTCTATCCCGGCCACATGGAGCCCTCCACCCTGGAACGGGAGCGGCGGACGAATCCCTATCTCCGCCGGGCCTTGGCAGGCGGGGCCTGCCTATGAAGCTGGAATTTCACGGCCATGACCAGCGGTATGTGGTGGAACAGAGCCTGATGAACCTCTTTCCCGGGGAACTGCCGGTCTACGAGCCGGTTCAGCCCGGGGAAGATACGTGGGCGATTGTCTCCTGCCGGGAGGATGATAGGTTTCACGTCACCGTGGAACTCTCCTGGAAGGGGCGGGCTGTGCCGTTCAGCTATGGCTGTCCCCTTGCCGGGACGGATTTTGACCGGGAGGGCCAACGGCGGCACGCCATTGCCGTCTGCTTTTACCTGGCGGCCCGGGAGTTTTTGGGGGCACCGCCCCCCTGGGGAATCCTGACGGGCGTGCGGCCCGACAAGCCCGCCACTTGGCTGCTGGAGGAGGGGAAGACCCCGGCGGAGGCTGCCCGGATGCTGGAGGAGGACTATTTCGTCACCCCCGCCCGGGCTGCCCTGGCGGCGGAAACCGCCTCCGCTGCGGCGAAAGCCGCCGGGAACCTGGGCCCCCGGGATATCGCCGTGTATATCGGCATCCCCTTCTGCCCCACCCGGTGCGCCTACTGCTCTTTTGTCAGCCAGTCGGTGGAGCGGAGTTTTGCCTTGGTGCCCCCCTACGTGGACGCCTTGGAGGCGGAACTGCGGGCGGGAGGCGAGATGGTCCGGAATCTGGGCCTGCGGGTCCGGGCCATGTATATGGGGGGCGGAACCCCCACCACCCTCTCCCCCGGGCAGATGGATCGGGTTTTGCGGGTTTTCGCGGAGTCCTTCGATCTCACGTCCTGCGGCGAAATCACCGTGGAGGCGGGCCGTCCGGACACCATTACGGCGGAAAAGCTGGCGGTCCTGCGGGATCGGGGCGTCACCCGGGTCTCCGTGAACCCCCAGACCATGGAGGAGGAGGTTCTGCGGGCCATCGGGCGGCATCACACCGCCGGGGATATTGAGGCGGCCATGGCGCTGGCGGCGGACTGCGGCTTCGAACATGTGAATATGGATTTAATCGCCGGGCTTCCCGGCGATACGCCGGAGGGCTTCCGCCGTTCCCTGGATCGGTGCCTGGCCTTCGGCACGGATAACCTCACCGTCCACACCCTGGCGCTGAAAAAAGGCAGCCGCCTCCTGGAGGAAGGGCTGTCCGTCCCCGGCCCGGAGGCGGTGTCGGAGATGCTGGACTACGCCGCCCCGGCCCTGCGGGCCGCGGGATACGGCCCCTACTACCTTTACCGGCAGAAATACATGTCCGGCAGCTTTGAGAACACCGGCTGGACCCGCCCCGGCGGGGAATGCCTCTATAATATTTATATCATGTCGGAACTCTGCTCCATCCTCTCCTTCGGCGCGGGAGGCTCCACAAAGATGGTGGAGCCTGGCACTAACCATATCCTCCGGGCTTTCAACCCCAAGTACCCCAAGGAATACGGGGAGCGGCCGGAGAAATGGCAGGCCAACCAGCAGGCCTTTGCCGCATTTTACCGCCGGCTTGGCGGTGCGGCAGGCGGCTGAGGGCCCCATACGCGGCCAAAGGCGGCGGGCTTCCCGGAAAAGGTACACGTATTTTTCCGGCCGCGCCGGCGGCATGGAGATTGGCGGGGAGATAGACGGTCCATAAAACGGCGGGCCCTTCCGGCTCCGCAGAAAGATACAAACAGAAACGATCAAAACTGAAAGGAGTCAACTATGTCGTACACACTCTCTCAAATTAACGAGGCCATCCGCAGCGACCCTAAGGGATTTGCCGACGAGTGCGACGCGGCCTATACCAAAAAGGTAGAGGCCGCCGCCAAGAAGATTGCCGACCACAGATATGAATCCCATATCATCCTCCTTTCCGGCCCCTCCGGATCCGGCAAGACCACCACGGCGCTGAAGGTGGAGGAGGCCCTGGAGAAGATGGGTATTGAGACCCATACCGTCTCCATGGACAACTATTTCAATACCATCGACCCGGAAACAGCCCCCCGGAACCGGGACGGGGACATTGATTATGAGTCCCCTTTCTGCTTGGATATCGACCTGCTGAACCGCCACTTCGCCATGGTGGACAGGGGGGAGACCATCCACATCCCCAAGTATGAGTTCGCCCGGCAGATGCGATCTGACATCCGCTCCCAGCCCATGCATCTGGGGCCGGACGAAATGGCCATCTTCGAGGGTATCCACGCCCTGAACGATATCATTGTAGGCAAGAATCCCAAGGCATTCAAGCTGTACATCGCCGCCCGCAGCAACATTGTGGACGGCGAGGGCAATATCGTTTTCCAGCACCCCTGGCTCCGGCTCTGCCGCCGGATTGTCCGGGACTTCAAGTTCCGGGGCAGCGACGCCCTCTTCACGCTGAAGATGTGGGCCAACGTCCGGCGGGGCGAGAAACTCTATATCTCCCCCTACAAGGAGCACGCCGACATTAAGTTTGACTCCTCCCTGGCCCTTTCCGCCGCCGCCCTGAAACCTTTCGTGGTGCCCCTGCTGGAGGAGATCCCCGCCGGAACCTATCCTGTGGTGGACGATATCCTCAAGGCCTATCAACATATTGAGCCGCTGGATGAGAAATACATTTCCGCCCAGTCCCTGGCGCGGGAATTTATCGGGGGCAGCATATACGACAACCACTGATCTGCCGTCCGGGAATTTGAAGCAGGAGGATTTTTATGAACGAGCGTGTATATGAACTGATCGAATTGGTCAAGAATACCGCCATCCAGGCGGGGAATGTGGCGGCAGATGCTGCCTACGGCATGGGCAAGCTGGCGGAGGAGACCTTGGATCGGGCCAAACTCCGCATCCGGGCCGCCAAGGTGGAGGGATCCATCGACGGGTGCATGATGGAGATCGGCGAGATGATGTATGCCACCCATACCGGCAGCCCCACGGATTCCGACGTCCTTCTGGAGAAGCTGAAGGAAGTGGACGGACTGAAGGAGGAACTGGCCGGGATCAATGAGACCCTTGGCCGGGAGCCGGAGGCCCCCATGTGCCCCACCTGCGGCGCGGCCGTGGAGGCAGGGGACGCCTTCTGCCGGGAGTGCGGAGGCAAGCTGTGATGGAAGGGTACGCCTACCGCCAGTATGAAGAAGCGGCGGAGGCCCTGCGGGCGAGACTGGGGGGCTTTGCCCCCCGGGTCCTGCTGATCCTGGGCTCCGGGCTGGGGGAATTGGGGGGGCAGGTGGAAAACCCCATCGCCGTCCCCTATGGGGACGTGCCCCACATGAAGCAGTCCACCGCCCCGGGCCATGAGGGCCGGTTCCTGTTCGGCACCCTGGCGGGCCGGAAGGCCGCCGTTATGCAGGGCCGCCTTCACGCCTATGAGGGCTGGTCCTTTGGGGACGCGGCCTTTCCTGTGCGTGTGGCCCGTCTCCTGGGGGCGGACACCCTGGTGGTCACCAACGCTGCCGGGGCTGTCAACAAGGGATATTCCGTTGGGGATATCATGCTGATCTCCGACCACATCAAGCTTTTCGCGGACAGCCCCCTCCAGGGCCCCAACGCGGAGGAGTTCGGCCCCCGTTTCCCGGATATGAGCCATATCTATACCCCCGCCCTCCGGGACTCCGCCAGGGAGATTGCCAAAGAGCAGGGGATCACCCTCCGGGAGGGCGTTTACATGTATTTCCCCGGCCCCCAGTACGAAACGCCTGCGGAGGTCCGCGCGGCCCGTCTCCTGGGGGCGGACGCCGTGGGCATGTCCACGGTGCCGGAGGCTATTGCCGCCGCCCACTGCGGCATGTCGGTGCTGGGCTTTACCCTCTGCACCAACATGGCCGCCGGGGTGCTGGATCAGCCTTTGGACGGGGAAGAGGTTATCGCCGCCGGGCAGGCTGCGGGGCCCCGGTTCGCGGCGCTGGTAAAGGCGTGTCTGGCGTGCATGGCATAAAGCCTCCCCCGCTGCAATAGGCTGATACAGCCGGCAGGCATCCTCTTTCGCGGCAGCCTCCGCGCATTTTCAAGAGATCCGAGGTATTCTCCCTATGTCGAAACAACGAAAGCAGTCCTTCCTGGGCGGGGCCGTTATTCTGGCGGCGGCGGTGGCCATTGTCAAGTCCATCGGCTTTTTCTACAAAATACCGCTGAACAATATTCTCAACAGCGCAGGCAAGACCTACTTCGACGCCGCCTATCAGATCTACAATGTCCTGCTGTCCATCTCCACGGCGGGCCTGCCCCTGGCATTAAGCAAGCTGGTGTCCGAGGCCCAGGCACGGGGACGGGAGAATCAGAAGCGGAAGCTGTTCCGGGTGGCTTTCTGGCTGTTTCTGGGCCTAGGCGTGGCCGGCACCTCCTTTATGTTCTTCGGCACCAGTATTGTCACCGGCATGATGAACAACGAGGGGGCGTTCCATGCCATCCGGGCCCTGGCCCCGGCTGTCTTTTTTGTGTGCATCCTCTCCTGCATCCGGGGCTACACCCAGGGGCAGGGGGACATGAAGCCCTCCGCCGCCTCCCAGGTGCTGGAGGCGGTGTGCAAGCTGGGCATTGGCCTGCCCCTGGCCTGGTACGTCATCAACTCCGGCCTGGGCATGGAGCAGGGCGCTGCTGCCGCCATCATGGGCGTCACCATCGGCACGGCCCTCTCCATGCTCTTCCTGGCTTCCTACCTCCTGCGCCACCGGGGCTCCGGCGCCTCGCTGGATGTACCGGACAGCGGCGGGAAGCTGGTCAGGCAGATCCTGCTCATCGGCGTGCCCATCACCCTCAGCAACTCCGCCATGAGCATCATCACCCTGGTGGATACCTCCATTGTGCTGGGCCGCCTCCAGGATGGCCTGGGCCTGACGGAGGTGGCCGCTTCGGCCCTCCGGGGGCAGTACGGCTACGCCATGGACATGGTGAACCTGCCCGCCTCCTTCGTTTTCCCTGTGACCATGAGCCTGATTCCCGCTGCGGCTGCCGCCCTGGCCAGCAGGGATCATGTGGGGGCGGATCGCATCATCTCCTCTGCTTTCCGGGTCATCGCCATCCTGGCCCTGCCCTGCGGTGTGGGGCTGAGCGTGCTGGCCACGCCCATCATGCGGCTGATCCTGCCTATGCGGCAGGAGGACGCCCTGGCGGCGGGGGTGCACCTGCGGCTTTTGGGCATTGCCTGCATTTTTATCTGCATTATGACCCTCACCAACGCTATCCTCCAGACCTACGGCAAGGAGCGCCTGCCGGTCTTTACCATGATCACCGGCGGTATCGTGAAAATTATCATGAACTATATCCTGGTGGGCGATCCGGACATCAACATCCACGGCGCGCCGGTCTCCACCCTCTGCTGCTACATGACCATTGTGGCGCTGAACCTGTTCTTCGTCTGGAAGTACTCCCCCCAGAAGCCCCGGTATATCCGGCTCTTTGCCAAGCCCATCCTGGCCTCCGCCCTGATGGGGGCCGCCGCCTGGGCAGTCTGCGGCTTTGTGGGCCGGACCCTGGCCGCCGGGCACTCCGCTTACGGGGCCAACGCCGCAGCGGCGCTGTGCGGCATCCTGGCGGGCGTTGTGGTATATTTTGTCCTGGTGATTGCCCTGCGCATTTTCCGGGCGGAGGATCTGCGGGGAATGCCCCATGGAGAAAAGATCATTCATCTTCTGCACTTGAGGTGAAAAATGCCCTCTCAGGCGGGAAAATTCCCGGCTTGAGAGGGCTTGATTGAAAAAATCCCGTTATGTTTGGGCTTTTTTCAAGAAAAAACTTGCAAAAGAGGTTTATCTATGGTAGATTTTCAAAGGAAAAGCCGCTATGGCTGGGAAGACTTTGTGGAAGTGACGCGGCTTCTGCGGGGCCCCGGAGGCTGCCCCTGGGACGCGGAGCAGACCCACCAGTCCATTAGAAGGAATTTTTTGGAAGAGACCTACGAGGCCCTGGACGCCATTGACCGGGACGATCCGGACGCCATGTGCGAGGAGTTGGGAGACATCCTGATGCAGGCTGTCTTTCACGCCCAGATGGAAACGGAGCGGGGCCGGTTTACCATCGCCGACGTAGTGGACGGCGTGACCCGGAAGCTGGTCTACCGCCATCCCCACGTGTTCGGGGACGTGCAGGCGGACACCTCCGAAGAGGTGCTGGTAAATTGGGAGGCCCTGAAGCGCACGGAGAAGGGCCAGCGTTCCACCGCTGACGCCATCGAGGCGGTGCCCCACACCCTGCCTGCCCTGTGGCGGGCGGAGAAGATTGGCGCCAAGACCGCCAAGGCCGGCTTTGACTGGGACAGCGCCCTCAGCGCCCTGGGCAAGCTGGAGGAGGAGGTCCGGGAACTGCGGGCAGCCCTGGAATCCGGTGGCGCCCCGGAGGATCCCCACGGCGTCCGGGAGGAGTTGGGGGATCTGCTGTTCATCACCGCGAAAATCGGGCAGATGACCCAGGTGGATCCGGAGGATGCCCTTCACCGGGCCTGCGATAAATTTGACAGCCGGTTCCGCGCCGTGGAAAAAGCGGCGGACAAGCCCCTCTCCGCATACGCCGAGGCGGAGTTGGTGGAGTTATGGAAGCAGGCCAAAAACGAAGAGTCTTAAACGCCAGGGCCGTTTTGGGAACGGGGCCCGTTCGCGTTAAGAAATATAAGAAAAGATACCAATGATTTACAGGAGGTTCTAACATGAACAAAGCTGAACTCATCAATGCCGTCGCTACCGCCGCCGAGGTTTCCAAGAAGGACGCGGAGGCTGTCATCACCGCCACACTGGATACCATTACCGAAGCCTTGAAGGAAGGCGAGAAGGTGCAGCTGGTTGGCTTTGGTTCCTTTGAGGTTCGCCAGCGGGCCGCCCGCACCGGCCGCAACCCCAAGACCAACGATATGATCGAGATCCCCGCGTCCGTAGTGCCCATCTTTAAGGCGGGCAAGGTCCTGAAGGACACCGTGGCGCGGTAAAAAAGGCGATGCCCTGTCCGGCCTGAGAGCCGCTTCGGCGGGTGGCTGGCCGCCGGAACAAACTGCGCTCCGCGGACTCCGCCTTGGGGCAGAGTCCGCCCGCTCCGTTTGTTTTCCTGACCCCCACCGCGCAGGCGCGGCGGTTTTCCCAGGCCCCTTTCCCGATTGATTGGGAAGGGGGCATAGTTTTATACAGGCAGTTTTCCGGAACTGCCCGGCTCAGGCCCTGTTTGATCAATGGCAGAATGGTGGGAAAGGGTGTTTTGGCAGTTTTCAAACAGGGCCTGATTTCAGTTCTATGGGGAAATACGGTGGTATCCAATGAATGATTTGGTAGAAAATATTGATAGGCTCCATACGACAGAACTGGGTGCGGGCCGCATAAAAAGGAACTTGCGGCTGGAAACCGATGATGTTGTCCAATGGTGCAGGATGCGGATTCTGGACAGAAGCGCAAAAATAGAACGGGCAGGGAAGAATTGGTATGTGACCGTGGGCGGCTGCCGGATTACGGTGAACGCGCACAGCTGCACAATCATTACGGCGCATCAGGTGAAACCCACATAACGCCTGCTTCCGGCCCCTGATGCCCGGGGAAAGCAGCTTTGCGGCCACCGGCGCGCAGGGGTTAAAGGCTTGCTTTTGGAAAATCGGATGATACTGTTTGAGGTTTTTGGTTATGCGTTTGGATAAATATTTAAAGGTCTCCCGCCTCATCAAGCGGCGGACCGTGGCCAACGAGGCCTGCGACAATGGCCTTGTCACCGTGAACGGGAAGCCCGCCCGGGCCTCCTATGAGGTGAAAATTGGCGATCAGATCTCCCTCCGCTTCGGGGCGCGGACAATCACCGTGGAGGTGTTTTCCGTACAGGAGACCGTGCGGCAGGCGGATGCCGCCGCGATGTACCGGGAGATCGGCGGCTGAGAGGCTCCGGGCTTCCCGTGGCATATTTCCCCCTCCCGTCCCATATAGTGGGGACAGGGAGGGACGCTGGATGAATGAGTATGGCAGCACTATGGCCGCCCACCGGCTGGAATTGGACGGCAGAGAACGTTTGACGGTCTCCGGAGTGGAGGATGTGGAGCGGTTTGACGAGACGGGGATTGTGATGGCAACCTCCGCCGGACTGCTGGTGGTCACAGGGGAGGATCTGCATATCGGCAAGCTGTCCCTGGACGGCGGGGAACTCCATGTGGACGGGCGCATTGACTCCATTTCTTACGAGGAGCAGGGCGGCGGCCGGGCCGGCTGGTTTGGCCGGCTGTTTGGATAACTCATGGGGAATCAGGTTTCCCAGCAGCTGCTGGTGTTTGGCCAATCCATCCTGCTGGGCTTTTCCGCCGGGTTGCTGTATGATCTGCTGCGGCCCTTCCGGCTGCGGCTGCCCCGGTTGACGGGCCTTTTGGACAGCCTCTACTGCCTGGCGGTAGGGGTGGCGGCGTTCCTCTTCCTCCTCCAGGCGGCGGAAGGGGAATTGCGGGGCTTTGCGGTGCTGGGCGCGTTGGGCGGCGCAATCCTGTTTTTCTGCGCTTTTTCCGCCATGCTGCGGCCCATTTGGGCTTTTTGGGCGGATACGCTGGCCTATTTGGTGCATTTGCTGTCCATTCCCCTGGCCTGGATAAAAAATTTCTGCGAAAAAATGGCTTTTCGCGGAAAAAACCTCTTTTATTTTGCGAAGAAATGCTATACAATAAGGAAAACCGGGTGGCCACGGCTACCTCGCAGAGGAGGCGGCGTTTATGGCGAAAAAGGTTCGTCCAGAAAGAAAAGTCAAGCGGCGCGCCCGCGCCGGCGTGCTGACCGTGGTGCTGCTGTGCCTCCTGCTGGCGTGTGTGGGATGGGAACTGTCGGATCTCCAGGAACAGGTATCCGCCGCTCAGGCGGAGCGGGACCGGCTGGCCACTCAGGTGGAAGCCCAAAGGCAGGAGAACGACGCCCTGACCGCAGATATCGCCGAGGGCGCCACGGACGAAAAGATTGAGGAGATTGCCCGCAATGAGTTGGGGCTGGTTTTCCCCGGGGATTACCTGTTCCCGGACGGAAGCAAGTGACCGGCAGTCCGGGCGTTTACCGGTTTGATTTTTCCGCCGGGCTGTGAAACAGCCCGGACCCTGTTTGAAAAGGACGGGAGGTTCCGCCCCTTTCCCCAAAGCGGGGAATCCGGCGGGTTTCAAATACGGTCCGGGTCAGTCCGGGCGAAAATCTTGGGAAGGAGAAACATGCAGTTGTATGGAGCCGCAGGTAGGGAGCATTATTGAGGGAAAAGTGGCCGGAATTACCAAGTTCGGCGCGTTTGTCGCGCTGGAGGGAGGGCAGTCCGGCCTGGTACATATCTCGGAGGTAGCCAATACCTTTGTCAACGATGTGCATGACTTTTTGCAGGAGGGACAACCTGTGAAGGTATTGGTCCTCTCCGCGGAGCGGGGACGGATTAACCTCTCCATCAAGAAGGCGCTGCCGCCGTCTGAACGGCCTGCGCCAAGAGGGCCCCGTCCCGGCGGCGGAGCCGGATTCCGTCCGGCAGCGCCCCATGGAGCGGCTCATCCCAAGCCTGCCCCGGGCCTTGGTGTCCCGGCGGCAAAGCAGCCTTTGCCGCCCTCCGGCGACGCGGCCTTTGAGGATAAGCTGAAACGCTTCCTCTCCACCTCCGAGGGTAAAATGGCCGACTTGAATCGGGGCATGGATGGCAAACGGGGCCGCAGAAGAAGATAATCCAGCCGTCCCCCTTCCTGCCGGAGGGGGACGTTTTTTCTCTCCCTGCCCGCAAAGCGGCCTTCCGGTTCCCAGCGCTTCCGCCTGCGGCGTTTGTAAGGAGGGATATCACATATGTCAAGTATTAACATAGAAAATCTGACCTTTGCCTACCCAGGCAGCTACGACAATATCTTTGAAGACGTCAATATCCAAATGGACACCGATTGGAAGCTGGGCTTTGTTGGACGGAACGGCAGAGGGAAAACCACCCTTTTGCAGCTTTTGCAGGGGAAATACCCATACAGCGGGAGGATTTCCAGTTCTGTCCCCTTTTCCTACTTCCCGTACCCGGTGCAGGATATGGGCCTGCCTGCGGAGGAGGTACTTCAGCAGGTCTGCCCCCTGGCCGAGGAGTGGGAACTGCTGCGGGAACTGTCCTGCCTGGAGGTGGAGCCGGAGGTACTTTGGCGGCCGTTCGGCACGCTTTCCAACGGCGAGCGGACCAAGGTTCTGCTGGCTGCCCTCTTCCTGAACGAGGGGCGTTTCCTGCTGATTGACGAGCCCACAAACCATCTGGATGCCAGGGCCCGGGAACTGACGGCGGCCTATCTGAAGCGGAAGAAGGGATTCATTCTGGTATCTCACGACCGCCGGTTTCTGGACGGGTGCGTGGATCACATCCTGGCGCTGAACAAGGCCAATATTGAGGTGCAGAGCGGGAATTTTTCCTCCTGGATGGAGAATTTCCAGCGGCAGCAGGGCTTTGAACTGGCCCGGAACGAGCGGCTGAAAAAGGACATCGGTCGGCTGCGGCAGGCGGCAAAGCGGACGGCGGTCTGGTCGGATCGGGTGGAGGCCTCCAAATACAGCAATGGGACGGCGAACCGGGAGTTTGTGGATCGGGGGTTCATCGGGCACCAGTCCGCCAAGATGATGAAGCGGGCCAAAACCATTGAGGCCAGGACCCGGCGGGCGGCGGAGGAAAAGGCAGGGCTTCTGAAAAATGTGGAAACGGCGGAGCAGCTGAAAATCGCGCCGCTGGAGTACCATGCGGACACCCTGGTTTCCGTCTCCGATCTCCAGATCAGCTACGGCGGCAAAGGGGTGTTCGCGCCTGTCTCCTTTACCGTGCGCCAGGGGGAGCGGGTGGCCCTGGAGGGCGGGAACGGAACCGGGAAGAGCAGCCTTTTGAAGCTGCTGACAGGGGAGCATCTGGAGCACACGGGCTCCCTGTCGGTTGGCTCCGGCCTGGTGATCTCCTACGTGCCCCAGGACACCGCCCACCTGCGGGGGAACCTCTCGGACTTTGCGGAGGAGAGCAGGATTGACGAGGCGCTCTTCAAGGCAATTCTCCGGAAGATGGACTTTGAACGGATGCAGTTTGAAAAAAATATGGAGGACTTCTCCGACGGGCAGAAAAAGAAAGTCCTGATTGCGAAAAGCCTCTGCCAGCGGGCGCATCTGTACGTTTGGGACGAGCCTCTGAACTTCATTGACATTTACTCCCGGATGCAGATTGAGCAGCTGATCCAGGCGTTTTCGCTGACCATGGTTTTCGTGGAGCACGACGGCGCGTTCCGGGAGGCGGCGGCCACAAAGGCCGTCCCGCTCCGCAAAAGCCGGCAAGACTGATTCCGGCCTCCCGCCGGGACAGCCGTCCGGGTACCGGTATCCATAACAGTCCCCAGGGCAAGGGCGTATGGCCGTCCGGTTGTATAGTTCAAAAATTTTGATCAAGAGGTGCTGTTTATGAAATTGCTGATTGCTTCGGATTTGCACGGTTCCGCCAGATACTGCAAGGCACTGCTGGAAGCCATGGAGCGGGAAAAGGCGGATCGGATGCTGCTGCTGGGTGACCTCCTCTACCATGGGCCCCGGAACGACTATCCGGCGGAGTACGACACCAGGGCCTGCACCGCCATGCTGAACGGCGTGAAGGATCGCTTGCTCTGCGTCCGGGGGAACTGCGACGCGGAGGTGGATCAGATGGTACTGGAGTTCCCCATCCTGGCGGAGTACTGCTTTTTGTCTGTTGACGGGGTGAACCTGTTTGCCACCCACGGGCACCAGTACGGCCCCAACAACCCGCCTCCGCTGAACCGGGGGGATTTCCTCCTCTGCGGCCATTTCCACCTGCCTATCCGGGAGGAACGGGAGGGGTATGATTACCTGAACCCCGGCTCCCTGGGCCTGCCCAAGGAGAACCTGCCCCACAGCTATATGACCCTGGATCAGGGCGTTTTCACCTGGCGGGACGCGGAGACCGGGGAGGCGTTCCAGCCCCGGCGGCACGGGTAAGGCGGGAAGCCCGGTAAGAACCCTATGGCAGGGGATGCCGGACGGGGGATTTTGCCCGGCAGGGATGCAATAGGCCAGGCGGCGTTTGGCGCCTGTGAATACAGTCCGAAATTTTTGTTAAAAAAGGAGTACGGCTCAGCCGTACTCCTTTTTCCTTATGCCATATGCGCAATATCGCCGGACTGGATGGCCTCCAGGCTGGCGGCGATGCGTTCCTCCGGCCAGTCCCACCATTGCAGGGCCAGCAGCCGGTCAATGACCGCCTCGCTGAACCGTTTCCGGATGGGCTTCGCCGGGACGCCTCCTACGATGGTATAGGGCGGCACGTCCTTTGTCACCACAGCCCGGGTTCCCACTACGGCCCCGTCGCCGACGGTCACGCCTGCCAGGATGACGGCCTCGTAGCCAATCCAAACGTCGTTTCCGATGACAATGTCCCCTTTGTTGTCCCAGGCCCGGGGGATGTCCTCTACAGGCAGCCCCCACTCCTCAAAAAAGATGGGGAAGGGATAGGTGGAGAGGCTGCCCAGGGCGTGGTTGGCGCTGTTGAAGAGGAATTTCGCGCCGCAGGCGATGGAGCAGAACTTCCCGATGGTCAGCCGTTCGTGGTTGATGGGGTAGTGATAGAGCACGTTGTTGCGTTCAAAGTCCCGGGGGTCCCGGACAAAATCGTCATAGGTGCTGTAGGCCCCAACGGTGATGGAGGGGTCTTTCACCACGTTTTGCAGATAGACGGTGCTGTGCCCCTGGGAGCGGGGATAAATTTTCCATTGCGGAATCATCTGTAAGCCTCCTGTATTTGGTTTATTTTGTGATGATTCCGCTTACCACAATGCAGCGCTTCACGCATACCACCTCGAATGGAAGAGTATGCCGCCATTATAGCACAGGAGATGCATTTTGACAAGGCGTCCGACAGCAGGACGGGAGGGCGCTATAGCCGCGCCCTCCCGTAAATTTGTTTAAATTTTTGCACCCTCCAGTTCCTTCTGGTTCAGCTTTACGCAGGCCAGGATCACGCCCAGCAGGAACCAGAAAATGAACATGTTCCGGGGATAGAACCAGGTGTACTCCGCGATGCTGACCACCATGATGCCGCAGAGGGCCCCCAGGGAGCCTGCCAGCATGTACCGCAGGCGGCGGTTTCCGGAAAAGCAGAATGACCGGAGCCCGGTTTTCAGGGTGTGGAGCAGCATGGCGATATAAGCCACGCCGCCGGCAAGGCCCAACTCACACCACATCTCCAGATAGTTGTTGTGGGTGTGGATAGGATAGTTGCCGTCATACATGGTGGGATAACTCTGGAAGGCCTGCTTCAGCGCGTCCGTGCCCAGTCCCACGCCCCGGAGCCAATAGTCCTCCAGCAGATTCCCGGAGGCCAGATAGATGGCGAAACGGTAGCGGGTAGAGGCGTCACGCATGTCCCCAATGGTAAGGATCCGGTTATAAATGGTAGACGGCAGGAAGGGGATGGACAGGATGCCCAGGACGATCATCACCGGCACCAGCCGCCAGTTCAAAAGGGCGATGAACACCAGGAACGCCAGCACCAGGCCGATCCAGCAGGAACGGCCATAGGTCATGCCGATGGCGCACAGGCAGGGGGCCAGGGCCGCCAGGGCCAGGAACCGCTCCCGCCAGCCCTTGGCGCTGAACAGGAGGCCCAGATCCAGCGGGATCAGCATCACCAGGATTTCCGCAAAGTTGTTGGGGTTGTCAAAGAAGGAATAGACCCGGCCGGGCATACCCACATTCAGTTTCGCGTCCTGCTGGGAGGGGACGATTTCCACCCCGATATACCCCTGGTAGCAGCCGTAAAGGGCGGCGGCTACCGCGCCTACCACGGCCAAAGCTACCAGCAGGCGCAGCTGGGTGAGATCTTCCACGGAACTCCGCACCAGCATTGCCAGCAGGAACGCCGCCGCATAGAAGAGGAAAAACCGCATAGAGGCCCGGGTAGAGAGGCTGTAGGCCAGGGCGCCAAAGACGCAGAGCAGGTAGAAGAACATATAGGGGCCGTAGGCGGCGCCCTCCAGACGCCGGGCGGGCCGGGTAGCGCAGCAAGCCAGCACGAACAGGGCCGTCACAGCCACGGCCCCCAGGAAACCGTAAGCGTTGTTCCAGCGGCTGTGGGGGGCTACCAGCATCACCAGGACGAACAGGCCCACAAGCACGCAACTCCAGCCCCCTGCGGCGAAGAACAGGCGGCAGAAAAAGCTGCCGTCCCAGAGAGAACGCCCCTTTTGGTAGATCCATTGGGTCAGGCGGCAGGGCAGATCCAGCAGGCCCTGGAACAGGAAGCAGGAAAGACTCTCCCGCCACTTCCGGGGCAGCAGGCCTTCCCCGGCAAGGGCCTGGCACACTACGCTCTCCTCCGCCTTCCGCTGAAGGCAAAGCCAAACCCGGCGGCAGAGGCCGCTCAGGGCGCTGCCCTCCCAAAAAACGCCGCACCAATGGCAGAGCGAGAGGAACAGGCGGGCGCACATACTGTTTTTAAGCAAGGTCATGCAGATATCTCCTCTTTTATTGGCGGGCCATGGCGGCCTCATAGACGCCGAAGGTCTTGTCCATCCACTGGTTGATTTCGAATTTTTCCCCTATGGTCCGCAGGGCCCCTTGGCGGCATTGCTCCAGGAAAGCCGGATCCTCCAGCATACGCTTCATGGCGTCCGACATGGAGACCGGATCGTCATACACCGCCAGCAGGCCGCATCCGGCCTCGTCGTTGACGATGTCCCGGTTGCCGCCCATGTCCGTGGCAATCACCGGCAGGCCGGAGGCCATGGCCTCGATGATGAGATAGGACAGCGCCTCATGCCGGGAGGAGTTCACATAGAGATCCGATCCCTTGTAGAGGTTTTTGATGTCCTTCCGGAACCCGATGAACCGGATCTGATCCTCCGTCAGCCCCAGGGACGCCGCCTGGGCCTTGGCAGGCTCCAGCAGGGGGCCGTCCCCGGCCAGCACCAAGGTGAAGGGCACGTCCGTGATAGTAGTGAGACGCTTCACGGAGTCGATAAGGTAGGCGTGGCCTTTGTCGTCGGCAAAGCGGGAGGCACAGAGCATGACGAAGCGATCCTGGGGGATGCCCAGTTCCTGCCGGAGGGTGGACTCCGACCGGTCCCCCGCCCAGACGGCGGGATCCACGGCGTTGAACACCACCTGGATCCGGCCGTCGGACCAGCCGTTGGCGATGAGTTGTTCCTTGCCCCGGTTGCACACGGCGATCATCTGATCCTGCCGCTTGTCCAGCCAGCGGTTGGAGAGGCGGGTCAGGGCGTCGTTGGGCAGGATGAAGTGGTTGGTATACACCACCCGCAGTCCCGGGACGCGGTTTTTGGCCAGCAGGGCCGTGTAGTGCTCCCGCAGATAGTGGCAGTGGATCAAATCAATCTTCCACTCCCGGCAGAGGGCGGCTAGCTGCTTCACCGCCTTAAAGTCGTAACGCCGCCGGGTTTCTACGCGGCGGCAGGGGACGCCCAGCGCCTCCAGACGTTCCACCAGGAGCCCGGTTTCGTTATAGGCGAAGTAGGCCTCCACCCGGGTGTGGTTCAGGTAGCGGACCAGGGTTTCCACATACCGTTCCGTTCCGGCCTTTCCGGCGTGGTTCAAAAAATAGAGGACCCTCATGGCGGTTTTCTCCTTTTTTATTGTTTAAAACGGGGGGCTCGCAGGCCTGAATCCCCGCAGTTAAGGTGAAAAGCGGCGGAATTGATGCTTCTGCCAGTTTACCCTTCCCACCGGGATCTGTCAACTCTTTTCTATGTGCTGATGGGAAAGTGTGGCATTTTCCGCCCCCCCTGCCGCCCTTCCGGATTTCTTGACACTGCCGCGTATCTATGCTATCATCATGGCAATTATGAGAGTTTGTGACGCGGTTTTCGCCTTTGCGGCGCAAACCGTCAATTTACACACAGAATAGAAGGCTGTTTATGGATAAGATCGCTGTTCTGATTCCCTGCTATAACGAGAGCCGGACAATCGAAAAAGTCGTCAGGGACATTTCCGCCGCCCTGCCGGAGGCCGTTGTCTATGTCTACGACAACAACTCCACCGACGGCACCGGGGATTTGGCCAGGGCCGCCGGCGCCGTGGTGCGCAGGGAACGCCGGCAGGGAAAGGGGAACGTTATCCGCCGCATGTTCCGGGAGGTAGACGCCCGGTGCTACCTGATGCTGGACGGGGACGACACCTACCCCGCCGCCTCCGCCCCGGAGATGGTACAATGCGTGCTCAAGCACGCAGGGGCGGACATGGTTGTGGGAGATCGTCTCTCCTCGACGTACTTCCAGGAGAATAAACGCCCCTTCCACAACTTTGGGAATTCCCTGGTGCGCGCTTCCATCAACTGCCTCTTTCACAGTGACATCAAGGACATCATGACCGGATACCGGGCTTTCAGCTACCAGTTCGTGAAAACCTTCCCGGTGCTCTCCTCCGGCTTTGAGATTGAAACCGAGATGAGCATCCACGCGGTGGATAAGAAGATGTATGTGGAAAACGTGGTGGTGGATTACCGGGACCGGCCGGAGGGCAGCGAGTCCAAGCTGAACACCTATTCCGACGGGATAAAGGTGCTGATGACCATTCTCCGCCTTTTCCGGCTGTACAGGCCGTTCCGCTTTTTCGGGCTGCTGGCGCTGCTTTTGGCCCTGATCAGCCTGGTCCTCTTCCTTCCCATCTTTGTCACTTACCTGCAAACCGGGCTGGTGCCCCGGTTCCCCACCCTGATTGTCAGCGGGTTTGCCATGCTGGCCGCCATGGTGTCCCTGTTTTCCGGGCTTCTGTTGGACAATCTGCGGCAGAAGGACTGCCGGGATTTTGAATTCAAACTCCAGCAGGTTTACAGCCAGTTTATGAGAGAGGCGGACGGCCGATGAAAGCGGGGAGGAAAACCGGAAAGGCCCTGCTGGCGGCGGCGCTGTCGCTCTGGATTGGGCTGAGCCTCACCTGCACCATGAGCGTCGAACTCTACTACACGGCGGATCCGGCGCTGACAGATCAGGGCGGCCTTGCCCGGCTGCTGATCTACGCAATCCGCTCCTTTTCCGTGCGCCCGTGGCTGACCGCCGTCCTGACGCTGGCTGCGGCGGCGGTGCTGTACGGCCTGCCCCGGCTCCGGAGTTCCGGAGGGGAGCGGGCCCTGGCGGCTTGCTTCGGCGTGCTGTTTTCCCTGATGCAGGTGCTGGGCCGCTCCTATGCGGAGAACCAAAATTGGAACGCCGTGTTTGGCACCCGCTTTGTCCAGTGCCGGGCCCTTGTGATTTTCGGCGGCAAGGCGCTGCTGGCCGCCTGCCTGGTGCTGTACGCCTTCCGCCTGACAGACCGCCTGGCGGGGATGGCTCCTGTGGGCGTCCCTGCGGCGTCGGGACGGTTTTTCCTGGCGGCGGGGCTGGTGATCCTCTGCTGGCTGCCCTATTACTGCGCCTTTTTCCCAGGCCTCAGCAACCCGGACACCGGGATGCAGATCGCCTGGGCCCTTCACTATCCCACGGAGTGGCTCCAATACTCCCCCATCCGGGGGGAGGGCGTGTTCGCCACCAACCATCACCCCTATTTCACTACCCTCCTCTTCGGCCTGTTTGCGGAAATCGGGCTGGCTCTGGGGGATATCGTCTGGGGTGTGGCGCTGTACTGCCTGGGCCAGCTGGCTTTGACGGCCTTGGCTATGACCGGCGTTTGGTTTTATCTGCGGCGGCTGGGCCTGCCGGAGAAGGTGTTCCGGGGCGGTTTGATTTTTACCGCCCTGTTCCCTCTCTATCCGCTTTATGCCATTACTATGCTGAAGGATTCCCTGTTCTCCCTGGCCTGCCTGACATTTTCCCTGCTGCTGTTTGAAACGGCGCGGACAAAGGGCGAGGCCCTGGGGAAGAACCGGTTTTGCCTCCTGCTCTTCGGAAACGCTCTGCTGGTGGCCCTCAGCAAGAACCAGGGGGTCTATTTTGCCGCTATGGCCGGGGTGGTGTGCCTGGTGTTCTGCCGCCGCAGGCTGCGGGCCGCCGCTGCGCTGCTGGTTCCGGCCCTGCTGTTCCAGACCTTGTGGCTCCAGGTGCTCCTGCCCGCTTGGAACGTGGCCCCCGGAGGGAAGCAGGAGGTGCTGGGCCTGCTGTTCCAGCAGACCGCCCGGTATGTCTCTGTCTGTCCGGAGGACGTGACACGGGAGGAAGAAGAGGCGATTCGCGCCGTCCTGGACTATGACCGCCTGCCGGAACTGTACAAGCCCCATCTGGCGGATCCGGTGAAGTTTACCTTCAACCAGGACGCCACGGCGGAGGAGATGTCCGCCTATTACCGGGCCTGGGGCCAGATGTTCCGCCGCCGTCCGGATATTTACCTCCAGGCCTTTTTGAGCAATATCTCCGGCGGGTTTTACGTGCGCCATGAGACGGCGCTTTCCTACACAAATTTCGACAACCGGGAGGCGGCGCCCTATCCGGAATTGTGTGTCCCCCAGACGCCGCGCCTGCAAAAGGCGGAGGCTGTGGCCCGGCCTCTGCTGCGGGGTGTGCAGCATGTGCCGCTGGTGCGGCTCCTGTTTTCCGTCGGGTTCTACCCCTGGGTGATTCTCTTCCTCTTTCTGGATGTCCTGCGGAAACGGCAGTTCTCCCAGATCCTGGCCCAGCTGCCTGCCATTTTGTCGGTGGCGGTTTTGCTTCCGGCCCCGGTCAGCGGCAGCTACCGCTACGCCATGCCGATGATTTACTGCATCCCGTTTCTGCTGGGTACCCGGCTTCTTCCCGGCAGGGAAGAGGAGGTCTCGCCCTTGGCCCGTCAGATTTTCCGCTTTGGGCTGGTGGGGGGCCTGTGCTTTTTGATTGACTATCTCCTGCTGGCCTTTCTGGTGGAAATAGCCGGGCTCCCTACCCTCGCCGCCAGCGGGATTTCTTTTACGGTGTCTGTAGGGGTAAACTACCTGCTCAGTATGCGGTATGTATTCGCGCGCAGGGAGGGGATGGGCCGGATCCGGGAATCGGCGGTTTTCCTTGTCCTGAGCCTGACGGGCCTGGGTCTCAATCAGATTCTGATGTATCTGGGAACCGCCGTGCTGGGGATCCACTATCTCCTGGTAAAGCTGGCAGCAACCGCTATTGTCATGGCTTACAATTTTATTACCCGAAAGTTCTTCCTTGAACGGCGTCCCGGGTAATAGGCGAAGGAACGGCGCAGGCTGTCAAAAGCCCTCCGCGGGAGCCCGCAGAGCGGCGAAAACTGTTCATCACTTTTCCGGCGGCGTGTACGGGGAAAAAATATTTTGCGGGCTGCATCCGGCCCGATTTTCCCTGCGCAGCAGAGTTGTTTTTTATACGCAGAGCCGGCCCATGACAGCGTCTCATGGGCCGGCTTTTCGTTTGTGGTATTTGGGGTTTTGGCGCGCAAATCCGGCCGTTCCAGCAGTCGGTACGGCGCCTCAGTCCCCGGTAATGCCCAGGGCAGCCTTCCACTCCGCCTCCCGGAAGCCGGCCAGTACGAAATTGTCCCCCACCAGCAGGGGCCGCTTCACCAGCATCCCGTCCGACGCCAGAAGGGCATACTGCTCATCCTCGCCCATCTCCGGGAGCCGGTCCTTCAGATGCAGTTCCTTATACAGCATACCGCTGGTGTTGAAGAATTTCTTCAGCGGCAGGCCGCTGCGCTCCCGCCACGCTTTTAATTCTTCGGCGGTGGGGTTGTCCTCCTTGATGTGCCGGGCCTCAAAGGCGGCGCCGTTGGCCTCCAGCCACTTCCTGGCCTTTTGGCAGGTGGAGCATTTGGGGTATTCGATAAACAGCATCACGGTTCCTCCTATGTGTCAAATGTGCCAAAGCCCTGTCAGGGGGCTGATGGTCAGTACTGGCGCACCACGGCGGTGACCTTCCCCAGGATTTGGGCGTAGGTGCCGTCGATAGGGGAGTAGGCGTCGTTTTCCGGCATCAGCCAGATTTCCCCGTTCCGGCGGGAGAGGCGTTTCACTGTGGCCTCGTCCTCCAGCATGGCTACGATAATCTCCCCGTGGCTGGCGGTGGGCTGGCGGCGCACAACCACCAGATCCCCCGGCAGGATGCCGGCGTTCAGCATGGATTCCCCCCGGACCCGGAGAGCAAAAAACTCCTCCCCCCGTCCGCCGGTGTCGAAGGTCAGGTAGTCTTCAATACACTCCTCTGCCAGGATGGGGCTCCCGGCGGCCACGTTGCCCACAATAGGCACCCGATCCGGGGGCAACTCTTCTTCCAGAGGGGCGGTCAGTGTAATGGCCCGGCCCTTCCCGGGGCCTTTGGCAATGACGCCCGCTTCCTCCAGGTGCTTGAGGTGGAAATGGACAGTGGAGGGGGAGCGCAGGCCCACCGCGTCCCCGATCTCCCGCACGGAGGGGGGATATCCCTGGTCACGGATACAGGAGACCAGATAGTTGTAAATTTTTTGCTGCATCTTGGAGAGCTCCGCCATGGTCAGACCGCCTTTCAGGGAGATTTTCTTTTAGTATAGCACAGCTTGTTTCGATTTACAAACATTTGTTCCACTTTTTCCGGTTTTTTTTAAGTGGGCCGGAATCGAGGGCTTTTTAGCTGTCCTATCTGTCGGAAATTGTGAAAATGGTGGCTTTTTGCGGAAACACCTTGCTTTTTGGCCGGGAATTTGATATGGTTATATAGAATTTTCTCTGCCGAATGGGCAGAGCCGCTTCCGCTCATAATAGGAATATGTGCGGATGGAGCAGGAAGACGAAAGGGAACAGGTGACTTATGCAAACCTTTAAACCGGTGACAAAACAGGACGCGGCAAAGCTGCGGCGGTATTATCAGGACTGCGATTACGGCCTGTGCGAATATTCCGTGGGCGTCAAGCTGATGTGGCGCACGACCCTGCACCCCGCCTGGGCGGAGATTGCCGGGTGCCTGGTGGTGCGGAACGTCAGCGCGGGACAGGTGGTGTTCGACTATCCCGTTCCTGGCCCCGAGGGGGACGAGGACGCCGCCCTGGCGGCCATTGAGGCCTACTGCCTGGAAAAGGGCGTGCCGCCGGTAGTGTCCGTTGTGCCGGAGTGCAAGGCCCAGCGGCTTCTGGCAAGATACCCCTACGTGCGGGTCAGCAATATCCGCACCTGGCGGGATTACGTGTACTACCGGGAGGATTTGCAGCTGTTCGCGGGGCGGCGGTATTCCGGACAGCGGAACCATATCAAGAAATTCCGGACCCAGTGGCCGGATGCCCAGTTCCGCCCCCTGACGGCGGAGGACGGCCCTGCCATTGACCGCTTTTGGGAGGACTACGAGGCGGAGTTCCCCAAGGGTGAAAACGCCAAGGCCAGGGACGAACTGGCCCTGGCAAAGAAGATGCTGCGGATGGTGAATAAATCCTATTTCATCGCCGGAGGCATCTTCGACGGGGATAAGCTGATTGCCCTGTCCCTTGCGGAAAGGTGCGGCGAGACGCTGATCATCCATATTGAAAAGGCGCTGTATTCCTATACCGGGGTGTATCCCACCCTGGTGCAGGCCTTTGCCTGCGCCTTTGGAGAGGGGTGCCAGTGGATTGACCGGGAGGACGATGCCGCCGACCGGGGCCTCCGGACGTCCAAACTCCAGTACGGCCCCGCGAAGCTGGCGCCCAAGTACCGCTTTGAGCCCCAGAACGAACTTTTAAGCCACGTGAACGCCATCCCCGAACTGAAGACAGAGCGGCTGACCCTGTCGGCCCTACAGCCTGCGGATATTCCTGCCTACAACGCCCTGGTGCTGGATGGGGATCGGAACCGCTGGTGGGGCTACGACGACGTGGGGGGCCTGGGAGGGCCTGTGGAGGATACCAGCTTTTTCGATGTGGCCAACCGGGACTTTGCCAACCGTCTGGCGGTGAATTTCGCCGTCCGGCTGGATGGGCAGCTGATTGGCGAGGCGGTGCTCTATAATTTTGACTGCCGGGGCGGCGCGGAACTGGGGTGCCGGGTGGACGAGGCCCACGGGGGCCACGGCTACGGTACCGAGGCCTTCGCGGCGGCGGCAGACTGGGCGCTGTATCAGGTGCATCTGACCCGGGTCGTGGCGAAGTGCTTCCGGGAGAATACGGCGTCCTACAAGATGCTGTCCTCCTGTATGCGCCGGTGCGGGGAGGATGAAACGTATTTCTATTTTGAAAAGCTGGTTTGAACGGAAAAAGCAGCTGGAAGACGAACTCTTCCAGCTGCTTTTTAGCGTGTTTTGTCATTCTGCATAGGTGAAGAGGGTTGGAGGATTACGTAGGAAACGGATATATGGCCTGGGAAGATCATCGTTGGCCCATACGGCAGCAGGCGAGTTTTGGGAATTCCCTCCGCCTATATCAGGCTTTCCGGGCCGAAGCTGTGGGGGAGCAGTTCCCCCAGCGTAAAAGCCCGTTCCTCCCCTCTGCCGTTGAGGCAGAGGATTTCCAGATCCGGGGCAAATTCCCGCATCACTTGGCGGCAAATGCCGCAGGGTGCGCAAAAGTCCTCCCCTTTTCCCGCTATCACAATCCGACGGAAACGGGCCTGCCCTTCCGCCACCGCGTGGGAGATGGCGTTCCGCTCGGCGCAGATCCCTGCCGGGTACGCCGCGTTCTCCACATTGCAACCGGTGTAAACCGTGCCGTCTTCACACTCTATCGCCGCCCCCACCGGAAAGTGGGAGTAGGGGCAGTAGGCCCGATCCAGCATGGAAATGGCGGCGGATTTCAATTCTTCTCTGGTCATGGTCATTCCTCCATAAGCCGTACTTGTTCCACAGGCACCGTATCGGAACCGGCGGTCCCGCTGTTCATCGGCTCCGTGTCGTAATAGACGATCACACGGCTGCCGCCGTCCAGGTGGTACACATCCCCGAAAAAGCCGGAGAGCATCCCGTCCGGCTCGCCCCAGGCGCGGAGGATCTCCCGCCGCTCCCGGCCAAGCAGGGCGGCCTCCGCCGCCTCCTGGCCCATGGCGGAAACCGCCGCCCGGTCAGGAAAACCGTTTTTCCCCGTATCCCAGGGCCACAGGGCCGGAAGCAAAGCTGCCAGCACCCCGGCAACGAGAAAATGTTTCCCTTTTATTCCCATCTGATTTCCCTTTCCGGACGGGAATCTACATCCATAATATCTTTGGCATCGTAGAATTGCAGGTAGCGGTTCCGGGAGCGGCGGAGGGTGGTGCCGTCCGGGTGGAGGCGGTCGCAGATGACGGCGCAGATGTCTTTCTTGATGAAGCTGAAACTCTCAATGCCTACGGAGCAGAACACCCGGAAGCCCTGGCCCTGGAGATACTGAAAGACCGGGCCGGTTTTCTGCCAGTCGTTTCCGTCGGGACGCTCCCCGTGGGGGTAGAAGAGGATGGTTGTCTCCCCCACCAGGCTGCCCACCTCATCCATCCAGCGCTGGGTGTCCTGCCGGATGTCCTCCAGGCTTACCTTCGCCGGTGTGCCCAGGCGGATATGGCCCCAGGTGTGGCTGCCGAAGGTCCAGCCCGTGCGCTTCAGTTCCTCTACAATGGGAACCACGGCCTCCCGCTCCTTCTGGCGCGCCGCCTCCTTGGCGTCGTCCCACTCCTTGGTGTTGGTGGCTGTGCGGTAGCCCAAAATGCCCTCGTAGCCGGTCAGGCTCAGGCAGCCCTTTGCGCCGAAGGGGGAGAAATCCGGGTGCTCTTCCACGAATTTGTCCAGCACGGGTATGGCGTCCAGATCCCGGCTGACCACCTCTTTCCCCTCCGGATCCAGGCCCCAGGACCAGATTTTCCCGTCCTCACCGATGATAAGCTTATAGGCAAAGCCGTTTTCCAGCATATATTCATAATAGTTGGTGTCGTCAAAGGAGAGGATCAGGGGCTTTTTCCCCTCCGGCAGGTAGAGGGTGTTCCGCACCATTTTGGGCTGGCCGTCTTCGCCGGTGGTTTCGCTCCACACGTCGGCGATATCCACCAGCACATAGCCGTTGTCGTATACGCTCTGGAGGATTTTGTTGTATTCGCCCACCGTGACCATGTAGTCGTCGATGCCGTTGGCCTGGGCGTCCCCGTCAAAGGCCAGTTCCGGATAGGCCACGACAGGGTGGAAAAACAGGTGCTCCACAATGCCGTTCCAGGGGGCGTAGGTTACGCCGTCCCGAACGCCGCCCTCCGGCTGGACGGTGGGGTCGGAAATGAGATAGGGCTCCGGTTCGGGAGCGGGTTCCGGCTCTTCTGTCTCTTCCGGTTCCTCCGATCCGTCTGGGGGCGTCCCGTCCTCGGGGACGGGTTCTCCGGCGGTTCCGGCGGCGTTGGGCGCGGCGGGACTGCCGCCGTTCCCGGCGGACGCGGCGCAGGCGGCCAGGGAGAGCAGCAGGCAGAGAATCAAAAACAGGCTGACAAAACGGCGCATGATGGATTGTCCTTTCTTTTCTGGAGATTGAACCAGTAGATTTTATATACACAGTATGACAGATTTCGACAAAGAAAGAACAACAAAAAAGTGACAAATTAAACACAATTTTTTGTGGATTTGTCAAGGGATGTAAAAGGCACCCCCTCCTCCGTCTTCTTGGAAAACAGGGAGGGAGCGCCGGATTCTGATTTGGTTACCGCTTGTCCCCGGGTTTGAACACCAGGGCCATCAACACCCCGAAAACCACCGCCGCCGCAATGCCGCCTGCGGTGGCCGTCAGCCCGCCGGTGAAAATGCCCAGCCAGCCCTTTTCGCCCACAGCCTTCCGGACACCCTTGGCCAGGGCGTGGCCGAAGCCTGTCAGCGGCACGGTGGCCCCGGCCCCGGCCAAGTCCACCAGCGGCTGGTATAGCCCCAGCGCGCTGAGGAGTACCCCAAGCACCACGTAACCTGTGAGGATCCGGGCAGGGGTCAGCTTTGTCTTGTCAATCAAAACCTGCCCGGCAGCGCAGAGAACGCCGCCGCAGAGGAACGCATACAAATAGTCCATAAAAACCTCCTGTTTTCTTTCCCTGCCCTCACCGCTCCATGGAAAGACAGACCACATGACAGATACCCGGCACCGACTCCCCCTGGAAGGAGGAGGTGGGGGACAGCAGCGCCCCGGTGGGGGCGAACAGAATTTTTTTCCACTTTCCCCGGCGCATTTCCGTCAGGAGATATCCGTTCAGCACAGAGGCGGAGCAGCCGCAGCCGGAGCCGCCCGCGTGCATGTCCTGGTTTTTCCGGTCGTAGAGCAGGAGGCCGCAGTCCTGGAAATTATCCCCCAGTTCAACGCCGTCCCGGGAGAAGAAGTCCCGGACAATGGCGTGGCCCAGTTCCCCCAGGTCGCCGGTGACCACCAAATCGTAGTCCTTAGGCCGTGTGCCGGTGTCCCGGAAGAAGGCGGCGAGGGAGTCGTAGGCGGCGGGGGCCATGGCGGCGCCCATGTTATTGGCGTCCTTGACGCCTTTGTCCACGATTTTCCCGCAGGTGATATGGGTCACGTAGGGCCCCGGGCCGTCGTCCGCCAGAATCGTGCATCCGGCGGCGGTGGCGGTCCACTGGGCGGTGGGAGTACGCTGGCTGCCGTAGGGCACCGGCATCCGGTACTGCCGCTCGGCGGTACAGAAGTGGGAGGAGGTCACTGCGGCGCACTTGGCGGCGAAGCCGCCGTCGATCAGCATGGACGCAACGGATAGGCTCTCGCCCATGGTGGAGCAGGCACCGTAGAGGCCGTAAAAGGGGATGTTGAAGTCCCGGAGGCCGAAGGAGGAGCCGATGCACTGGTTCAGCAGATCTCCGGCGCAGATATAGTCCAGATCCTTGGGCTTCAGCCGGGCCTGATCCAGGGCCCGCTGGACCGCCCGCTTCTGCATGGTGGATTCCGCCTTCTCCCAGGTTTTTTCTCCAAAGAAGGAGTCCTCCGACGTTTCGTCAAAGTAGTTGCCCAGGGGGCCCTGGCCCTCGAATTTTCCGCCGATGTTGGCGAAGGAGAGGACGGAGGGCGGGTTTCGCAGGGCCACCGTCCGCTGTCCCACGCGTTTTTCGTTCATGGAAAGCCACCTCATCTCGATGGATTTTCCATAGGTTTCCCCAAATGGGACGGAATTATAGCCGGCACAGACAAATTTTTCAGCGCGGCGGTGCTTCCCGCGCCGGCGGGCCGCGGCCTGCCGGTTGGTTTCATGATAAACGGTTCGGGCTGTCAAAAGTCCCCCCTGCCTTTTGACAGTCCGGTGCAGGGAAAAAGCCGCAGGGGCGCTAAATACCCCTGCGGCTTGATGGTGTGCGATTCCTTTTTAAAAAGCCTTTTTCCCGGTTTTCAGGTATACGACCGCTCCACGCAGATGACGGCGAAGTAGTTGCCGTCCAGGGTGCGGACGGCGGTCTTGATCTTTTCCTCCACGGCCTTGTCGGTCAGGCGGAAGTGATAGGGGACTACCACGTCGAAAATCACGTTGGTGTGGGAGGGCCCGGAGACCATCCGGAAGTCGTGGATGGAGATCTCGTCGTCAATGCATCGGGCCAGATCCGCCACCCGGCGGCGGGTTTCCTCCGTCACCGCGTCGTTGGTGTCCACAGGATCCATGTGGATGACTGCCTCACAGCCCAGGACTTCCCGCAGTTCCCGCTCAATGTTGTCGATTTCATCGTGGAGGGTCAGCACGTTTTCCGAGGCGGGTACTTCCGCATGGAGGGAGATCATCCGGCGGCCGGGGCCGTAGTCGTGGACAATCAGGTCGTGGGCGCCGATGATTTCCGAGTGGGCCAGCACCAGATCCCGGATTTGATTGACGAATTCCCGGGTAGGCGGCGTGCCGAGGAGGGGATCTACCGTGTCCTTGATGGCCCGGATGCCGGACCAGACGATGAAGAGGGCCACCAGAAGGCCGCACCAGCCGTCGATCCGCAGGGAGGTGAAGTGGCCTACCGCTGTGGCGGCCAGGACTGTCAGGGTGGCCAGGACGTCGCTGAGGGAGTCCAGGGCGGTGGCCTCCATGGCGGTGGAGTGGAGGCGGCGGCCCAGACGGCGGTTGTAGAAGGCCATATACAGCTTGACGGCGATGGAAATGCAGAGGATAGCGGCCACCAGGGGGCTGGCCTCCACCGGGGCAGGGTTCAGGATTTTCTGGAAGGAGACCCGCAGCAACTCCAGGCCCATCAGCAGGATCAGCACCGCCACGGCCAGGCCGGAGAGGTACTCAAACCGCCCGTGGCCGAAGGGGTGATCGGCGTCAGGCTTCCGCCCCGCCAGATGGAAGCCCAGAAGGGTCACGAAGGAACTCCCGGCGTCGGAGAGGTTGTTGAAAGCGTCGGCGGTAATGGCGATGGAACCGGAGAGGAGGCCGGCAAAAAATTTGCCGGTGAACAGCAGGATGTTCAGCCCGATGCCCACAGCGCCGCAGAGGATGCCGTAGGCCTTGCGGGCGCTGGCTTCGCCGCCGTCCTGACGGATGAACAGCCGTGCCAAGAGGGAGATCATGAGAGGTCAGCTCCTTTCTGAGATATAGGGCCGCCGGGGCTGTCGGCGGAGGGCGGCAGGAACCGGGGGAAGACAGCCCCGGCCTGCGGAGGGGCTGCCGGAAGCCTTACGCCTGCTTCCCGGGAATTGTCAGCTTCAAGCGGCAGCAGAGATCGTCCAGATCCCGATCCGTGGCGGCGGGGATCCGGAGTTTTGCGCCGCAGTCCCGGCAGATAAGATCCACGGCGGAACGGCGGATCTCCATACCGTACCGCCCGCTGCCGCAGGCGCAGGAGATGCCGTGCTCCCGGGCAGCGATTTCCTTCAGTTCCGAGAGGATTTCGTACATGATAATATTGTCCAGGAAGGCCTCCGGGCCGTCCTCTGTCTGGCGTTTTTCCTTTTCTGCCAGGATGGCCAGTTCCCGGAGGTTTTTCTCCACCACGCCCTCCGGGCCAATGAAGCAGCAGAACTGCTTCGTCTTGGCGCAGCCCAGGGCGGTAGCGCCCTCCAGGACGCGCCCCGGCGGGCAGACGGCGGTATGGGTCTCCCCGCAGAGGCCGCAGGGGACGCTGAGACGGTACTTTTCACCGTCGAAATCCACCAGCAGGGCGGTTTCGCCGCAGGGGCACTCAACGGTGCAGTTGGAGGCCTCCAGGGCAAAAACGGACCGGGCGGCCATAACCGTCCCGCCGCACTTGGGGCAGAGATATCCGAAGGTCCGCATTTCTTCCATGGGATTCACCTCTTTTGTAAAATTGCCCTGTCCCGGGGCGGCCCGGAACAGAGTTTAATTTTTATACTATACCACAGAGGGGATGCATTGTACAGCATTTTTTGGGAAAATACCGCATTGTTTTTCTTCCCGGAGAAATAGCATATGCCCGGAACCGGGAAAACATGCCGGGTAAAATGGGGATAGGCACAGAGCGGCGTTTGTGCTATGATATAGCCAGCAAATTTGTGCCGCATTTGGAAATCCTTTCCGGCGGCAGTTTTCGCCGGGGCGGCAGGGGGATGTTTGTGTGGTTCCCTTCTGCGGCGGCCGGATGATATACAGGGAGGCGGAGGTATGGAGACAGGGGTGAAAGGCAGGTTCGCGCCCTCCCCCAGCGGGCGGGCCCACCTGGGTAACATTCTCTGCTGCCTGCTGGCATGGCTCAGCGCGCGGCAGTCCGGCGGGCGGGTGGTGCTCCGGATTGAGGATTTGGACACCGCCCGCTGCCCCCGCCGGTACGCGGATCAGATGGAGGCGGATCTCCTCCGCCTGGGCCTCTCCTGGGACGAGGGCCCCGGCGGAGGGCCGGACGGCCCCTATTACCAGAGCCTGCGGACAGATCTCTACCAGGCAGCCCTGGAAAAGCTGGCGGGCATGGGCCTTGTCTATCCCTGCTTCTGCACCCGGGCGGAACTCCACGCCGCCAGCGCCCCCCACCGGGAGGACGGGCAGACGGTCTATGCCGGAACCTGCCGCGCCCTCACAGCAGAACAGGCGGCGGAGCGGGCGAAGGGCCGCCCTCCTGCCCTGCGGCTCCGGGTGCCGCCGGAGGAGTGGGCTTTCACGGACGGCCACATGGGCCGGTACGGGGAAAACCTGGAGCGGGACTGCGGCGACTTCCTCCTGCGGCGCTCCGACGGGCTTTTCGCCTATCAGCTGGCGGTGGTGGTGGACGATGCCGCCATGGGGATCACCCAGGTGGTCCGGGGGGCGGATCTGCTGTCCTCCACGCCGCGGCAGCTGTATCTTTACCGCCTGCTGGGCCTGACGCCGCCGGAATTTTTTCACTTCCCACTGCTGCTGTCCCCGGAGGGGCGGCGGCTCTCCAAGCGGGACGCGGCGGCGGGCCTGGACGGCATCCGCCTCCCGGCGGCGGAGGTGCTAGGACGGCTGGCGTATCTGGCGGGGTTCAACCCCTCCGGGGCGGGCCGGACGCCGGAATCATTGTTGGCGGACTTCTCCTGGGACAAGGTGCCCAGGGAGGATATCCGCATCCCGGTGGGGCTTTTTGAAGGAGGATAAAGGGCGGAAAACGACCGGAAGGGGGTGGCAGACCGGCGCAGGCGGAGCCCCTGCCGGCAGGGGACGCCGGGAAAATTTGCGGGGAAGTATTCACTTTTCCGGCAGTATCCTTTATAATACGGTAAACCAAAGAAATTTTGGACGGGGAGAAATGGAGAAAGACTATGAGAATCATCATCGTGGGGATCGGCAAGGTGGGCCTGGAACTGACACAGCAGCTCTCCGGCGAGAACCAGGTTACCGTCATTGACGCGGATCCTCAGCTGATTGACAATATCATCAATATTTACGACGTCATGGGCGTCTGCGGCAACGGCGCCAGTTACGAGGTGCAGAAGGAGGCCCAGGGACAGCGGGCGGAACTGCTGATTGCCACCACCTCCAGCGATGAAATCAACATCCTCTCCTGCCTTGTGGCCAAAAAGCTGGGCATCCCCCATACCATTGCCCGGGTCCGGAACCCGGAGTACGAAAAGCAGCTGCGTTTCATGCGGGAAGAACTGGGCCTCAGCATGGCCATCAACCCGGAGAAGGCCGCCGCCAGGGAGATTGCCCGCGTCCTCCGGTTCCCCACGGCCATGAAGGTGGAGTCCTTTTCCAAGGGCCGCCTGGAACTGGTGGAGTACCGGGTGAAGGAGAATTCCGCCCTGGACGGCGTGCAGCTGCTAAACCTTTACAAAAGCCTCCGTGTCCGGGTACTGATCTGCGCCGTGTCCCGGAAGGGGGAGACCATCATTCCCTCCGGCGACTTCGTCCTGCGGGCGGGGGACAAGATCTATCTGACCTCCTCCTCCGATCAATTGGCCCAGTTCTTCCGCCAGCTGGGGGTGTTCCGGGCCAAGGCCTCCTCCGTGATGATTGTGGGGGCCAGCAAGATCTGCTATTATCTGGCCTCCGAACTGCTGGACATGGACATGTCCGTGAAGATCATCGACCAGAGCGAGCAGCGGTGCATCCGTATGGCGGAGCAGCTGCCCCGGGCCCTGCTGATTGTAGGCGACGGCACCGACAGCGAACTTCTCCGGGAGGAGGGCATCGACCAGACCGACGCCTTTGTCGCTATTACCGGCATGGACGAGGCCAACATCCTCATGTCTATGAGTGCCGCCAAGCAGACGGAAAACTGCAAGGTGGTGGCGAAGATCAACCGCAAGTCCCTGGTGGATCTGGTGTCCAACGAGGGCATGGTGGACAGTGTGGTTTCCGCCGGGACTGTCACCACGGAGTTGATCGTCCAGTACGTCCGGGCCATGCAGAGCGCCTCTGGTGCGCAGATCAAGACCCTGCACCGGCTGGTGGACGGGGCCGTGGAGGCCCTGGAATTCGGCGTCCCGGGGGATGCCGGGTTCGCCGGAGTCCCCCTGAAGGATCTGAAGCTGAAAAGCGGGATCCTGGTGGCGGGCATTGTCCGGCAGAACGGAAAAATCGTCATCCCCTCCGGTATGGACGCCCTGAACCCCTATGACGACGTGATTGTCGTCACTACCCGCACCACACTCCAGGATATCCGGGACATTCTCCAATAAAGGCGGAACGGTATGAATTATCAAATGATTGGCTTTGTCATCGGCCGTATTCTCCTGGTGGAGGCGGCTTTGATGGCGGTGCCCGCCCTGACGGCGGGCATATATGGGGAGTCGCTGGAACCGTTCCTGGTGCCGATAGCCTTCCTGGTTCTGGCCGGGGTCCTTCTGGGGTTCCGCCGCCCCAAGAGCACCGCCCTGTACGCCAGGGACGGTCTGGCGGTGGTATCCCTGGCGTGGATTGTCATGTCCCTTTTCGGGGCCATGCCTTTCGTCCTCTCCGGGGATATCCCCAGTTATGTGGACGCCATTTTTGAAACGGTCTCGGGCTTCACTACCACCGGCTCCACCATTCTCACGGAGGTGGAGCACCTGACCCGGGGGTGCCTTTTCTGGCGGAGTTTTACCCACTGGGTGGGCGGCATGGGGGTGCTGGTGTTTGTCATGGCCGTCCTGCCGATGACCGACGGCCACGGGATGCACCTGATGCGGGCGGAGGTCCCGGGGCCTACCGTAGGCAAGCTGGTAAGCCGCATGAGCGACACCGCCAAAATCCTTTATGGTATCTATCTCGCCATGACGGTGATTGAAATCGTCCTTCTGCTGGCGGGGGGCATGTCCTTCTTTGATGCCTGCATTCATGCTTTCGGCACTGCCGGGACCGGCGGGTTCAGCAGCCGGAACCTCAGTGTGGGGGCATATGACAGCGCATATTTTGACGTGGTGATCGGCATTTTCATGCTGCTTTTTGGCGTCAATTTCAATCTCTACTATTTCCTTCTGATCCGCCGCTTCGGGGAGGTCTTCCGCTCCGAGGAACTGAAGGCTTATCTCCTGATTGTGGCTGCCTCCGTGACGGCTATCACAGCGGATATTGTCCATATCTACGGGTCTGTTGGGCAGAGTTTGCGGTACGCCTTCTTCCAGGTATCCTCCATCATCACCACCACCGGCTACGGCACGGCGGATTTCAACACCTGGCCTACCCTCTCCAAGGGGATTCTGGTGACGCTGATGTTTGTAGGCGCCTGCGCGGGATCCACCGGCGGCGGTATCAAGGTCTCCCGTATTTTGATCCTGGTGAAGTCTTCCGTGGCGGACATGCGGCGGATGCTCCATCCTGCCGCTGTGACTACCGTCCGGCTGGAGGGGAAGCCCGTGTCGGAGAAGACCACCCGGGGCGCCCATGTGTACCTTTCGGTCTATGTGCTGCTGCTGGCGGGCTCTTTCCTGCTGCTGTCCCTGGAGGGGTTTGATCTGGTCACCACCTTCACGGCCCTGGCGGCCTGCTTCAACAACATCGGCCCCGGCCTGGAGATGGTGGGGCCCATGGGAAATTTTTCTGCCTTTTCCCCCTTCTCCAAGCTGCTGCTGTCCTTTGACATGCTGGCGGGGCGGCTGGAAATCTTCCCCATGCTGCTGCTGTTTGCCCCCTCCATTTGGAACCGGCGGGGACGGATCCGGCGGTTCCGGGGCTGACAGGAAACAAAAAACCGCCCCCGGCGTTTCAAACGCCGGGGGCGGTTTCGGCCGGCCCGGGGAGCCGCGTGGGCGGCTGATTGGGCCGGACTGCCGTTTTTCGGTTTGCCGGTTATATGTAGAAGCCGGAGGGGAAATCCTTAGATATCAGGCCCCTTGCTGTTGGTCAGGGACTCCAGAATCTGGTAACGCTCCATCTGGAAGGGTTTCTTCATCTGCAGGGCCTCTTCCATCTCGATATCCACGATTTTGCCGTTCTGGGTGGCGATGATGCAGTTGTCCTTGCCCTCCAGCAGGGCCATGACGGCCCGGTAGCCCATGCGGCTGGCGGTTTCCCGGTCCCGGGCGGTGGGGCTGCCGCCCCGCTGGATGTGGCCCAGCACCGTGACCCGGGGATCGATGCCCAGTTCCTCATGGATGCGGCGGCCAATGTCGATGGCGCTGCCTGCGCCCTCGGCGACCACTACCATGTAATGGGTGGTGTTGGCCAGGCGGGCCCGGCGGATTTTTTCCACGATGTCCCGCTCAAAGTCCACCTCCCGCTCCGGGATCAGCACCGCGGTGGCGCCTACGGCGATGCCCACATACAGCGCCAGATACCCGGCGTGGCGGCCCATGACCTCCACCACGGAGCAGCGCTCGTGGGACTGCATGGTGTCCCGCAGCTTGTCGATGCACTCAATACAGGTGTTGCAGGCGGAGTCGAACCCGATGGTGTAGTGGGAGCAGCCGATGTCGTTGTCGATGGTGGCGGGGATGCCCACCACCCGCAGGCTCATGCCTGTCTCCGCCGCCTGGCGGCTCAGGGCCAGGGCGCCCCGGAAAGTGCCGTCGCCGCCGATGGCCACGATGCCGTCCAGCCCCAGCAGGCGGCAGGTATCCAGGGCCTTGGCGCGGCCGGCGGGTTCCATAAAGTCCATGCTGCGGGCGGTATAGAGCAGAGTGCCGCCCTTGTTGATGATGTGGCTGACGCTGGACGAACCCATAGGGATGAAATCGCTGTTGATCAGGCCGTTCCAGCCCCGGCGGATGCCGACGCAGCCGATCCCCTGATTCACGGCGGTCCGCGTCACCGCCCGGAGGGCGGCGTTCATGCCGGGGGCGTCGCCGCCGCTGGTGAGAACGCCGATTCTTTTAACCTGTTTCTCCATGAAAAAACCTCCATCCTTCCCGTATTGACCTTTTCCTTCTTGACGGCGCCTGCTTGAAAGACGGTGGAAAACCCTTGGCATCCGGCGCATTTCAAACAGGCCGTCACTGGAAATATACCGCCCCGCGGGCCTCCTGTCAAGAGCCGGGAGACGAAAAGAGGAAACGATCTACTTTAACCGGGGATAGAATCCGTTCTTCCTTGGAAAAACAGCCCTTTTCCTGACTTTATGATGGAATCGCCGGGGAGCGGGCGAAGCTTGTAGCAAAGCAGAGGAGTATTGATATGTATATTGCGGATCTTCATATCCATTCCCGTTTTTCCATGGCCGTCAGCCGGGACTGTGACCTCCCCCGCTTGGACTGGTGGGCCCGCCGTAAAGGTATCGGCCTGGTGGGAACCGGGGACTTCACCCATCCCGCCTGGCGGGCGGAACTGCGGGAACAGCTGGTTCCCGCCGGGGAGGGCGTGTTCGCCCTTCGGGAGGATTTGCGCCTGTCCGGCGGGGGCGTGACGCCTTTTTTCCTCATCACCGGGGAAATCAGCTGTATCTACCGTAAGGGCGGCAGGACCCGGAAGGCCCATCATCTGATCCTGCTGCCGGATCTGGCGGCGGCGGACGCCCTGTCCGCCCGGCTGGAGGCTGTGGGCAATATCCGTTCCGACGGCAGGCCCATCCTGGGGCTGGACAGCCGGGATCTGCTGGCCATGGCCCTGGACGCCTGCCCGGAGGCCATTTTGATCCCCGCCCATATCTGGACGCCCCACTTCTCCGTATTTGGCGCGTTTTCCGGCTTCACGTCCCTGGAGGAGTGCTTTGGGGATATGGCCTCCCAAATCTGCGCGGTGGAAACGGGGCTCTCCTCGGACCCGCCGATGAACTGGCGGGTTTCCGCCCTGGACGGGCTGACCCTGGTGTCCAATTCCGACGCCCACTCCCCCAGCAGGCTGGGCCGGGAGGCCAGCCTGCTGGATACGGAGCGGACCTACCCGGCCCTGGCGGAGGCCCTCCACACCGGGAAGGGCTTCGGCGGGACGCTGGAGTTTTTTCCGGAGGAGGGGAAGTACCATCTGGACGGGCACCGGAAATGCGGCGTGTGCCTGACGCCCCGGCAGACGCTGGATCTGGGGGGCCTGTGCCCGGTGTGCGGAAAACCCCTGACCGTAGGCGTAGCCCATCGGGTGGAGGAGATGGCGGATCGCCCGGAGGGGTTTCGGCCGGAAGGGGCCAGGCCCTTTGAGAGCCTGGTCTCCCTGCCGGAACTTCTGGCGGAGCGGGCCGGGTTCTCCAAGCCCGGAAAGCGGGTTATGGCCCTGTATGAAACCCTGCTGCGGGAACTGGGGCCGGAACTCTTCATCCTCCGGGAGGCGGAACTGCCCGATGTGGAGCGTCTGGCGGGCCGGCGGGCGGCGGAGGGCATCCGCCGTATGCGGCAGGGCCGCGTGGAGCGGAGCCCCGGCTTCGACGGCGCCTACGGGCGGATTTCCTTTGGGTAAGCCCTGCCTTTCCCGCCCCTGTGCCAAAGGCGGGTCTCCGAAGAGGTGCTGGCCATGGGTATGGCCTGCCTTTCCCTCCCCTGCGCCAAAGGCGGGGGATTTGATGGAAAATAAATGTTGACAACTCAACAAGATGTGATATGATACCTACAGATTTTTGGGAAAAGGGAGGGGTGTCCCGTGGACATGAAGGAGAGCCGGCTGATCCGTTTTACCAATCTGGCGGGCGGGGCGCTGAAATCCATCCAGGCGCTGAAGGGGATGAAAATGGCCCCTTACGGCCTGTCGGCGGCCCATACGGATCTGCTGTGCCATCTGGCCCATCGTCCGGAGGGGGCCACCCAGACGGAACTGGCCGCGCTGGAGATGATTGACAAGGCCCAGGTGTCCCGTGTGCTGCGGGCGCTGGAGGGCAAGGGACTGATTGAAAAGGACGGCGGCGGTGCGTACCGCCGTAAATACCGCCTCACAAAGGAGGGCGGGGCCGTTACAGAGGAACTGGAGACAGTGATCCTGCGGATAAACCGCTGTGTCAGCGGGGATATCCCACCTGGGGAACTGGAGGCCTTTTACCGTACCCTGACCGTAATTGCGGAAAACCTCAGCCGGGCGGAGCGCCTGATGGCGGAGGGAAACGAGGAAACGCTCTATGCGAAATAACAGGAGGAAAACAAGATGGCAGTTCAGATTGTAATCGACTCGGCTTCGGATTTTGACCGGCGGGAGGCGGAGGAAAAGGGCCTCACCTTCCTGCCCCTGACGGTACAGTGGGCGGGGCAGACCTACCGGGATCAGGTGGATCTGCCGCCCCGGGAATTCTATGAAAAACTCATTGAGTGCTCCGATCTGCCTACCACCGGCCAGCTGACGCCCTATGATTTTACGGAGGCCTTCCGGCGCCTGACGGAAAACGGGGATGAGGTGGTGGCAATCACCCTGTCCTCCAAGCTGTCCGGCACCTTCCAGAGCGGCATGATCGCCGCCGGGGACTTTCCCGGGAAGGCCTTTGTGGTGGATAGCCTCAACGCTACCTTCGGTGAACATATCCTGGTCCGTTACGCCATCCGCCTGCGGGACGAGGGGAAGGGCGCGGAGGAGATTGCCCGGGAATTGGATCAGGCCAAGAAGCGGATCCGCCTCATCGCCCTGGTGGATACCCTGGAGTACTTGAAGCGGGGAGGCCGGATCTCCGCCGTTACCGCTGCTGCCGGAGGGCTCCTCTCCATCAAGCCGGTGATTTCCGTGGTGGACGGCGAGGTGAAGGTTATTGGAAAGGCCAGAGGTTCCAAAAAGGCCAATAACCTGCTGACGGAGTTGATTATGCAGTCCGGCGGCGTGAATTTTGACATGCCCTATGCCTTGGGCTTCAGCGGCCTGGACGACAGCATGCTGCAAAAATATGCGGCGGACAGCGCGGAACTGTGGCAGGAGGGGACTGAGCATCTGCCGGTGTGCGCCATCGGCGCGGTCATCGGCACCCACGTGGGCCCCGGCGCCGTAGGCGCGGCCTTCTTCTCCAAAGAATAACCTGCTTCGAAAAAGAGGCTCTGCCGCTTTCCTGCGGGGATCCGGCCTGCCGGTGCAGGTTGGGAGGCGGTTCTCCCCCGGCCTGCATGCTGCCGGAGGAAAGGGATTCCCGCTTCTTCGCGCCTGGAGGCGCAAACGCTGCGCGGCCTTTTTCGCGGCTTGACCCCGCCCCGGCAGATCGCCGGGGCGGGATTCTTTCTCTCCGGGAACCGGGAAAAGGGGGATTCGCCGGGGAAAATAGCTTGTGGGCAAAACCTGCCTGTGTTATACTGTTCCTGTTAAAAATACGAAGCGGGGGGATGATATCGTGGGTGTTCACGACGGGCACAGGGCGCATATGCGGAAACGCTTTCTCGCAGGCGGGCTGGAGGGCTACGCAGATCACGAGGCCCTGGAACTGCTGCTTTACTATGCCATCCCCCGGCGGGACACCAATCCTATTGCCCACGCCCTGATGGAACGGTACGGCTCCCTTTCCGCTGTGCTGTCCGCCCCGGTAGAGGATTTGCAGAAGGTGGAGGGCATCGGCGAGAGCGCGGCCATTTTGATCCGCCTTGCGCCCCTCCTCTGCCGGAAGGCCCAGTTGGAGGACGCCGCCCGCGCCACGGCCCTCAATTCCACGGAGCGGGCAGGGAAATACCTGATAGAACTGTTTGCCCAGGAGAAGCGGGAGATCCTCTACCAGCTGTGCCTGGATCAGAAGGGGAAACTCCTGGCCTGCAAGCGGCTCAGCGCCGGCAGCGCCAACGGCGCGGATCTGGACGTCCGGCTCCTGGTGGAAAACGCCGTGCTTACCTCCGCCAGCGCGGTGATCCTGTCCCATAACCATCCCAGCGGCATGGCCGCGCCTTCCGCAGACGACTACAGCGCCACGGATCGGGCCAAAGCTGCCCTGGAGACCGTGGGGGTGAGGCTGGTGGATCATATTATTGTGGCGGGCCGGGACTTCCTGTCCATGGCGGATTCCGGGTATCTGTCCTAGGCCTTGATCCGCCCGGAGGCTGGGGAAATTTTCGAACATATGTTGCAATTCGCCCGGGGCCATGATACAATGGCCGCTGTATGGACATCCGCGTCCGGCGGCGGGGGCGCCGTTATTTTTTGATTGTGTGGAGACCGTTTATTATGCCGAAATTCCAAGTTGTTTCCGAATACCAGCCCGCAGGTGACCAGCCGGAGGCCATCGCCGCCCTGGCGGAGGGGATTGAAAACGGCCTGAAGGAGCAGGTCCTGCTGGGCGTGACCGGTTCCGGCAAGACCTTCACCATGGCGAAGGTCATTGAGGCTGTCCAGCGGCCCACGCTGGTGCTGGCCCACAACAAGACCCTGGCGGCCCAGCTCTGCGCTGAGTTCAAGGAGTTTTTCCCCAACAACGCCGTGGAATACTTCGTGTCCTACTACGACTATTACCAGCCGGAGGCCTATATCCCCCACACCGACACCTATATCGCCAAGGATGCCTCCACCAACGACGAGATCGACCGCCTCCGCCTTTCCGCCACCTGCGCCCTGCTGGAGCGGCGGGATGTGATTGTGGTGTCCTCCGTGTCCTGTATCTACGGCCTGGGGGAGCCGGACGACTTCGCTAAGCTGGTGGTCTCCCTGCGGGTGGGGGCGGAGTGGAACCGGGACGAACTGCTGCGGCGCCTGGTGGAGATCCGCTATGAGCGCAACGACGTGGCTTTCGAGCGGAACATGTTCCGGGTCCGAGGGGACACGGTGGAGATCTACCCCGCCTATTACAAGGATCACGCCATCCGGGTGGAGTTTTTCGGGGATGAGATTGACCGGATCAGCGACTTTGCCCCGGTAACCGGCGCGGTGAACCGGCACTTGAACCACATTGCTATCTATCCTGCCAGCCACTATGTCACCACAAAGGACAAGATGGACCGGGCCATTGGGGACATCCGGGCGGAACTGGAGCAGCAGGTAAAGATCTTTACCGATAACAACCAGCTGGTGGAAGCACAGCGCATCCGCCAGCGGACGGAATACGACATGGAGATGATGACGGAACTGGGCTACTGCTCCGGCATTGAGAACTACTCCCGCATCATCTCCGACCGGCCCGCCGGATCCGCACCCATGACCCTGCTGGACTTCTTCCCGGAGGATTTCCTCCTCTTTGTGGACGAGAGCCACGTGACCCTCCCCCAGGTGCGGGCGATGTACAACGGCGACCACGCCCGGAAGGACAGCCTGGTGAAATACGGCTTCCGCCTCCCCTGCGCCTACGACAACCGGCCCCTGAAATTCGAGGAATTTGAGGGCCGGGTGGGACAGGCGGTCTTTGTCTCTGCCACGCCCGGGCCCTACGAGCGGGAGCGGGCCGATCAGGTGGTGGAGCAGGTAATCCGCCCCACGGGCCTGCTGGATCCCAGGGTGGAGATCCGGCCTGTCACCGGGCAAATTGATGACCTCATGGAGGAGATCAATGCCAGGGCCGCCAGGAACGAGCGGGTGCTGGTGACGACCCTCACCAAAAAAATGGCGGAGGATTTGACGGAATATTTCAAAAACGCCGGGATTAAAGTCCGCTATATGCACTCCGACGTGGAGACCATCGAGCGGATGGAGATCATCCGGGATCTGCGGCTGGGGAAATTCGACGTGCTGGTGGGCATCAACCTCCTGCGGGAGGGCCTGGATTTGCCGGAGGTCTCCCTGGTGGCCATTCTGGACGCCGACAAGGAGGGATTCCTCCGCTCCGAAACCTCCCTGATCCAGACCATCGGCCGGGCGGCCCGGAACGCCGAAGGGCTGGTGATTATGTACGCCGACGGCATCACCCCCTCCATGCGTGCGGCTATCGACGAGACAGAGCGCCGCAGAAGCATCCAAGACCGGTTCAACCAGGAGCACGGCATCGTGCCTAAGACCATCATCAAGGGCGTCCGGGAGGTACTGGAGATCTCCTCCTCCGCCGACAGCGGGGACACCCAGGCCCCCCGCGGGAAAAAACTCAGCAAGGCAGAGCGGGATGCGGAGATCCGGAAACTGGAGAAGGAAATGCGGGAGGCCAGCAAGATGCTGGAATTCGAGTACGCTGCCGTACTGCGTGACCGCATCATTGAATTGAGAGGAGAGGTATGATGAAATACGAATGGCTGGACGAATATCTGCTGTCCCTGCCGGGCGTTGAGAAGGACTATAAAGCGGAATGGCAGTGGTTCCGGTATATGATCCGGGGCAAGCTGTTTGCCGCCGTGTGTACGCCGGAGGAGAAATACGAGATCTACGGCGGGCACGATCTGGTGAATCTCAAGTGTGAGCCGGAGCGGGCGGAACTGCTGCGGGCGGAGTATCCGGAGATCCTGCCGGGATTTTACTGCGACAAACGCCTCTGGATCGCCGCCCTGCTGGACAGCGGCCTGCCGGATGATCTGCTCCGGGAACTCTGCGCCAACTCCCACCGGCTGATTCTGGAAAAGCTGCCGAAATACGTCCAGAAGGAGATTCTGAACCCCTGAAAGGAGCGGGCCTATGGCATTCCATAGTATCGCATTTTTATTCGGATTCCTGCCCCTGTGCCTGCTGGCATACTATCTTCTGCCCGCCCGGTTCCGGGAGGGGAGGAACGGGGTGCTTCTGGTATGCAGCCTACTGTTTTACGCCTGGGGCGGGCTTTGGCTGCTGCCGCTGTTTTTGGCGGCGTGCCTGATTGCCTGGGGCGGCGGATTGCTGGCGGAGCCCGGAAAGCCCTGGGGGGAGGCGGTCTTCGCCGCCTCCCTGGCGCTGCTGACAGGGGCCCTGGCAGTTTTTAAATATGCCGGTTTCCTGGGGGAAAACCTGAAAGCCCTGGGGCTGGACGTCCCTGTCCCTTCCCTGGCTTTGCCTGCGGGCATCTCCTTTTTCGCCTTTCAGGCAATCTCGTATCTGGCGGATGTGCGGCGGGGGGTTATCCCGCCGGAGCGGCGGTTTTCCCGGCTGCTCCTGTACATGGCTTTCTTCCCCCAGCTTTTGCAGGGGCCCATTGTGCGGTACGGCGAGTTTGCGTCCTGTCTGGCGGACCGGCGGGAATCGCTGGCGGATATCTCCGCCGGGGCTGTGCGGTTCTGCTTCGGCCTAGGGAAAAAGGTGCTGCTGGCAGACGCCTTGGGCAGCATCGCCAACGGGGCCTACGCCTCCGGAGACCGCCTGACGGTGTCCCTGGCTTGGATCGGCTCCATTGCCTACACCCTGCAGTTGTACTTCGATTTCTCCGGCTATACGGACATGGCCGTGGGCCTGGGGCGGATGTTCGGCCTGCCCCTGCCGGAAAATTTCCATTATCCCTATATCGCCCAATCTGCCGGGGAGTTCTGGCGGCGGTGGCACATCACCCTCTCCCGCTGGTTCCGGGATTATGTGTACATCCCCCTTGGGGGGAACCGCTGTTCCCGGGGACGGCAGGTGCGGAACCTGCTGGCGGTGTGGCTGCTGACGGGCCTTTGGCACGGGGCGTCCTGGACCTTCGTCTTGTGGGGCCTTTATTACGGCGTCCTGCTGATGGGGGAGCGTTACCTCTGGGGCCGGGGGCTGGAATGGCTACCGGGGGCCCTGCGGCACCTGTACGCCCTCTTGCTGATCAACTTCGGCTGGGTGCTGTTCCGGGCGGGGACCCTGGAGCAGGCGGCGGCCATGCTCTCCGCCATGCTGGGCTTTGCCCCCGGCGGGGTCTGGAGCGGAGAGAGCGGCTATTATCTGCGCCAGTACGCCTGGGAGTGGCTGGCGGCTGTTCCCGCGGCGCTGCCGGTGAAAATCTGGCTGTCCGGCTGGCTGGAGAAGCAGCGGGAGGCAGACGGAGGCCTGTCCGGGGCGGCGCTGATTTGGGGGCCGAAGCTGCTGGCCCTGGCGCTGCTGGGGCTTTCCGCCGTGCGGCTCCTCAGTTCCACGGCCCGGTCGTTCCTGTACTTCCAGTTTTAGGAGGATTGGATGAAAAAGCTGTCGGAAAAGGCCTTCCTGGCCTGTTTAATGGCGCTGCTGCTGGCTGTTCCAGCGGTGACGCTGCTGTGGTCCCGGCACAAGGCGGACTCCTTTTATGAAAACCGCGCCTTGGCCCAGTTCCCCGCCGTGACGGCGGAGAGCCTGTGGGACGGCGGCTTTGGGGAGGCGTTGGAGAGTTGGTATTCCGACCACGCCCCTGCCCGGAGCACCTTGCTGAAAGCCGACGCGGCGGTGCAGATGAAGCTGCTGCGCCGCCCGGTGGTCAACGAGATTGTGGTGATGGGCGATATGCTGCTGCCATTCATCAAATATGGCGGCCTGAAAGAGGCGGATTACCGCCGGGTGGTGGAGGAAACCACCGGCCGGTTTCATGCGCTGAACGCCTATATCGAGAGCCTTGGGAGCAAATTCCTCTATGTGGGCCTGCCGGAGCAGCGGATCTATTTTGAAGACCGCTTTCCTGCCTATCTGAACGACGGGAAAGCCTCCATGGCGGCGGCGGACGCGGTGTTTGCCCAGTCCCTCCGGGAGGGGGGCGTGGATTTCCTGGACATGCGGGCGGTCTTTGACAGCCTGGGCCGTCCGGCGGAGTATTACCCCGCAGTGGATCACCATTACAACTATTACGGCGCTTACGCCGCTTACCGGGCCCTGATGGGCCATCTGGCGGCGGAGGGCTTTGACCTGCCGGTTCTGACGGAGGCGGATTTGGATTTTGTGGAACTGCCCAACCCCTATACCGGCAGCCGGAACCGGAAACTCTATAACCTCTGGCCCTCCCCCGATCGGGCGGTGGTGGGCATCCAGAAAGACCCGGTGGCGTTCACCCGCTGGGATAACGGCGAACCCAGTGAAATCCCCCTCTTCTCCCTCCCGGCCACGGAGGAGGAATTGGTGTACTACACCCTCTATATGGGCGGGGACTTTGGGGAGACCGTGCTGAAAACAGACCGACCGGAACTGCCTAACGCCCTGATTTTCGGAGACTCCTTTACCAATGCCATGGAGACACTGCTGTACGCCTCCTTTAATGAGACCCATATCCTGGATCTCCGGCACTACAAAGAACAGCCCTTGAAGGACTATATTGCGGATTACCGCCCGGATATTGTGATCAGCATCCAGAACGACACCTTCTTTTACGGCGACGGCACCGGCAACGACGGTGTTTGGGAGGACTGACCCATGGAGCGGAAAAAAGCCTCCGCTGCCATTCTGCTGGCTGCGGTCCTCTGGGGGATTATCGGGTTGTGGAACCGGAAGTTGATGGAGGGCGGGCTGTCCCCGTCGTCCATTGTGGTGGTGCGGAATTTCGGCGGCATGGCGGCGCTGGCGCTGGTCTGCGGCCTGGGGGACCGGCAGGTGTTCCGGGTAAAGCGGGAGCACTTGAAATATTTTTTTGGCACCGGCGTTGTCAGCGTGCTGTTGTTCACCCTGTGTTATTTCTCCTGCCAAAGGCTGTGCTCCCTGGCGGTGGCCTCTATTCTGCTGTACACCGCCCCGGCCATTGTGGTGGCTATCTCCGCCCTGCTGTGGAGGGAGCCGGTGACAAAGCGGAAAATCGCCGCCCTGGTTTTGACGCTGGCGGGCTGCGCCCTGGTCTGCGGCCTCTTCTCCGGCGGCCTCACCATCACCGCTGCCGGACTGCTCCTGGGCCTGGGATCCGGATTTTTCTATGCACTGTACAGCATTTTCGGCCGCTGCGCCCTGGCCCGGTACGGCTCCATGACCGTTACGGTGTGGACTTTCCTTTTTGCGGGGCCGGCGTCCTTGCTTTTGCTGCGTCCGGCGGAACTGGCGGAGGCCTTCCGGACGCCGGGGCTATGGCTCTCCGCCCTGGGGCTGGTGGTATTTTCCACTGTCCTGCCGTACATCCTATATACGAAAGGCCTTGCGGGCGTGGAGCCCGGCAGGGCGTCCATTCTTGCCAGCCTGGAGCCGGTGGTGGCTTCCCTGACCGGCGTGCTGGTTTTCGGCGAGCCGGTGGGAGCCGCGGTGTGGGCGGGCATCGCCTGCGTACTGGCGGGCGTTGCGGTTTTGAGGTGAAATCATGCCCAAAAACAAGGAAGAAAAGACAAACGTCATGCGGATTCTCGATCGGGAAAAAATCCCCTATACCCCTCATTTCTACCAGGAGGGCGGCGGGCCGGAGGGTACCCGGGAGTATGGCCTCCATGTGGCCCAGGCCCTGGGGGAGGATCCGGATCGGGTGTTTAAAACCCTGGCGGCCCGGGGGGCCTCCGGAGAGATTTACGTATTTGAACTGCCTGTGGCCGAAACCCTGGATCTGAAAAAGGCCGCCCGGGCGGTGGGGGAGAAGTCCGTCCAGATGCTCCGGGTGGACGAGATCAACGCCGTTACCGGGTATATCCGGGGCGGATGCAGCCCCGTGGGGATGAAGAAGCGGTATCCCACGGTGTTCCACCGGACGGCGGCGGATTTTGGCAGCATTTACATCTCCGCCGGGAAAATCGGCGCACAGGTGGAAGTGGATACCGGTGCGCTGCTGGGTCTGCTCCAGGCAGGAACGGCAGATCTTGCTTCTGAATAAAAAATTATTAAAAACCGCCCTTGACATTAAAAATAAGTTTGTTTATCATCAGTACAGTTGCAAAGAAGCCATGAGACGCCGTCCGGCGGGGCTGGATGCATCTGGTTTTGCAGGCAAGCCCATGTGCGTTTTCCGGGGCGGCCTGCGGCTTGCCGGCTGCGGTACAGCTGTGCTGTTCCTATCATAGAAAAGCAGTGATTTTCGACCAAAAGGAGAACCGATCCATGCAGGATAAGATCATCGTAAAAGGCGCCCGCGCCAACAATTTGAAGAATGTGGATGTGACCATACCCCGGGACAAGCTGGTGGTCATGACGGGCCTCTCCGGCTCCGGCAAGTCCTCCCTGGCCTTTGACACCATCTATGCCGAGGGCCAGCGGCGGTATGTGGAGTCCCTCAGTTCTTATGCCAGAATGTTCCTGGGGCAGATGGACAAACCGGATGTGGACTACATTGAGGGGCTCTCCCCGGCTATTTCTATCGACCAGAAGACCACATCGAAAAACCCCCGTTCCACTGTGGGCACCGTGACGGAGATCTATGACTACCTGCGATTGCTTTGGGCCCGGGTAGGCACGCCCCACTGCCCCAAATGCGGGAAGGAAATCCGCCAGCAGACGGTGGATCAGATCATCGACCAAGTGATGTCCCTGCCGGAGGGCACCCGGATCCAGGTGATGGCCCCGGTGGTCCGGGGCAAAAAGGGCACCCACCAGAAGGTTTTTGAGGACGCCAAGCGTTCCGGCTACGTCCGCGTCCGGGCCGACGGCAGCCTCTACGAACTGGATGAGGAAATCCCCTTGGAAAAGAACAAGAAGCACACTGTTGAGGTGGTGGTGGACCGCCTGATCATCCGGCCCGACATCCAGCAGCGGCTGACGGATTCCGTGGAAACTGCCGCGTCCCTCTCCGGGGGGCTTGTGGTGGTGAACCTCCTCCGGGAGGAGCGGGATTTGATGTTTTCCCAGAACTACGCCTGCGAGGACTGCGGGATCTCCATTGAGGAACTGGCCCCCCGGATGTTCTCCTTCAACAACCCCTTTGGCGCCTGCCCCACCTGCACGGGACTGGGAAGCCAGCTGAAGGTGGACGAAAATCTGGTTGTGCCGGAGCCGGGAAAATCCATTCTGGAGGGCGCTATCCAGGCCAGCGGCTGGGGGAATATCCGATCCGACGGTATTTCCCGGATGTATTTTGACGCCCTGGCAAAAAAGTATCGCTTCTCCCTCTCCACCCCCTGGCAGGAACTGGCCGATGAGGTGCGGGACGTGATCCTTCACGGCACCAAGGGGGAGAAGCTGGAACTCCACTATGACCAGCCCAGAGGCAAGGGTGTGCTCTACCAGCCCTTTGAGGGCATATGCAATAACATTCAGCGCCGCTATCAGGAGACCCAGAGCGATTCCAGCAAGCGGGAACTGGAGGAGATGATGACCGAGTGCCCCTGCCCCTCTTGCAAGGGGATGCGGCTGCGGAAGGAGTCCCTGGCGGTGACGGTGGGGGACAGGAACATCCACGACTTCACAAAACTCTCCGTGCTGGATGAACTGGCGTGGGTAGAGGCTTTGGAACTGACGTCCCAGCAGCATTTGATCGCAGATCGCATTTTGAAGGAGATCCGATCCCGCCTGGGGTTCCTCCGCTCCGTGGGACTGGGCTATCTAACCCTTTCCCGGGCCGCCGGGACCCTCTCCGGCGGCGAGAGCCAGCGGATCCGTCTGGCCACCCAAATCGGCTCCTCCCTGATGGGGGTGCTGTATATCCTGGACGAGCCGTCCATCGGCCTCCACCAGCGGGACAATGATAAGCTTCTGGCCACCCTCCAGGAACTGCGGGATCTGGGCAATACCCTCCTGGTGGTGGAGCATGACGAGGACACCATGCGGGCGGCGGATTTCCTGATTGACATCGGCCCCGGGGCGGGCGTCCACGGCGGGCAGGTGGTGGCCGCAGGGACACCGGAGGAGGTTATGGCCTGCCCGGATTCCCTGACGGGGCAGTACCTCTCCGGAAAGCGGAAAATCCCCGTGCCGGAGACCCGGCGTCCCGGAAGCGGGAAATTTTTGAAGGTAATTGGCGCGGCGGAAAACAACCTGCGCCATATTGATGTGGAATTCCCCCTGGGGACCCTTACGGCCGTCACCGGCGTGTCCGGCAGCGGCAAGTCCTCTTTGGTCAATGAGATCCTCTTTAAGCGCCTGGGGGCGGAACTGATGCGGATGAAGGTGCATCCCGGAAAATGCGACGCCCTGGAGGGCATGGACTATCTGGACAAGGTGGTCAATATCGACCAGAGCCCCATCGGCCGGACGCCCCGATCCAACCCGGCCACCTATACGGGGCTGTTCAACGACATCCGGGAACTGTTTTCCTCCACCCAGGAGGCCAAAAGCCGGGGCTACGGGCCGGGCCGGTTCTCCTTCAATGTGCGGGGAGGCCGCTGCGAGGCCTGTTCCGGAGACGGCGTTTTGAAAATTGAAATGCATTTCCTGCCGGACATCTTCGTTCCCTGCGAGGTCTGCAAAGGCAAGCGGTACAACCGGGAGACCCTGGAGGTTCGGTATAAGGGGAAGAATATCTCCGAGGTGCTGGAGATGACCGTGGACGAGGCGGTGGAGTTTTTCGCGGCCCTGCCCCGGCTCTATAAAAAATTGCAGACGCTTCAGGACGTGGGCCTTGGCTATGTGAAGCTGGGCCAGCCCTCCACAGAACTCTCCGGCGGCGAGGCCCAGCGGGTGAAGCTGGCCACGGAATTGAGCAAGATTGCCACAGGCAAGACGATTTATATTTTGGACGAGCCTACCACGGGCCTCCACACCGACGACGTGCGGAAGCTGCTGGAGGTGCTCCAGCGGCTGGTGGAGGCCGGGAACACCGTGGTGGTGATTGAACACAACCTGGACGTCATCAAATGTGCCGATTGGATTGTTGACCTGGGCCCCGAGGGGGGCGACGGCGGCGGCACGATTGTGGCCTGCGGCACGCCGGAAAAGATTGCGGCGTGCCCGGGGAGTTACACCGGGCAGTATTTGAAAAAAATGCTGGTTTAAGCTGGAAAACGGGGTATCCTTTCCTGATAGGGAGAGGGAGAAAAAACACCCCGGCCTGCAAAACCGGTTCCCCGCCGGGGCTGCTGCCGCCGGCAGAGCCGGAAACATTCAGATAGATGTTTTGCGGCGGCTGTGCCATGGGCCAAGACGCCTGCAAAATGCGCAGCCGCTGGACGATGAAGCCATATCCCGGCCTTTTACAGCAACAGCGGATCCCGCTGTTGAAGCGTATCGAAAGGATACGGCCCAAGTTTGTTTGCTATATCCCGAAACCGCTTAACGAAGGAAGAAAGTTGAGGATCACCTATGAGCGAAATCACAAAAACTGCCATGATTACCCTCTGCGGCCGCCCGAATGTGGGCAAATCAAGCCTCACGAACGCGCTGGTGGGCGAAAAAGTTGCCATTGTCTCCAACAAGGCCCAAACCACCCGCAACCGCATTTACGGCGTGGTGAACCGGAGGGACACCCAGTTTATCCTGCTGGACACACCGGGCCTCCACAAGCCCCGGTCTGCCCTGGGGGACTACATGGTGAAGATTGTGACTTCCAGCCTGGCGGACGTGGACTGCGCACTGCTGCTGGTGGAGCCCATCCCCCACGTAGGGGCCCCGGAACAGGCGCTGATTGACCGGGTGCGGGAGGAAAAAATCCCCTGTATCCTCTGCGTGAATAAAATCGACACTGTGGAACCGGCGGCCCTGCTGCCGGTGATCGCCGCGTACAACGAGGCCTGGGAGGGCTTCGACGCCATTATCCCCCTCTCCGCCCACACCGGCGACGGCCTGGACGACCTCCTCGCCGAACTGGGCAAGTACGCCGAGGAGGGCCCCCAGCTGTTCCCGGACGGCCAGACCTCCGACCAGCCGGAACGGCAGGTGGTGGGGGAACTGCTGCGGGAAAAGCTGCTGCTGTGCCTGGACAAGGAGATTCCCCACGGCACCGCAGTGGAAGTGACAAAATTCTCCGAGCGGGACTCCGGCGTCATTGACGTGAGCGCCACCATCTACTGTGAAAAAGCCAGCCACAAGGGCATTATCATCGGAAAACACGGGGATATGCTGAAAAAAATCAGTTCCCTTGCCCGCCATGACATGGAGAAATTCATGGGCGCGAAAATTTATCTGGAAACCTGGGTGAAAGTAAAGGAAAATTGGCGGGATAATGTCAATTCCGTCCGCAGCCTGGGCTACCGGGACGAATGACCGGATCTTTCCAGGGATAATCTTCGACTGTTTCCGCCAGACTACCGGCAGGAAAAGAGGCTGCTTGCGCACCTGTGGAGCGCCGCTGGCGTCCCCCGGGATCTCAGGCCGCCCGCCTAAGGAGGTCTGCCAAAATGGAATCGAGGAAATCAGAGATTTACTGGGATCTGTTCTGCATAACCGGCGAACCGCTGGCCTATATGCTGTACTGTTCGGCGGAGGGCCGGGCTGGAGATTGGCTGGAATAAACCGCGGGGGCCTGGCCCCCGTACATAGGGAGGGAGCGGCTTGGCTGGTACGCCCTGCATTGTTGTGAAAGGGATTGTCCTGCGGGAAACGGAGACCAGGGAGGCGGACAAAATCCTGACCCTCCTGACGGGGGAGTATGGGAAACTGTCCGTCATCGCCCGGGGAGCCCGGCGGAAAAGCTGCAAATTTGCCGCCTGCGCCCAGTCCCTGGCCTGGTCCGAGTGGACCCTTTACCAGCGGGGCCAATGGTATTACGCCCGGGAGGGCTCCACGCTGGAGTTGTTCGGCGGCCTCCGGCAGGATCTGGACGCCATGGCCCTGGGCTTCTACTTCGCCGAACTGACCGAGGCTGTCACTACGGAGGATTCCCCGTCGGAAGAACTGCTGCGCCATCTCCTGAACGGGCTGTATGCCCTTTCTGCTTTACACAAACCGCCTGCCTTGGCAAAGCCGGCTTTTGAGTTGAAGCTGCTGTGCCTGGCGGGATACGAGCCTCTGGCAGACGCCTGTGCCTACTGCGGCGCGGAAGAGCCGGAAAACCCCGTGCTGGACGCGGCCCAGGGGATTCTCCGCTGCGGCGGCTGCGGCGGGCCGGGGATGGCCGCGCCCCTGTGCCGGGACTCCCTGGCGGCCCTGCGGCATATCGTATACGGAGATCCGAAACGGCTGTACGCCTTCACCCTGGGGCCGGAGCCCATGGCGCGGCTGGGCCGGGCGGCGGAGGTCTTCCTCTTTGCCCAGCTGGAGCGGAAATTCCGGACGCTGGATTTTTACAAGAGCCTGCAAACGCCGGAAACGCTGTCGAAGTAAAATACATTTTGTATTATTATCCGAGAAATATACAAAATAGAGGAGAACTATGACAGAATTCGTCTTTGGTTCCTGCTGTCTGGCGGTGGATACGGAGGCCAACCGGGCCTGGTATGCCTCCCATCCCCTGCCCTGGGTTACCTGTGGCTGCGCCGGATGCCGGAATTTCCTCCAGGCGGTGAAGCTGATGCCTCCGGCGGTAACAGCCCTTTTCGGCGCGCTGGGCCTGGATCCGGAAAAGTCCGGGGAGACTTGCTGATATTGGGGCACGCCGGGGTACGGTATACAGCGGAGGCTGGTACTATCTGGCAGGCGCCATATTGGAAGGGCCTGCCCTGGGAGAGAGGCAGACGGCGTGGTTTCCCATCGCGGAGGGATTTGAGGCGGCGTTCAAGCCGGAGTGCAATCTCCTGCTGGAGGGCACCCTGCTTCCAGATGGAACTGATCGGGGTGTTCCCATGGCTGCTGGAGGAGCCAAGTTCCCATATTTCAACTACGTAAAATTAAGAACCTATATTCACAGGGGCTGAAGGCCGGCAGGGCGGGCCTATTGGGGGCCTGCCGCCTTAAAATCTTGAAATGCATCCAGTATTTTGGGATTTTTTCCTTGCGGGAGGGCAAAATCCCTTGTCCGGCCCGTATCCCCAGCCGATGAATACAGGTGATAAATTCGCTTTACAGGAGGCGATACCATGAGCGAACTATTTCATAAATCCGTCCGCACGCTGGAACTGCCAAGGGTACTGGAACTGCTGGCGGAGCAGGCGGTCTGCGCTGAAGCCAAGGAGCGGGCCCTCCGCGTCCGCCCGGAAACGGAGCCGGAGGAGGTTCTGCGCCTGCTGGATCAGACCGACGCCGCCCGCCAGATGATCGGCCTCCACGGCAGCCCCTCTTTTGACCGGGTGAAGCCTGTGGCGGAAGCCTTGGATCGGGCGGATCGGGGCGGCACATTAAACACCCGGGAACTGCTGACTATTGCGGGGCTCCTCACCGCCGCCCGGCGGGCCAAGGAGTATTTCAACGATAAAACCGGGGAACACACTGCCATTGACCACCTGTTCCTGTCCCTCCACGGGAACCGGACGCTGGAGGAGCGGCTGAAACGGGCCATCCCCGACGAGGACACCATCGCCGACGCCGCCTCGGCGGAACTGGCGGACATCCGCCGCCATATGCGGGCGGCCCAGGCTAAGAGCCGCCAGATCCTGCAAAAAATCATCTCCTCGCCCAGCTACGGGAAAATCCTCCAGGAGACCATCATCACCCAGCGGGACGGCAGGTTCGTTGTGCCTGTGAAGGCGGAGCACAAGGGGGATTTGCCGGGGCTGGTGCACGATATCTCCTCCTCCGGGGCCACGCTGTTTGTGGAGCCTATGGGGGTGGTGCAGGCCAACAACGAATATGTGGAACTGGAGGCCAAGGAGCAGAAGGAAATCGACCGGATCCTGGCGGAATTCTCCGCCGAGGCCGCCGCCCACAGGGAGAGCATCCAGTGGGATTATGACGCCTTGGTACACCTAGACTTGATTTTCGCCCGGGGCCAACTCAGCTATAAGATGGACGGCGTGCGGCCCGACATCCGGAGGGACGGCCAAATCCATTTGCGGAAGGCGCGGCATCCTCTGCTGGATCCAAAAAAGGCGGTGCCTATTGACATAGAACTGGGCGGGATCTTCGACACCCTGGTCATCACCGGTCCCAACACCGGCGGCAAGACCGTTTCCCTGAAGACCCTGGGCCTGCTGACACTGATGGTTCAATGCGGCCTCCACATCCCGGTGGGGGATCGGAGCGCCATTTCCGTCTATGAACGGGTGCTGGCGGATATCGGTGATGAGCAGAGCATTGAACAAAGCCTTTCCACTTTTTCGGCACATATGGTCAATATTGTGGCCATTCTGGCGGAAGCTGACCGACGGAGCCTGATCCTCTTTGATGAATTGGGGGCCGGGACGGACCCGGTGGAGGGAGCGGCGCTGGCTATCGCCGTCATCCAGCATGTGCGGCGGCTGGGGGCCAGGGTGGCCGCCACCACCCATTATGCGGAATTGAAAACCTTTGCCATGACCACGGAGGGGGTGGAGAATGCCTCCTGCGAATTCGACGTAGAGACCCTGCGGCCCACCTACCGGCTGCTGATTGGCATCCCCGGCAAGTCCAACGCCTTTGCCATCTCCCGCCGCCTGGGGCTGCCGGAGACGGTTATCAACGCCGCCCGGGAGCAGCTTAGCGGTGAGGGCGTCCGCTTTGAGGACGTGCTGACCCAGTTGGAGGCCAAACGGCAGGCCCTGGAAAAGCGGGAGGCGGAGGCAGATCGCCTGCTGCGCCAGCGGGAGGAGGACGCCCGCAAGGCCCGGGAATTCCGGGAGCAGATGGAGCGGGCTAAGGAGAACGCCCGGAGCCGGGGCGAGGCGGAGGCGCGGCGTGTCCTGCGGGACGCCCGTTCCACTGCCGACGCGGTATTTGCCCAGCTGGCGGAACTGCGGAAGGCCCAGGAGAAGGCGGAGCGGGCCCAGGCTGTCAACGACATCCAGACGGAACTGCGGCGATCCCTCAACGAGGCGGAGGACGCGGTGGGCGTCCGGACCTTTGACCAGGCGCCCATTCCCAAGCCCAGCCGCCCCATCCGGGCGGGCGATCTGGTGGAAATCCCCGGCGTGCGGACGCCTGCGGAGGTGATATCCGCCGGTAAGGACGGTGTGCTCCAGCTGAAAGCCGGGGCGTTGAAGATGAAGGCCAAGGCGGACGAAGTGCGCCTGATTGAACGGGACGAGCGGGCGGCTATGAAAAAGGCTCCTGCCGCCATCCGGCAGAGCGCGGACCGGCAGCTGCGATCCGCCGCCCCGCGAGAACTGGATATCCGTGGCCTGGAGGCCATAGAGGCGGAGGGCGTGGTGGAAAACTTCCTGTCCGCCGCCGTGATGGGCCGTTTGGAAACTGTGACCATCATCCACGGCAAAGGCACCGGAGTCCTGCGAAAGGCTGTCCACGACGCCCTGCGGCGGAACAGGGCGGTGAAAAACTTCCGCCTGGGGGTTTACGGCGAAGGGGAGACCGGCGTGACGGTAGTGACGCTGAAATAGGAAAAATCAGGGAGGGCAGGCGGCGGAAGCCGTCTGCTCTCCTCGGACGCCGGAGGTATGCCGTGCTATCGCCACCACATCGCTGGGGGCCCATATGGGGGCGGATGCGTTTGCCTATGGAAAATGTCAACAGGCAGGGGGCAGGCCTTGGCCTGCAATTAGAAAAAACGGAAATCCGCTTTTTCCAATTGGGTTGATTATATTTGCTGAAAATCAAACGTTTTCTTTATGAAAATGTCCGAAAATTTTGCGGTCATCCCGTAAATGGTTGACAATTGGCCTTCTTTGTGGTAAATCATTAAGAATCAAAACATAGGAAAAACGCAAACGTTTGCAGTTTTTCCCAAATCCGGCGGGAAAGCGTGCCGTGCAAAATGCGGCTGGCGGCCCCGCCGGTTCAAAACTGCCTGTTTTGGAAAACTGCTGCCGGAAAAGGGAGGAAAGCTGCCCCTGCCGGAGGCGGAATCCGGAGGATGCGGCGGAGCCCGGAGAGAGCGAAGCCGTTTCGCAGGCGGAAACGGGAAAGGGGAGGCTTTTTTTGATTGAGGCATTGGATTATCTGCGGCAGCTGAACATAGCGTCCGTGCTGCTGCGGCTGTCGCTGGCAATGCTGTGCGGCGGCCTGATTGGCCTGGAGCGGGGCCGCAAACGGCGGGCGGCAGGCTTCCGGACCTACATGCTGGTATGCATGGGTGCGGCCCTTACCATGCTCTTGAGCCAGTACGAATTCTACATGCTGAATACCAGCTGGGCGGCTATCGCCGCGGAGGTGGGCATCCGCACCGACGTGAGCCGGTTTGGCGCCCAAGTGATTAACGGCATCGGCTTTTTGGGCGCGGGTACCATCATTGTGACGGGCCAGCAGCAGGTGAAAGGCCTCACGACGGCGGCGGGCCTGTGGGCGTCCGCCTGCATGGGCCTGGCCATCGGCGCGGGATTCTATGAGTGCGTGGCCATGGCGTTTTTGCTGATCTTCCTGTCGGTGCACGTGCTGTCCCGGATTGAACTGCGGATTGTGGAAAATGCCCGGAATATGAACGTTTTTGTGGAGTTCCAGTCCATGGATTACATAGGCGACATCATCAACTGCATCAAGAGCCAGGACGTGCAGGTTTACGACGTGGAGATTGACCACGGCCAGGCCAGCAAGTCCCAGAAGCCTAACGCCCTGTTTACCATCCGGCTGAACCACAAGGGCAGCCATGCGCGGCTGCTGGCCTCCATTTCGGAGTTGCCCTGCGTCCACATGGTTCACGATATTTGAGAGGAGGGGTTTGCGTGCTGTCTATTTTTAACGGCCTGCGGGAACTGACAGTGCTGTCTGTCAGTGTGCGGATGGTTCTGGCGGTGATCTGCGGCGGCATCATCGGCATTGAGCGGGAATTCAAACGCCGTCCGGCGGGTTTCCGCACCCATATCCTGATTTGCCTGGGTGCGGCTATGACCACCCTCACCAGCCAGTATTTATATCTGTATATGGGCCTCTACACGGATATGGCCCGTCTGGGCGCCCAAGTGGTGGCGGGCATCGGCTTTATCGGCGCAGGCACCATCATCGTCACCCGCCGCCAGCGGGTGAAAGGCCTCACCACTGCGGCGGGTTTGTGGGCCTCTGCCATTATCGGCCTGGCTCTGGGCGGCGGTTTTTACGAGGGCGGCATTTTTGCCACCTGCCTGATTCTCCTGGCGGAACTGCTGTTCTCCCGTCTGGAGTACCGGATTCTGGAGAGTTCCCCAGAGGTGAACCTCTATGTGGAGTACACCGACAAGACCTGCCTGGACGATCTCCTCCGGCTCTACCGGGAGTGGGGCCTGAAGATTATGAACATGGGCATTATGCGGGCGGAGCGCAGCGAAACCCACAACGCCTGCGCCCTCTTCACCCTGCGGCTGACCAAGGGCTGCAACGAGGAGCAGCTTTTGGAGCATGTCCAGAGCACCCGGGGCGTTGTCAATATCCGGGAACTGTAACCGGACGTGTTTTGCGGCTTTTCGGCGGCGGAAACAAGTCATACAAGGAATAAAAAGGAACCGGCTCCAGGCCGGTTCCTTTTTTGCGGGATTTTGCGCTGTACCCTGTCCGCCTCTGCGGGTCAAGCCGGAGCAGATGGCCGCTGTCTCAGGCCAGTTCCGCCTGCCCGGTGTAAAGCTGATAATACCGGCCCTTCTGCTGAAGAAGATCGTCGTGGTCGCCCCGCTCAATGATCTCCCCCTGCTCCAGCACCATAATGGCCTTGGCGTTGCGGACGGTGGAGAGCCGGTGGGCGATGACGAATACCGTCCGGCCCGCCATCAGCCGATCCATGCCCTTTTCGATGAGCCGTTCCGTCCGGGTGTCGATGGAGGAGGTCGCCTCGTCCAGGATCAGCACCGGCGGGTTTGCACAGGCGGCCCGGGCGATATTCAGAAGCTGCCGCTCTCCCTGGCTGAGACTGCCGCCGTCGCCGGAGAGGACAGTTTCATACCCCTGGGGCAGATGCCGGATGAAGCTGTCGGCTCCCGCCAGACGGGCGGCGGCCTGGACTTCTTCGCTGGTTGCATCCAGACGCCCATAGCGGATGTTGTCCGCCACGGTGCCGGTGAACAGATGGGTATCCTGCAGCACAACGCCCAAAGAGCGCCGGAGGGAGTCCTTTTCGATGTCCTTTATGTCAATGCCGTCATAGACAATGGAGCCCCCCTGGATTTCGTAAAAGCGGTTGATGAGGCTGGTAATGGTGGTTTTCCCCGCGCCGGTGGAGCCCACGAAGGCAATTTTCTGCCCAGGCTTCGCAAAGAGGGATACGTCGTGCAGCACCGTTTTCCGGGGATCGTAGCCAAAAACCACGTGATCGAACCGCACGTCCCCCCGAAGGGGGACCAGTTCCCCGTCCGGTTTTTTCCAGGCCCATGCGCCGGTGTCGTAGTCCGCCTGGGCGAGGACGCCCTCCCGGTTCTCCGTGACCCGTACCAGGCGCACGTGCCCCTGATCGGCCTCCGGCTGGGCCTCCATGACTTCGAAAATACGCTCCGCGCCAGCCACAGCGGAGAGGATTACGTTCATCTGCTGGGAAATCTGGGTGATGGGCTGGGCCACCTGCCGGGTGTACTGCAAGAAAGCGGCAAGGCCCCCTAAATCCCCGCCGTGGATGAACAGCAGCCCTCCTACGCAGCAGGCAATGGCGTAGTTGATATAGTTCAGGTTGCCCATGGCAGGCATCATGGCCCCGGCATAGGCCTGGGCCTGGACGGCGGCCTGGCGGTAGGCCTCGTTCCGCAGGTAAAAGCCCTCCTTGGCGGCTTTCTCATGGTTGAAAACCTTGATGACCTTCTGGCCTTCGATCATCTCCTCAATGTAGCCGTTCACTGCGCCCAGTTCCTTCTGCTGGGCGGCGAAATACCGGCGGCTGCGGCCTCCGATGACCCGCACCACCAGCAGCATCACTGCCAGCATGGCAAAGGTAATGAGCGTCAGGGCGGGGCTCAGCACAATCATCATGGCGATGGTGCCGGTAAAGGTCAGGGTGCAGGATACGATGCTGCCGAAGCTGTTGTTCAGGGCCTCGGATACGGTTTCGATATCGTTGGTATAGCGGCTCATCAGTTCCCCGTGGGTGTGGGCGTCGAAGTAGCTGAGGGGGAGCCGCTGCATGTGGTCAAAGAGTTCCTCCCGGATCCGGGCCACGGTGTTCTGGGACACATGGACCATAATCCGGGCGTAGCCGAAGGAGCAGGCTGCCCCGGCGGCATAGACCAGGCCCATGACCACCAGCATTTTGGCAAGCCCCGGGAAGTCCCCCGGAAGGATATAGTCGTTGATCAATGGGCGGATAAGGTAAGAGCCGCCCACGGTGCAGGCAGAACTGAGGATCAGCAGCAATACCACCAGCGTCAGCAGGGCCTTGTAGCCTGCCAGATAGGCCAGAAGCTTTTTCAGGGTGCCCCGCATATCCTTGGGCTTGCGGAACCCGCCGCGGGGGCCGCCGGGCCCGTGTCTTTTCTGATCAGCCACCGATGCTCGCTCCTTCCTGCTGGGACTGGTACACGTCCCGGTAAATTTCGCAGGACTCCATCAGTTCCTGATGGGTCCCCTGGGCGATGACGCGTCCGGCGTCCATCACCAGAATCAAATCCGCCTCCTGGACGGAAGCCACCCGCTGGGCGATGATCAGCTTGGTAGTGTCCCTCAGCCCGCTGGCAAAAGCCTGCCGGATTTTCGCGTCTGTGGCGGTGTCTACGGCACTGGTGGAGTCGTCCAGGATCAGTACCTTGGGCTTTTTCAGAATGGCCCGGGCAATGCAGAGCCGCTGCTTCTGCCCGCCGGAGACGTTGACGCCCCCTTGGCCCAGGTCGGTATCCAGCCCGTCGGGCATTTTCTCCAGGAATTCGCTGGCGCAGGCGGCCCGGCAGGCGTCCCAGAGTTCCTCCTCCGAGGCGTCGGGATTGCCCCACAGGAGGTTTTCCCGGATGGTGCCGGTAAAGAGGGTATTTTTTTGCAGTACCATGGAAACCGCGTCCCGCAGGTTTTCCATGGTATACTCCCTGACCGGCCGTCCTCCTACGGAAACGGTGCCCTGGGAGGCCTCGTACAGCCGGGGGATCAGGGAGACCAGGGTGGTTTTCCCGCTGCTGGTACCGCCCAGGATGCCCACGGTGGCCCCGGAGGGGATGCGGAGGTTTACGTCCCGGAGGATCCACTCCGGGCTCTCCGGGTTGTACTTGAAGGACACGTGGTCAAAGGTGATGCTGCCGTCCGCCGCCTCCGCCCCGGGCAGGGCGTGATCGTCGGTGATGGCGGGCACCTCGTCCAGCACCTCCGCGATCCGGCGGGCGCAGGCCAGGGAGCGGGTTAGCATCATGAAGATCATGGAGACCATCATCAGGGACATCATGATTTGGGTGATATAAGTGAAGTAGGTAATGAGTTTTCCCTTTTCCAGGGTTCCGGCGAAGACCATGTGCCCGCCGAACCACATGACGGCGATGATGGTGCCGTAGACGATCATCATCATGATAGGCATGTTGATCACCACGTTGCCGAAGGCCCGCTGGGAGGTGTTTTTCAGATCGGCATTCCGCTCCCCGAATTTCTCCCGCTCGTGATCCTCCCGGACGAAGGACTTGACCACCCGGATGCCCGCCAGGTTTTCCTGCACCACCAGGTTCAGGGCGTCGGTTTTCTCCTGGAGGGCCTGGAAGAGGGGGCCTGTGCGGATGAGGATTACGCAGGCCACCGCCGCCAGCAGAGGCAGGGCCACCAGGAAAATGCTGCTGAGCTGGCGGCTGATGCTGATGGAGAGGATGAGGGCGGAGACCAGCATCACCGGGGCCCTGACCAGAAGGCGCATCCCCATCATCAGGGTCATCTGCATATTGGCTGCGTCGTTGGTGAGGCGGGTCACCAGGGAGGCGGTGGAGAACTTCTCAATATTGGAGAAAGCGAACTCCTGGATATGGTCGTATTCCGCCCGCCGGAGGTTTGCGCCGAAGCCCTGTCCGGCCATGGCGGACAGGGCCGCCGCCCCCAGGCCGAAGCAGAGGGAGGCCATGGCCATGGCGATCATCAAAACGCCTTTCTGCATGATAAAGACCGTGTCCCTGTTTTCGATGCCGATATCGACAATATCGCTCATCACCAGCGGGATCAGCAGTTCGAAAACGGCTTCCGCCGCGCTGCATACCACGCCAAGGATGATCCATTTCCGGTAAGGCCGCGCATAAGGCCAGAGTTTTTTCAGCATTGTCTTTGATCCTCCTCCAGATTTGCAATGATCCGATCCAGCAGATGCAGCAGCAGTTCCGTTTCCTTCTGGGAGAAGCCCTTGAGCATAACGCCCTCCACATCCAGGTAACTCTGCTGGAACAGGGTGTGCTGTTCCTTCCCCTTTTCCGCCAGGGTGATCAGGCGTTTCCGGGCGTCGCTGCCGCTGACGGAGCGGCGCACCAGCCCCTTTTCCTCCATCCGGTCCAGCACACCGTTGGCGGTGGAGGGCCGCACGCGCATGAAGCGGGTCAGTTCCCCCTGGGAGGCCTGCCCGCCGTGATGGTGGAGATACAGCAGCACATGGGCCTGGGCCGGGGTGATGTCATACCGGGAGACCCGGGCGTCCATGGATGCCCGGGACATTTGCCGCGCCCACCCAAGGGTGGGGCCCAGACGGTGCGCCTGGTCGTAAAACATGCGGACACTTCCTTTGGCTTTTTCTTAGCACACTAATATTTAGCATGCTAAATATTAGCACGGCTCCGGAAAAATGTCAACTAGAAAATTTGCAATATTTTTGAACGGTTTATGAATAAAAAGCTAAGAAATTGGTTGAATGTAAATAAATTGTGAAGGATAAGTCGAAAAGGTTGACTTTTCTCACGACGCCCGTTATTATGGCTTCATCAGGCAAAGCTTGATGAACGGAACACCATTTTCCCTCTCCTTTCTCTACATCATGTGAAGAGCGGACGGCCCGGACAGGCTGTCCGTTCTTCGCATGTCCCGGGCCCTGCGCCGCCGTGGCCTCTTGCTGCCGGAGCCGGTACCCGGCAGGAAGAAGGCCCTGCCTCATCGGGGGCAGGCCGTTGGGCCGGATCCCCCAGAGAGAGGGCTACGGAGAAAGTGGCCAATCGTAATTCGAAAAAAATTTATTGAAAAACAATAAAAAAGAATTGACAAACAATAATACCCATGTTAGGATACCAGCAAAAGGAGGTCCTGACATGGGTATTACGCTGTTTTTGATTCCCACTGCCCTGGCGGCCATGGTGTCTGCCGCCGCCCTGGCCTGGGAGGGGGCGCGGCGGAAAAACCGGGGGCTGCTGCTCTGCTCCGGGGCTATGATACTGCTTCTGGCGGCAGGGGCGGCGGTGCTGATGGAGTTCATCACAAGGCCGCTGTGACTGCGCATGGAAAAAAGCCCGGCTCCGCCGGGAGAGGAGCGTTGGAAGATGAAGACCGTATCTGTTCAAAAAATTGCCAAAATTCTGACAGCCCTGGTGAATATTTCCTTGATCTGCAATTTGCTGGCCCTGTTTTTTGTGCCGGGCCTGGTACTGATCAAGGGGCTTCAGGAGCCGATGGCGCCCTATGAGAATCCGCTGGAACTCCCTGCGCGGCTGCTGGCGGTATTTGCCCTCAGCTGGCGCTGGATTTGGCAGGCGGGAGCCTTCGCGGCGGTGCTGGCGGTATTTTTGCTGTTTTCCGGCTGCTGCACTGCCGTGGTGCTCTGGCAGGGGCGGCGGGTGCTGAAGACCATCCTCCGGGGGGAGCCCTTTTCCATGGAAAACGCCGTCAGCCTGAACCGGGCCGCCCTGTGCGCGTTCCTGATTGCGGCGGCCGCGCTGATCCGCCTGCTGTTCAGCCTCGTCTGGTACGGATCTATCCGGCCCCTGCTGACCTATAACGCTCTCTTCGTCCCCATCTTTGCCATGGCGGGCCTGCTGTGCCTGGTCATGTCCGCCCTCTTCCGCCAGGCGGCGGAACTGAAGGCGGAAAATGATCTGACCATTTGAGGTGGCGGTATGATTGTCGTGAATTTGGACGTGATGATGGCCAAGAGGAAGATGTCCCTCTCCCAGCTGTCGGAGAAAGTGGATATCACTCTGGCAAACCTTTCTATTCTGAAAAACAACAAGGCCAAGGCAGTGCGGTTCTCCACCCTGGCCGCTATCTGCGCCGCCCTGGATTGCCAGCCGGGCGACATCCTGGAATACGTGCCGGAGGAGGAGTCGTAAAAATGGCTTTCCACTACTGGCGGACAGTGTGGCGGCAAACCCATGCCTAAAAAGCATAGAAAAGGAGAATGTATGATGAGTGAGTTGGAACAAGTACAGCCCAAGGCGCCGCCGGAGAGGCCTTCGGCCCTTAACATGTTTACGGTTTCTCCCCGGGACCGCTTTCTTGCGGCGGGGACTGTGATCTGGTGCTTCCTGGCGGTGGATACGGTGCTGTATGCCTGGCCTTGGGGCATGGGCTTCACCGCCGCCGTATGGGGCTGGTATGTCCTGTTGGGGGCGGTGGTGGGGCGGGATCTCTTCCGCACCTGGGAGAGCCGGATCCTGCTGGTGGTGAACCTGTTTCTGGGGGCCTCTTTCGCCCTGGGATCCAACCCCTATTTCCGGGGATGGAACTTCCTGGCCCTGCTGGCTCTGGTGCCCATCCACACCATGTCCCTTTCCGCCGCCGCGCATTTGCCCTGGCAAAGGCCCCTTATGCTGTGGGAGCGGCTGTGCCTGCTGTTTGCCGGGCTGTTCTGCCATATGGGGGCGGTGTTCGCGGCCCTCGCCCCCAGAAAGGAGAAGGAGGGGGAGGGGCATATCGCGGCGGCTGTAGCCGGTTCCTTCGCCGCCCTGGGGCTGGTGGCCTTCCTGCTGCCTGTCCTCTCCTCCGCGGACGCCCTCTTCGCCGGGTCGGCGCGGGGCCTGACGGTTTTCCTCCAGCTGCATCTGGCCCAGGGGGCGTGGGAACTGTTTGCGGCGGTGATGATAACCCCCTTCCTCTTCGGCCTCCTCTACAGCATCACCAGGCCAAAGGAGCGGAAGCCCCTGGCGGCGGAGGCCCCGGCCTTGGACGGCGTGCTGTTCGCCATTATCCTGGCGGTGCTGGATATTCTGTATCTGCTGTTCCTGCTGGTGCAGTCGGCGGGCCTTTTCGGCGGGCCGGAATATTTGGCCCAAAAAGGCATCTCCTATGCGGACTGGGCCAGAAGCGGCTTTTTCCAGATGACGGGCGTGTCGGCCCTGAACCTCACCGCTGCCTTGGCCGCCGCCGTGTGCTCCCGCAAGACGGGAGGTGGATGGCGGGCCGTCCGCCTGCTGGCGGTGGTTCTGGCGGGGGAGAGCCTGGTTTTGCTGGCCTCTGCCGCGTGGAGGATGACCCTCTATATCTCCGCCTATGGCCTCAGTTTTAAACGGTGCATGACCTACTGGGGCATGGCCATGACGGCCCTCTTCCTGCTGGCGGCCCTGGAAAAGGTCTTGCGGCCGGAGCGGTCCTTCTGCCGCAGGGCCTTCCCGCTGGCGCTGGCGGGGTGGCTGGTGATCAACTGCATCCCCCTGGATTATCTGACGGCAAAAAACCAGGCGGATCGGTATCTCTCCGGGGAGAGCCCCTCCATCAGCGCGGAATACCTGCTTTGGGAACTCTCCTACGACACCTTATCCCAGCTGGAACGGGTGGATCCTGATTTGATCTGCCGGTACAGGGGCGGCCAGGCCTATCTGGAAAAGCTGTTGTCCCTTCGCCGGGAGGAGGCCCGGGAGGACTGCTCCGACTGGCGGACATGGAACCTCTCCGCCTGCCTGGCGGGAGCGGGGCAGTAGGCGGGAGGCATCCGGAACCGGAACGGCGGAAAGGAAGGGAAAAATCCGGCGGAGGGCTTTTTGCCCTCCGCCGGACTGGATCTATAGACGCGGGATATTCTGTTATGAGGCTGTTACGCTGTGGGTGCGGTAGTAGTCCAGCAGAATCCGGCACCCGGCGGGGTTCAGGTGTACGCCGTCAAAGGTCCACTCCGCAGGGAGGCACCCGTCCGGCCCTGCGACGGCCTCTGCCGAGTCCAGGAATACGCACCCCTTCTCGCTGGCCAGATCGGCAATGATCTCGTTATAGGCGATGATTTTTTTGTTGTTCACATAGCTGCCCTTGGCGTCCTGCTTGGCACTGACCGGGAGGATGGATTGCAGGACCACTACCGCCTCCGGGTGATCTTCCCGCACCCGGTCAATCAGCTTGGTGTACTGGTCCCGGTAGTTTTCCGCCTTGGACCAGCCCAGTTCGTTGATGCCAAGCATCAGATAGACCTTTTCGTACTCCGTTTCCGCCAACGCGTCCAGCAGGGGGATTTTGCCGTGGCCGGAGTCCCAGGCCTTTTTGCTGAATACGGATTCCACGGTTGCTCCCACAGCGTACAGGAATTTCCCGGTTTTCAGGCCGCTGTAAAGGTAAAATCCCTCCGTGCGGGAATCCCCCAGGAACACCACGTCATCGAAGTATGTATCCGTCACAGGGCTGCTCTCCGGCACGGGGACGGCCTCCGCCGGGGGCCGGTCTATTTGGGCGTCCATAAGCAGCTTTTGCAGGATTTCAGCCTTCTCCGCCCGCCCCGGGGCGTCTTTCAGCGGCTCCCGGGATTCTGCCGCCTCCGGTTCCTCCGAGGGGGAGCCCCGGGCAGTGCCCGCCGGGCCGCCCAGGGTCAGCAGCTGTGCTGTGACGAGGAGGGTCAGAAAAAATACGGGTATCCGCTTCCAGTTCCACCGCTTTTTCATGATGCCGCTCCTCCCTGCTCTCGTTTCTTCTATTATAAAACAACTTGTAGAAAATTGTCGAAAAAATTGATGAAAAAATGGTGTCAAATTTTTTACAATTATGACAATTTACAGACAAACCCCGCCGCCGGACAGCTGTCCGCCCGGGAGGGTACGCGGGAAGGGGATGGCCCTCCGCCGCCTGGGGGCCGGCTGGACCGCAGCGGGCCTGCCCCGGGGCATGGGGAAGCGCCCCCGGAACCGGAGGGCCCGGTTTCAGGGGCGCTGTGGGGTAAAGGCCGCCGTCCCGGCCGGGGGGCGGCGGACAGTCACTCTTCCCGGATTTCCGCATCCTCCTCCGGGGCGGTTTCCTCCGGCAGGGCGGAGTCTTCCTCTGCCTCCGGCGGCGCGTGGTAGACCCGCCAGGTCAGGATGCCCAGCAGGACGGCGCCCGCCGCCAGCAGCAGCGTGCCCCCCAGCTGGAGGGGCGTGACGTACCCCTGCTCCATGCAGTGGCGGATATTTTGGTAGATGAGATAGGCCAGGTAGCCGGTGGCCAGCAGGTAGACGTGGCCCCGGATATTGCCGGGCTGAAAGGGCTGTTTGCCGGACATTGCTTCACTTCCTGTCTAAGAATCTGCATTCGCAGGCGGTAAACGCCGTCTGGGCGGGCCTGTTGCGGCCCTGCCCCGTGAAAAAATTTGCGTCTTCCTCGTCCATCCTCCGTCGATGAATACAGGGCCTGATGGATACTAAGGCGCTTACAGGGTCAGGGCTTCCTTCAACACCCGGATGGAGGACAGGTGCCCGTCCAGCATGGAGAGGGTCAGATCCTCCATTTCCAGGGAGATGGGGCCGTCATAGCCCTCCATACGGAGGACGGAGAAGAATTCTTTCCACCACTGGACGCCGTGGCCCGCGCCTACGGCCACATAGTTCCAGGCGCGGCGGCGAAAGTCTTCAATGGGCTTGGTGTCCAGCATCCCGTTGGGGCCGGACATGCGCCGCTCCGGGCGGGAATCCTTGCCGTGGACGTGATAGAGGGCCCCGTGCGCCCCCAGAACCCGGGCGGCCTCAATGGGGTCGCCGCCCATCCAGAAGAGATGGGAGGGATCCAGGTTCATGCCCACCATAGGCCCCACGGCATCCCGCAGGCGCAGGAGGGTTTCGGGGCTGTACACCAGCTGCATCCCGTGGTTTTCCAGGGCAATCTGCCGGATGCCGCAGTCCTCCGCCATATGGACGAAGGTGCGCCAGGCAGGGATGGCCGCCTCGTTCCACTGATAGTCCAGGATGCTTTGTGTCTCCGGCGGCCAGGAGGTGGTGATCCACACCGGCGTCCTGTCCCCGGGACACCCGGCGGGAAGGCCGCTCATCATGACGATTTTCTCCACCCCCAGCAGGCCCGCCAGGCGGAAGGTCTTTTCTGTTACCTGCCGGTCCTTTTCATAGGCCAGGGGGTTGCCGGAGCAGTTCAGGGCGCAGAGGGAGATATCCCGCCGCCGCAGTTCGTCCATCCAGGCGGTGCGGACGGCGGCGGAACCCAGCATGGCGTCCAGATCGATGTGGGGGGCGGAGGACCAGTTGCCGGTGCCGATTTCCACCGCCCGGATGCCCTGGCCGGTGCAGAAGTCCAGCATATCGGTAAAGGGCATGTCCAGGGTGCAGGTTTTGATGGCGAGTTCCATAGCGGGCTCCTTTCCGGTGTCAATGGGGCCGCCGCCTGCCGGGCGGAGGCCCCGGGATGCTTCCATTGTATGGGATACCGGCGGCGTTGTCAAGAAAGGGTCTGGAATTCGGAAAAAACGGGGATCTTTCCGAATTCCCCCAAGAAAACACTTGCACTTTTTTCCTGGGTGTGGTATAGTACGCATATTAGGTAGTATGTATGGTATGGAGTGGGCCGTGTGTCCGCTCTTTTTCTTAGGTTTTTCGCCGTAACTAAAATTTGCGGAATTTGACAGTCATGCGGAGGCATTTCATGAAAAAAATTACGGAGTTAACGGCTGAACTGGCGGCTCCCGCCATTGCGGAGCGGGGCTGCACCCTCTGGGACGTGGAGTACGTGAAGGAGGCCGGGACATGGTATCTGCGGGTCCTTCTGGACAAGGAGGGCGGCGTGGATATCCTGGACTGCGAGGCTGTCTCCCGGACGCTTTCCGACCTGCTGGACGAGGCGGATCCCATTGAGGGCAGCTACACGCTGGAGGTAGGCTCCGCCGGGGCGGAGCGGGCCCTGAAGCGGCCCTCCGACTTTGCCCAATTCCTGGCGAGCCCTGTGCTGGTGAAACTCTACCGGGCCAGGGACGGGCGGAAGGAATTCCCTGGAACCCTGAAGGCCTACGACGGGGCCTCCGGTGATGTGACCGTCACTGTAGATGGGGCAGATCTGACGTTTTCCAAGAAGGAGACCGCCCTGGTGCGGCTGCGGGTAGAATTTTAAAGGACAACAGGAGCCATAACATTTTGGTACTTTACAATAATAAGGAGATTCAAGGGACATGAGAGGCAAAAAGCAAAAGGAACCCGCCGGGATGAATCCCGGGGAGATTTTCGCTGCCCTGGAGTTGCTGGAAAAGGAACGGGGCATCCCCCAGACCTTTATGATGGAGAAGATTATCCAGGCTATCACTACCGCCTACAAGCGGGACCACGAGGGCGTGGAGAACGTGATTGTGGACGTGGACGAAGAACGCCGGGATCTGAAGATGTTCGTCCAGAAAAACGTGGTGGACGAGGAGGACTACGTGGATCCCGCCAACGAAATGCCGCTAGAGGAGGCCAAGGCCCTGTCCGCCAAGTATGAGATCGGCGACGTGGTGAATATCCCAGTCGATAAGATGGAGTTTGGCCGGATTGCCGCCGGAAACGGCAAGCAGGTGATCATCCAGGGCCTGCGGGAGGCCGAGCGGGGCATGGTATATGACGAGTTCAATTCCAAACAGCACGAGATCCTCACCGGTATTGTCACCCGGGTAGATCCGAGAAACGGCAATGTCTCCCTGCGTATCGGCACCGGCACCGAATCCACGGAAGCCCTGCTGATGGCTGGGGAGCAGGTCCCCGGAGAGGTGATGGAGGAGGGGATGCACGTCAAGGTCTACGTGGTGGATGTGCGCCGCTCCACCAGAGGGCCCCAGGTACTGATCTCCAGGACCCATCCCGGCCTGGTGAAGCGCCTCTTCGAACTGGAGGTTCCCGAGATTTTCGACGGCACCGTGGAGGTGCGGTCCATCGCCCGGGAGGCCGGCAGCCGGACAAAAATGGCCGTCTGGTCCAACGAGGAGAATATCGATCCCATCGGCGCGTGCGTAGGCCCCCGGGGCCAGCGAGTGGCCGGGATTGTGGACGAACTGCGGGGCGAGAAAATCGACATCATCAAGTGGAGCGAGGATCCCGCCGAGTTCATCGCCGCCGCCTTGGCCCCTGCCAACGTGGTGGACGTCTGGATGGCGGAGGAGGGCAAGGCCTGCCGGGTACTGGTGCCCGACGATCAGCTGAGCCTTGCCATCGGCAAGGAGGGGCAGAACGCCCGCCTTGCGGCCCGCCTCACCGGCTACAAGATTGACATCAAGCCGGAGAGTTACCAGGAGGAGGATCCGGAGGAAGAACCTGCGGAAATCCCGGAGACAGAGCCTGTTTCCGGTGCGGCGGAGGAGTCCGCCGGGACGGAGGAAGTTCCTGGGAATCCGGAGGAATAAAAGGAGTCTCTCCGCTGCTGCGGAGGAGGGGAAAGGGTGGTCCAAACAATGCCCAAAGTGAAGAAAATTCCTCAGCGGCAGTGTGTGGGCTGCCGGGAGATGAAGGATAAAAAGGCCCTGCTGCGGGTGGTCAAGTCCCCGGAGGGGCAGGTGAGCCTGGACTTCACCGGGAAGAAGTCCGGACGGGGCGCCTATGTGTGTCACGACGTGGAGTGCCTCCGGCGGGCCAGAAAGTCCCGGGCGCTGGAGCGGGCCTTTTCAACAGCCATCCCGGCGGAGGTATACGACGCCATGGAGGCGGAGCTGGGAGGCGGAAATGGACAATAAGCAACGGATTCTCTCCCTGCTGGGACTGGCCCTGCGGGGCGGCAATCTGGCAGTTGGCGAGGAGCCGGTGGAGGCTGCCGCGGAGGGCTGCCATGCCCGGCTGATCCTCCTGGCCTGCGACGCTGCGGCAGGCAGCTGCCGGAAGGCGGAATGGTTCGCCCAGATGGGAAACTGCATCTGGCTCCGCACGCCCTTTACAAAGGCGGAACTGGGCCGCGCTGTGGGCCGCGCTTCCGCGGCCATGGCGGCGGTGACGGACATCGGCCTTGCCGCGGCGGCAGGCCGCCGCCTGGCGGAACTGGATCCGGCAGAATACGGCGCCGCTTCCGAGCGGCTGGAACTGAAAAGCAAGCGGGCGGCAGAGCGGAAGGCGGAGCAGCGGATACGGGACAAGGAAGCCCGCCGGGCCCCGAAAAAGCCGCCGGAGCCGCCGGAAACAGCCCCGGGCCGCGCCGGGAAGCCCGCAGGGCAGAGGGGCCGTCCCCAAAAGCCGCCGGAGCGGGCGGCAGGCCGTCCGGCCAGAGGGCAGCCCGGAAGACCTGCCGGCGGCCCGAAGAAGGCCGCACCCCCGGGAAAACCGCCGGAACGGACGGAAAAGCCGCCGCAGAGCGGAAAACCGGCCTTCCGCCGGAAACCGGAGTCCCGTGTAAGCGGGAAAAACCGCCCCAAGCCCAGGGCAAATCCTTACGCCCACAGCCATCCTGTGAAGAAGGGCAAAGGCTCCTTCCGCAAGCGGGAGGGCTGAGGGGAAAGGTTCCCTGTCACGTGAAAAATTCCCAGCCCTTGGGTTGGAGCATAACGAGGTGTTTCGATTGGGTATTGAAAAATACAGGGTCCATGAGGTGGCGAAGGATTTTGGCCTGCCCACCAAGACCATAACGGAAATTTTGACAAAATATGCGTCCGCGCCGAAGAACCATATGCAGGTGCTGACGGATCGGGATCTGTCCATCATCTTCGACTATCTGACGCAGAACAACCAGATCTCCAGCATTCAGGACATTTTCGCCGACGCCTACCAGGAAAAGGCGGAACAGCCCGCCCAGAAGGAGGAAAAGGCCGCCCCGTCTCCGGCGGAGCAGCCCGCCGCGCCTGCTGAAAAGGCCGGCAGGAAAGAGCCCGCCCCCCAGCCCCAGAAGGCCCCCGCGCCTCAGCAGGGGGCGGCGAAGCCTGCCCATCCCCAGGCCGGGGCCCAGCAGCCTGCCGCCCAGCAGAAGCCGGCGGTACAGAAGCCCGCCAGCCGGGTGCCCCAGAAGAAAATTGTGGATACCCGCAAGGGCGGCGACGTGAACCTGGCCAAGTACGACGAGCGGCTGGAGACCCTGGGCGGGCAGCGGGCCGCCAAGATGCAGCAGCAGCGGGGCGGCAAGGAGAAATTCCGCAGCAGCGGCCAGCGCCGGGGCAGCGCGCCCTTCTCCAGCAAGCGCCGTCAGGACGAGGCGGAGAAAATGCGCCGCCTCCAGCTGGAGATTGCCAAAAAGGCCCCGCTGAAGGTGCAGATTCCCGACGAGATCTCCGTAGGCGAACTGGCCTCCCGGATGAAAAAGACCGGCGCGGAGGTCGTGAAGGTGCTGATGAAGAACGGCATCATGGCCTCCCTGCCCCAGATGATCGATTTCGACACTGCCGCCCTGGTTGCCATGGAATTGGGCTGCAAGGTGGAGAAGGAAGTAGTCGTTACCATTGAAGAGCGGCTGATCGACGTTTCTGCGGATAAAGAGGAGGATTTGGCGCCCCGGGCCCCGGTGGTGGTGGTCATGGGCCACGTGGATCACGGCAAAACCACGCTGCTGGATACCATTCGGGACACCTCCGTGGCCGCAGGCGAGGCAGGCGGCATTACCCAGCACATCGGCGCATATCAGGTGCAGGTGAACGGAAAGCCCATCACCTTCCTGGATACGCCGGGCCACGAGGCCTTTACCTCCATGCGGGCCAGAGGCGCCATGGTGACGGATATCGCCATCCTGATGGTGGCGGCGGACGACGGCATCATGCCCCAGACCATTGAGTCCATTAACCATGCCAAGGCCGCCAATATCCCCATTATTGTGGCCGTGAACAAAATTGACAAGGAAAACGCCAACCCCGACCGCGTGCTCCAGCAGCTGACAGAGCACGGCCTTGTGCCCGAGGATTGGGGTGGCGAAACCATCTGCTGCAAGGTGTCCGCCAAGAAGAATATCGGCATTGACAACCTGCTGGAGATGGTTACCCTCACTGCCGAAATGGCGGAACTGAAAGCCAATCCCAACCGGGCCGGGCAGGGCACGGTCATTGAGGCGCGCCTGGACAAGGGCCGCGGCCCTGTGGCGACGCTCCTGGTGCAGAACGGGACGCTGAAGCAGGGGGATATCATCATCGCGGGCACCGCCGTGGGCCGCGTCCGCACCATGCTGGATTATAAGGGCAGCCGCCTGACTGAGGCGGGCCCCTCCGTCCCCGTGGAAATCGCGGGCCTCTCCGAGGCGCCAGAGGCCGGAAGCCCCTTCTTCGCCGTGGCCGATGAGCGCATGGCCAGGGAACTGGTGGATCAGCGGAAGGCAGAGGCCCGGGCCAAGGCTGCCGCGCCGGTGCAGAAGGTCTCGCTGGAGAACCTGTTCGACCAGATCCAGGCGGGCGAGCGGAAGGAACTGGCCCTGATTGTCAAGGCGGACGTGCAGGGCAGTGTGGAGGCGGTGAAGGCCTCCCTGGAGAAACTCTCCAACGACGAGGTGAACGTCCGGGTCATCCATGGCGGCGTGGGCGCTGTCAGCGAGTCAGACGTGATGCTGGCCTCCTCCTCCAACGCCATTATTATCGGCTTCAACGTCCGGCCCGACCCCGCCGCCAGGGATGGCGCGGTCAGGCAGAATGTGGATATGCGGATGTACCGGGTCATTTACGACTGCATTGATGAGATTACTGCCGCTATGAAGGGCATGCTGGCTCCCAAATTCCGGGAAGCCGCCCTGGGCCGTGCGGAGATCCGCCAGACCTATAAGGTTTCCAACGTAGGCACTGTGGCGGGCTGCTATGTCCAGGAGGGCAAAATCCTCCGGAACTGCTCCGTCCGGGTGGTGCGGGACGGCATCGTCATCCACGAGGGCACGCTGGGCTCCCTCCAGCGGTTTAAGGACACCGCCAAGGAGGTGGCCGCCGGTTACGAGTGCGGCCTGACCATTGAGAAGTTCAACGATATCAAGGAAGGCGATATTGTGGAGGCCTTTACCATGGAGGAGATTCCGCGATAACCGATCGGATAAGGGGCGGCGGTGCTTGCCGCCCCTTATTTTGACGTCCGAACGCAGGGGGAGGACGCCCCGTTTTGCGGCCATGCGCGGTACAAGAGAGAAAAAGACGCTGATCCAAAATGGCGTCAGCCGTTTGGGGCGTTATGCAGGAGAGGTTCTTCGTGCAGTGCGGCTGCGGGTACTGCCTTGCGGTTCTGTGCGCCGGGAGTCCTTTCCCTGCAAAACTGCGTTCCCGCGAAGCTGGCGGCTGCTGTATTGCGGGCGGGCGCCGGATGGCCTCTTCGGCTCTTTTCCCTGCCGCCGGAGGGTGTTGTTGAAAAAACAAATCTTGAATCTCGAAATTGGGCATGATAAAATCAAAATCTCAGGAGAAGGTAGTATGCTGCCGATCATCCATGGGATTTTTGTTGGAATATTGATCATATTGGACGTTGTGCTTTTAACGGGAAAGGGCTCTTTTTTGATAGCCGGATACAACGCTGTGCCGAAAGCGGGGCAAGAGAAAACAGATGAGAAAAAATCGTGCAGATAGGTTGGGAAACTGATGTTTTCCTTTGCAGGGCGCTTTCTCATCATGTTAAGTGACACCGTTAAGAAAATGTGGCCTCTGCGGATTGGACTTGGGCTGTTTTTTGCGATAGGCATAGCCGGTGCTATTTATCTGAATACCGGCAACTGGATGAAAAAGGGAATACTGCGGCCCTTGGATCAGGCCCAGGCGCTACAGCAGCCGCCGCCGGAAAGGGCGGCAGAGTCTATCCGACACCCACCCGCGCCGCAGCCGCTGGCTTTGCGGGAACACAGTTCTACAGGGAAGAAACCCCGGCGCGTAAAGCCGCAAGGCAGTGCCCTGACCGTGCTGCGCGAAAGACAACCCCTGTAATATGGAGAAAACGGCCAGGCCGGTTTCTGCCGGGCGCCGCTTCCTCCCTTGTACCATGTACGGCTTATCAAGGTGAGCGAAAAGGCCCTCCGGAGGCCTCTCCCCTTTTCTGTATCCGGGAAAAGAGGGGGATGTATCCCCCACCAGGGCCAAGAGGCCTGAAACCATCCCACCCGTGAAAGAAGGCGGCACAACAGGTCCCTAAGGGCTTCAAGCCCTTCAGCAAAAAACCAAATCCCGGCCTGGACAGGGCCAGAAATCCCAAATCCCCGGAGAGGGATTAAAGGAGGAACCTCCATGCCTAGCAATCGAATTGGAAGAATCAACGAAGAAATCCAGCGTGAGTTGAGCCAGCAGATCCGCCGCCTGAAAGATCCAAGAGTCTCCCAGGTGGGCATGGTATCCGTCACGCACGTGGATACCACCAGCGACCTGCGCTATGCCAAGATTTATATCAGCGTTCTGGATAAGGCCCAGGAAAAAGACGTACTGAAAGGCCTGAAATCCGCCTCCGGCTTTCTCCGCCGGGAACTGGGACAGGCCCTGCGCCTGCGCTATACCCCGGAACTGCAATTTGCGGGAGACGACTCCATCCAGTACGGCGCTCATATTCTGGAAATGCTGCGGAATCCCGACGTGGTCAAGCCCGCCAACCCGGCCAATGAAGACATCTGCCTGGAGGACGAGCCATGAACACCCTCACGGCCGGACAGGCCTCCCGCTGGCTTCTAGAGCATGACCGCTACCTGATTTTAACCCACATCCGGCCCGACGGTGACACTATTGGCAGCGCCGCGGGCCTCTGCGCTGCGCTGCGGGAGCAGGGGAAGGCTGCCTGTATCCTGAAGAACCCGGATCTGAACGCCATCTACGCACCCTATGTAGAGGGCCTTCTCGGGGAGGAGGGCTTCACGCCGGAGAAGGTGATCTCTGTGGATATCGCCGCCCGGGGCTTGTTCCCGGAGAACGCGAAGCCCTATCTGGAGCGGGTGGATCTGGCGGTGGATCACCATCCCTCCCAGGAATTTTTCGCCGCAGCCACCTGCCTGGATACAAAACGCGCCTCCTGCGGGGAGATCGTTTACGATATTGTATCCCGCTGGGGGCAGGTTTCCCAGGCGGCAGCCCTGCCGCTGTATGTGGCCCTGGCCACCGACTGCGGCTGCTTTGTCTACGGCAATACCGACGCCGCCTGCCACAGGACAGCGGCGGCCCTGCTGGATACCGGTATCGACGTGTTTCCTGTCAACCGCAGGCACTTCCGCACAAAGACCCTGAAACGCCTGCAATTGGAGGGGATGCTGACCGCCGGGGCGGATTTCCGGGACGGGGGCGAGACCGCCATTGTGACGCTGACTACGGAAATGATGAAACAACTTGCGGTTACGCAGGAGGATATGGATGACATCTCTGCCTTTGTGGGACAGATCGCAGGTGTGAAAACCGGCATAACCATCCGGGAGACCCGGGAGGGGACCTGCAAGATCTCCGTCCGCACCTCCCCGGGGGATCTGGACGCCAGCCGCGTCTGCGCCCTGCTGGGGGGAGGCGGGCACGCTGCCGCCGCGGGTGCCATGGTGCAGGGAGATGGGGAGGCGGCCAAGGCCGCCCTGCTGGAGGCGATACAGAAGGTGCGCAATGGCTGACGGGATTTTGATTATCGATAAGCCGGAGGGCTGGACCTCCATGGACGTATGCGCCAAACTCAGGGGGATTCTCCACGAGAAGCGGGTGGGCCACGGAGGGACGCTGGATCCCATGGCCACCGGCGTCCTGCCTGTCTTTGTGGGCAGGGCCACCCGGGCGGCGGAATTTTCCGAAAACAGCCGGAAGGAGTACGAGGCGGGCCTGCGCCTAGGCCTTGTGACCAACACCCAGGATACCACCGGCGAGACACTGGAAAGCCAGCCTGTAAACGTGTCCTGCCGGGAAGTAGAGGAGGCCCTTGCGGCCTTCCGGGGGGAGATCCGGCAGATTCCGCCGATGTATTCCGCAGTGAAGGTTGGGGGGCAGCGGCTCTACCAGCTGGCCCGGAAGGGCAGGGAGGTGGAGCGGGAGGCCCGCCAGGTCACCATATATGAATTGGAATTGCTGGAACAGGTGAGTGAAACCGATTTCCGCCTCCGGTGTGTTTGCTCCAAGGGAACCTACATCCGGACCCTCTGCCATGATATCGGCCGGGCCCTGGGGTGTGGCGGAACTATGTACGCCCTCCGCAGGACCATGGCGGCGGGTTATACACTGGCGGAGGCTGTAACCATCCAGGAGGTTCAGGACAGGGGCGAAACGCTGCTGCGGCCTGTGGACAGCCTCTTCAAAGGCTTTCCAGCCCTGGCAGTCCGATCCGCCGGACAGGAAAAACGGGTCCGCTGCGGCGGCGGCATCACCCTGCCGGAGGCCCCCGACGGGACATACCGCCTCTACGGGCGGGACGGTACGTTTCTCTGCCTGTCCCGTGCCGCCGGAGGACAGCTGACTTCCATCAAGAACTTTTTTGGAGCGTAGCCATGAAGGAAAAAGTCATTGCCCTGGGTTTTTTTGACGGCGTCCACCTGGGCCATGCCGCACTGCTGCGGCGGACGGCGGCGGAGGCTGCGCGGCGGGGCTGTACCCCCGCTGTGTTTACCTTCGACCGTGTGCCCAAGGAGGTGATCACCGGGATTCCCTGTCCCCTGATCAACTCCCCGGAGGATCGGCGGGATCTGATTTACCGCCTGTACGGCATACGGGAGATTCTAATGGTGCCCTTTGACCACGAGATGATGACCACCGCCTGGGACGAATTTGTGACAAAAATCCTGGTGGAGCGGTATCACGCCGTCCACCTGGTAGCGGGGCATGATCACCATTTTGGCCACAAAAACCAGGGTTCCCCGGAACTTTTGATGGAAAAGTGCGGCCAGATGGGGCTGGGATGCGACATCATCCCCAAAGTGGAGGTGTCCGGCGTTGCCGTCAGTTCCACCTATATCCGGCGGCTGCTGGAAGTGGGCCAGATGGAGCGGGCGAACCAGTTCCTGGGGCATCCCCATACCCTGACGGGCACTGTCCGGCACGGGCGTGGCGTGGGCTCCTCCCGGCTGTTCCCCACAGCCAACCTGATTCTGCCGCCCCGGGTGCTGGCTCCCAGCCATGGTGTGTACGTTACCCTTGCCCATCTGCCTGACGGCTCCAGCCTTCCGGCGGTTACAAACGTGGGCACCCGGCCTACCCTCCACAACGGGACGGATGTGACGGTAGAGGCCTGTTTGCTGGATTTCACGGGGGATCTGTACGGCCAGACCGTCCGGCTGGAGTTTTTCCGGCGGGTACGGGACGAGCGCCGGTTCGATTCCCTGGAGGCACTGAAGGCCCAGATCGCTGCCGATGCGGAGACCACGCGGCAGTTCTTCAGCAACAGGGGAGAGGGAAGGCGCGATATCGTTAGATAGGCGCTTAATAGACTGCGGGAGGTTCGCTTTATCGAGCGAACCTCCCGCTTTGTTTACATCAAGGCTACCGCCATCCAGATAAGGCCGATGGCCGCCGCGCCCATCAGGGTATAGACTGCGGGGCTTAAGTCCCGCCAGGCCCGGCTGAACCGCCCATGGTCGCCGCCCGCGTAATTCCGGGCTACTCGCCGGGCCTCCTCCACCAGTTCCCGGGAGGTTACGCCCTCTCCGGCGGCGTCGTTCCGCACAATGAAAATCGCCTGTTCAAAGAACCGCTGATCCGGGGAATCCACCACGACCACCCGTCTGGAAATACCTTTAACCATCTGCCTTTTCCTCCGCTTGTGAGTTTGCGCGGCTGCTGGGAAACGCCGTTCCCGGGACCGCTTGTCATGTTTCCATTTTTCCGCGGGCAGGGAAATTTTATACAGCCGGAGGACAGGATCTCAGACTTTTTTTGCGCCGCCCTCCTTGGGGCGGCGGAGGACCTGGACGGCACGGTCATCCCGTGACTGCTCCCGCCGGATGCTCTCGGAGAGAATCAGGGAGGCCAGCTCCTGGGGGTCTGTCCCCTCCCATCCGGCTAGCAGGTTTTGCAGCCAGTCGTCCCGGCTGGGGTCTGCCACGCCGTCGCTGATCATCACCACAAAGCCGCCGGGTTCCAGGCTGGCCCCAGTGACGTCCGGCGCGGCAGGGGCGTCCCGGAGACCGGCAGGCAGGGAGCCGCCGGTAATCCGCCGGACTACGCCGCCTTTTTTCAGGTAGCTGGGGGCCGCGCCGTATTTGTAGAAGGACAAGGCCCCGTTGGAGGGATTGCAGACGGCCAGATCAATGGTGGTGAAGCTGCCTGTCTCCGCCCCCCGGAGGGCCATGGCGGAGTTGAGGGTTTTCAAAGCCGCCTCCGGCTCCACGCCTGCCTCCAGGAACTGCTGGAGGAGGCGGCAGACCAGGGCCGATTCCTTCCGGGCCGCCTCACCGCTGCCCATGCCGTCTGCCAGCAGGAGGCACCAGCGGCCGTCCTCCCGGCGGAAGGAGACCACGGTGTCGCCGCAGACGGTCTCCCCTTCCCTGGGGCGGAGCACTGCGCCGATCCGGCAGGGAGCGTCCTCCCCGGAGACCGGTACGGCCTCCAGGCCTGCCGCCGTGGCGGTCAGCAGTTCGGAAAGCTGGGCATACTGCCCCTTGGCGCTGCGGCGGGTCTCCTCCAGCTGCCGCCGGTACTGCCGCCGAAGGAAGAAGGCGGAGAGTTCCCCGTTGATGGCGGCGATAAAGTCCGGCAGATGGACGCACCGGTCGGCGAAATAGGCGGGGAAGTCCTTGGCCATGGCCCGTCCACGCTCCAGGAGGTAAGGGGTGGCGTCGTTTAAGGCGTTGAAGGTGCCGGTATACTCTTTCTGCCAGCAGAGATCGCAGAGGGCACAGGTGCGGCAGACTTTTTCCGCGGAGCGGTCGAAGATGACGGCGGGGTTTTCGTCGGTGGGTTGGGGCGTTCCCCGGCCCATGCTGTCGTAGAGATCCCGGAGGGCCCCCGCCGCCCGGTTCAGCCGGTCTTTCAGAAGATTTCCGGCTGCCTCCGGCTGCTCTGCCCGCTCCGACCGTTTGATCCGCTTCCCGCCAAAGAGCCGCCCCGGCAGAAGGAGGAAGAGGGCTGTGCCTGCGGTCATCTCCAGCAGCAGGCTGCCCGCTGCCTCCCCTTCCGCAGGGAGGAGGGCCAGCAGGGCCGCGCCGAAAAAGGCCAAGGCCGCCCAGGCCCTCCGCCCTCCGGTGCGGCTGCCTGCCAGGAGCCCTGCCAACCCGTAGGCGGCGGCAAAGAGGCCCCCGCCGTTTTCCGCGCAGAGATCCGCTGTGAGGCCCGCCCCCAGGCCTACCGCCGCGCCGGTCAGAGGGCCCCGTTCGTAGGCGGTATAAGCCAGGAGCGCGCACAGGAACGTCCGGCCGATGGAGACCTCCAGGATTTCCAGATCCGCCAGGGCCAGGAACAGCGCCCCGGATAAAAACAGGATGCCCTCCGGTGCAGGGCGGTTCCCCTCCGGGGAGAACAGGGGCTGAAGGAACCAGGCGGAAATGCCGGCAAGGCCGGAGGCCGCTATGTAGGGCATCAGCTTGTCCAGGGGGGAGAGGGACTGCAAAACATAAATACCCCCCACCGCCAGGCTGAGCCCGGCGGCTGAAAGGGAGGGAAACCACCGCCGCTCCGAGAGCCAGGTGTCCCGGAAGGCGGTGGAGGCGGTGAGAATCAGCAGGCCTGCCGCTAGGAAGGGCAGGGCGTCCGCGAAATCCAGCAGTAAAAAGGCACCTGCCGCCGCGCCGGCCAGGGCGGCGGTGCCTCCCGCTCCCGGCCCCGCCGCCGCAACCAGGCCCAGGGAAAAGGGGGCGTAGCCCCCCGGCGTCTGGCTGGCGGTCAGCGCCGCCGCCAGGAAAAACCGGATGCCCAGAGCGAAAAGTCCCGCAGGGCGCGCCCGCTCCAAAGTGAGTTGACCGTATCGCACAGCTTGTCCCTCCTTGGGGAACCGCCTCCGGAGAGGGATTCCTGCCTTTTGTAAACCGCCGGATAGGCGTTTTTCGGCGTTGATGCCTATACTATACCCCCCGTCCATAGAAAATTCCGTCGGGAAAAGGGGGCGGGGGTTGGGACAGCGCCGGAAAATTTGTTTCCGGGAGAATCCGGAGGCCATTCCGTGAGACGGGCGGTTTTCGTGGACTTTTTCCCGATTCCGTGATATGATGAAATCTCTTAAACCACAAAAGAAGGAGGACGGCGGTCTATGCGCATCGGAACGGTGGAAGTGGATTCCCGGCTGGCGCTGGCCCCTATGGCGGGGGTGACGGATGCGGCCTTCCGGCAGATCTGCTCCGAGCTGGGAGCCGGATACACCTGCACGGAGTTGATCTCCTCCAAGGCCCTGTGCTATCGAGACAAAAAAACCTTCTCCCTCCTCCGGCAGTTTCCGGGGGAGCATCCGGCGGCGGTCCAGATTTTCGGCAGCGACCCCGCCTGCATGGCGGAGGCCGCCCAGATTGCCCTGGAATACACCGGGGCGGACATCATCGATTTGAACATGGGCTGCCCCATGGGGAAAATCGTCAACAACGGCGACGGCGCGGCCCTCATGCGGGATCCGGAAAAGGCGGGACGCATTGTGGAGGCGGTGGTGAAGGCCGTTTCCGCGCCGGTGACGGCGAAATTCCGCCGGGGCTGGGATATGGGGAACTGCAACTGCGTGGAATTTGCCAAAACCCTGGAGCAGGCGGGGATTTCCGCCGTGGCGGTCCACGGGCGGACACGGGCCCAGGTGTACAGCGGCGAGGCGGACTGGAACTGCATCCGCCAGGTGAAGGAGGCCGTATCCGTGCCGGTGATCGCCAACGGCGACATCTGGAAGCCGGAGGACGCGCTGCGGATTCTCCGCCATACCGGGGCGGACATGGCGATGATCGCCCGGGGCTGCTTCGGGAACCCCTGGATTTTCCGGCAGGCAGAGGCCGTTTTGGCGGGGGAGGCGGTGCCGCCCCTGCCGCCGCTGGATCAGCGGTGCGACACCGCCGTGCGGCAGTTTGAACTGGCGGCGGAGGCCAAGGGGGAGCGGGTGGCCGTGCTGGAGGCCCGCCGCCACTACTGCTGGTATCTGAAGGGCGTGCCCCACTCCGGGTATTATAAGGAACAGATTGTGAAAATGAATACGCTGGAGGACGTCTACCGGGTGACAAAGGGGATCAAGCGGGATTTGCGGGACGCCGCGAGAGAGGATATGCCATGAACATACAGGAGCAGCAATGGGTGGAGGCCGCCAAGCGAGGGGATCAGGATGCCTTCGCCTGCCTGGTGGGGGCCTATGAGAAGCGGGTTTTCGCCCTGACAATCCGCATGTGCAAACAGCCGGAGGATGCCGCAGAGGCCGCCCAGGAGGCCTTCCTCGCCGTCTGGCAGGGGCTCCCCTCCTTCCGGGGGGAGGCCTCCTTTTCCACCTGGCTGTACCGTCTGGCCTCTAACGCCTGCGTGGATATTCTGCGGCGGGAGTCCCGGCGGAGGGAGACGCTGTCCCTGGACGGGGAGGAGGCCCCGGCAGACGTGCCGGACAGAGGCCCTACCCCCCAGGAGGCGGCGGAGCAGCAGGAACTGCGCCGGGAGATTGAGGCGGGATTGGCCGCCCTGCCGCCGGAGTACCGGCAGGCGCTGATCCTGCGGGAGATCCACCAGCTTAGCTACCAGGAGATTGGGGAGGCGCTGGGGCTGGATATCGGCACCGTGAAATCCCGGATCAGCCGGGGGCGGCAGCGGCTGCGAAAAATTTTGCTGGCAGATGGGAACTTTTCCGGATGGCTGCCGTCTAAAAGGACAGAAGAGGCAAAGGAGGGCCGGTTATGAACATATGCGGCGAATATACGGCCCTGCTGGACGCGTTCCTGGACGGGGAACTGGCCCCGGAGGAGATGGGGGGCGTCCAGAGCCATTTGGAGGCCTGCCCCGCCTGCCGGGCCTACGTGGACGACGGCCTGGCCATGCGGGCGGCCTTTCCGGATGCGGAAGATCAGGAGGTTCCCGAGGGGTTCGCACTGGGGGTGATGGAGGCCGTCCGGGGGGCGTCCCAGGAAACGGCCCCCAAGGCCGTGCGGCGGAAAACCGTCTGGTTCCGGACGGCGGCGTCCCTGGCGGCATGCTTTGTCATGGTGCTGGCGCTGCGGTACGTCCTGCCGGGCGGCGGATTCCGGGATGTGTCCATGCAGGATACCGCCGGGGCGGATGCTTACGCGCCGCAGATGGCCGCAATGACGCCGGAAGCGGACGCTGGAGAGTCGGAGGATCAGTGGAAGAGTAGCGTAACTGCTTATGGGGCGCCGGAAACGGCCAACGAGGAACCCGACCCCGCGGAAGCGGCCCCGCAAAGCAATATACCCGAATCCGTGGATACGGCGAAGGATGCCAGGCTTAAAACTGTGCCTGGGGCTGAGTCTGCGTCCACGCCTCCGGCCATAGAGGAACCGGCTGCGCCGGAAGTTTTTTCCGATAGCGCAGCGGCTTCCCCACACTCCTGGGAGGAACTGCGGGAACCTGAATTCCGGGCGGTGATCCCGGCAGATCAGGCGGATCTGCTGGCGGGGTATCCCACCTTGACAGATGGGGACGGGGTTGTCTGGCACTGCCTTACCGGGGAGTCGTATCGCGCGCTCGCCGCCGCCCTGGAGGCCCGGGGCCTGACCCCGGAGGTTCCGGCGGAGGACGTCCGGGACGGGGATACCGTGCTGGTGCAGGCGGCGGAGGGATAAAAGGCCCGGTCTATATGAAAAAGCGGACGTTCCGGCTGGAACGCCCGCTTTCCTTTATGATGGTCACAGGGTTAAAGAAACACCTCCGGATATTTCGTGTCCGGAGGCGCAGCGGGAGGAAAACCCTTTCAGGCAAGGCGCGAGGCCTTTTTGATGAGAAAAGCCGCCAAAAACAGCGTCAGATTGGCACAGACCACCGTGGCCCCAACAGGGGTGGAGGCTGTAAAGGAGACCACCAGTCCAACGAAAAAGCATCCCACCGACGTGACGGCGGCGGAAATCACAACGCCCCGGAAGCTTTTGAACAGCTGCATGGCTGTGAGAGCCGGGAAGATCACCAGGGAGGAGATCAGCATGGCCCCCATCATCCGCATGCCCAGCACGATGGTCAGGGCCGTGAGAACTGCCAAAAGCGTGTTGTACCGATCCACCTTCAAGCCGGTGGCCCGGGAGAAATTCTCATCGAAGGTGACGGCAAACAGCTTGTGGTAAAACAGGATAAACAGCGCCAGCACGGCGGCGCACAGCAGGACCGACAGCAGCACGTCTTCCCGGGACATGGCCAGGACGCTGCCGAACATATAGTGATCCACATCCGTATTCATGCCGGTAGTGCGGGAGATGACCATCACCCCAACCGCCAGGGCAGAGGCGCTCATGGCGGCGATGGCGGCGTCGTTGTTCCAATGGGGGTGATCCGCCATACGCAGCAGGAAAAATGCCGCCAGGATTACCACGGGAATTGAGAAATACAGCGGCGTGAACCCCAGGGCAACCGCAACAGCCAGGGCTCCGAAGGAGACATGGCTCAGCCCGTCGCCAATCATGGAGTAACGCTTCAGCACCAGGGACACCCCCAGAAGGGCGCAGCAAAGGGACAGCAGCGTCCCTGCCAGCAGCGCCCGCTGCATAAAGGGCCAGGAAAACATGGTCAGGATATCCATCACTCCGCCTCCCGGAAACGCCGTCCCTGGGGGGAGGCCAGATACTCCGGCACCGTGCCCAGGAAGAGGCTGCTTCGCCCGATGTGCAGGACCGTCTGGGCCCGGCGGAGGGCGCTTTTCAAATCGTGGGTCACCATGACCACCGCCATGCCTTCCTTTTCGTTCAGATAGGACAGCAGCTTATAGAGATCCTGGGCGGCTGCCGGATCCAGGCCAGTGATGGGCTCGTCCAGGATCAAAAGCCGCTTTGCCGCGCAGAGGGCCCTTGCCAGCAGCACCCGCTGCTGCTGGCCTCCGGAGAGATCCCGGTAGCTTTCGTCCTTCAGTTCCAGGATCCCCAGCTTGCCCATGTTCATCAGCGCTGCGGATTTTTGGGCGGCAGAGTAGAAAAAGCGGAGCCCCTTTTGGTTCAGGCACCCGGAGAGGACTACCTCATACACCGTGGCGGGGAAATCCCGCTGGGCCCGGGTCTGCTGGGGCAGATATCCCACCGCCCCCTGTTCCAGTTCCGGGGCCCGCCGGATTTCCCCGGACTGGGGCGGCAGCAGGCCCAGCAGGCCCCGCATGAGGGTGGATTTGCCGGAGCCGTTCTCCCCCACCACGCAGAGGTAGTCCCCCTCCCGGACGGTGAGGTTCAGATGGGCCAGGACGCTCTGGCCTTCGTAGCCCAGGGATACGTCCCGGCAGGCCAGCAGTTCAGACGGCCCCATGAAGGGCCTCCTTCCCGGCGCAGAGGCTGCAAAGGCCGGTCAAAACTGTCCGCCGGGCGTCCACATGGAATTGGTGCTCTGCTTCCAGGTGGGAGCAGAGAGACTCCAAATGGACGCAGTCCAGGTGGGAGATGCGCCCGCAGGATTCGCACCGCAGCAGGAAGCACCCGGCGTGGGCCGGTTCAGTATAGCCGCAGTATTGATACACCGCGCCCTCGGAGGTATCCACCCGGTGGATCCGGCCTATTTCCTCCAGCCGGTCCAGCTGGCGGTATACGGTGGCCAGCCCCACCGGGCGGCCCGTCTTGCGGAGGATCTCCGCGACTTCCCCGGCGGTCATGGCTTCCTCAGGCCGATCTTCCAGGCAGCGGAGGATACATCGCTGCTGTTTTGTACTGTAAGGCATAATATCCCTCCGGAATCGAAAATCATTATCAAATCTATATTATAATTATTTCAATAAAAAAGTCAAGATCCGTTGCAAATATGTGGGAAATGCGGTATGGTATAGAAAGTATACAGCCGCGCAGCGGCGCGTGATTCCAAAAACAGGAGAGAAGACACATGAAGGTTTCATTGGTCATCATGGCGGCGGGGCTGGGCTCCCGCTACGGCGGCGACAAGCAGGTGGACGGCATAGGCCCCCACGGGGAAATCCTGATGGAATACTCCATTTACGATGCCCTCCGGGCCGGGTTTAACAAAATCGTCTTTATCATCAAGCCGGAGATGGAGGCGAAAATGCGGGAACTCTGCGGCAATTACCTGGAAAAGCGGATTGCCAAGGACGGGAGCCCTGTAGAAGTGGCATACGCCTATCAGGATTTTTCCTCCGTGCCCGATTTTTATCACATCCCCCAGGAGCGGACAAAGCCCTTCGGCACCGTCCACGCCCTGCTGTGCGCCTGGGACAAGATCCAGGAGCCCTGCTGCGTCATCAACGCCGACGACTATTACGGCATCAGCGCCTACGAGACCATCTATCAGGAACTGGTCTCCATGCCGGCGGAGGGCAGGGCCACCATGGTGGGCTATCTTTTGAAGAATACCGCCAGCCTCCACGGCACCGTGTCCAGAGGCGTTTGCCGGGTGGAGGAGGGACGGCTCCGTTCCGTCCGTGAGGCGCTGAAAATCCAGCTATACCCCGACGGCGCCCTGCGGGATCTGGCGGAGGACATCCCCCTGGATCCGGAGACCGTGGTGTCCATGAATTTCTGGGGTTTTATGCCCTCCATTTTCCCGGCGCTGAAGGACTATTTCGAGAATTTCCTGCGGAACGAAGCCGGGGAAAATCTCAAAGCGGAGTGCCTCCTGCCGGTGATGGTGGACGCCCAGATGCAGGCAGGGAAGCTGGAGGTTTCCGTCCTCCGGTCTGTGGATCACTGGTTCGGCATGACCTACCACCAGGATCGCCAGGTAGTGGCGGAGGAACTAAAGCGTCTCCACAGGGAGGGGGCCTACCCCGAAACTGTCCGGGGATAAAGGCAAACGTCAGAAAACCCGCCCGCCGGAAACTTCCGGCGGGCGGGACTGTTCTGTCAGCCGATTTTCACGGGTTTGCCCGTTCTCCACGCCTCGGTGGTGGCGTAGCCCACTGCGGTGGATTTGGTTCCGTCGTAGACGCTGACGCCGGGCTTTCTGCCCTGGCATACGCAGTCCACAAACTCCGCCATCTCCACCAGGTACGCCTCCTCAAACCGCTCCGGGAAGGATCCTACGCACTCGGTGAGAACGCCGCCGGGCCCATAGATCCGGGCCTGGTTCTTCTCCGGTACGGCAGAGATGCGGATGCTGCCCTCGGTGCCCACAATTTCCGTTTCCACATGGTAGCCATGGGGGGCGGTGCGCCCTACGTGGATCATGCCCATGGCGCCGTTTTCAAATTTGTACACAGCCACACCGGTCTCATCGTCTCCGGCGGCCTGGAACTCGGGATGCTTGAAGGTGGCGCCCATGGCGTACACCTCCGTGGCTTCGCTGCCCAGGAACCAGCGCATCAGGTCGATATCGTGGATGGCCATGTCCAGGAAGATGCCGCCGGAGGTCTTGGCGAACCGGATTGCGCCCTCCACCAGGGCTTCCGGATCGATGCCCGTGGCTTTCACCAGATAGGGGGTGCCGATGGCGCCCTCTTCGATTTTCTTCTTGGCGTAGGCATAGGACTTGTCATACCGGCGCATGAACCCCAGCATGAAGGTCAGATCCGGGTGCCGCTCCACGGCGGCCTCCGCCTTCCGGCACTGTTCCAGGTCGGTGCCCAGGGGCTTTTCGGAAAAGACGTGCTTTCCCGCGTCCAGGGCCGCCTCAATCTGCCAGCAGTGTTCGGAGGAGGTGGTGACGATGGCCACGGCGTCGATGTCCGCCTTTGCCAGCATCTCCTTGTAATCGGAGTAGACCGCGGAGATGCCCAGTTCCTTCTGGGCGTACTCCAACTCCGCCGGGACGATGGAACAGGCGGCGGTCAGTTCCGCGTTGGGGATTTTATAGGCGATATTCTGGGCGTGGACCTTCCCCAGGCGGCCCAGGCCGGCAATGCCGATTTTTACTTTTTTCATTATTTCGCTACTTTCTCCTTGGCAGGGGCCTCTTCCGGCTTGCCCGCGGCCAGACGGCGGCGCTTGGCGTCCATCTGCTGGCGGATGACGTCCATCAGGACGGCCAGGATGATCACAAGGCCCAGGACGATGTTCTGGCCCGCGGAGTCAATGGACAGCATAGTGAAGCCATTCCGCAGAACCGCGATGATGAGGCAGCCCAGCATAGTGCCGATCATGGTACCCTTGCCGCCGGTGAAGGAGGCGCCGCCGATGATGCAGGCCGCGATGGCGTCAGTATCATAGGGCTGGTTGGCGTTGGCACCGTTGCAGATGCCGCTGCGGCCGATGGTGACGATGCCGCCCAGGGCCGCCATCACGCCGGACATGGTGTAGCAGAAGGTCAGGACGTTGGCGGTGTTGATGCCGGAGAGGCGGGTGGCCTCCATGTTGCCGCCTGCGCAGTAGATGGAGCGGCCCAGGGCCGTACGGCTCAGGAAGATATGCATGATGATATACAGCACAATGACCACGATGAAACTCACCGGGAAACCGCCGATGGTGGCCTTGCCCAGGAACTGGACGGACTCAGGGAAGTTGTTGATCATTTGGCTGCCTGTCACTAGTAGGGCTAGGCCCCATAAGACATTCTTCATGCCCAGGGTGGACACGAAGGGGTGGGGCAGGTGCAGGCGGGTCAGCAGGGTGCCGTTGACAAAGCCCACCAGGCCGCCGGCAATGATGGCCACCACCATCATCAAAATGCCGCTGGTGACGCCGGCCTTGTTCATGGCGCCCATGACGCAGGCGCAGAACACGGCGTTGGCGCCCACGGACAGGTCGATACCGGCGGTGATCAGGCACAGCAGCATGCCGGTCGCCAGGAAGGCGTTGAAGGCTGTCTGCTTGAAGATGCCCATAACGTTGCTGTAGGTACGGAAATTCGGGTTCTTGAGCGCCAGGAACACGCACATAATCACCAGGGCCAGAAGGGTGCCCATTTGGAAACCGGCCCCGCTTTTCTTCTTAGTCATCTAAACTACCTCCCCAAGCCGCTTTCATAATATCCTCCTGGTTGAAGTGCTGGCTGTCCCGTTCCACGACGGCCATGACCCGGCCGCCCCGCATGACGACCACCCGGTCGCTCATGCCCAGGATCTCCGGCATTTCAGAGGAGATCATAATCACGCATTTTCCAGCCTTAACCAGGCTGTTCATCACATTGTAGACCTCCACCTTCGCGCCCACGTCGATACCGCGGGTGGGTTCGTCGAAGATGTAGATGTCCGCCTCGCTGTTGAGCCACTTGCCGATGACCACCTTCTGCTGGTTGCCGCCGGAAAGCTGTCCCACGATCTCGTCGATAGAGGGGGTCTTGATCCGCAGGGTCTGGATATGGCCCTCGCCGGTCTCCTCAATCCTCCGCTCGTCCAGGAACATCCCGGTGCTGTGCCGCTTCAGGCTGGCCAGCACCAGATTGGTGCGGATGGTCTCCGCCAGCACCAGGCCCTGGCCCTTCCGGTCCTCCGTCAGCAGGGCGACGCCTGCCGCGATGGCCTGTTTGGGGCTATTGATGTGGGCCTCCTGGCCCTTGATGTAGATTTTGCCGCCGTCGATGGGATCCGCGCCGAACACGGCCCGGACGGTCTCCGTCCGCCCCGCGCCCACCAGGCCGCTCATGCCAAGGATCTGCCCACCGTAGGCTTCGAAGCTGACGTTATCCAAAACGCCGCCGATGGAGAGGTTCTCCACCTTCAGCATACATTCGCCCTTCTTGCCGAACTCCTTGGGGAACTGGTTCTCCAGGGTCCGGCCCACCATGGCAGTGATGAGGGAGTCGTTGTTCCAGTCCTTGATATCCCGGGTTTCGATGTACTCGCCGTCCCGGATGACCGTGACCCGGTCGCAGAGTTCGAAAAGTTCCTCCAGCTTGTGGGAGACAAACAGGATGCCGATGCCCCGGGACTTCAGTTCCCGGCAGGTGCGCATCAGCTGCTCAACCTCTTTTTCACCGAGGGAGGAGGTTGGCTCGTCCATGATGATCATTTTGGCGTCAATCAAAACCGCCTTGGCGATTTCGATCATCTGCTGCACGCCCATGCCTAAGGTTCCGGCGGCCTTCCGGGGGTCAATGTCCTGGCCCAGGGATTTCATGACCTCCTCCGCCTTGTTGTGCATGGTGTCATAATCCAGCAGGAAGCCCTTTTTCAGCCATTTGTTGATGAAAATATTGTCCGTTACACTCAGCAGCTTTTCGATATTCAGCTCCTGATATACACAGGCGATGCCCGCGGCGGCGGATTCGTTGGGATTTTTGAACACCATCTTCTGCCCGTTGACGTAAATCTCTCCCTCGTCCGCCTTATGTACGCCGGTAAGGACTTTGATCAGCGTCGATTTTCCGGCGCCGTTCTCACCGATCAGGCCGTGAATCTCACCGGGCTTGATTGCCAGCTGCATATTGTGCAGCGCCACAACGCCTGGGAAACGCTTGGTTACGTTTTTTAACTCAACTACGTATTCGCCCACCTAAATATCACCTCATTTTCCCTGAATCGTGGGAAACGCCGGTGTTGTTCCGTCTTCCGGTGCTTCCCGAGGATTTTGAAAGCGGATTGCGTGCTTGGCAGCAGATGCCGCCGGAGAGGAGTGCCGGGTGAAAAAACGGCCCCGTCCCGGCTCCGCCAGGACGGGGCCATGATTTCCTTTTGGGATTAAATCACGACTCTTGTGGAATTAGGCCAGATAGCCCTGGAGTTCCTCAAGGCGGGCCTGGGCGGTGGAGGGATCCACCACGCTGGCGCCGGCGTCGATGAACTCATCAAGGGTCTCGCCCTGGAGGGCGCGGATCACGGCGTCAACGGACTTGTAGCCCATGTCATAGGCCTGCTGGCAGACGGACATGGTCTCCTCACCGGCCAGAATGGACTTGCAGGCGGACTGGATGCCGTCGAAGCCCAGGAAGACAGTGTTCTTGTAAGCCTCATTGCCGGCAGCGGCGCGGGCGGCGGCCATGGCCATGTCGTCGTTGTTGGCGCAGATGACGGCGATGCCCTCGGGATGGTTCTGCATAATGGCTTCCATGCAGGTGACGGCCTGGTCGGCTACGGCGTTGGCGTACTGGACTTCGTCATCCAGGAAGGTGCCGCCGGCAGCCTCGATACCGGCCTTGTAACCGGCCATACGGGCCTCGTTGGTGGAGTCGCCCTGGACGCCGGCGATCTCGATGCACTTGATCTCGGTCCAGCCCCGCTCCTTGGCCAGCTTCGCGGCAGCCTCGCCGCCCAGCTTCGCGGCGGCCTCATTGCCGGTGCCGACGAAGGAGAGGACCTCGGGGGCGTCGATGTCGGTATCAACGGCCACGATGGGCTTCTTCTGGCCGGAGATCATGTTGGCCACCATGTCCGCCTGGAGGGGGGCAATCACGTAGCCGTCGATGTCCTTGTTGTTCATGTCGGTTTCGATCATGTTCTGCTGCTCGTCATAAGCGGTCTCGGAGGTAGCGCCCTTGACGTCCACATGTACGTTGGGATGATCCTTCTCATAGGCCTTGGCGCCGGCCACCACGTAGCCCCAGTACTCGGAGGAGGTGGTCTTCAGGATCACGGAGATGTTGTACTCCTGTTCGCCGGAACTTGCGTCAGGCGTGGCAGTACCGTCGGCAGAGGAGGGAGGGGTATCGGTCTTGGCGTCGGAACCAGAGTTCCCCTTGTCCCCGCCGCAGGCGGCAAGAGACAACACCATGACCAGTGCCAGAAGCAGTGCAAAAAACTTTTTCATCCTTCTTTTCTCCTTTTCAAAACAAAATTTTTGTTGGAATCCCGGCTTGTTCTCCGGAAAAGGATTTCGCAGCCGCACACTTTGTGTGCGGTCAGACGGGGGTCCCCGTCTGATAAAATCTTTTGGCGCAGTTCAGGCCATTTTCCCAACTGATACGGATATATCCTAGCACAAATTCTCGAGTTTCGTCAATAGGGGGTGTAAATTTTGGTTAGATGTAAAGAAACTGGATCCTGTTTTTGTGCAAAACACAGAAAAGGATGTGTGTACGTACCCATAGTGGGAAATATCTCCATCTAAATTCCGCCATTTTCGTTCGTTCTGGTTACATTCCGCACCCATTTCCAACTGTGGAGCCGGAGCGTTACCGGGATAATTTTATACAGCTGATCCCATTTCAAGAGGAAGAACACCACCTCCGGCGGGCACTGCCACCAGAAGGCCGCCAGGGCGGAGGAGGGCACCACAATCAGCCACATGCTGATGAGATTCATTTTGGCGCTGAAGGCGGTGTCGCCGCCGCCCCGGATGATGCCGTTGTCGCAGGCCATCTGATAGGCGGTGCCAACGGTGGTGACGGCCATCACTGCCATGAACCGCAGGGAGAGCCCGGCGGCCCGATCCGTGAGGGCACCGCCAAACACCGCCAGGATGGGCTGCCGCAGGGCGAAAATGGCGAGGCCGGACAGGAGGCCGATGATCACAAAAAGGATTTCCAGGGTATGTACCAAGGGCTGCAGTTCCTCCTTTCGCCCCTGGCCGATGGTCTTCCCCACCAGGATGCCGGAGGCGGAGGCGGCCCCGTAGGCGATGACGGAGAGGATTTGGTAAACCTGCACGGCAATGGCGTTGGCCGCCGTCACATCGCCTCCCAGGTGGCCCAGAATCCCGGTCTGAACCATCTGGGCCGCGCCCCAGAGGGCCTGGTTGACGAGGACCGGCGCGGAGACCTGGGTATAGTCCCGGATGTAGCTGGTGTCAATCCGCAGGAGTTTTTTTGCCGTCAGGTTCAGCCGGGCCTCCTTGTATTTTAAATAGTACAGCACGATCAGCAGTTCCACGCACCGGGAGGTAAGTGTGGCAATGGCCGCCCCCCGGACGCCCAGTTCCGGAAAGCCCAGGTTGCCGTAAATGAGCAGGTAGTTCAGGCAGACGTTGATGCACAGGGTGGAGAAGGAGATGACATAGCCGATCTTCACAATGCCCACAGAACGGAGGGAAGCAGCCAGTATATTGGTTAAAGTAAACACAATATAGGAAAAACAGATGATTTGGAAGTACGCGACCCCTTCGGCGATAACCGCCTCGTCATTGGAAATCAGGTGGAGGATCTGTCCCGGGAAGAACAGCACCGCTGCAAACAGCACCGCCGCCAGTGCCCCGCCGAACCGCAGGGCCGCGCCGATAATATGGGGGATTGGCTCCAGCCGGTTCTTCCCCCAGTATTGGGAGCCCAGCACGACGGCCCCTTCCCCTGCGCCTACCACCAGCATTTGCAGCAGGAACTGCACCTGGTTGCAGAGGCTGACGCCGCTCATGGCGGTCTGGCTGTAGCGGCCCAGCATGACGGTATCCATCATATTGACCCCATAGGTCAGCAGGTTTTGCAGGGCCAGGGAGAGGGTCAGGGAAAAAAAGCCCCGGTAGAAGGCCTTGTTACGAATCATAAATTATATCTCCTTTCCGGCAGCGGGGGATCCACAGGAAATCCCGCGAAAGCGGAATTATTATATAATTCTCCGCCGGGGAAGTAAAGAGGAGAATTGTGCGCGTCCACAGGAAAAGCGGACGGTGGCCAAACCGGCCTGGCCCCTGCCGCAGGGGACGGGAGATCTCCTCCTTGACAATATCGATATTCGATGCTATGATAGGGCTAAAGAGTAATACCGATTATCGATATAAGGAGGCGGCCCATGGCCCGTGAGAAATTCCAGACGCTGACGGAGCAGATGTTTTATATCCTCCTCTGCCTGCGGCAGGAGCGGTGCGGCGCAGATATCATGGCCCAGGTGGAGGATCTCACCCGGGGACGGGTGGCCGTAGGCCCCGGGACCCTCTACGCCCTGCTGGAGAGTTTCCTCAAGGCGGACATGATCCGGGAGACCGCCTCCCATGGGCGGAAGCGAAGCTACATCTTGACGGAAAAGGGCAAAACGGCCTTGGAGAATGAATACCGCCGCCTGCAAATCCTGACAGAGGATTACCGGACATTTACCGGAGAGGGAGAGGACATATGAACAACAAAATCTACCGCCTGGTACAGTTTTATCTCTACGACCACACCGGCATCCAAAGATACCTGGAGAAAATGGCTGCCAAGGGCTGGCTGCTGGACAAACTGGGGGCTTTTTGGCGGTTCCGCCGGATCCCGCCCCAGAAGCTTCGCTTCGCCGTCACTTATTTCCCGGAAGCCTCTACCTATGACCCTGGCCCCCCGGCAGGACAGTGGGACTACCGGGAACTGTGCCGGGACGCGGGATGGACCCATGCCGCCACGGCGGCCCAGCTGCAAATCTTCTATACGGACGCCTTGGATCCCGTCCCCCTGGAGACGGATCCCCGGATCCAGGTGGAAACCATCCACCGGGCTATGCGCCGGAGCCAAATCCCCTCTCAGGTGTTGCTGGCAATCATGGGTCTGGCGGAGTTGTTCCTGATGATCTGGCAGTACCGGCTGGATCCGGTGGAATGGCTCAGTTCCGGCATAATGTTTCTGCTGCCTCTGTGCTGGATACAGATCTTGGTGGGAGCGGTTGTGAATCTTGCCACCTATTTCCGATGGTACAAGGCCGCTAAGGCGGCGGCCCTGGAGGGGGAATTCACCCCTACCCGGGGCCACCGGCGGCTGGAAACGGCGTTTTTGTCTTTCTCCCTGCTGATTATCCTGCTGCATCTGCTGTTCTCTCTGGACTCCCGGATGGGGATGGTGTCCCTCCTGTCCGGCCTGCTGATGGTGGGCTGCGCCGTGCTTGTCTCCATTGGGGTTTCGTCGCTGCTGAAGCGGAAAAAGGTTTCAGCCCGGGTCAACCGGGTGGTCTCGGTACTGGCAGTCATCCTCTTCGTGATGGTCATGATGCACGGCATGATTGCGCTTCTGTTCCGCTCTCTCCGGGGCGGCTGGCTGGAGGAAAAACGGCTGGTGGAGACCTACCAATACAACGGAGCCACCTTTGAGGTCTACGGCGACCCCATCCCCCTGCGGATCGAGGACCTGACGGAGACGGACTACAACGGCTGGTCCACGGAATGCCGCTATGAAGCGTCCCCTCTGCTGGCTCGCCGGAAATACCAGCAATCTCCCCGGATAGACGATTCCGGGTATCCCCGGCTGGAATATACCGTCCTGGACGTTAAAGCGGGATTTCTGTATGGTTTGGTGGAGCGTTGTATGCTGGAAGAGGCGGAGCGGCACAACGAGCCGAATTTACCGGAGTTCTGGGATGTGTACGTCTCCGCCGATCCCGCCCCCTGGGGCGCAATACGGGCCTATCAGGAACAGTCGGGGGGCGAGCCCCGTTCCACATACCTCCTTTGCTACGAGGATCGCCTGGTAGAACTGAAGCTGCGGCATTGGGAAGACAGTCCGACGGCGGAGCAGATGCAAGTAGTGGGAGAGATTCTGGGGACGTAAAAAAAAGCGTGGGAGAGGTTATGCCTCTCCCACGCTGCCGGTTCACTTTTCTCTCAGCCCATCATGGCGGTTCCGCCGTCCTGTCCTTTCAGAAGGAGCCTGTCGGCGATCATGGCGATGAATTCAGAGTTGGTGGGCTTGCCCTTGGCGTTGGAAACGGTATAGCCGAAATACTTTTGCAGTGTTTCCAGATCGCCCCGGTCCCAGGCCACCTCGATGGCGTGGCGGATAGCCCGTTCCACACGGGAGGGTGTGGTATTGAACCGTTTTGCCACCGCCGGATACAGCACTTTCGTCACCGCGTTGATGACGTCCATGTCTTCAACGGTGATCATAATGGCCTCCCGCAGATATTGATAACCCTTGATATGGGCGGGAACGCCCACCTCATGGATGACGGCAGTCACCATGTTTTTCAAATTCGCGGCGTGATCCTCCGCCTTGGCGGGGCCGCCGGTCACCGCCCGCATCCGCTCCAGCAGGGCGTTCGGCTCGCAGGGTTTCGGCAGGAAATAGCTGGCCCCCAGGTCCCGGGCCTCCGCCACTACGGCGCTGGAGCAGAAGGCGGAGAGGATGATGATTTTGGGAAGAGGCTCCTCCTGCTCCCGCAGCTGGCGGAGCAGGGCCATGCCGTCCAGACCGGGGAGCACCACATCCATCACCAGCAGGTCAGGCCGCAGCGTATTTACCAGTTCCAGGGCCTCGGCCCCGTTGCCGGCGGAACCCGCCACCGTAAACGCCTCCGACTGATCGATAGCATCGCGCAGCATCGATCGGAATTCTTCGCTGGCGTCCGCCAGCAGGACAGTCCTTCTAATGTCCATGGTATCCCTTCAATCCTTTATCAAAAATTTTGGATTTGCGACGGCTTTTTGAGCCGCCCCGGTCTCTTTTCTATAAACTAGCATAAATTTACAGAATTTTCAACCCCAATCTGTAAATTTATCCCAAGAAATATTCGACAAGTTTCTTGTTTTGCCTACCGTTGCCGCTATTTTGCACTGCATTTGTTGCAAAATTTGATTATTTCATTTTTTTGAAACTTGTATTTTCTGTTTCAGAAGCTGATACAAAACCTGCTAAAATATCATGCAAAAACTGCTTTTTCGCAAGGATTTGCCCTTTACAGCAGCAATAATATTTGAGAAAGGCTCTTGGTTTCTTCGGTTTTCCCTGTCACGCAAATGTGCTGAAATGTTTATAAATATATTATATTAAGCGAAAAACAACATTCTGGGACATTTGCCCAACAAATAATATGTTGAAAACTAATCCAAAAGGAAAGGTAAACATGTTAGCCTGTGCGTATGGGGCAGAACCATGAAAAAAATGCTCATAAGCCTGCCGGATGCGGCGCGGTATGCGTGGGGGCCGTCCTGCTTCTGCGGATGCCTTCCGCAGCGTCCGCAGGCCTAAAAAGGGCTGCCGGGACAACGACAAAAGGAGGTTATCATATGGAGTTACAGTCCGCACTGGAAGGTATAGGTCCTGGAACCCGCAGGAGTCTGCGGATCGGGAGGAAATGCTGCGCCGTCTCCGTAATGGGGATGACCTTTACACCCGGGACAATCCCGTTGCTCACCTGACCACCTCCGCCTGGGTGGTGAGCCCTGGCCGGAACTGGGCCCTGATGGCTTATCACAACCTCTACGGTGCCCGGGCATGGCTGGGCGGCCACGCCGGCGGGCAGCGGGATCTGGGCTGCCGCCATGAGGGGGGCGGGAGGAAAGCGGCCTGACGGGCCTGGGGCCGGTATCTGAGGAGATTTACTCTTTGGAGATTCTGGCGGTAAACGGCCACGAAAAGCGGGGGCGGTACGTGCCCGGCCACCTGCATCTAAACGTCACCTTTCTGCCGGAGGCGGATTTGGCGGAGCCGCTCCGGTGCAGGCCGGATGAGAACAGCCAGGTTTGTTGGTTCCCCCTGGAGGAGGCGGTGGAGGCCTCCCGGGAGGCCTGGTTCCGGGAGCGGGTTTACCGAAAGCTTAACGAGAAACTGCCTGCCTTTTTGGCGGGGCTGCCCCGGCGGGAGAGCTGAGGAGCGGCCCTCCGGGCCGGGAGGGCAGGGCTTCCCGATTTTCCTTAAAGCGGAACAGAGGGATAGATGGACAACGGCAGCAGGCCGCCCACAGGACAGCCTGTTGCCGTTGCTATGGAATTTTTTATGGGGCGCTTACGCTATGGCTCTATTCATGCAGAGATGATAAAAATCGGCCGTATCATATATGAGGGAATCGGCGGTATGGTAGGCAATGTCATTGATCGAACAGCTTGGCAGAGAAGGGTTGGTCAAATAGCCCGGGTTGCTGCGAATACTGTCAACAAGTGCAGTTGGAGTCCCTCCGGAAATTCCGGACTCTTCATATACCGTGTTCCATACGCCGGAAGCGAAACCGGCGCAGTTAAAGGCAGTGGCGGAATATATGTTATGAGTGTTGATGTATCTGTTCACACTGCTCAATTCCGTGCGGGTCACTCCGGTGAGAACCCCATAGTATGGCTTGCGAATTTCAGCATACGCCTCGGTATTGTACCAAATACCATGGTGTGTGGGAATGTTTCCATAAGTCCCTATCGTAATGCTTTCCCCGGCCGGAACAGACATATGCCCCACGGTAATCTCAGAATCGCTGACGTTTTCAAAAATTAAAAACGCATGACCATTCATAAGACCAATAGATGACGTTCCTTCCCTTGTGGCGACAATCGTCATGTACGCTACAAAACTGATGCGGGGCTCCGCTTCAGGCTGGGCGGCGGATGCCGGGAAACAAATTCCAAAAGCCAGCAAAATTGCAAGCAAAATTGCAAGCAAAAGTGCAAATGGCCGTTTTGTCAGTCCGTTTTTCATCATTGTGTTCAAATCTTTTCTGAAATCACAGTTCATTGGTTCTGATTAAGCACGGCTATTTCAGCTGCTTTTTGATGAACTTCACGAGCAGAAAATAAACGAGCATGTTGACCAGCAAAAGCAGGCCCCATGCGATGAGAGACGCAATTACAAATGTGGATAAAGGAACAGCGGTCAGATAGGTGCCATAAGTGGAAACCATCCGGGTGATATCCCTGACCGCCAGGATAACGATAACGACAAATATAACCGGGAAAATGATCTTGATTGCTTTATACAGCTTTTCCATGTTTTTTATCTCCTTTACCGCCCGGTAAATGCGCACTTTGCGCAGGGCCGCCGCCCTGCTGGTGAAAGGCGTTGGACAAGGCTTCTCATCTTTTCCAGCGTGCATTTTTCTGTGCCATTATATCGCAGTTTCCTGGTTTTTTTCAATCTTTAACTTTTTTATCCATAAAGCGCCAAAAATAAAGAAGAAATATGAAGGCATTTCCGGGTAAAAGGTATCTAAAGAGCGGGCTGTCCACAGGACAGCCCGCTCTTTAGATAAGAGGTTCAGCTTTATTCGCCCTTGGCAGCCTCGGCAGCGGCTCTCGCCTTCTCCGCCTGGGCCTTCTTGATGGCCTTGTACTTTTCCTTCTCCTCCGCAGTGGCGGCAGGCAGGATGGCGTCCCGGGGGCAGACCTTGGTGCAGAGCTTGCAGCCCACGCACTTGTCGTAATCGATGACGGCCACGCCGTTCACCACGTGGATAGCGTCCTTCTTGCACTCCCGCTGGCACAGGCCGCAGCCGATGCAGGAGTTGTTGCAGACGCTCATGGCGCCCTTGCCCTTGTCCTGGTTGGCGCAGGTGACCCGCACCTTCTTGGAGACGGGAACGGAGACAATCAGCTTCCGGGGGCAGGCGGCGGCGCAGGCCATGCAGGCGGTACACTTGTCCGGATCCACAACAGCAGTGCCGTTGGGGCCGATGGACATGGCGCCGAACTGGCAGGCGGACACGCAGGAGCCGAAGCCCAGGCAGCCGAAGGAGCACTCCAGAGGGCCGGCAGCTACCTTTGTGGCGGAGATACAGTCCTTCACGCCGATGTAGTCAAACCGCTTCTTGGCGTTCACGCCGCCGTTGCAGCGGACAAAGGCCACCTGCCGCTCGCCGGAAGGGGCCTCCTGGCCCATGATCTTGGCGATAGCGGCGGCGTTTTCCGCACCGGCAGGGGCGCAGGCGGTGACAGGGGCGTCACCGGCCAGGATGGCCGCAGCGCAGCCGCCGCAGCCGGGATAGCCGCAGCCGCCGCAGTTGGCGCCTGCCAGATGGCTCAGGATTTCCTCTTCCCGGGGATCCTTCTTCACTTCAAAAATCTTGGAGGCGACAGACAGCACCGCGCCGAACACGGCGCCCAGGATGCCCAATACTAAAATTGCGGCAACAATATTCATCATACTACTTTTACGCCTCCCTTATTAAAGCGGCAGCTGAAGGCCGGAGAAGCCCATGAAAGCCAGGGCCATGAGGCCCGCGGTAACCAGGGCGATGGGGAATCCGTCGAAGGACTTGGGATACTCGGCAAAGACCAGCTTTTCCCGGATGCTGGCGAAAAGCACGATGGCCAGCAGGAAGCCGATGCCGCCGGTGATGCCATACACCACGGATTCAATGAAGTTGTAGCTGTTCTGCACGTTCAGCAGGGCGACGCCCAGCACCGCGCAGTTGGTAGTGATCAGTGGCAGGTAGATGCCCAGGGCTGTGTACAGGGTGGGCATGGCCTTTTGCAGGAACATCTCGATGAACTGCACCAGCGCAGCGATGACCAGGATAAAGGCCACCGTCTGCATGTACATGAGGTTAAACTTCACCAGGATAAAGGTGTTTACCAGCCAGGTGATGGCGGAGGCCAGGCCCATGACGAAGGTCACGGCCACGCCCATGCCAACGGCGGTATCCACCTTCTTGGAAACACCCAGGAAGGGGCAGATGCCCAAGAACTGGGAGAAGATGAAGTTATTGGACAAAATCGCGCCCAGGGAGATGGTGACTAAACTCGCGAACAGTTCCATTATTTACTCTCCTCCTTCTTCTTCTTAGGCCGGTTCAGGGCCCACTGCATGGCGGCGATGAGAACGCCCAGCACCAGGAAGCCGCCGACCGGCAGGGTCAGCATACCCACAGGGAACTGGGAGGGCAGGATGCGGATGCCCTTGGCCTCCGCGCCCAGCAGGCCCGCGCCGAAGGTGCCGGCGCCCAGGAATTCCCGGACGATACTCATGACCATCAGCACGGCGGTGTAGCCGATACCTTGGCACACGCCGTCCACAGCGGAGGCCAGCACGCCGTTCTTATAGGAGAAGGATTCTGCACGGCCCAGGATGATGCAGTTCACCACGATCAGGGGGATGAACACACCCAGGGACTCCGCCACCGCCGGGACAAAGGCCTGGAGGGCCAGATCCACGCAGGTGACGAAACCAGCGATGACCACGATGAACATGGCGATACGGATTTTATCCGGCACGATCTTCCGGATGGCGGAGATAACCACGTTGGAGGCGGTCAGGATGATCAGCACGCTGATGCCCATGCCCAGGCCGTTCATGAAGGAGGTAGTGATGGCCATGGTGGAGCACATGCCCAGGACCTGCACCAGGACAGGGTTATTGGTGATCAGGCCTTCCTTGAATTGTTTTCCGAAATTCATATGTCCGTCCTCCTTCTCATCCGATGGCATTGGCCGCGGCCAGCGCGGCATTGACACCGGCGGTGATGCCCTTGGTAGAGACGGTGGCGCCGGTGATGGCGTCCACGTTGGTGCCCACCACCAGGGTGCCGTCAGCGGCGCTCTTGCCCTGGAACTGGTCCAGTACGCCGTTTTCGTTTTCGATGACCCGGGTGCCGATACCGGAGGTTTCAGAGGCCTTGACCACAGACACGCCGGTAACGGCGTTTTCCTCGTCCACGCCAACCATCATCTCAATGTTGCCCTGGGAGCCGGAGGCCACCACCTTAATGGCGTAGCCGATTTTCGCGCCGCCCGACTGGGCCTCATATATAGAGTCCAGGGTGCCGCCGGCGGCCTTGGCCGCCTCGGCCATGGCGTCGGTGATGTCCAGCTTGTCGGAGAAGTCCGTAGCGTCGGGGGAAACTTTCTTCATGGCGGTCACGGTCTTTTCCCAGTTGATAGCCGCAATTTTTTCGGCGGTCACAGCGTTCACGCCGCCCAGGCATGCCGCCACAACCACGCAGGTGACAAACAGCGTCACCGTCAGGCGAATGATGTATTGGGGATCCATGTGGATCGCTTCTTTTTCCTTACTGCTCATTTCGCCGCCTCCTTGCTGTTGGATTTTACAACACCGAAGCGGGTGGGCTTGGTGCATTTGTCGATGAGGGCCACGCAGAGGTTCATCACCATGATGGAGTAGCAGACGCCCTCGCTGTAGGAGCCAAAGTACCGGATAAACACGGTGAACACGCCGCAGCCGATGCCGAAGATCACCTGGCCCCGCTTGGTGACGGGAGAGGTGGCGTAGTCGGTAGCCATGAAGAACGCGCCCAGCATGAGGCCGCCGCCGAAGAGGCTGTAGAGCATCCACTCCAGGCTGGAACCGGCCTTGGGGAACAGGAAGGTCAGCACCGCCACGGTGCCGATATAGGAGACAGGGGTGTGCCAGTTGATGACCTTCCGGCCAATCAGATACACGCCGCCGATCAGCAGCATCAGGGAGGAGACCTCGCCCACGCAGCCGCCGATGTTGCCGATAAACATGGCTTTCAGGTCATACACGGACTGGAGGCCAGCCAGATCCCCGGCCTTCATGTAGGTCAGGGGGGTGGCGGCGGTCACCACGTCCACGGCGCCGCCCAGGATGGGGGCCTTGCCGGCGGCGGGGTCAATCCAGGTAGTCATGGAACCGGCGTAGCTGGCCACCAGGGCGGCGCGGCCCGCCAGGGCGGGATTCAGGAAGTTCTTGCCGATGCCGCCGAAGAGTTGCTTCACCACCACGATGGCGAAGAAGTCGCCCACCAGGATCGTCCACCAGGGCAGGGTGGGGGGGCAGACAAAGGCCAGCAGGATGCCCGTCACCACGGCGCTGAGATCGCCGATGGACTGGGGCTTTTTCATCAGGAAGCGGTACAGCCACTCAAAAAAGACGCAGCCTGCCGCGGAAATAGCGGTCAGCACCAGGGCCTCCACGCCGAAGATCACGATGGACCAGATCAGGGCGGGGCACATGGCGATGATCACGTCCCGCATGATGGTCTGGGTAGTTTCGGAGCCGCGGATGTGGGGATTGGAGGTGGCGATCAGCTTCAAATTTTTATAGTCCGTCATTTGTTCACAACCTCCTTTTTCTCTTCCTTGGCCTTGCGGGCCTCAGCCGCCGCCTTGTCGGCAGCCTGCTTGTTTTTCAGAAGCTGCTTGCCCGTTTTGAACATCTGGGTCAGATGCATACGGGCAGGGCAGGTGTACGCGCACGCACCGCACTCCATGCAGTCCATGATGTGGGCGGCGTCCAGTTCTTCCACCAGGCCCTTGGAGGCGTACTGATACAGGAACAGGGGTTCCAGGTGCATGGGGCAGGCGGAAATGCACTTGCCGCAGCGGATACACTGGGGATCGGCCACGGTCTGCTCTTCCTTCTCGCAGAAAGCCAGCATGGCGCCGGTGCCCTTGCCGACGGGCACGTCGGCGGTGTACTGGGCCATACCCATCATGGGGCCGCCGGAGATCAGTTTGTATGTACCGTCCTTCAGCCCGCCGCAGAAATCGAAGAGACAGGAGACGGGGGTGCCGATGGGGCATTCCACGTTCTTGGGCTCCACCACGCCGGAGCCAGAGACGGTGACGATTTTCCGCACCACGGGCATCCCCTTGGTGATGGCCCGGTAAATGGCGCAGGTGGTGTTGATGTTAAAGACGGCACAGCCGATGTTGCTGGGCAGGCCGCCGGGGGGCACCTGCTTGCCGGTGATGGCTTGGCAGAGCTGCTTTTCACCGCCCTGGGGGTAACGGCACCGGAGGGGCTCCACCACAACGGGGGCCTTCTTCTCCATGATGACCCGGTTCATGGCGTCGATGCCGTTCTGCTTGTTGTCCTCCACGCCGATGATGACCTTTTCCACG